>NZ_JBITIY010000007.1:0-86016 GCF_044459385.1 Streptomyces sp. NPDC050287 | reverse complement strand
ACGGGGGTGGGGGGGGGGGGGGGGGGGGGGGGGGGGGGGGGGGGGGGGGGGGGGGGGGGCCCCCCCCCCCGGGGGCGGGGCGGGGGGGCGGGGGGCCCCCCCCCCCCCCCCCCCCCCCCCCCCCCCCACGCGGGTGCCATGTCATCGGCCGCCCGGTCATAGCTGGAGCTTGAAACCCACGTGTGAAGGCGTGAAGCCGAGCCGCTCATAGAAGCGGTGGGCGTCCGTGCGGGTGTTGTCCGACGTCAGCTGGACCAGCCCGCAACCCTGGCGGCGGGATTCCTCGACCGCCCACTCGATGAGGCGCGTGCCGAGGCCGCTGCCGCGTTCGTCGGCGTGTATGCGCACGCCTTCGACGATCGATCTGGTGGAACCGCGCCGGGACAGTCCGGGGATGACCGTGAGCTGCAACGTGCCGACGACGCGGTCCTGGCGTACGGCGACGACCAGGTGTTGGTGGGGATCGGACGTGAGTCGTTCCAGTGCCGCCAGGTACGGGGCCAGGTCGTCCGGTGACTCCCGCTGGGCGCCCAGCGGGTCGTCGGCGAGCATGGCGACGATTTCCGGGACGTCTTCGGCGGTGGCGGGCCGTATTTCAAGATCTCCCATGGATGCACTTTAAATGCGTCCGCCAACACGCCGCCGCAGACCTCTCGAATCAGCAGACACCCTTGCCCAGGTACTCGTCGTTTGCGTGTATAGCGCGTCTGCAACTATTGTGTTCCTGCGTAACGCGCTCTTGCAATCTTTGGAAGGTGTACCCCCATGCCGCTCGCGCTTCTGGCTCTCGCGATCGGGGCCTTCGGAATCGGAACGACCGAGTTCGTGATCATGGGCCTGCTGCCCGAGGTCGCGGACGACTTCGGCGTTTCCATTCCCACCGCCGGCTTCCTGGTGACCGGCTACGCGCTCGGTGTCATGTTCGGTGCCCCGCTGATGACCGTGCTGGGCACGAAGGTCTCCCGCAAGCGGATGCTGATGTTGCTGATGGGACTGTTCATCGTCGGCAATCTGCTGTCCGCCCTCGCCCCGGCCTTCGCGGTGATGCTGATCGGCCGTGTGGTCGCCTCACTTGCCCACGGGGCCTTCTTCGGCATCGGCTCGGTTGTCGCGGCCGACCTGGTCGCACCCGACAAGAAGGCCGGGGCGATCGCGATGATGTTCACCGGCCTGACCGTCGCCAATGTGGTCGGCGTCCCGCTGGGCACGCTCGTCGGGCAGTCCGTCGGCTGGCGCGTCACCTTCGGGATCGTCGCGGCCCTGGGCGTCGTCGGCCTGCTCGGCGTCGCGAAGCTCGTTCCCGAGATCCCCCGGGTGGAAGGCGTTCACCTGCGGCACGAAATAGCCGCTTTCAAGAACGCACAGGTGCTCCTCGCGATGGCGATGACCGTCCTCGGTTTCGGCGGCGTCTTCGCGGCCGTCACCTACATCGCCCCGATGATGACCCACGTCGCCGGCTTCGCCGACGGCTCGGTCACCTGGCTGCTGGTCCTCTTCGGGGTCGGCATGGTCGGCGGCAACCTCGTAGGCGGCCGGTTCGCCGACCGTGCTCTCATGCCCATGCTGTACGTCTCTCTGGGCGCCCTCGTCGTCGTCCTCGCGCTCTTCACGCTCACCGCCCACCACAAAGCCCTGGCGGCCGTCACCATCGCGCTGATCGGTGCCCTGGGCTTCGCCACCGTCCCGCCTCTGCAGAAGCGTGTCCTCGACCAGGCGCACGGTGCCCCGACACTGGCCTCGGCCGTGAACATCGGCGCCTTCAACCTCGGCAACGCGCTCTCCGCCTGGCTCGGCGGGCTCGTCATATCGGCCGGCTTCGGCTACACCGCCCCCAACTGGGTCGGCGCCGCTCTCGCCGCAGGCGCTCTGCTCCTGGCCTTCCTCTCGACCGCGCTGGAGCGCCGTGCCGGCAAGCCCAGCACACTGGTCACGCAGGCCGTGCCGACGGATCAGCGTGCTGCCGCCCATCAGTGAGCCGCACGCAGGGAAACCCTCCGGAGCGTCTCAGCCCGCCGCCACGGTCAGCGGAGCGAACCTCCGGCTCCAGTCGCCGGGCAGTTCCGCGATCCCGTACGTCATGACCGCGTTGAAGCCCGCGGATGCCAGGCCGCGTTCCTTCGCCCAGGCCAGCAGTTCTTCGTGCCGTACGTCGATGTCGGTGCGCAGCGGGCGGTCGGTGTGGGCGGCGAGGGAACTGATCAGGGCCTTGGCCGTCCGGGTGTCGCGGGCGATCAGCGGGCCGACGACGTGGGTGTCCATGTTGGGCCACGCGGCCGCGTATCCGATGATCCGGCCGTCCTCCTCGGCGACACGCAACTGGTCGGCGAAGGCAGGCAGCCGGGTGATGATGTGCGTGCGATCGGCGCCGAACGCCTCCTCGTCGAGCCGGAGGAGGGTGGTGAGGTCCTCGGCGGTGGCCGCACGGGTGGCGATCCCGGGGCCCGTCTCCGTCGGCCTGAAGTGTCCGCGCAGCATCTCCGCCCGGCCGGTGACCTTGAAACCGAGTTCCTCGTAGAGCGGGCGGCCGTTCGGCGTCGCGTGCAGGGTCAGCGGCGTCGTGCCCATCATCGAGACGATGTGACGCATGAGCCGGCGCCCCACACCCCGGCGAGCATGTCGTTCGGCGACCAGAACCATTCCGATCGCCCCGAGATCGGGGCGATCCCGCGGTCCGTACTCGGTGACGACACAGGCGGCGACGAGTCCGCCGTCGGGATCGTCGATGCCGTAGCCATGCCCGGCGGTGAGGAGGAAGGCCCATTTGTGCTCCTCGCGTGGCCACCCCCGGTCCTGCGACAGGTCGGCGCAGGCGGAGTGGTCACGCAGCGTCAGACGGCGGATGGGCAGAGCGCTGGGGGAAGGAGTCGGCACGCAGGTCAGGCTGTCCGACGTGAGCCCTCGACGTCCACCTGTTTCCGTGGGGACGTACGAGCTTTTGGCCATGTCATGGCCAACTCCGCAACGCCTGAACAGGTGCTGGGTGTTTCACGTGAAACACCGGCGAACAGAGCCTGTCCGGAGGCGGTCGATCAAGGAGCGCACAACGCTCCGCACTAACCTCAAGAGCATGGCGAGACTGCATCTCTTCGACCTCGACGGCACGTTGTTGCATGGAACCACCGCGCCCGTGGAGATCTCCCGGCAACTTGGCCTGGAAGCCGAGACGGTGGCGCTGGACCGGGCGCTGGGGGCGGGCCTGATAGGGCCGCCCGAGTATGCGGCACAGGTGTACGCGCTCTGGGCGGATCTCACCGAGGCTCATGTGACGGCGGCCTTTGACGGCGCACCGTGGCTGGCTCGGATCCCTGAGGTCTGGGCGGAGATCAGAGACGCGGGCGACTACTGTGCCGTCGTCTCGCTCTCTCCGTCCTTCTTCGTGGAGCGGCTCATCGGCTGGGGCGCCCATGCGGCGCACGGCTCCCGTTTCCCCGCCGTGCCGTTCACCGAGCCCGTGGACCCCGCCGGAGTCCTCAGCGCCGCCGCCAAGGTGCGGATCGCCGACCGGCTGTGTGAGGAGTTCGGAGTCACGCGGGCCGACTGTGTCGCGTATGGCGATTCTTTGTCGGACAGGGACCTGTTCGGCGTGGTGCCCATCTCCGTCGCGGTCAATGCGGACCGCCATCTGTCCGGTCTGTCGACTCATAGCTACATGGGGAAAGATTTGCGGGAAGCATATGAAATGGTGGTAAACGCCCGGTAATTGATGGAATTCACGGTTCGTCCCTCTCTCTATTCATCGCGGAGGAGGGGGGACTTGTGTGCGGACCGGCTGCCGGTATGGTCGACTCCGGTTCGCGTCGGGGCGAGGTGCACAGCCTGTGCGCCCAGTGTGAACACAGAGCAAGGCAATGCAGCCTAACGGGACGGAGAGATCGAAGACCCGTATTTCCGGTCATGCGGCCGGGCGTAGCTACCGGGTGGGACGCTGCGGTGAGAGTACTGCGGCCAATGTCACACTCTCGCCTTACTTGTCCGTACGGAACCGGGACACGGGTTGAATGTGGCGGCGTTGGCTGTTGCAGCGAACGGGGAAAGCAAGCCGTCTGCGGGGGAAAGCAGGCACCTCCCGACCGAGGAAGTGCGCAGACCGACCGAAAGATGTTCGAGGCGAGGCACACCATGGACGCTCCGACCACCACGTCGGCCGACAACGGCACTTCCGGCGGCGGGGCCGGCTGGTTCACGCCGCGCAAGCAGCCGACGACGACTCCTGGCAGTACACCGGAGACGGCCGAGGGCAGCCGCCTGGCCGGGATGCGCCCCATGGGCAGGACCGCGACCGGCTCCGGCGCAACCCCGCCGGCGAAGGCATCCGCACCCCCTGCCGCAACCGACGGCACGCACCAGCCCCCTTCGACGACCGACGAGCAGCAGTCCCCTCTGGAGACGGACGTCACACAGCCGCCCGCTCCCGACGCGACGGACGACATACCGAGGCCTACAGCTGACGGCCAGGGCCAGACAGCGACCGCCCGCGCGGAGCCCTCCGACATACAGCCTCCCGGCACACCACACGGCAGGCAGCAGCCTCCCGGCACACCACACGGCACACAGCAGCCTCCCGGCACACCGACCGTCGGCATCCGGACCGCCGCGGCACCGGCCCCCGAGATATCGTCCACCGCCACCGCCACCGCCACCGCCCCGCCCCCAGAAGCCCCGCCCTCCGACATCGCACGCGCCGAAACCCCGAGTCCCGATCCCCGCGTCCCCGCCCAGCGTTCCGCCCCGTCCCAGGACGCCTCTCCGGACGCCGTCCTCATCCGTCGGACCATGGGCGAGATCGGCCCCGTCGCCGACAAGGTCACGTCGTACTTCTACGCGCTGCTCTTCGTACGCCACCCCGACCTCAGGTCGCTGTTCCCGGCGGCGATGGACACCCAGCGGGACCGGCTGCTGAAGGCCCTGCTCACCGCGGCCGAGCACATCGACAACACCGAGATCCTCGTCGACTACCTGCAGAACCTCGGTCGGGGTCACCGCAAGTACGGCACTCAGGCCGAGCACTATCCGGCGGTCGGTGAATGCCTGATCGGCGCCCTGAGCAAGTACTCCCCGGGCTGGGACACGGAGACGGAGGGTGCCTGGGTTCGGGCGTACACGACGATCTCGCAGGTGATGATCGACGCGGCGGCCGCGGACGAACTGCGCGCTCCGGCCTGGTGGTACGCGGAGGTCGTCTCACACGACCTCAGAACGCCGGACGTCGCGGTGGTCACCGTCCGCCCCGATCAGCCCTATCCCTTCCTCGCAGGGCAGTACGCGAGCCTGGAGACGCCCTGGTGGCCGCGGATCTGGCGGCACTACTCCTTCGCCTCCGCACCCCGCTCCGACGGACTGTTGTCGTTCCACGTGAAGGCCGTCCCCGCGGGCTGGGTCTCCAACGCCCTGGTACATCGCGCCCGCCCCGGAGACATCATCAGGCTCGGACCGCCGGCCGGTTCGATGACCGTGGACCACACCTCCGCCAGCGGTCTGCTCTGCCTCGGTGGCGGAACCGGCATCGCGCCGATCAAGGCGCTGGTCGAGGATGTCGCCGAGCACGGGGCACGGCGGCCCGTCGAGGTGTTCTACGGAGCCCGTACCGACCACGACCTCTATGACATCGACACGATGCTCCGGCTCCAGCAGTCCCACTCCTGGCTCTCGGTCCGTGCGGTCGTCGACCAGCAGGCGCATGTCCAGCTCCCCGACGCCATCCGCGAGTACGGCCCGTGGAACGAGTACGACGCCTACCTGTCCGGGCCGCCCGGCATGATCCGCAGCGGGGTGGACGCCCTCAGGGACATCGGTGTCCCGTTCGAGCGCATACGCCATGACTCGCTGGAGGAACTCGTCGCCACCTCTTCGTGAGGCGGGGATCAGCCCAGGTCGGGAGCGTGCATGGCGCGGACGCCCTCGATGTTGCCGTCCAGGTAGTGCCGGAGCGACAGCGGCACGAGATGTACGGAGGCGATGCCCACCCGGGTGAAGGGCACCCGCACGATCTCGTACTCGCCGATGGGCTCGTCCACCTCGGGACCGTGCCGTAGAGCAGGGTCCATCGACTCCAGGTGGCAGACGAAGAAGTGCTGTACTTTCACGCCGGTCGTGCTGCTGTCCTCGCCGATGTGTTCGACGGTGTCGACGAAGCAGGGCACCACGTCGGTGATCTTGGCACCGAGTTCCTCGTACACCTCGCGGTGCAGGGCGTCGACGACAGTTGTGTCCTCCGGCTCGACCCCGCCGCCGGGCGTGAGCCAGTAGGGATCCATGCCGGGCTTGGTGCGCTTGATCAGAATCAGGTCGTCACCGTCCAGCAGAACGGCGCGTGCGGTGCGCTTGACCACAGGTCGGACGGTCATGGGAGAAATGTGGCCCGGCTGGTTCCACGTGAAACATCGCGAAACGTGACCAGGTGAGTTCACGCCGTGATGAGCCGGGATCAGGCCTCAGCACCAGTCTCCCGCGGCCCGCAGAAGCCACTCGTGAGCCCGCGCGATATGCGGCATGGCGAGCGTTCCGGTGCGGACCGACAGGAAGTAGGTCCGCAGAGGCGGAACCGGGGGTTCATGCAGCGCGACGACGTCACCGCGGCGCAGAGCGCTCGCGCACAGATAGCGGGGCAGCACCGCCAGCCCGGCGCCCGCGGCCACGCAGGCGAGGACCGCACGCAGGTCCGGGACGATGACGGTGCCCGGGGCAGCCGGGCGGGAGTCGAAGACGGAGGCCCAGTAGCGCGAGACGAACGGCAGTGACTCGTGCACCTCGACAACCGGGATGCTCTCCAGCGCATGTGCTCCCTCGGCCGTGAGGAGTCCGTCCATCGACCGGGTCCCCTTGCGCCGCGCCGCCCTCCCGGCGCCGAGCAGCTCGACCCGGCGCGGAGCGGCCACCAGGACGTGCTCCTCGTCGCAGAGCGCAGTCGCCGTGAGCAGAGCGCCGCGCGGACGGGCCGTGCTGATGGCCAGATCGTGATGCCCGGCGGCCAGACCCTCCAGCGCCTCCTCGGCGTTCCCGAAGGAGGCGCGCAGCGCGAAGCCCTGGCCGTCCTCGCCGGTCAGCGTGGTGAGCGCGGGTAACGCCCGCTCGGCGGTGAACTCGGGAGGGCCGACGAGATGCAGGGTGCGCAGGGAGGACTCGTCGTCGAGGCCGGTCTCGGCGATCTCCACCAAGGCGTCGAGATGCGGCGCCGCCTTGTGGGCGAGCTCGTCGCCGATGGTCGTCGGGGTCACCCCGCGGGCCTGTCGCAGGAACAGCGGTCGTCCGAGCTGCCGCTCCAGGGTGCGGATCTGCGAGGTGACGGCCGGCTGGGACAGTCCTAGCAGTGCGGCGGCGCGGGTGAAGGAACCGGCCCGGTGCACCGTGACGAAGGTGCGCAGCAAGGCCAGATCCATGGCGACGCCCTCCCCTTCCCTGCCCTTCTCCCGGCTCCGAGGCAGGGCCCAACTATAAATATGTCGATAGGCCTGTGTCGCTACAGTGATTGGACACTGACAGAGAGTCAACTAGCCTTGGTCACGCGGTTCTTCGCGCGCAGAACCGAGGACGGTCCGAGCCACGAGGGGGGAGGCTCGGACCGTCCGCTGTCCGTAGCCGGAGGCCGTCCGGCGCGGGTGCGACGCGTCCTCGCCGCAGACGAAGCGTCGAAGTGCCGAAGCGCCGAAGCGCCGAAGTGTCGAAGCGTCGCGACCAGGGTCAGGAGGCCGACTCGTCCAGCGCGCGCAGCACGTCCGCCACCAGGTCCTCGGGATCCTCGGCGCCGACCGAGAAGCGGATGAAGCCCTCCGGCACAGGGTCTCCGCCCCACCGCCCGCGCCGCTCGGCCGTGGACCGCACCCCTCCGAAGCTGGTCGCGTCATCCACCAGCCGCAGCGCGTCGAGAAAACGGTCGGCACGCGCGCGCGTGGGGAGCGTGAACGAGACCACGCATCCATAGCGCCGCATCTGCTGCGAGGCCACCTTGTGCGAGGGATCGTCCGGCAGCCCCGGATAACGCAGCCCGGTCACCTCGGGCCGCTCCCGCAGCGCTTCGGCGAGCACCAGGGCGCTCGCGTTCTGCCGGTCGACCCGCAGCTGGAGGGTGGCGATCGAACGGTGCGCGAGCCAGGCCTCCATGGGCCCCGCGATCGCCCCGACGATCTTGCGCCAGCGGCGTACGGCGGTCATGGCCCGGGTGTCGCGGCCGGTGACGTATCCGAGCAGGACGTCGCCGTGCCCGGTCAGCTGCTTGGTGCCGCTGGCCACGGAGAAGTCGGCGCCGAGCTCCAGCGGACGCTGTCCGAGCGGTGTGGCGAGGGTGTTGTCGACCGCGACCAGGGCGCCGCGCGCGTGTGCCGCTTCGACGAGCCGCCGGATGTCGCACACGTCGAGCCCGGGGTTCGACGGGCTCTCGATCCACAGCAGCCGAGCGCCGTCGAGGACGTCGAGCTGGGCATCGCCCCGGGTCGGCGCGGTGCGCACCTCGATGCCGTACGCCTCCAGCTGGGCACGGACCAGGGGCAGCGCCTGGTAGCCGTCCTCAGGCAGGACGACCGTGTCCCCGGCGCTCAGCTGCGAGAAGAGCACCGAGGAGACGGCGGCCATCCCGGAGGCGAAGACGAGCGTCTCGGCGCCCTCCTGCCCGGGCGCCTCCAGTTCGCCGATCGCTCGCTCCAACAGCGTCCAGGTGGGATTGTCGTCGCGGCCGTAGGCGTACGGACCCGTCACCTCGCCCGGCAGATGGAAGTGCGCGGCGAACACCGGGCCGGGCAGGGTCGGTTCGTGTCTGACCGGCTCGGGCAGCCCCGCCCGCACCGCGCGGGTGCCGTCGCCGGCGCCCGGAGGACCCGCCGGACCGGTCACCTCCCCCTTGCCGGAGACACTCCCGCCCGAGTCGGCCCTGCCCGAGGCACCCCTGCCCGAGTCACTCATGCCACCCGTCCCTCCATGTCCTCGCGTACCGCGGCGAGCAGACCCTCGCTCGCGGATTCGACCATCTCAAGGCACTCCTCGAAGCCGTCCATGCCCCCGTAGTACGGGTCCGGAACGTCGAGGTCGCCGTCCGCGGACGGGTCGTAGGAACGCAGCAGCCGCACCTTCCGCGCGTCCTGTGCGGTGGGGGCGAGGCGGCGCAGGGCCCTGAGGTGGCTGCTGTCGAGGGCGATGACGAGGTCCAGGCGGGAGAACCAGGAGGGCTGGAACCGGCGGGCGGTGTGTGCGCTCTCGTAGCCGTTGTCCACGAGGACGGTGACGGTACGAGGGTCGGCACCGTCGCCCTCGTGCCAGCCGCCCGTGCCGGCGCTGTCGACCTCCACCAGGCCATCGAGCCCGGCCTCCTGGATGCGGGCGCGGAAGACGGACTCGGCCATCGGGGAGCGGCAGATGTTGCCGGTGCAGACGAAGCAGACGCGGTACGTCATGGCGTGCTCAGTCCTCGTCGGGCAGGACGACGTGCAGCGCCCAGGACACGATCGAGATGATCAGGCCGCCGAGGACGGCGGTCCAGAAGCCCTCCACATGGAAGCTCAGGTCGAGCTTGTCGGCCAGCCACGAGGTGAGCAGCAGCATCAGTGCGTTGACCACCAGGGTGATCAGGCCGAGGGTCAGGATGAACAGCGGGAAGGTGAGGATCTTCACGATGGGCTTGACCAGGAAGTTCACCAGGCCGAAGACCAGGGCGACGAGGATCAGGGTCCAGACCTTCTTCCCGGTGCTGTCACCGGTCAGAGTGATCTTGTCGAGCAGCCATACGGCGACCGCCAGGGCGCCCGCGTTGGCGATCGTCTTGACTACGAAATTCTTCATGTGTCTGATCGTGGCAGACGAGATCGGTTACGAGCACTGGCAGGGGCGGACGAAGTCGATGAAGGCATTCCGGTTGGATGAGCTGGAGGCGGAGCGCGCCGCCAACGAAGGCGCCTACCTGCAGTTCCTGCGAGAGCGGAACATGTCGGTCGGCCTGTACGCACTCGATGCGGGCGAGGGGGACCCGCAGCAGCCGCACAACCAGGACGAGGTCTACTTCGTGGTGAGCGGCCGCGCCGCGATCACCGTGGGCATGGAGACCACCCAGGTCGCGCGCGGCAGCGTGGTCTACGTGCCGGCTGGAGTCGCACACAAGTTCCACCACATCAGCGAGGATCTCAGGGTGCTGGTGGTGTTCTCTCCACCCGAGAGCTGACCTGGGACCTCGGGGTTCCCTAGGGGATCAGTCAGGGGCGGACAAGGGATGCGAGGCCCCCGCCGGCCCCCCTCCTCGCCCTAGCATCGAGTGCAGGACATCAGACCGACTCGGCACCAGAAGTGCCGGGCGTGCACAGGTATCAGAGAGGTTGGGGCGATGCGAGACATCTTCGGGGGACTGCCGTGGTGGGTGAAGTGGGTCGCGGTGCCGGTCATCGCCCTGGTCGTGTTCGGCGGGCTGATCGCCACCGTAGTCGGCTTCGTCATCGGACTGCTGTTCAAGCTGCTGGTCTTCGTGGCACTCGTCGGCGGACTGGTCTACGTCGTACGGAAGTTCATGTCGAGCTCCTCGTCGCGCAGCGACTGGTGAGGCGACCGGGGCAGTCCGGCGGTCGGGGCGACTGAAGAGCCTGGTGTGGGCAGGGCGACCGGAGCGGCGAGCGAGAGACGGCCGGTAGGGCGCTACGGGGCAACCGGCGACCGGTAACAGGAATCACCGGTTCCCTCGCGCGAGGGAAGTTTCCGAGCAGGCCGTCTGCGAGCGGCGGCGGACGAATAGAGTCCGGAACCCGTCGCGGGGGATGACCCCGTGAGCGGCGAACACCCACTCCCGTGTTCCCCCGGCACGGGCCGCCCCTCGCGCTATGGGAGTGCCCCTTGGCCACGGTCGACACCGCCCCCACGGAACCCCCCGCACCCTCCGTGCCCGCCCGGACAGGCGCTCCGGCTCCGGGATCCCGCATCCGGCCACCCGAGCAACCCGCACCCCCGACCGGGCGACCGCGCTCGGCCGCACCTTCCGAGCGAGCCGCACCGCCGGCACAGTCCCACTCGACCGCGACCCCTCCCGTACAGCGGCACGCGACTCCCGTACAGCGGCACGTGACCCCCGTACTTCCGCATGCGACGGAACCCTTCGCGCCGCCCCACTCCACGACCCTCATCGGGTCGGTGCAGCGCGCGATGCGTCTGCTGGAGGCCGTCGCCGATCACGAACACGGTGCGCCGGCCAAACAGTTGGCCCGCGAGACGGGTCTGGCCCTCCCGACGGCGTACCACCTGCTGCGCACCCTCGTGTACGAGGGCTATCTGCGCCGGGACAAAGGGCTGTTCTTCCTCGGAGAGGCGGCCGAGCGGCTGGGGAGCAGCGGAGCGCGGCAGAAACGTCGCAGCACCGTCGTGGACACCCTCGCCGACTGGCGTGACGCCATCGGTGTCCCCGTGTACTACGCCATGTACCGCGACGGTGAGATCGAGGTCGTCTGCGTCTCCGACACCCCCGGCAACCCGGCGGTCGAGGAATGGGCCGACTTCCGCGAGACCGGGCACGCGCACGCCATCGGTCAGTGTCTGCTGGCCCAGCTGGACGAGGAGGCCCGCCGTGACCACCTCGACCGCCACCCCGTGCAGTCCATCACCCCGTACACGGTGCGTGACAGCCACAGTCTGCTCCGGCGGCTCGAACGCATGCGGCGCATGGACCCCGTGACGGAGCGCCAGGAGTACGCGCTGGGCACGGTGTGCGCGGCCATTCCGATCACCGTGGGCACGACGGCCGCGACGATGGCCATTTCCCTCCCCGCGCACCAGGCAGATCGTCTCCCAGCGGCGACGCAGCAGTTGCAACACGCCATGGGACGGCTGCTGGGGTCACTCGCGATCTCTATCAGTATCTGAAAACTCACTCCTTGTGATCTGCCATATACGTTCAGCAAGATGCCACCAGTGTCAGAGGGATCATTCCCGGCCAGTCGACGTCACACGACGGGGTAGCGATGCGCGAGACCGTACAAGCAGAGGTCATGATGAGCTTTCTCGTGTCCGAGGAGCTCTCCTTCCGCATCCCGGTGGAGCTGCGCTATGAGACCTGTGATCCCTACGCCGTGCGGCTGACCTTCCATTTGCCCGGCGACGCGCCCGTGACCTGGGCGTTCGGTCGTGAGCTGCTGATCGACGGGGTGGGCCGCCCGTGCGGGGAGGGAGACGTACGGGTCTCGCCCGCCGACGCCGACACTCTGGGTGACGTACTGATCCGGCTTCAGGTCGGCGGCGACCAGGCACTGTTCCGCTCGTCCACGGCCCCGCTGGTCGCCTTCCTCGACCGCACCGACAAGCTGGTGCCTCTGGGCCAGGAGGGTGCCCTGGCCGACTTCGACGCGCACCTCGACGAGGCGCTGGACCGCATCCTGGCGGAGGAACAGAGCGCGGGCTGAAGCGTTCCGGCGGTGACGGTGCCGGAACGCTTCACCACGGCCGTAGGTCACTTCTGCTCGGGTGACGGGGCAGGAGGGTGACCCGCGGTCTGGGTCTGGGGGCGACGGGCGAGCTCGTGGCTCAGCTCACGTGATGGCGCGGGGCGACCGGCGCGCCTGGTGACCGCGAGTGCCTGCCGAGGTGGGCCGAGCGGTTCGCACCTCGGCCGTTGTTCGGGCCGGCCGCACCTCCCGCGTCAGCGCTTGCGACGACGTCCCTTTCCACCGCGTGCCGGAGCCGGGGGCTCGGCGGCAGTGACCGCTCCCGTTCCGGTCGTCGCTGCCGCCGGCTCCGTACCAGGCCGGTCGGCCGAGACCACCAGGGCCGCGAGGGCCGTGGTGACCGGTACCGACGCGACCAGGCCGATCGAGCCCACCAGGGTGCGCACGATCTCCTCCGCGACCAACTCGCTGTTGGCGACCGTTCCCACGCTGCTCTGGGCGATCGAGAAGAGCAGCAGCAACGGCAGCGCGGCGCCCGCGTAGGCGAGGACGAGTGTGTTGACGACGGAGGCGATGTGGTCGCGCCCGATCCGTATGCCCGCCCGGTACAGCCCGCGCCGGCCCATCGACGGGTTGGCCTCGTGCAGCTCCCAGACCGCCGAGGTCTGCGTGACCGTCACATCGTCCAGTACGCCGAGCGAACCGATGATGACGCCGGCGAGGAGCAGACCGCTCATGTCGATGGACGGGTACAGGCCATGGATCAGACCGGTGTTGTCGTCCGTGTTGCCGGTGAGCGCGGCCCAGCCGATGAACAGCGAGCCGAGGACGCCGATCAGCACCAGCGAGATCAGCGTGCCCAGTACCGCCACGGAGGTTCTGGCCGACAGGCCGTGGCACAGATAGAGGGCGATCAGCATGATGGCGCTCGCCCCGATCACGGCCACGAGCAGTGGGTTCGAGCCCTGCAGGATCGCCGGCAGGATGAAGAAGTTCAGGATCATGAAGCTGATGGCCAGCGCCACCAGCGCCATGACACCGCGCAGTCGGCCCACCACCACGACGGCGATCGCGAAGATCCCGGCGAGCAGGGACGTCGGCAGTCGGCGGTTCACGTCGGCGACCGAGTACTGCAGGTCCCTCGGTGCGGAGGGCTCGTAGGCGACCACGACCTTCTCGCCCTCATGCAACTGCCGTGACTGGTCCGGCTGCACGATCTCGGTGAACGTGCGGCCCTTGTCCTTGCCGGTGTCGACCCGGATCGTCGCCCTCTTGCAGGTGCCGTTCGCCTGTTGCCGGGCGGACGAGCCCTCGGCGGTGGAGGTGTCACCGGTCGGAGTACCTCCGGAGGCGTTGACCGACTTGCAGCTGACGCTCTCGACCTTGCTGACCGTCGCCTGCTGGGTCTGCCGGTCGAAGCCGACACCGGTGCGCTCGTGCCCCGGCGCACCGCCCGGCCACAGCACCGCGAGCCCGACCAGCACCGCGCGCCGAACGGGATCAGGATCGCCGCGATGACCTTGCGCAGGTGCCTGGAGACGGGCGTGGCGGGCCCGTGACTGTGCGAGTGGCCATGCCCGCCGCCGGAGCCCGGGCTGTGGCCGTCCCCAGGGCCGTGCCCCTCGCCCGGGCCCGGACCGCCACCAGGGCTGTGGCCGGCACCCGGCCTGTCACCGGGGCCGTGACCGTGGCCGGTGCTGTGTCCCGCGCCGGGGCCGCGACCGTTGCCTTGCCCGGGCACTTGCCCACTACCGGATCCGGAGCCGCGGTCGTATCCACCTCCGCCTCCCGAGCCGTGGTCCTCCCCGCGCTCGCCGGTGTGGTCGTTCCCGCCTCCGCCGCCGAACCAGTCGCCGCGTCCACCACCGGAACCGCCGTCTCCACGGCGCGGGCCGTTGCCGGCTCCGGGCCTCCGCGGCGGCTCGGGCGGTGGATACGGGGGCTGATGTGGCGTGGTCACCGCCCGATCATCGCAAGAACGGCAGAGGCCCACTGTTCACCGCGCCCCACATGACGCTAGCGTGGAGGCACCTTTGCACACGCGGGAGCTCGGAGCACCGGGCTGAGAGGGCGCTGACCTCCGTCCCAGCGATGTTTCACGTGGAACGTCATCTGGATCCAGTGACGTTTCACACGAGACGTCGACGGACGGAAGCCGCTGCGTCGACCGCCGAACCTGTTACCGGGTAATGCCGGCGTAGGGAGTAGGTCTCATGACCAACAAGGACGCACGCACGCCTGTCTCCAACCAGGACGAACCGCTCAATCAGGGCGAAGAGTCCCAGGAGGCCGGGAAGTCCATCGGCTGGCACAAGGCGTACGTCGAGGGCTCACGCCCCGATCTGCGGGTGCCGGTCCGTCAGGTGCACCTCACCAACGGGCAGTCGGTCACGCTCTACGACACGTCCGGTCCGTACACCGACCCGCACGTCGACACCGATGTCCGCAGGGGTCTGCCGCCGCTGCGGGAGAACTGGATCATCGCCCGCGGCGACACGGACGAGTATGCGGGCAGGCCCGTCCGCCCCGAGGACGACGGGCTCAAGCACACCTCGCCGCGCGGCGGGCTGCGCAACCTCGACGCGGTCTTCCCAGGCCGGCCGCGCCTGCCGCGCCGCAGTCGCGACGGCAACGCGGTCACCCAACTCGCGTACGCCCGCCGGGGCGAAATCACGCCCGAGATGGAGTACGTGGCCGTCCGGGAGAACGTCTCCCCCGAGGTGGTCCGGGAGGAGATCGCGGCGGGCCGGGCCGTGCTGCCTGCCAACATCAACCACCCGGAGATCGAGCCGATGATCATCGGCAAGCGGTTCCTGGTGAAGGTCAACGCCAATATCGGCAACTCCGCGGTGACGTCCTCCATCGAGGAGGAGGTCGAGAAGATGACCTGGGCGACCCGTTGGGGCGCCGACACGGTCATGGACCTGTCCACCGGCAGCAACATCCACACCACCCGCGAGTGGGTGCTGCGCAACTCCCCCGTCCCCATCGGAACAGTGCCGCTCTACCAGGCGCTGGAGAAGGTCGACGGTCGCGCCGAGGAGCTGAGCTGGGAGATCTACAAGGACACGGTCATCGAACAGGCCGAGCAGGGCGTGGACTACATGACCGTCCACGCGGGCGTGCGCCTGCCCTACGTGCCGCTGACGGCGCATCGCAAGACCGGGATCGTCTCCCGCGGGGGCTCGATCATGGCCGCGTGGTGCCTCGCGCACCACAAGGAGAGCTTCCTGTACGAGAACTTCGAGGAACTCTGCGAGATCCTCGCCGCCTATGACGTCACGTACTCGCTGGGCGACGGTCTCCGGCCGGGCTCCATCGCGGACGCCAACGACGAGGCGCAGTTCGCGGAGTTGCGCACGCTCGGGGAACTCAACCGGATCGCGAAGCGTTTCAACGTTCAGACCATGATCGAGGGCCCGGGCCATGTTCCGATGCACAAGATCAAGGAGAACATCGACCTTCAGCAGGAGATCTGTGATGAAGCTCCGTTCTATACGCTCGGCCCGCTGACCACGGACGTCGCGCCGGCGTACGACCACATCACCTCCGGCATCGGTGCCGCGATGATCGCCTGGTGGGGCACGGCCATGCTCTGCTATGTCACGCCCAAGGAACACCTGGGCCTGCCCAACCGTGACGACGTCAAGACCGGCGTCATCACCTACAAGATCGCCGCCCACGCAGCCGACCTCGCCAAAGGGCACCCAGGTGCGCAGGAGCGGGACGACGCGCTGTCCGACGCCCGGTTCGAGTTCCGGTGGGAGGATCAGTTCAACCTGGCCCTCGACCCGGACACGGCACGGGAGTTCCACGACGAGACCCTGCCGGCCGAGCCCGCCAAGACGGCTCACTTCTGCTCGATGTGCGGGCCCAAGTTCTGCTCGATGAAGATCTCACAAGACATCCGCCGCCGGCATGGCGGGAGTCAGGAGGAGATCGAGGAGGGCATGGCCCAGAAGTCGAAGGAGTTCGCGGCGGCGGGTAACCGGGTGTACCTGCCGATCGCGGACTGACCGGCAGTCCGCACGTAGGGCCCGCGTCCGCCCGGCGCGCGGGCCCGGCCGGCCCGGTGGTCTCAACGACCGGGGGCGGTCGGGTGCGGCGGCAAGAGCGAGTGGTTGCGGGCAGAAGGGCGCACTCCGGCACGGCTGGTGGCCGGGTCTTCGGCTTGCGCTTCCCGGACGGGGCTGGTGGGGGGCGCAAGCCGAGGGGCTGTTCCGGCTGTTACTCCGGTTTGTGCTCCGGCCCCCCGAAGTCCGGGCTGGAGTAGTCCGGGCTCGTGAAGCTCGGGCGTGAGCCGGTGGCGCCGTCGTCCGGGCTGCTGAAGCCGGGCCGGTCGTAGCCGAGGTGCGGCATGCGGCTGGTCGGCGCAGGCGGTGCCGTACGACGCAGTGCTGCGGTGCCGGGATCGGCGAGGGCCTCCCGCAGAAACGGCAGGATGCCGCGCTCCAGCAGTGCCTCGAGCCAGGCTTCCCTGGCCCGGGTCACTTCCGCGGTCATCTCGCTGTAGGGTCCGGCCTCGAGCGAGGGCCGGTTGCGCAGGGCGGTCAGGAGCAGTCCGACGGCGGCGACGAGGATCGCGGCCGCGGTCATGGCGCCGAACACCCATCCGGCGGTGAGCATGGTCTGGGCGAACGCCGGCTCGGGGTCGAGCATCTTGAGGATGTAGCCCACGAGCAGGAAGATCGCCGCGGCGGTTCCGGCCAGGACGGGTGCCAGGACCGCGACGACGGCGATGGCTCCCGCGCCGGTGGTCTCGGCGACCTCTCCCATGGTGGTGGCGAGCCCCATCGTGGCCGTGCCCGGCTCCGCGGAGCCGGTGTCACGGTGGGACGACGGGGTGGACGGCGCCGGATGGCGCAGTTGCTCGCGGACCTTCACGTAGTGCTGGTACTCGGTCGCCGCGGCCGCCGTGATGAGTGCGGTGGCGTTGAGCGCCATGGTGCGCAGCTGTTCCGGGTTGAGCCGCTGTCCGACAGCGGCCAGTTCCGGGCGGGTCGGTGCGGAGCGCAGCGCCTCATCGAGGATCCGCTCGTATTCCTGGCGGTCCTCGCTCAGCAGGTGCTGCGGAACGCTGTTCATGTGCATCCCCCGATGCTCCGTAGGGCTTGGGGCTCGCACGCTGACGAGCCGTCGGGCAGAAACGGAGGGGAGCCTGCTACGGATAAGCCGATGGTAGAGCGATGACGGTACGGCGTGACAGGGGGTTTACCGAAAATGCGCTGTGGCCTGTGCCGTCACCGGCCGGTCCGGCGTGGGGAACGTCTGCCCCGTGAACGTTCAGACATCCAGCGGCAGTTGCTGGACCAGCAGCTTTCCGGCCATGGTCACTCCGCCGTCCATGGCGATGGCGAGTCCGTCGGCGTAGAGGTGCGGGCCCTCGACAACGGGGCCGGCCGGGTCCTCGCCCTCCTCGGAGCCGACCTCGCCCAGGAGGTAGGGGATGGGGCTGTGGCCGTGGACGATGCGGGTGCCGCCGTAGGTGTCGAGCAGGGAGCGCACATGGTCGGCGCCGCCCTCGTCGCGGAAGGAGAAGCGCTTGGTGAACTTGCGGAACAGATCCCACACTTCGTCCGCGTCGTTGCGCGTGATGGTCTCGCGGACGGTGTCGTTGACCGCTTCGATCGAGTCGCCGTAGTCGAGGTAGGCGGTGGTGTCGGAGTGGACGAGCAGGTGCCCGTCGACCTCCTCCATGGCGTCGAGGCGGGCCATCCACTGCAGATGGTGGTCCTGGAGGCGGTCCATGTCGGTCTTCTGGCCGCCGTTGAGCAGCCAGGCCGCCTGGAAGGTGGCGGTGCCCGCGCCGGAGTTGACCGGGGTGTCGCCGAACCGCTTGGCGCCGAGCAGGAGGAGCTCGTGGTTGCCCATGAGTGCCTTGCAGTAGCCGCCGGCCGCGGCGGCCTCGGCGGACAGCCGCATCACGAGGTCGATGACGCCGATGCCGTCCGGGCCGCGGTCGGTGAAGTCGCCGAGGAACCACAGCCGGGCGGTGCCCGCGCACCAGTTGCCCGCGGCGTCGAGGAGGCCCTTCTCCTGGAGCGCCGCGACCAGTTCGTCGAGGTAGCCGTGCACGTCCCCGACGACGAAGAGAGGGCCGGGGCCGACCGTGGGCTGTGGGGCCGGGAGGGAGGCGGGATCGACGGCCGTCTGCAGCGTGTCGCCCCGGTTGATGACCGGCAGGTCGCGCTCCGTGGGGGTGTAGCCCTCCGGGTGGTCCACCGGTTCCTCGACCGGGCTGACCGTGTCACCGGTGTGCACGCCCTGCGGGTACGGACCGGTCTCGTGGACGTACGCGGGTACCCGGAAGTCGCGCAACGTCGCCGTCCGCTCCGCCTCGGGTCCCTGACCGGCCCCCTGAGTCATCAGACCCCTCCACCATCGCGCCGCATCTGCACCGCTTCGGACTGCCTGGTCGCAGCGGCCCGCGGTGTCGTGGGCCCATCATAGGAATGCGGATCGCGTCGTGTGATGACCCAGGGGTGGTGAATCGGAGCAGGACTCCCGTTCACCGTGGCTTTCGCCCCGATTGGGCAGGGGTTCGACCGTCCGGTGACCGACCGCTGAGCGTTCCGGCGACCCGCCGGTGAGAGCCTGGTCACCGCCTCCGCACTGCCCGGCCGAACGTGCTTGCCGCCTTCCCCGGTCGCCCGCGCTACTTTCCCGCGGGGGAGCGCGGCGCGCTGACCGTCGTCCGCGGCGGACGTCGCTGGGACGAGGTACGCACGATCAGTTCGGTCGGTATCACCTGCTCGACCGGCCGGTCCGACTCGAGCCCCTCGATGGCGTCGATGAGGAGCTGAACCACGGCTGTGCCGATGCGGCGCGGTTTCAGGGAGAGCGTGGTGATGGGCGGCTCGGTGTTGGCGTACACGGTGGACTCGCTGCAGCAGACCAGCAGCAGGTCGTCCGGTACACGCAGTCCGTAGCGACGGGCGGCGGCGAGCAGGTCGGTGCCGTTCGGGTCGAACAGGCCGTAGACGGCGTCCGGGCGGTCGGGGCGGGCGAGCAGCCGGTCGGCGGCGACGGCGCCCGCGCACGGATCGTGCGCTGGGTAGGCCTCGTACACCGGATCCTGGCCCACCCGCTCGCACCAGCGCAGGTACGCGGTGGTGGACAGATGGGTGTACGTGTCCGTGCTGGTCCCGGTGAGCAGGCCGATGCGGCGGGCGCCGGCGTCGGCCAGGTGGTCGAGGATGCCGAGGACGGCGGCCTCGTGGTCGTTGTCGACCCAGGCGGTGACCGGGAGCGCGCCGGCCGGGCGGCCGTCGGATACGACCGGTAATCCCTGCCGGACCAGTTCGCTGACGACGGGGTCCTGGTCGGACGGGTCGATGACGACCGTGCCGTCGAGTGCGACGTTCGACCAGACGTCGTGGCGGGAGGTCGCGGGGAGGATGACGAGGGCGTAGCCGCGGGCGAGCGCGGCCGAGGTGGCGGCCCGCGCCATCTCGGCGAAGTACGCGAACTCGGTGAAGGTGAAAGGTTCATCCCCGTACGTCGTCACGGTCAGACCGATCAGTCCGGACTTGCCGGTACGGAGGGTGCGGGCGGCGGCCGAGGGCCGGTAACCCAGCCGGTCGGCGACCTCGCGGACATGGCGTCGGGTGGCGTCCGGGAGCCTGCCCTTCCCGTTGAGGGCGTCGGAGACGGTCGTGATGGAGACTCCGGCGGCGGCGGCAACGTCTCTGATGCCCGCCCTGCCCGGCCGGCTGCCTCGCCGAGAGGTTTCCGCGCGGCTCACCTGGTGCTTCCCTGCTGCTGTCATGGCGAGCCGATAGTAGGGCTCATGCGGTGGGGTAGGGCGGACGCATATGCACGCGTTGACAGACACGTTTCTGCAAGGTCACGAGGGGCCAATTACCTTGGAAAGTAAGGGAGTTGAGGGATCTTCCGGTAGGACGTGACGTGTCGGCGTATCCCGGCCTGCCAACTCGCGGATGTTTCGAAGAGGTCTCAACTCACCTTGACGAGCGATGCGCGCCACGGCGTGAGCCACCGGCGCGTAGATATATGTGATCGCGCCCCTGGATTCCTGTGCCTTCGTACGGTGATGCGCGTGACGCCGAGGGGACAGCCGGTGCCGGGACGGCGGCGGACGAGGTTGTCGCGCACCTGTACGCAGCGGCGCCGAATCCTCATAGGGTGAGGAGCAATGGAAGCCGGCGGTGCTGATGGTCAGCCGGTGGTCACGAGGAGGACTGCGGTGAGCGAGACGAGGCCCAAGCTGCGCGCCGAGCTGGAGGGCATCCCCACCTATGTGCCGGGCAGGCCCGCCGCGGCCGGCGGCCCGGTGGCCTACAAGCTGTCCTCCAACGAGAACCCGTACCCGCCGCTCCCCGGTGTAATGGAGACGGTGATGGCCGCGGCCTCGTCGTTCAACCGCTACCCGGACCTGGCCTGCACGGCCCTGATCGGCGAGTTGTCGGAACGCTTCGGTGTCCCGCTCTCCCACCTGGCCACCGGCACCGGCTCGGTCGGCGTCGCCCAGCAGCTGATCCAGGCGACGGCCGGCCCCGGCGACGAGGTGATCTACGCCTGGCGGTCCTTCGAGGCGTACCCGATCATCACGCAGATCAGCGGAGCCGCTTCGGTGCGGGTGCCGCTGACCCCGGGCGATGTGCACGACCTGGACGCGATGGCGGACGCGATCACCGACCGGACGCGGCTGATCTTCGTCTGCAACCCCAACAACCCCACGGGCACGGTCGTGCGCCGGGCCGAGCTGGAACGGTTCCTCGACCGGGTGCCCGGTGACGTGCTCGTGGTGCTGGACGAGGCGTACCGCGAATTCATCCGCGACCCCGAAGTCCCGGACGGCGTGGAGCTGTACCGCGAGCGGCCGAACGTCTGTGTGCTGCGCACGTTCTCCAAGGCGTACGGCCTCGCCGGTCTGCGGGTCGGCTTCGCCATCGCCCATGAGCCGGTGGCGGCGGCGCTGCGCAAGACGGCCGTGCCCTTCGGTGTGAGTCATCTCGCACAGGAGGCGGCCATCGCCTCGCTGCGCGCCGAGGACGCACTGTTCGGCCGGGTCGGCTCTCTGGTGTGTGAGCGCACGCGCGTGGTCGACACGCTCCGCGCCCAGGGCTGGACGGTGCCCGAGACGCAGGCCAATTTCGTCTGGCTCCGGCTGGGGGAGCGCACGGTCGAGTTCGCGCGCGCCTGTGAGCAGGCAGGAGTGGTGATCCGGCCGTTCGCGGGTGAGGGCGTGCGGGTCACGGTCGGGGAGAACGAGGCGAACGACATCTTCCTGAAGGCGGCGGAGGGGTTCCGGCAGGAGCTGTAGGTCTCCGCAGGGTGTCTTGAGCCGACCGGTCCCACCTCGGTAGGACCGGTCGGCCGGTACCAGGGACCCCCCACCCCTCACACCTCGAACGGGTATGGGTCATAATTGCTTGTGAATGTGAACGCTTTCACAAGCGTGTCCGGTTGTTCCAGGATGTCTGCGACAAATGGGCGCGTATTGCCACAGCACCACGGCGAGGTAAGGAGACGACGACGTGGACATAGCCTTGGCGCCGGAGACCCTGGCGCGCTGGCAGTTCGGCATCACGACCGTCTACCACTTCCTGTTCGTCCCCCTGACGATCTCCCTGGCCGCCCTCACGGCCGGGCTGCAGACGGCGTGGGTGCGCACGGAGAAGGAGAAGTACCTCAGGGCCACCAAGTTCTGGGGCAAGCTCTTCCTGATCAACATCGCGATGGGCGTGGTCACCGGCATCGTGCAGGAGTTCCAGTTCGGCATGAACTGGTCCGACTACTCGCGTTTCGTCGGCGACATCTTCGGCGCCCCGCTCGCCTTCGAGGCCCTGATCGCCTTCTTCTTCGAGTCGACCTTCATCGGCCTGTGGATCTTCGGCTGGGACAAGCTGCCCAAGAAGATCCATCTGGCCTGCATATGGATGGTCTCGATCGGCACGATCCTGTCGGCCTACTTCATCCTCGCGGCCAACTCGTGGATGCAGCACCCCGTCGGCTACAAGATCAACGAGGCGAAGGGGCGGGCCGAGCTCACCGACTTCTGGCTCGTGCTGACCCAGAACACCGCGCTCGCCCAGGCCTTCCACACCCTCTCGGCGGCCTTCCTCACGGGCGGCGCCTTCATGGTCGGCATCTCCGCCTTCCATCTGCTGCGCAAGAAGCACATCCGCGAGATGAAGACCTCGCTGCGGCTCGGCCTGGTCACCGTGGTCATCGGCGGCATGCTCACCGCGATCAGCGGCGACACCCTCGGCAAGATCATGTACGAGCAGCAGCCGATGAAGATGGCCGCCGCCGAAGCCCTGTGGGACGGCGAGTCTCCGGCGCCGTTCTCCGTCTTCGCCTACGGCGACGTCGACGCCGGCCACAACAAGGTCGCGATAGAGATCCCCGGCCTGCTGTCCTTCCTGGCCAAGGACGACTTCACCTCGTACGTGCCCGGCATCAACGACGTCAACAAGTCCGAACAGGAGAAGTTCGGGCCCGGTGACTACCGGCCCAACATCCCGGTCGCCTACTGGGGCTTCCGCTGGATGATCGGCTTCGGCATGACGTCCTTCGCCATCGGACTGGCCGGACTCTGGCTGACCCGCAAGAAGTTCCTGCTGCCGAGGCACCTCCGGGTCGGCGACGAGGAAGTGCCGCATCTCGTTCTCTTCGGGAAGAAGGCCCTCGGCCCGACGCTCACCACCTGGTACTGGCGCATCGCGGTCCTGACCCTGGCCTTCCCGCTGATCGCCAACTCCTGGGGCTGGATCTTCACCGAGATGGGCCGCCAGCCCTGGGTCGTCTACGGCCTCTTCCAGACCCGCGACGCGGTCTCCCCCGGAGTCTCCCAGGGCGAGGTCCTCACCTCGATGATCGTCTTCACCAGCCTGTACGCCATCCTCGCCGTCATCGAGGTCAAGCTGCTGGCGAAGTATGTGAAGGCAGGCCCGCCCGAGCTCACCGAGGCCGACCTCAACCCGCCCACGAAGATCGGCGGCGACTCCCGTGACGCCGACAAGCCGATGGCCTTCTCGTACTAGGCCGAGGGAGCTGCACAGTCATGGAACTTCACGACGTCTGGTTCGTCCTCATCGCCGTCCTGTGGACCGGCTACTTCTTCCTGGAGGGCTTCGACTTCGGGGTCGGCATCCTCACCAAGCTGCTCGCCCGGAACCGGGCCGAGAAGCGGGTCCTGATCAACACCATCGGTCCGGTCTGGGACGGCAACGAGGTCTGGCTGCTCACGGCCGGCGGCGCGACCTTCGCCGCCTTCCCCGAGTGGTACGCCACGCTCTTCTCCGGCTTCTACCTGCCCCTGCTGCTCATCCTGGTCTGCCTGATCGTCCGGGGCGTCGCCTTCGAGTACCGGGTGAAGCGGCCCGAGGAGCAATGGCAGCGCAACTGGGAGACCGCGATCTTCTGGACCTCGCTGCTCCCGGCGTTCCTGTGGGGCGTGGCCTTCGGCAACATCGTGCGCGGCGTGAAGATCGACCAGAGTTTCAACTACGTCGGTGCCGTCTGGGACCTGCTCAATCCGTACGCCCTCCTCGGCGGTCTGGTGACGCTGACGCTGTTCACCTTCCACGGCGCGGTGTTCACGGCCCTCAAGACCGTGGGGGACATCCGGGAGCGGGCGCGGAAGCTGGCGTCGGGCGTGGGTCTGGTCACCGCGGTGGTAGCGCTGGTCTTCCTGTTGTGGACGCAGGTCGACGGCGGTGACGGCAAGAGCCTGATCGCGCTCGTCGTGGCGGTCGCGGCTCTGGTGGCGGCCCTTGTGGCCAACCAGGCAGGGCGTGAGGGCTGGTCGTTCGCCTTGTCCGGCATCACCATCGTCGCCTCGGTGGCGATGCTCTTCCTGACGCTTTTCCCGAACGTCATGCCGTCCTCGCTCAACGCGGAATGGAACCTGACGGTCACCAACGCCTCGTCGAGCCCGTACACCCTGAAGATCATGACGTGGTGCGCGGCGATCGCCACGCCGATCGTGATGCTCTACCAGGGCTGGACCTACTGGGTGTTCCGCAAGCGGATCGGCACACAGCACATTGCTGAGACCGTGCACTGACCTTGCGAAACCCGTGCACTGACCCTGCGAACCCGTGTGCTGACCTTGCTGAAACCGTGCGCTGAGGTGTGTTTCACGTGAAACCAATCGATCCACGTCTGCTCCGGTACGCCCGTGCCACCCGGTTCTTCCTGGTGGCGGTGGTCGGCCTGGGTGCCGTCGGGGCCCTTCTGATCATCGCGCAGGCGATGCTCATCGCCGAGATCGTGGTGGGCGCGTTCCAGCACGGGCTGTCGGTCCCCGAACTGCGTACTCCCCTGCTGCTGTTGGTGGCCGTCGCGGGCGGGCGCGCGCTGGTCTCCTGGCTCACCGAACTCGGCGCGCACCGGGCGAGCGCGGCGGTGAAGTCGGAGCTCCGCGGGCGGTTGCTGGAGCGTGCGGTCGCGCTGGGGCCGGGGTGGCTGAGCGGGCAGCGGACCGGTTCGCTGGTCGCCCTCGCCACCCGGGGAGTCGACGCCCTGGACGACTACTTCTCGCGCTATCTCCCGCAGCTGGGGCTGGCGGTGGTCGTTCCGGTGGCCGTACTGGCGCGGATCGTCACCGAGGACTGGGTCTCTGCGGCCATCATCGCCGGGACCCTGCCGCTCATTCCGGTCTTCATGATGCTGATCGGCTGGGCCACCCAGTCCCGGATGGACCGTCAGTGGCGGCTGCTGTCCCAGCTGTCCGGACACTTCCTCGACGTGGTGGCCGGCCTGCCGACCCTGAAGGTGTTCGGGCGGGCGAAGGCGCAGTCCGAGTCCATCCGGCGGATCACCGGCGAGTACCGGCAGGCGACCATGCGGACGCTGCGGATCGCCTTCATCTCCTCCTTCGCGCTGGAGTTGCTGGCGACCTTGTCGGTGGCGCTGGTCGCCGTGACCATCGGGATGCGGCTCGTGCACGGGGACATGGACCTGTACGTCGGCCTGGTCGTTCTCGTGCTCGCGCCCGAGGCCTATCTGCCGCTGCGGCAGGTGGGGGCGCAGTACCACGCGGCGGCCGAGGGGCTGGCCGCCGCCGAGGAGATCTTCTCGGTGCTTCAGACGCCGGTGCCGGCGTCAGGCTCCGGCGCCGTGCCGACGGGACGCCTGGCCTTCGAGGGGGTGACCGTCCGGTACCCCGGGCGGTCCGGGGACGCCGTGACGGACGTGTCCTTCGCCGTCGAGCCCGGGGAGACGGTCGCGCTCGTCGGGCCGAGCGGTGCGGGCAAGTCGACGCTGCTGAACGTGATACTGGGCTTCGTACGCCCCAGTGAGGGCCGGGTGTCGGTCGGGGGAGTCGATCTCGCCGAGACAGACCTGGAGCAGTGGCGGTCGCGGGTCGCGTGGGTGCCGCAGCGGCCGCACCTGTTCGCCGGGACGATCGCCGAGAACGTACGGCTGGCCCGGCCCGACGCCGGCGATTCCGCCGTACGACGGGCGCTGGCGGACGCGGGGGCGCTGGAGTTCGTGGACGCGTTGCCCGAAGGCGCGGGCACCGTGCTCGGGGAGGACGGTGCCGGATTGTCCGCCGGGCAGCGGCAACGGCTGGCGCTGGCCCGGGCGTTCCTCGCCGACCGGCCCGTGCTGCTGCTCGACGAACCGACGGCGGCGCTCGACGGGGCCACCGAGGGCGAGGTCGTGGAGGCGGTGCGACGGCTGGCGGTGGGGCGGACGGTCCTGCTGGTGGTGCACCGGCCCGCGTTGTTGTCGGTGGCGGACCGGGTGGTGCGGCTGGCCGAGCCGGTCTCCCCCGCCCCCAGGGAGGCGGCGCACAGCACGGCCGGAGTCCGCACGATCGAAGCCGGACCGGCCCTCGTCCCCGATGTCCCGCAGACGATGGTGTCAACGGGGGACGCCCGTGGTGTCCTGGCCCGCGTCCGGGCCATGTCCGGTGCCCGGCGGGGACGCCTGATGCTCGCCCTGTCGCTCGCAAGTCTCGCGCTCGGCAGTGCCGTCGGGCTCATGGCGACCTCCGGGTGGCTCATCTCGCGGGCCTCGCAGCAGCCGCCCGTGCTTTATCTGATGGTGGCCGTGACCGCGACGCGGGCCTTCGGGATCGGGCGGGCCGTCTTCCGGTATGCCGAGCGGCTCGTGTCGCACGACGCCGTGCTGCGGATGCTGGCCGACACCCGGGTCGCCGTATACCGGCGTCTGGAGCGGCTGGCACCCGCCGGACTGCGCCGCACCCGGCGGGGCGATCTGCTCTCCCGGCTGGTCGCCGACGTGGACGCCCTGCAGGACTACTGGTTGCGGTGGCTGCTGCCCGCCGGTGCCGCCGTGCTCGTGTCCGCCGCCTCCGTCGGCTTCACCGCCTGGCTGCTGCCGGAGGCAGCGGTGGCGCTCGCCGCCGGACTGCTGGCCGCCGGTGCCGGTGTCCCATTGGTCACCGGTGCCGTTGCCCGACGGTCCGAGCGCCGGCTGGCGCCCGCCCGCGGCGCGTTGGCGACCCGGGTGACCGACCTGCTCACCGGGACGGCCGAGTTGACCGTCGCCGGCGCCCTGCCCGGACGTACCGCCGAGGCGCGGCGGGCCGACGGGACGCTCACCCGGATCGCCTCACGTGCCGCCACCGCCACCGCGCTCGGCGACGGACTGACCGCGCTGATCTCCGGCCTGACGGTGGCCGCGACCGCGCTCGTGGGCGCCCAGGCGGTCGCCGACGGGCGTCTGGGCGGCGTGGCGATGGCGGTCGTCGTCCTCACCCCGCTCGCCGCGCTCGAGGCCGTCCTCGGGCTCCCGCTCGCCGCGCAGTACCGGCAGCGGGTGCGCCGGAGCGCGGAGCGTGTGTACGAGGTGCTGGACGCGCCCGAGCCGGTCAGGGAGCCGGAGCGGCCCCGGCAGGCGCCCGCGTCGCCCTTCCCCGTCGTGGTGCGGGGCCTTGCCGCCCGGCACGCCGGGCAGGACCGGGACGCGCTCGCCGGAGTGGACCTCACCCTGGAGGAGGGGCGCCGGATCGCCGTGGTCGGGCCGTCCGGGTCCGGCAAGACGACGCTCGCGCAGGTGTTGCTGCGCTTTCTGGACGCGGACGCGGGTGCGTACACGCTGGGCGGGGTGGACGCGTACGGACTGGACGGCGACGACGTACGGCGGCTCGTCGGGCTGTGTGCGCAGGACGCACACATCTTCGACAGCTCGGTGCGCGAGAACCTCCTCCTCGCCAGGAAGGACGCGACCGAGGACGAACTGCGGGACGCGCTGCGGCGGGCCAGGCTGCTGGACTGGGCCGACAGCCTGCCCGACGGGCTCGACACGCTGGTCGGCGAGCACGGAGCGCGGTTGTCCGGCGGGCAGCGGCAGCGGCTGGCACTGGCCCGGGCCCTGCTGGCCGACTTCCCTGTCCTGGTGCTCGACGAGCCCGCCGAGCACCTCGACCTGCCGACGGCCGACGCGCTCACCGCCGACCTGCTGGCCGCCACCGAGGGCCGTACGACCCTGCTCATCACCCACCGGTTGGCCGGCCTGGCGGCCGTGGACGAGGTGATCGTGCTGGACGAGGGACGGGTGGTGCAGCGCGGCACGTACGCGGAACTTGCGGCGGCCCAGGGGCCGCTGCGGGGGATGGCGGCGCGGGAGGAGGCGGCGGATCTGCTGGTGGGGGCGCGGTAGGAAGCGTGTCGGAGGCCGAGCGGTCAGCCCGCTTGCCGGCTGGAGCCGCACTCCACGCCCATCCGGATCCGCGAGACCATTGCCCCCGTGAGACGTGCCCGCCGCAAGCGAGACCGCTGCCCCGTGACACCCGTCTGCCGCAACCGTTCCCCCAGCCGTACGACGTGAACAGGACTGCGGCCCAGTGGCCGAGTCACGATCGCTGACATGCGCTCACTTCGCCGTCACCCGCTGCTTGTTCCGGCGCTGCTGTGCGCGTTCGCCGTGCTCGCGGCCCGTCCCCCCGACGGAGGTGACGGCGGCACGGGCGGGGGTGCGCACGGCTCGGCTCACTCCGGGATCAGCGGGCAGGTGGCCCGGCTGTACGAGGACGCGGCCGTGGCGACGCAGCGGTACGAGGCGGGACGGCTCAAGGCCGAGGTGCAGCGGGCGCGGGCGCTGCGGGTGGAGGCGCTCCTCGACCGGGAGCGACGGGAGAGCGCGGTGGCGCACGAGGACCTGGGCCGCATCGCACGGGCCCAGTACCGCAGCGGTGGCGGAGTGCCGCTCACCGCGCAGATCATCCTCGCCGGCAGCCCGGATGAACTGATGCGCGGTCAGCACGTCTTCTCCCAGACCCAGCTGGCGGTCAACAACGCGATCGACAAGAGCCGCCGGGCCGAGCGCCGGCTCGCCGCGGACCAGAAGAAGGCCGTGACGGCCTGGCAGGCCCTGGAGCAGCGGAACGCCGAACTCGCCGGACTGAAGAAGGACATCGAGCAGAAACTCGACGAGGCGCGCTGGCGGTTGCAGGGGCAGGCGGACGCGTCCGTCGCGGCCGGTGCCTGCCGCGGTGCCGTCCGACTGGATCAGCCGCGGAGCGCCGTCACGAACGCGTGGGTCGCTCCGGTGGAGGCGTACACGCTGTCCGCCGGCTTCGGCAGCGGCGGTGCCCGGTGGGCGAACCGGCACACCGGGCAGGACTTCGCGGTGCCGATCGGTACGCCGGTGCGGGCGGTCGGCGCGGGCCGGGTGGTGAAGGTGTCGTGCGGGGGCGCCTTCGGGATCGAGGTGGTCGTGGAGCACATGGGCGGCTACTACACGCAGTACGCCCATCTCGCCGCCGTCACCGTCGACCAGGGTGAGCAGGTGAGTCCGGGGCAGTGGATCGGGCAGTCGGGCACATCCGGCAACTCCACCGGTCCGCACCTGCACTTCGAGGTGCGGGTCACCCCGGAGATGGGCTCGGCGGTGGATCCGGTGCCCTGGTTGGCGGCAAGAGGAGTGCCGCTGGGATAGCAACCACACGCGGAGGTCGCTGGTACAGGAACCGCACGCGGAGGTCGCTGGGACAGCAACCGCACGCGGAGTGACGTGGGGACAGTGAGCCGGGCGAGAACCGCCTACGGCTGTCCGCGTTCCGCGAGCAGCTGCTCGATCACGACAGCGACCCCGTCCTCGTTGTTGGCGACCGTCCTGCCGCTGGCCGCCGCGATCACATCCGGGTGCGCGTTGCCCATCGCGTACGACCGGCCCGCCCAGGTGAGCATCTCGACGTCGTTGGGCATGTCCCCGAAGGCGACGACCTCCTCGTGCGAGATGCCGCGCTCGGCGCAGCACAGAGCGAGCGTGCTTGCCTTGGAGACGTCGGGACCGCTGATCTCCAGCAGGGCGCTGGGGCTGGAGCGGGTGACGTTGGCGCGCTCTCCGATGGCGAGGCGGGCGAGGGTGAGGAAGGCGTCCGGGTCGACCGTGGGGTGGTAGGCGAGGATCTTGAGGACCGGTTCGTCGGCGCCGGGGGCGTCCGGCGCCAGCAGATCCTCGGCAGGTGCCAGGGAGTCGGGGATCTCCAGGTGCAGCTTCGGATAGTCCGGCTCCTGGTAGAAGCCGTACGTCTGCTCCACGGCGTACACCGTGCCCGGCGCCGCCTCGCGCAGCCGCCGTACGGCGTCCAGCGCGTTGTCCCGGGCCAGTTCGCGTACCTTCACGAACTTGTGGGCGCCCGGACCGCCGTGCAGGTCGACCACCGCGGCGCCGTTGCCGCAGATGGCCAGGCCGTGGCCGTGGACATGGTCGCTGACGACGTCCATCCAGCGGGCCGGGCGGCCGGTGACGAAGAAGACCTCGATGCCCGCCTCCTCGGCCGCGGCGAGGGCGGCGACGGTGCGCGCGGAGACCGACTGGTCGTCGCGCAGCAGGGTGCCGTCCAGATCGGTGGCGATCAGTCGCGGCGGGGCGGTGGCGGCCGGGGTTTCGGGCTGTCGAGTCGCTGAGGTCACCCGGCCATTGTCCTGCAGTCGGTCCGCACGTCCGTGCGGGCCTGCGCGCATCTGCTGTGCCACCGCTCTCACCTGTGCCGTCAGCTCAGTTGAGCGGGTGCTTCTATGGCGATCTGCTCGAAGACCTTCTCGTCCGCGGCGAAGTCCGAGTCGGGGATCGGCCAGTGGATCACGATCTCGGTGAAACCCAGCTCCCGGTGCCGGCCCGCGAAGTCCACGAACGCGTCGAGGGACTGGAGCGGACGGGCGCGGTCCGGGGTGAATCCCGTCAGCAGGACCTTGTCCATGTCCCGCACGTCCCGTCCGAGCGCGGCGCAGGCGTCGGCCAGCTTCTCGCTCTGTCCGCGAAGGGCCTGAACCGACTGGTCGGGGGTGCCGTTCTCGTACAGCCTGGGGTCGCCGGTGGTCACCCAGGCCTGTCCGTACCGGGCGGCGAGTCTGAGTCCGCGCGGGCCGGTCGCGGCCACGGCGAAGGGCAGCCGGGGCCGCTGTACGCAGCCGGGGATGTTGCGCGCCTCGTGCGCCGAGTAGTGGTCGCCCTTGTACGACACGCCCTGGGCGCCGTCCTCGGTCAGCAGCCGGTCGAGGAGCGACACGAACTCGGCGAAGCGGTCGGCACGCTCGCGCGGGGTCCACGGCTCCTGTCCGAGCGCCGTGGCGTCGAATCCGGTGCCGCCCGCGCCGACACCGAGCGTGATACGCCCGCCGGAGATGTCGTCGAGGGAGATCAGCTCCTTGGCGAGGGTCACCGGCTGCCGGAAGTTCGGCGAGGTCACCAGCGTGCCCAGGCGCAGGGTGTCGGTGACGCCCGCGGCGGCGGTCAGCGTCGGTACGGCACCGAACCAGGGACCGTCCCGGAAGCTGCGCCAGGACAAGTGGTCGTAGGTGTAGGCGGCGTGGAAACCGAGCTGCTCCGCGCGTTGCCATGTCGAACGTCCGCCCTCGTGCCAGCGGCGGTACGGAAGGATCACAGTGCTCAGACGCAGACTCATGGGTCGAGCGTATGCGGCTGACCGTGTTTCACGTGAAACACTCACCGACGGTCATCGCACCCGTCCGCTCAGCCATGGGCTGAGCGTGATCATCGGGATGTACTCCTTGTGCGTACGGTCGCCGGGCAGCGGCACGATCAGGAAGTAGCCGGGCCGGAAGCGACGGCCCTTGACGTGGGCGAGGTCACCGAAGACGGAGCGCAGGAAGGCGGGCACGTCGTCGCGCGGGATGTCGGGGCACTCGACGCCCTCGACATCGATCAGGGCGTCGTCGTCGGGGTAGAGCCGAACGCTCACCCGTGGGATGCCGCCGAACTCGACATAGGCCTCATGGGGCAGGGAGCCGTCCGGATCGGTCGTGACCCCGACGCCCGCGGCGCTGCGGCGGGAGGTCTGGTCGGCGCCGATGTCGTGGGCGACCTCGATCTCGCGGGCGAAGTCGTCGGCGAGGGCCCGCAGAGCGGTGACGGCGGCTTCGGTGGTGGGGAAGTGGTCCATACCAGTGATTCTGGCGGACAGTAGGTCAGTGCGGCTCGGGAAACCGCAGGTACTGAGGCGGTACCGCCTTCGTCAACCACACCCCGTTCGCGCTCACATGGAAGATGTGGCCGTCGCCGTGCATGGCGCCGGCGTCCACCGACAGCACGAGCGGGCGACCGCGGCGGGCGCCGACGCGGGCAGCCGTCTCACGATCGGACGAGAGGTGCACGTCGTGCCGGTTCATGGGCCGCAGCCCCTGCGTGCGGATCGCGTCCAGGAAGCGGGCCACAGTTCCGTGGTAGAGGTACGGCGGCGGGGTCGCGGGCGCCAGGCCCAGGTCGACGTCGATGCTGTGCCCCTGGCTGGCGCGGATCCGGGTGCCGTCGATCGCGAAGCGCCGCTTGTCATTGGCGGCGACCACGTGGTCCAGCTCCGCCCGGGTGAACCGGAAGCTGTGCGCGGCGGCCGCGGCGATCAGCGTGTCGATCTCCACCCAGCCACCCTCGTCGAGGGTCAGTCCGATCCGCTCCGGTTGGTGCCGTAGGTGCTTCGACAGATATTTGGACACCTTGACGGTGCGTTGTTCATCCATGCGTCTTTCGTCCATCTCACCAGCGTGACGGGAGGGATGTGAATCACGCGAATGATTTTGTTGATGATGTTTGATCCACAGCCAAGTGCGGTTATCCACAGGGAAATTGGCGATTCTGTGGACAACGAGCCTTGGATTACAGCGGTGGCTCCAGCCGTGCGATCGCCCGCAGCGCCCCTGGCGTGATGCGGGACAACAGACGGGCACCGCGGGCCTCTGGTGTCACCGCGACCACGGCCTGATTGCGTACCACCGCCCGCAGCACGGCGTCGGCGACCTTCTCCGGCGGGTAGTTGCGCAGCCCGTACAGCCGGGCGGTTCGCTGCCGGCGCCGTTTCTCCTCGGCGGCGTCGACGCCCACGAAGTGCGCGGTCGAGGTGATGCCGGTGTTGACCAGGCCCGGGCAGATCGCGCTCACCCCGATCCCCCGGCCGGCCAGCTCCGCGCGCAGGCACTCGCTCAGCATCAGCACCGCCGCCTTGGAGGCGCTGTAGGCGGGCAGCACCTTGGAGGGCTGGTACGCCGCGGCCGACGCGGTGTTGACGATGTGGCCGCCCTGTCCGCGTTCGGCCATCTGCTTCCCGAAGAGCCGACAACCGTGGATCACACCCCACAGGTTGACGTCGAGGACCTTCTTCCAGTCCTCCGGCGTGGTGTCGAAGAAGGAGCCGGACAGGCCGATGCCCGCGTTGTTCACCAGGACATCCACGACGCCGTAACCGGCGGCGACCTTCGCGGCGAGCTTCTCCATGGCCTGTGCGTCGGATACGTCGGCCGTCTCCGCCCAGGCCTCGGGCGCGCCGGCCCGCCGGGACTCCTCGGCGGTGCGGGCCGCGGTCCCGGCGTCCCGGTCGACGGCCACCACGCGCGCTCCGGCTTCGGCGAACGCGAGCGCCGTGGCCCGCCCGATGCCGCTGCCCGCGCCGGTGACCAGGACGAGTTGCCCGCCGAAGCGGTCGGCGTACCGGCCCGTCGCCGAAACGGGCTCAGGCCTTCCGCTCTCCACACGCGACACGAACTCCGTGATCCACGCCGCCAGTTGGTCGGGACGGGTGCGCGGGATCCAGTGCTTGGCCGGAAGGGTGCGCCGCGTCAACCGCGGAACCCACTGCTCCAGTTCGTCGTGGAGCCTCTCCGACAGGAACGTGTCGCCGAGGGGCGTGATGAGCTGCACGGGCGCGTGGGCGTACGCGTCCGTACGAGGGCGGCGCAGCCGGGCCCGGACGTTGTCGCGGTACAGCCACGCACCGTGCGCCGCGTCCGTGGGCAGCGACGGGGTCGGGTAGTCGCCGCCGGGGACCTTCTCGACGCGCTCCAGGATGCGGGGCCAGCGCCTGCCGAGAGGGCCCCGCCAGGCCAGCTCGGGCAGGACGGGGGTGTGCAGCAGGTACACGTACCAGGATCTGGCGCCCTGGCCGAGCAGCTGGCCGACCCGGCGCGGAGTGGGACGCCTCACGCGCTTGCCGATCCAGTGGCCGAAGTGGTCCAGGGACGGCCCTGACATCGAGGTGAAGGAGGCGATGCGGCCCTTGGTGCGCCGGACCGTGGCGAACTCCCAGGCCTGCACCGACCCCCAGTCGTGTCCGACCAGGTGCACGGGCCGGCCCGGGCTGACGGCGTCCGCGACGGCCAGGAAGTCGTCCGTCAGCTTCTCCAGCGTGAACCCGCCGCGCAGCGGCTTCGGTGCCGTGGACCGGCCGTGGCCCCGGACGTCGTACAGGACGACGTGGAAGCGCTCGGCCAGCCGGGGCGCCACCTCGGACCACACCTCCTTGCTGTCCGGGTAGCCGTGCACCAGGACGACCGTCGGCGCCGACGGCTCCCCCAGCTCGGCCACGCACAGCTCGACCCCACCGGTGAGCACCCGGCGCTCCCGCGCGCCCTCAAGAGGCACCTGAGTCACTTCTCCTCCGCTCAGCGCCGCAGGTGCGGCAGATCGTCCTCCAGCCAGAAGGCACTGTGCTCGGCGTCCGCGTCAACAGGCCCCCGGGCCGCGTGCAACTCCGCGTAACTCTCAGGTAGGGGTTCCCCCTACGGGCCCGTACGTCTGGAGTCTGAGGCGAAGACGGCTCTGGGGTCTGACGACCGGCGTGGTACGCGTCACTATCTTCTAGGACGTGACTGTGATCGCGACCGAAAGCCTGAGCAAGCGGTACCCCAGGGTGACCGCGCTTGACCGGCTCTCCGTGGACGTCGGGCCCGGTGTGACCGGACTCGTCGGAGCCAACGGAGCCGGCAAGTCCACACTGATCAAGATCCTGCTGGGTCTGTCCCCCGCCACCGAGGGCCGCGCCGAAGTGCTCGGCCTCGATGTCGCCACCAAGGGCGCCACCATCCGTGAGCGGGTCGGCTACATGCCCGAGCACGACTGCCTGCCGCCCGACGTCTCGGCCACCGAGTTCGTCGTGCACATGGCGCGCATGTCCGGCCTGCCGCCCGCCGCCGCCCGCGAACGCACCGCGGACACGCTGCGCCATGTCGGGTTGTACGAGGAGCGCTACCGCCCCATCGGCGGCTACTCCACCGGCATGAAGCAGCGCGTGAAGCTCGCGCAGGCCCTCGTGCACGACCCGCAGCTGGTCCTCCTGGACGAGCCGACCAACGGCCTCGACCCGGTCGGCCGCGACGAGATGCTCGGCCTCATCCGCCGCATCCACACCGACTTCGGCATCTCGGTCCTGGTCACCTCCCACCTGCTGGGCGAACTGGAGCGCACCTGCGACCACGTGGTCGTGGTCGACGGCGGCAAGCTCCTGCGCTCCAGCTCCACCACCGACTTCACCCAGACCACCACGACCCTCGCGATCGAGGTCACCGACTCCGACGAGCACCCGGACGGCACCCGCGCGGTGCGCGAGGCGCTGCAGGCGCGCGGGCTGGACGTCCTCGACAGCGGCGGCGGCCTGCCGGGCGCCGGACACGTGCTGCTGCTCACCGCGCAGGGCGAGGAGACATACGACGTGGTGCGCGATGTGGTCGCCGACCTCGGCATCGGCCTGGTGCGCATGGAACAGCGCCGGCACCACATCTCGGAGGTCTTCACGGACAGCGACGAACAGCGCGACGCACAGCGGAAGGAGGCGGTCGGCCATGGCAACTGAGCACTCCGTAGCAGCACCTTCGGGTGACCAGACCCGTATCCACAACATCGGCTACCGCGCCTACGACGGCCCCCGTCTGGGCCGCGCCTACGCCCGCCGCTCCCTCTACTCGCAGTCCCTGCGCGGCGCCTACGGCCTCGGCCGCTCGGTCAAGTCCAAGGTGCTGCCGATGCTGCTGTTCGTGGTGATGTGCGTGCCCGCGGCCATCATGGTGGCCGTCGCGGTCGCCACGAAGGCCAAGGAACTGCCCCTCGACTACACGCGCTACGCGATCGTCATGCAGGCCGTCATCAGCCTGTACGTCGCCTCGCAGGCACCCCAGTCCGTCTCGCGCGACCTGCGCTTCAAGACCGTACCGCTGTACTTCTCGCGGCCCATCGAGACCGCGGACTACGTACGGGCCAAGTTCGCGGCGATGGCCTCGGCGCTGTTCATCCTCACCGCCGCCCCGCTGCTGGTGCTCTATGCGGGCGCCCTGCTGGCCAAACTCGACTTCGCCGACCAGACCAAGGGATTCGCGCAGGGAGTCGTCTCCGTGGCTCTGCTCTCACTGCTCTTCGCCGGCCTCGGCCTGGTGATCGCGGCGGTCACTCCGCGCCGCGGCTTCGGCATCGCGGCCGTGATCGCCGTCCTGACCATCTCCTACGGCGCCGTCTCCACCCTCCAGGCCATCGCCGAGGCGCAGACCGCCGGCACCGGAGCCATCGCCTGGATCGGCCTGTTCTCGCCCATCACGCTCATCGACGGAGTGCAGTCCGCGTTCCTGGGCGCCACCTCCGCGTTCCCGGGAGGGGTCGGCCCGACCGACGGGGAGGGCGTGGTCTACGTCCTGCTCACCCTCGGTCTGATCGCCGCCTGCTACGGCCTCCTGATGCGCCGCTACCGAAAGGTCGGACTGTGACCACGCTCACCATCGACCACGTCTCGCGCTGGTTCGGCAACGTGGTCGCCGTCAACGACATCACCATGACCATCGGCCCCGGCGTCACCGGCCTGCTGGGCCCCAACGGCGCCGGAAAGTCCACCCTCATCAACATGATGGGCGGCTTCCTCGCCCCTTCCACCGGCACCGTCACCCTCGACGGACAGCCGGTGTGGCGCAATGAGGCGATCTACCGGCACATCGGCGTCGTCCCCGAGCGCGAGGCGATGTACGACTTCCTCACCGGGCGCGAATTCGTCGTCGCCAACGCCGAGTTGCACGGCCTGGGCGCCAAGGCCGCCCAGAAGGCGCTGGCCACGGTCGAGATGGAGTACGCGCAGGACCGCAAGATCTCCACGTACTCCAAAGGCATGCGCCAGCGCGTGAAGATGGCGAGTGCCCTGGTCCACGACCCGTCGCTGCTCCTGCTCGACGAACCCTTCAACGGCATGGACCCGCGCCAGCGCATGCAGCTGATGGACCTGCTGCGGCGCATGGGCGACGAGGGCCGCACGGTGCTGTTCTCGTCGCACATCCTCGAAGAGGTCGAGCAACTCGCCTGGCACATCGAGGTCGTGGTCGCCGGACGGCACGCGGCCAGCGGCGACTTCCGCAAGATCCGCCGCCTGATGACCGACCGCCCGCACCGCTACCTGGTGCGCTCCAGCGACGACCGCGCCCTCGCGGCCGCGCTGATCGCCGACCCGTCGACGTCCGGCATCGAGGTCGACCTCGCCGAGGGCGCCCTGCGTATCCAGGCCGTCGACTTCGGCCGCTTCACAGCCCTGCTGCCGAGGGTCGCGAAGGACCACGGCATCCGGCTGCTCACGGTCTCGCCGTCCGACGAGTCCCTCGAGTCCGTCTTCTCGTATCTCGTCGCGGCGTAGGAGGCCCAAGATGTACGACCCCACAGTCGCCCGACTCACCTACCGGGCCCTGCTCGGCCGGCGCCGGGCCCTCATCCTGGGCGCGTTGCCCCTGCTGCTGATCGTGATCTCGGTCGTGGTGCGCGCCCTCGCCGGCGCCGACGACCAGACGGCGTCCGACCTGCTCGGCGGGCTCGCGCTCGCCACCATGGTGCCGATCATCGGTGTCATCGCGGGCACGGGCGCGATCGGTCCCGAGATCGACGACGGCTCGGTGGTCTATCTGCTGTCCAAGCCGGTCAAACGGCCGACGATCATCTTCACCAAGCTGATCGTGGCGATCGCCGTGACGATGGTCTTCTCCGCCGTGCCGACGCTGATCGCGGGCTTCATCCTGAACGGCAACGGCCAGCAGATCGCCGTGGCCTACACGGTGGCCGCCCTGGTCGCCTCCATCGCCTACGCGGCGCTCTTCCTGCTGCTCGGCACGGTCTCCCGTCACGCGGTGGTGTTCGGGCTGGTCTACGCGCTCGTCTGGGAGGCCCTGTTCGGCTCCCTCGTGTCCGGGGCCCGCACGCTCAGCGTCCAGCAGTGGTCGCTGGCCGTGGCCCACAAGGTGGCCGGCGGGGACATGGTGACCTCCGACGTCGGACTGACGACGGCGACGGTCCTGCTGGTCGTCGTCACCGTGCTCGCCACCTGGTACGCGGGACAGAAACTGCGGTCGCTGACGCTCGCGGGCGAGGAGTAGAGGCCCCGCACATCGAGCTCGCTCATGACCTCGCTCACCGGCCCCGCTTATTGACGGAGGCTTCACCTCTGTCCGGGCACACTGGGCAATCGGGACGTTCGGGTGGGAGGACGGGGATGGCAGGCGAAACGCCACAGCACGACGGCCGGGGGCAGTCCGGGGACGTATGGGACGACCTGGTCCTCGACGAGGACTTCATACGCTCCGCCGACACGTCCGAACCGTCCGCCCGGGCCCGGATGCTCGCCGCGCGCTGGCGCAGCGAGGAGCCGGAACCCCAGCCCTGGCGCTCCGACGAGCCGCCCGCGGGGTGGTTCTTCAGCAAGCGCCGGCGCAGGTGGCGCCGCCGGTAGGACCGGGCCCCCGGACCACGGGCTCGACAGGACCCGGCCCGGCGGCTCTGCGGCCGCCCGTTAATCAGTGGCGTCGGACTCGGCGTCCGGGCACAGTGGTGGTGTCCAGGACGCCGGGTTCGAACCGGCGCCACGCACTGGGGAGGAGCCGGGCGATGTCCATGCACGACAGTCCGTCCAGCTCCCCACAGGGCAGCCCGCGGCGGACTCCGGAGTAGTTACGCCTCCGTCGAGTCCGTACCGCACGGGGAGCTGCCCGGGGCGGCCGCTTCGAGCACGCGGCGCACCGCGTCCGCGTGAGGTCGCCCTCCCGGAGGATTGGCCGAGTGGTAAGGCACCGGTTTGCGCTGTGTCCGATGAGAAGCAAGCCGTGGTCGGGCCGGAAAAGCCCGCGCACGTTCGATTCGTGCATCCTCCGCAAGACCAAGTGATCCCCGCGGGCGATCACGCACTTCAGCCCAGCAACCGCTCAAGCACCACCGCGATGCCGTCCTCCTCGTTCGAGGACGTCACCTCGTCGGCCACCGCCTTGAGTTCCTCGTGGGCGTTGGCCATGGCCACGCCGTAAGACGCCCAGGCGAACATCGGGATGTCGTTGGGCATGTCGCCGAAGGCGATCGTGTCGGCGGCCTTCATGCCCAGCCGGCGGGCCGCCAGGGACAGTCCCGTGGCCTTCGACAACCCCAGCGGAAGCAGTTCGACGACGCCCTCGCCGGCCATCGCCACGGTGACGAAGCCGCCGGCGGCCTGGCGGGAGGCCTCGGCCAACTCGTCGTCGGTCAGCGTCGGGTGCTGAATGTAGATCTTGTTCAGCGGGGCGGTCCACAGGTCGGACGCGTCCGTGAAGGGGGTCGCGGGGAGCTTGCCGGTGACCGCGTAGCCCGGCCCCACCAGAACCTCGCCGTCGAGCCCGTCGCGGCTCGCCGCGAGGTACAGCGGGCCGACCTCCGCCTCGATCTTCGCCAGCGCCACCCCGGCCAGCTGCCGGTCGAGGGTCACCGATGTCAGCAGGCGGTGCTCGCCGGCGTCGTACACCTGTGCGCCCTGGGCGCAGACCGCGAGGCCGTCGTAGCCGAGATCGTCGAGGATGTGCCGGGTCCAGGGGGCCGCGCGACCCGTGACGACGATGTGGGCGGCGCCCGCCGCGGTGGCCGCGGCGAGCGCCTCACGGGTGCGCCGCGAGACCGACTCGTCGGAGCGCAGCAGCGTTCCGTCGAGGTCGGTCGCTATCAGGCGGTAGGGAAAGCCCGAGGCGGCTGACGTGCTCACTTGGCGACCGGTTCCAGGACCTCACGGCCGCCCAGGTACGGACGCAGCACCTCCGGCACCCGCACGGAACCGTCGGCCTGCTGGTGGTTCTCCAGGATCGCCACGATCGTGCGCGGTACGGCGCACAGCGTGCCGTTGAGCGTCGCCAGCGGCTTGACCTGCTTGCCGTCCCGCATCCGGATCGACAGCCGGCGGGACTGGAACTCGGTGCAGTCCGAGGTCGAGGTCAGCTCGCGGTACTTGCCCTGGGTCGGGATCCACGCCTCGCAGTCGAACTTGCGGGCGGCCGAGGAGCCGAGGTCGGCGGAGGCGACGTCGATGACCCGGAACGGCAGTTCCAGCGACGTCAGCCACTGCTTCTCCCACTCCAGCAGGCGCTGGTGCTCGGCCTGCGAGTCCGCCGGGTCGACGTACGAGAACATCTCGACCTTGTCGAACTGGTGGACGCGGAAGATTCCCCGGGTGTCCTTGCCGTGCGAGCCGGCCTCGCGGCGGAAGCAGGGCGAGAAGCCCGCGTAGCGCAGGGGGAGCCGGTCGGCGTCGATGATCTCGTCCATGTGGTACGCGGCGAGGGGGACCTCGGAGGTGCCGACGAGGTAGAGGTCGTCCTTGTCCAGGTGGTAGACGTCCTGGGCCGCCTGGCCGAGGAAGCCGGTGCCGGCCATCGACTGCGGGCGGACCAGCGCGGGCGTCAGCATCGGCGTGAAGCCGGCCGCCGTGGCCTGCGCGATCGCCGCGTTCACGAGCGCGAGTTCGAGGAGCGCGCCGACGCCCGTCAGGAAGTAGAAGCGCGAACCGGAGACCTTGGCGCCGCGCTCGACGTCGATCGCGCCGAGGATCGTGCCGAGTTCCAGGTGGTCCTTCGGCTCGAAGCCCTCGGCGCCGAAGTCACGGATCGTGCCGTGCGTCTGCAGCGTGACGAAGTCCTCCTCGCCGCCCACGGGCACCTCAGGGTGCACGAGGTTGCTGAGCTGGAGGACGAGCTCCTGGGTCTCGGTGTCGGCGGCGTCGCGCTCGGCGTCGGCGGCCTTGACGTCGGCGGCCAGCTGGCTCGCCTTCTTCAGCAGCTCGGCCTTCTCGTCGCCGGAGGCCTTGGGGATGAGCTTGCCGAGCGCCTTCTGCTCGGCACGCAGCTCGTCGAAGCGGACGCCGGACGACCTGCGCCGCTCGTCGGCGGACAGGAGGGAGTCGACGAGCGCGACATCCTCTCCACGGGCGCGCTGGGACGCGCGCACACGGTCGGGGTCCTCACGGAGCAGGCGAAGGTCAATCACGCCGTCAAGGCTACCGGTGCGGGGTGACGCCTCACGACTCACTATTGCGGGCTGCACCAAATCGCGCATTACGTTCCGCTTTGACTCAATTGCCCGCTGTGTTCTTCTGTGTCAATAAAAGGTGTCTCACTCCCTGGGACGGAGTAGACGTTCGGCGGCTGGTTGACCCGATTCCCTTGTGAGGAACGGTACTTGGGGGCGTCCCTGTCCACAGAAATCCACAGCCGCGGAAAGTTATCCACAGGGTGTGCGAAAGATCTGTGGATGCCGGAAGTGATCATTCCGATGCGGGTCTCCGGAGCGGAGGATTCCCGGGGCAAACCGCCTTCACGCCCACTTTCGAGTGGAAATGAGTCGCTTCGAAGGGTGGAGTGAAGGAAACGAGTGGACGAAGAGTGGCCTACGGGACTGTGGACGAATGTGAGGGCTGTAGGGCGATTTGTCGACCGTGTGGCACGTCGTTGTCGACTTGTCCCCAGGTCGAGAAGCCTGCCTGTGGATAACTCCTGTGGATAACTAAAATATGCAGGTAGGGACGGCCGGTAACGCCCTAGAAACGTCCGTCCTGGCACCGCGCCACCCAGTCCGCCGCCGCGGCGAACTCCTGGTCCGAGGTCCCCTTCATCAGCGGACGCACGCCCTCCTGTCCCACATCCGCACGCGGGTACGAACCGAGGAACCGCACCTGGAGGCAGATCCGCTTGAGCCCCGTCAGGGCCTCGGCGACCCGGCGGTCGGAGATATGGCCCTCCGCGTCGATGCAGAAGCAGTAGTTGCCGATGCCGGCGCCGGTGGGCCGGGACTGCAGCAGCATCAGGTTGATGCCGCGCGTCGCGAACTCGCCCAGCAGGTCGCGCAGACCGCCGGGGTGGTCGTCGCGCTGCCACAGCACGACGGACGTCTTGTCGGCGCCGGTCGGCGCGGCGGGCCGGGCGGGCCGGCCGACCAGCACGAACCGCGTCTGGGCGTTCTCGGCGTCGTGGATCCCGGTCTCCAGGGCCGTGAGGCCGTACCGGGCGGCGGCGAACTCGCCCGCGAAGGCGGCGTCGTACTGGCCCTCCTGGACCAGCCGGGCGGCGTCCGCGTTGGAGGCGGCCGACTCCCAGTGGGCGTCCGGCAGGTTCCTCTTGAGCCAGTTGCGCACCTGCGGCTGGGCGGCCGGATGGGCGGAGACCGTCTTGATGTCCGACAGCTCCGTGCCCGGCCGGACCAGCAGCGCGAAGGTGATCGACAACAGCACCTCGCGGTAGATCATCAGCGGCGCGCCCGCGACCAGTTCGTCGAGTGTGGTGGTGATCCCGCCCTCGACGGAGTTCTCGATCGGCACGAACGCGGCCTCGGCCTCCCCGCCGCGGACCGCGTCGAGCGCCGACTGTACGGACACGTACGGAATCAGCTCCCGCGTCGCCGCCTCCGGAAGCGTCCGCAGAGCGACTTCGGTGAAGGTGCCCTCGGGACCGAGATACGCATAGCTCGCTGGCATGACCTCACCCTAATGGCCCCTGAGAAACGCAGCGCACGCATCCCCCGACAGCCACCCCTGAGGGCGATGGACCGCTCCCCAGGGAGCTGGACTCACTGCTCGGGGTGATGGACCCCCCTGGGACCGCTGAAGGCGATGCACCCCCAGAGCCCTGTACTACCCCTCCAGCAGCCGCTGTCCCACGTACTCCCCCTCCGCCGCCCCGCCCGGCACCGCGAACAGGCCGCTGGCCTCGTGGCGGATGTACTGGGAGAGGGCGTCGCCGCGGTCGAGCTTGCGCTGGACCGGGACGAAGCCGCGCAGCGGGTCGGCCTGCCAGCAGACGAAGAGGAGGCCGGCGTCGGGGACCCCGTCCTCGTCGAAGCCGTCGTGGTACGAGAACGGGCGGCGGAGCATCGCCGCGCCCCCGTTCTGGTCGGGGCGGGTGATGCGGGCGTGCGCGTTGACCGGGACGACCAGGTTGCCCTTGGCGTCGGTCTTCTCCAGGTCCATCTCGGTCGTCTCGGTGCCCCCGGACAGCGCCGCCCCGTCGGACTTGCGGCGCCCGATGACGTTCTCCTGGGCCGTGACCGAGAGCTTCTCCCAGTCGTCGAGGAGCATGCGGATGCGGCGTACGACGGCGTAGGAGCCGTTCGCCATCCACCCGGGCGTGCCGGACCCGGGTACGAAGACACGCTGCTCGAAGTCGGATTCGCGGGGCTTCGGATTGCGGGTGCCGTCCAGCTGGCCCATCAGGTTGCGGGCCGTCATGGGATGGGATGTGGCACCGGGCGAGCGGTTGAAGCCGTTCATCTGCCAGCGGAGCCGCGCCGCGCCGCCCGCGTCCTTCTGGAGGGCGCGCAGGGCGTGGAAGGCGACCAGTGCGTCGTTGGCGCCGATCTGCACCCACAGGTCGCCGTCGCTGCGCTTCTTGTCGAGGTGGTCGGAGGAGAAGTCGGGCAGCGGGTCGAGCGCGACCGGGCGCTGTTTCTCCAGGCCCGTCCGCCCGAAGAAGCTGTGTCCGAAGCCGAAGGTGACTGTCAGCGAGGACGGGCCGGCGTCCCGGGCCACGTCCGTGTCGTCGTGGGGCGCCGCCTCGCCCGCCATCAGCCGCCGGGCCGTCTGCGACCAGCGGCGCAGCAGCGCGGCGGCCTCCTTGCGGCCCGCCCCCGCGGCCAGGTCGAAGGCGACGAGGTGGCCGCGGGCCTGGAGGCCCTCGGTGATCCCGGGCTGATGTTTCCCGTGAAACATCACCTGGTCCGCGCCCACGGAGGTGAGCGGCGTGGCCCGGGACGGATGCGCGGTGTAGCCGACGGCCCCGCCGGCCGCGCCGAGGACGAGCCCGGTGGCCCCGGCGGTCCCGAGGAGCTTCCGTCGGGTGACGCCCTCCACGGAGAGGGCTGTTTCAGGGGCGCCCTGCTCGAGGTCGGAGGCGCCCTCGTCGAGCGCGGGAGGGCGTGCCTCCGGGATGGACTGGTCAGGCATGGTGATGGTTCAGCCGATCTGCGCGTTCTTGGAGACGGTCGTCTGGTCGATGTCGGAGGTCCGCACGGTCACCGCGATCTTCCATTCGCCGGCCATGGGGATCTGTACTCCGTTCGCCGACCAGTGACCGGTGGTGATGTGGTCGGGCGCCACGGGCAGCGGTCCGATCTTCTTGGCCTCCAGGGTGAAGGCGACCTTCACCTCGGGGATGTCGAAGGCACGTCCGTTGGGCCGCTGGACGTAGACGTGCATCTCGTTGCCGCCCACGCGCGCGGGATCGAGGTCGACCGTCACGACGCCCTTGCCGTCCTGGCCGCCCGTGTCGAACGACATGTCCAGGGTCAGCGCACCGGCCGACGACGCCGACGAGGAGGACGACGAGGCCGAGGAGGAGGCCGCCTTGGCGTCCTCCTCCGTGCGTCCCGGCTCGGTCTGCGTCAGCACGGTGGTGACGGCGAGCAGGACGACGGCGACCCCGGCCTCGGCGAGCACCGAGCGGCGCAGCCCGAACCGGTTCGGGTCGGCGTCCCGTGTGCGCTTCTGCCGCGCCGCGTCCATCGCGGCCCGCTGCCGGGCGAGCTGAGCGGCCCGCGGGGAACCACCGGAACCCTTCGATGTGGCACCGGAGCTCTTGGCGGCCGTAGCGCCACCTTTCGCCGCCGTACCGGCACCGGCCTTGGCCGTTACCCGCTGTTTCTTCGACGTGGCCCGCTGGACCACCGTGTCCGTCAGCCGTGCCGTCCACCGCCGCGAGATGTACGCGGTGCCGACCAGCAGCGCGACGAGCCCGATCTTGACCAGCAGCAGTTGCCCGTACCGGGTGCCGGTGAACGCCGACCAGGATCCGAGCTGACGCCAGGACTGGTAGACGCCGGTGACGACCAGCGCGACCACGCTGCCGAAGGCGACGGTGGAGAACCGGCGGACGGCGCCGGTGTCGACGGGCCGGTCCGAGGGGGCCCAGTACAGCGCGCCGAGGAGCGCGGTGAGCCCGCCGAGCCAGGTCGCGACGGCCAGCAGATGGATCACGTCGACGGGCATCGCGATGCCCGGCTGCAGCCCGACGGAGGCGTGCTCGGACATCGCCCAGCTCGCGGCGAGCCCGGCGGCCACGACCGTCCCGCCGGTCGCCATCCCGAAGGTCAGGTCCCGCTTCTCCTCGTCCTCGCGCTTCTCGTACGCCCCGAACAGCACCGCGATGAACAGCGCTGCCGCGGCGAGCAGCAGCAGCCGGGACACCAGCGCCGCGCCCGTCTTGGTCTGCAGCACCTGGCCGAGCAGGTCCAGGTCGAAGATGTCGCCGGCCTTCCCGGAGGTGGCGTAGGAGCCACGCAGGAGCAGCAGGAAGAGGGTGGCGGCGGTGAGCGTGAGCCACCCGGCGACGACGAGCCGCTGCATGGCCCGCACCCCGGCGCCGCGCTGCCAGCAGGCGAGTACGAAGGCGGCGCCGCCGACCAGCACGACGAAACCGGCGTACGACATGTACCGGCCGAACCCGTACAGCCAGCCGACGACCCCGCCGCCCGCCGCCGGCCCGGACACCGCGGCGGAGGTCGCGGAGGGCTTGCCCACGGAGAAGGTGTAGGCGCCGGAGACGGGATGGCTGTCCGCGGAGACGACCTGGTAGGTGACGGTGTACGTGCCGTCGGGCAGGCCGCTGTGCAGTTGCACCGCGTAGGTCGTGCCGCTCACGTTGGACGGCTTGCCGCTCTGTACGGGCTTGCCCTTGGGGTCGAGTACGCGCAGCGAGTCGGCGGACGTCGAGACCTGCTCGGAGAAGGTCAGCGTGACCTGGGTGGGCGCCTTGTCGACCACCACCCCCTGCTGGGGATCGCTGCCGGTGAGCGCGGCGTGCGCGGAGGCCGGCGCGGCCGTGGTGAGGAGCAGTCCGGCCGCGGCCAGGAGCAGCAGCACCAGGGTCCGGACGCGGGGGGCGATGGTCTTCGTCAAGGGGATTCCCTCCCTCAGTGTCCGGTTTTCGGGACGTACGTCGCCGACTTCACCGGCATCTTGACGACGACGGGGTCGGACGAGGCGAAGTGCAGCTCGACCGAGATGATCTGGCCCTGCTTCGGCTTGCGTTTCAGCTTGTCGAACATCAGATGGTTGCCGCCGCTTTTGAACACGAGTTGACCATGCGCGGGGACGGGGAGTTCCGTGAGCTCCTGCATGGCGCCGCCGGCCGTCTCGTGCATGGTGATCTCGCCGGCGGAGCTGGTGACCGAGGTCAGCTCGTCCTTCGTGCCGCTGTCGTTGGCGATCGTCAGGTATCCGGCCGCCATGTCGTCGGAGACGGGCTGCGGCATGTAGGCGCCGGAGACGGTGATGCCGCCCTGGCCGGAGCTTCCCTCGGAGCTGGAGGACGAGCCGCTGTCGGAACCGCAGCCGGCGAGGAGCAGGGCGGCGGCCCCGGCCAGGACGCCGACCGCGGGGGTGGGACGCCTCACGGATTCTCACCCTTGATGATCTTGGGGAGGTCCTTGGTGTAGTCGTCGACCGTGGCGTCCTCGCCGTACAGCAGATACCCGGCGTCGGTCTTCGGGGAGAAGGCGACGACCTGGGTGCCGTGCACGGAGACGAGCTTGCCGTTCTTGTCCTTGTGCGTCGGCTCGATGGAGATGCCGACGGTGCGGGCGCTCGCCTGGATGGTGGCGAAGTCGCCGGTGAGGCCGACGAACCGGGAGTCGATGCCCTTGAGCCACTTGCCGAGTTCGGCCGGGGTGTCCCGGCCCGGATCGGTGGTGACGAACACCACGCTCAGCTTGTCCTGTTCTGCCTTGGGCAGCTGCTTCTTGGCGACGGCGATGTTGTTCATGGTCAGCGGGCAGACGTCGGGGCAGTGGGTGTAGCCGAAGTAGATCAGGGTCGGCCTGCCCTTGGTCTCCTCGCGCAGGTCGTACTTCTTGCCCTGGGTGTCGGTGAGGACCAGGTCCGGTTTCTCGAACGGCTGGTCGAGGACCGTGGCGGGCTTGTCCGAGCCGGCCTCCTCGGACACCACGGACACGGGTGAGCCGCTGTCGTCACTGCTGCCGCAGGCGGAGAGGGTAAGGGCGGCGGCGGCGAGCAGCGCGGCCGCGGCGAACGTCTTCTTGCGCATAGAAAAATGTCCCAGATGTAAGAGCGACGACGCCCACCGGGGTCGCACGCACAGTCCTACGAACCTTCGTATGAACCTTCGTGCGACCCTTGGTGCGGCCCCGGTGGGCGAGCGGGCAGTGATCGTCAGGCGTTGGTGCGGCGGCGTCCGGCCAGCACGCCGTAGGCCACGCCCAGCACGCCGACGACGATGCCGACCACGCCCAGGACCCGGGCGGTGGTGTCGCTGCTGTCGGAGGGGGCGGCGGTCTCGGCGGCGGCGTTCTCGGTGGACGTAGTCTTGTCGGAGGTCTCCTCGGCCGCGGACGAGCCGTGGTGGCCGTCCTCGGCGGCGGCGGACAGGGTGAGCACGGGAGCCGGGTTCTCTGGTTCCTCCGCGCCCTTCTGCTGCTCCTCGATCCAGCGCACGACCTCGTTGTCGGAGTACGTCTGGATCGCCTTGAAGACCATGTCGTCCGCGTCCTCGGGCAGCGCGCCCACGGAGACGGGGAACTTCTCGAAGTAGCCGGGCTGGATCCCCTTGCCGTCGGCGGTCCAGGTGACCTTGCTGACGGCCTCGGTGATCTGCTTGCCGTGTGCGTCGACGGGCTTGGCGAGTTCGGCCTTGGTGACCTTGACGGTCCAGCCGGCCATCGGCTCCGGCATGACCGAGGCCAGCGGGTGCTCGGTGGGGAAGCTGACCTCGAGCTTGGTGGTCGAGGCGTTGTCGCGCTCGTTGGGGACCTTGAAGTCGAGGACCGCGTAACCGCCCTTGGCCGCGGGCCCCTCGGGCTGCACGCTGACGTGCGCGAACGCGGGCGAGGAGAGGACGACGGAGGCGGTGGCGGCGACGGCGCCGGTGAGGGCGAGACGAGAGGCCTTCATGGACAGCACTCCACTTCGGTGGGCTTCCGGTGCGGAAGCCAGGAACGCGGGAAGGGGGAAGAGGGGTGCGCGTGCGTGATCACTCGGAAACCCGGAACACGGGAGCACGGGATCACCGGCACACGCGCGTGCCGCACGACGGCGGCCCCTCTCCACGGATGTGGAGCGTGCGGTCGGCGTCGCGTCAGGCGGCGAGAACGAGAGCGGCGGCGGCCGGCGGGCCCCGCCTCGTCACCGTGTGCTGGAGCGCGGTGGTGCGAAGTGCCGGCGGTGCGAGCAGGCCGGCGGACGGCAGTCGTGGACCGGCTTCGGGCGTGCCCGGCAGCCCGGCCCGCAGGGCGCGCACCAGCGCGAGCGCCCCGCGCAGGGACCGTACGAGCGCCCCTTCGGCGACCAAGAGCGCCGATACGGCGGACAGTTCGACGAGCCGCAGCAGCGCCATGTCCCCGCGGCGCAGCAGCCAGCCGGCGGCGACGGCCGCGAGAACGTGCCCCAGCAGCATCGGCAGCGACGGCAGCAGCGCCATGGAGGAGCCGGCGGCGGACAGGGCGCCCGCGGGATGATGCGCGGCGCCCGTACCGGCCTGGTCGACCAGTGAGGCGTCGGGCAGCGACGTCAGGGACGCCATCGAGGACATCGGTCCGGAGGCCGAAGAGCCCGTCGTGGCCGTACCGGCGGCCAGGCCGGCAACCGGGCCGTGGCCGTTCTGCCCCAGGCCGAACAGAGTGTGCAGCACGGTCTGGCCGACGGCGAGCAGTGTGGCGATCCCGGGCAGCGAGCGCTCACGTCCGGCGAGTGGTGCCGCCACCAGGACGACCCCCAGGAATCCCGCACCCAGTGTCCACAGCGGAACCGTGGCGCAGGAGGCGAGGGCGTGCCCCGCCGCGCCCAGCATGACGCAGACCGCGGCGAACACCGCGGCCCGAAGAACCCGGAGATCTCCTCCGAGGCGCGTCATGCGCGGGTGGGGGGCAGTCATGGCGGGCTCATCATCGCACTGCTCTTATGGGCGCCATACGGCAGGTCCACAAGATGACGTACGGGCGGTACGACCGGAAGGTCACATGTGCCACGAGCTGCCCCACATACACCGACAGCCACCCCAGATACATCCGCCGTATGGGCGGCATCACGTCAACTCTGTGCTTACGCCGGTGCACTCGCGGCAATACGTAACGGTATGTCGAGCCGCGGCCAGGAGGCTGGAGCATGAGCATCTGGTGGTCACTCCATCTGCGGCGCGAAGCTGCGAGCGTTCCGCTCGCCCGGCGCCTGCTGCTCGGCACCATGGAGACCGCGGGCGTCGATCCCGACGTCTCGTACGACCTCTCCGTGGCCCTCAGCGAGGCCTGTGCGAACGCCGTCGAACACGGCGGGGACACCGCGTACGGCGACTCCTCGGAGGCGTTCCGGGTCACCGCCTACCTCGACGGTGAGAAGTGCCGCATCGAGGTGGCCGACTCGGGGCCCGGCTTCGCCCGCCCCCAGACCGTCCGTCCCGCTCCCACCGGGGCCGAGAACGGGCGCGGCCTCTGTCTCATCCAGGAGCTCGCCGACCACGTCCACATCGGCAACAAGCCGGGCCGGCGCGGTGCGGTGGTCAGCTTCGACAAGATCCTGAAGTGGCGGAAGGACGCGCCGCTGATGGCGGTGTAGTTCCGCGGCACGCACTCTCAGGCCGCGCACAGTGTGCGCTCACGGTCCTCACGGACGGCCTTCCTACTGTCCCGGACATGACGGGAAACCACAGCAACTCGGGAAACCACAGGGACTCGGGAAATCACACGGATCCCGGAAATCACAGGGACCGGGGGATCACCCGGCGCCGCGCCCTCGCGGTGACCGGCGGCACGATCGCGGCCGGCGGCATCGCGATCGCCGGTTACCAGTCGGCGGCGTACGCCGACACGGCGACCACCACCGAGGCCACGGCCACCGCGCCGGCGGCCTCCGGCAGCGGCACCTGCATGACGCTGATGTCGAGCGTCACCGAGGGGCCGTACTACCTGGACGGCGCCCTCGTCCGCAAGGACATCACCGAGGGCAAGAGCGGCGTCCCGCTGACCCTGCGCCTGACCGTCGTGGACGCCACCGACGGCTGCACCCCGGTCCCCGGCGCGGCCGTGGAGATCTGGCACTGCGACGCCTGGGGCTACTACTCCGGCTACACCACCGCCAACCCCGGCGGCTCCGCCCCCGCGGAGAGCGAGGACGGGTCCACCGCCGACGACCACACCTACCTGCGCGGCTACCAGATCGCCAACGCCAACGGCGTCGTCAAGTTCGAGACGATCTTCCCTGGGTGGTACACGCCCCGGACCTGCCACATCCACGTCAAGGTGCACACCGGCGGCCAGAAGGAGGACGGCACCTACGAGGGCGGCAAGGTCAACTACACCGGCCAGCTGTTCTTCCCGGACGACATCGCCGAGGAGATCTTCACGCTGGAGCCGTACGTGAAGCACAGCGGCAGCTACACCACCCTCGACAACGACATGGTGTACGACGGCTCAGGCGCATCGGGCGGTCTGCTGACCCTCGACGCCGTCCACAAGAAGGACCCCTCCAGGGGCTACAAGGGGTCCCTCACGCTCGGCGTGGACCCGGACGCGGAGAACACCGGCGCGGGCGGCGGCGCCGGCGGTACGCCACCCAGCGAAGCCCCGAGTGGCGCCCCCACAGGGACCCCACCGAGCGGCACCGCCTCCCCGTCGGCCTCTGCCTAGTCGCCGTCGGCGCCGGCGTCCTCGTAGCGCGTGCACAGCCGCGAGGACGAAGCGCCGGCCCATGCGGCCGTGGAGGCGCTGACCGGACAGCCGGCGCTCGCCCCCAAGCCAGGCCTGCCCCGATCCGCGCGAACTCGGCGTCCGGGCCGGCCACCGGCACCACGACGTGCTGCGCTGGTCGGCCAGGGCGCTCGCGCCCGGCCTCGCGGCGATGGCCGCCGCCGCACCGGCGGACCCACACCCCGGCTCCGTACGGAACTGGGCGCGGTCGGACTGTGCACCGAGTACTTGGTGGGCCTGGCCGGCGGCGGCCACCGGGGCGCTCTGTGGGTGCTCGGTCTGCTGGTCGCCGCGGCCGCCCTGGGGCCCCGCGCCGGGTCCCGGGAGGTGACCACCCTCGAGGACACCGAACTCCTGCACAGCGCGGGCCCGCCCGGCCGGCGGCACGTCCAGGCGGGCGCCCGCGGGATTCTGGAGGCGGGCGGTACGGCGACGGAGGCGGGCCGCGCGGCCCTGCACGCCTTCGACGCCGACCTGCACGCGCGCGTGGAGCCCACGGGGGAGTGCGGGCTGCCGGCGGGGGGCCTGTTCCCGGACTCCCTTCCGGTGCGGGTCAGTTCACCGGAACGGGCAGCCCGACGTCCGCCCGGGCGCCCTGGGCCCTGTGCGCAGCCGGACCCATCGCGTACGACGCCGCCAGCGTCACCCCGCCCAGCAGCAGCCATCCGGGGGTGCCCCACGCCACGAGCAGCGTCGTCAGGACCAGTGGGCCGAGAGTGCGGGCGACGGTGACGCCGGTCCCGAAGAACCCCTGGTACTCGCCCACCCGGTCGGCCGGAGCCAGATCGAAGGAGAGCTGCCAGGAACCCGCCGACTGTCCCATCTCCGCGACCACTTGCAGCCCCGCACCGACGATGAGCGCGCCCACGGCCACCCAGGGCGAGGCGCCCGCCGACAGCGCGAACGCCGCGCACGCCGCCAGCATCACCCACCCCGACCGCCGCACCGCCCGCGTGGCCGACGCGAGCCCGTTCACCCCGCGCGCCATCCGCACCTGGAACAGCATCACCGCCCCGGTGTTGAGCACGAACAGCGCGGAGACCAGCCAGGTCGGCGCGTCCGTGCGCTCCGCGATCCACAACGGCAGCCCGAGACTGAGCAACGGCATGCGCAGCAGCAGCACGGTGTTCAGCAGCGTGACGACGGCGTACGGGCGGTCGCGCAGGACACCGAGGCCGTGACGGTTCTTCGCAGCCCTCGGCGGCACGGACGGCAACCGCAGCAACAGCGCGGCGCACACCACGAAACTCACCGCGTCCAGCGCGAACACCCCGAGATACGCCGCCCTCGTCCCGGCGTGCAGCGCGAGCCCGCCCAGCCCCGCGCCCACCGCCAGCCCGGCGTTCAGCGTCGACTGGAGATGCGCGAGCAGCCCGGTCCGCTCCCCGGCGGACGTCAGCCCCGCCAGCAGCGCCTGCCGGGCCGCGGCCAGCCCCGACTGGGCGGCGGCGTACGCGCACGCGGCCGCGACGAACGGCCAGAACCCGCGCACGACGAGGAAGGACCCCACCGCGAGCGCCGTGGCCAGCGCCAGCAGCACCGCTGTTCCGCGCGGCCCCCGCCGGTCCGCGAGCCGCCCCAGCGGCACCCCCACCAGCGAACCGAACGCCCAGGCGAGGGTCAGACCGAGGCCCACGCGCGCGGGGGCGAGCCCGACGACATGGGTGAAATACAGCGCCGACGTCACGTAATAGGCGCCGTCGCCGACGGAGTTGGTCAACTGGGCGAGGGCCAGGACGCGTTGCGGGCCCGCGGGCGGGACGAGTGCGTTCGTCATGCACTCGACCCTAGGAACACGGTGGGTCAGTCCGCAGACCCAATCAGTGCCTCTGTCCGTGGCCCAATTCCAGAACCTTCCCAAGTACCTCCAAGGCCTCCGGGTACACCCGCTCCCGGGGCGTCCCGTAGCCCACGACCAGCCCCTGCGGCCGCCCCTCGGCGCCCGGCGCGTGCCAGTGCTCCCCGAGGTGCCCCACCGCGAGCCCCTGAGCCGCCGCCCGCTCCAGCACCGCCGCCTCGTCGTCCACCTCCACGAGCGCGTGCAGCCCGGCCGCGATCCCGCGTACGCGCCGACGCGCCCCCAGGCGTTCCAGGAGCTGGTCCCTGCGCCGCCGGTACCGCAGCCGGCAGGCGCGCACATGACGGTCGTACGCATGGCTGTCGATCAGCTCGGCCAGCGCCAACTGGCCGATGGACTCGGTGTGGTGGTCGCTGTGCAGCTTGGCTTCCGCCACCGCGTCGACCAGGTGCGGCGGCAGCACCGTCCAGCCGAGCCGCAGCGCGGGCCCCAGTGTCTTGGAGGCGGTGCCCAGATACGCCACGTGCCCCGGCGCCATCCCCTGCAGCGCGCCGACGGGCTGCCGGTCGTAACGGAACTCCCCGTCGTAGTCGTCCTCGACGATCAACGCCCCACGCGCGCGTGCCCAGTCGGTGAGCGCCCGCCGCCGCTCCGGGTGCAAGGTCACGCCGGTCGGATACTGATGCGCGGGCGTGACGACCACGGCGGCCGTGCCCCCGATGTCCTCCAAGTCCTCGACGCACGCCCCCCGTTCGTCCACCCGCACCGGCACGACCCGCCCGCCCCCGCGCCGGACCACCTCCCGGTGGAAGGGCAGCCCGGGATCCTCCATGGCCACCGTGCCGCCCTCCAGCACCCGCGTGAGCAGCGACAGCCCCTGCACGTACCCGGAGGTGACCACGATCCGTTCCGGCGGCGCGACGACCCCGCGAGCCCGCCCGAGATACCCCGACAGCGCGGTCCGCAGCTCGATCCGCCCGCGCGGATCGCCGTAGTCGTACGCCCGCGTGGGCGCCGTGGCGAGGGCACGCCGCAGCGCGCGCAGCCAGGCGGCGGCGGGAAACGTCCCCACGTCCGGACTCCCCGGCCGCAGATCGAAACGCGGCACCCGCGCGCGGGCGGTGGCCTCCGGCGGCTCGGCCGCGACCGGAGGCAGCGGGGCGACCCGGGTCCCGGCGCCCTGCCGAGCCGTGAGATACCCCTCGGCGACAAGCTGGTCGTACGCCGCCTTGACGGTCCCGCGCGAGACCCCCAACTCCTCCGCGAGCCGCCGAGTGGCAGGCAACCGCGCCCCGGGCGCCAGCCGTCCGTCCCGGACCGCGTCGCGCAGGGCACGCTCGAGCCCGGCGCGACGCCCTTCGCCAGGGTCCGCTTCTATGTGCAGGTCCACACCAACGCCGTCAGGGGCGTGAGGCTGTGACATATCAGGCTCCGGGATGTCGGGGATCGCGAAGATCCTCGCGCAGCGCAGCTCAGCGCGGTGCGCCGCGTGGGCGCGACCGGCCACGACCTGCCCGCAGCCGGAACTCAGCCCTTGAGAGCCGCCATCCACGCCTCGACCTCGTCGGAACGCCGCGGCAACCCGGAAGACAGGTTCCGGTTGCCGTCCTCCGTCACCAGAATGTCGTCCTCGATCCGCACACCGATACCCCGGTACTCCTCCGGCACGGTCAGATCGTCGGCCTGGAAGTACAACCCGGGCTCGACGGTCAGCACCATCCCCGGCTCCAGCACCCCCTCGACGTACGACTCGGTCCGCGCGGCAGCGCAGTCATGCACGTCCATGCCGAGCATGTGCCCCGTCCCGTGCAGCGTCCACCGCCGCTGCAGCCCCAGCTCCAGCACCCGCTCCACCGGCCCCTCGACCAGCCCCCACGCCACCAGCCGCTCGGTCAGCACGCGCTGGGCCGCGTCATGGAAGTCCCGGTACTTCGCTCCCGGCCGCACCGCCGCGATGCCGGCCTCCTGGGCCTCGTGGACGGCGTCGTAGATCTTCTTCTGGATCTCGCTGAACCGCCCGCTGACCGGCAGCGTGCGCGTGACGTCGGCGGTGTAGTAGGTGTGCGTCTCCACGCCGGCGTCGAGCAGCAGCAGATCACCGGAGCGCACCGGCCCGTCGTTGCGCACCCAGTGCAGCGTGCAGGCGTGCGGTCCGGCCGCGCAGATGGAGCCGTAGCCGACGTCGTTGCCCTCCACGCGCGCGCGGAGGAAGAACGTGCCCTCGATGTACCGCTCGGAGGTGGCCTCGGCCTTGTCCAGCACGCGTACGACGTCCTCGAAGCCACGCACGGTCGAGTCGACCGCCTTCTGCAGCTCGCCGATCTCGAACTCGTCCTTGACCAGTCGCGCCTCGGAGAGGAAGACCCGCAGCTCCTCGTCGCGCTCGGCAGTGACCTTGTCGGTCAGCGCGGCCTCGATGCCGGCGTCGTAGCCGCGCACCACCCGCACCGGACCGGTGGCCCCGCGCAGCGCGTCCGCGAGCTCGCGCACGTCGGAGACGGGGATGCCGTACAGCTGCTCCGCCTCGGTGAGGGAGTGGCGGCGGCCGACCCACAGCTCGCCCTGGCCGGAGAGCCAGAACTCGCCGTTCTCGCGGTCGGAGCGGGGCAGGAGGTAGATCGTCGCCCGGTGGCCGTCGGCGACGGGCTCCAGGACGAGGACGCCGTCCTCGGTCTGGTTGCCGGTGAGGTACGCGTACTCGACCGACGCCCGGAAGGGGTAGTCGGTGTCGTTCGAGCGGGTCTTCAGGTTGCCCGCGGGGATGACCAGACGCTCACCGGGGAAACGCGCCGACAGCGCGGCGCGCCGCGCGGCGGTCTCGGCGGCCTGGGCGATCGGCTCCAGGCCGCGCAGCTCCGTGTCGGCCCAGCCGGACTTCATGTTCTCGGCCAGCTCGTCGGACACACCCGGGTACAGGCCGTTCTTGCGCTGCTTGATGGGCTCTTCCGGCTCTTCCGACTCTTCCGGGCCCGCTGCGTCAGCAGCACGATCAGATACTGCCGGGGTGAGCTCGTCGGCCACGGTCATCCTCCTAGATATGGCACTGGACCTCATCCATCGTACGGTCGTACGGAAGGGGGCCCGGGGCCGTAGGACCTGTTACCGGCGGCTGCTCGAAGACGGCTGCTCAAGGACGGCGACGTAAGGCGGCTGCCCGACGTCGGCAACCCGCAGACGGTTGCCCGACGTCGGCAACCCGCAGACGGTTGCCCGACGTCGGCTACTCGAAGTGAGCGGCGAGCAACACCACGTCCTCTTCGCTGTCCGCCTCGTCCCGCCCGCCCGGCAGCACGGTCCGCAGGACGTGGTCGGCGATCGCGGCCGGGTCGTGCCGCAGGTCCCTCGGTACCCCGGCCGCCGCCGCGTGCAGCCGCGCGAAGGCACGGTCGGTGGGGTCGCCGGTGCGGTGCAGCAGCCCGTCGGTGTACAGCAGAACCGTCTCTCCGGCCGCCGCCTGGAACTCCACGCTCGGCGCCTCCCAGCAGGCGAGCATTCCCAGGGGCGCCGACACGGACGTCTCCACGAACTCGGTGCGCCGCTGCCCGACCAGCAGCGGCGGGCAGTGCCCGGCACCGGCCAGGGTGATCTTGCGCAGCGCGGGCTCGCAGTAGGCGAACAGGGCGGTGGCCGAGCGGGCGGGCTCGGTGAGCCGGAGCAGCAGCTCCAGGTCGGACAGGACGGCGACGGGGTCCTCGCCCTCCATCACGGCGTACGCCCGCAGGGAGGCCCTCAGACGTCCCATCGCGGCGATCGCGCTGGCCCCGGAGCCCGTCACCGAGCCGACGGCCAGCCCGAGCGCGGCGTCCGGCAGCGGCAACGCGTCGTACCAGTCGCCGCCGCCGCGCGGGCCGGTGCGGTGGCGGGCGGCGAGCCGTACTCCGGCGACGCGCGGGAGCCGGGACGGCAGCAGTTCCTCGGAGATCGTCGCCAGGCACGCGCGCGTGCGCTCCACCTCGACCAGCCGGGCCAGGTGCTCGCCCGCGTACCGGGCGTACAGGCCGACGAGGTGGCGCCGGCGCTCGGACGGCTCGGCGGGCTCGTCGTAGAGCCATACGGCGGCCCCGAGACGGCCGGTGGCGGGGTCGGCGGTCAGGGGGAGCGCGTAGCTCGCGGCGTAGCCGAGGCGGGCGGCCACCTCGCGGTGGCGGGGGTCGAGTCCGTCGTCCGCGAACAGGTCGGGCTGGGCGATCTCGCCGTCGCCGCCCGGCAGTCCGTCGAGGATGCGGCCGTACGCCAGGGAGCTGCGCGGCACGGTCTCGATGTGGCCGAGGTCGGCGCGGCCGAGACCCAGGCCGATGGTGGTGTCGGGGCCGAGCCCGTCGGCCGGCTCCAGCACCACGAGTCCACGGCGGGCGCCCACCAGGGCGGCTCCGGCGCGCAGTACTTCCTGGAGAGCGTCGGCGATCGCGTCCGTGCGCACCAGCCGTTCGGTGAGCTCGTGCAGGGTCGTGAGGTCGGAGACCCAGCCGGCGAGACGGTCGGTGAGCAGGGCGCCCGGGGCGTTGGGGGAGAGCACCGAAGAGGTACCCGAGGCGGCAGGCGCGGGCGCGACAGTGTGTGCGGGCGAGGGAACCGTTGAATCGATTCCAGCCACTTTCGGGGGGTGGGGGGCGTTCATGGTGTCCGGCTTTCTGACCGGTGCGTATTGCTCAAAAGCATCGCAAACCCCCATGTCATTCTGCACCGCTAGCAGTGTCTCCACATGTACACGCACTCGTAAGGGGATGTCCAGCATTGTCCTGCCGGGATTCCTGGTGTCCGTGAGCCATCGGTGCACCACTTGCCAAAAGGCAAAGATGGCTTAAAACTGACCCAGGTAGAGGCTTATTGCGGTCGACTGGGCGTGTTCCACAGAGCGTCACACCGGTCGTGATGGGTACGTACTCGGAGAAGACCAGGGGTGGTTGGCAATCACCCGGAACCTGGTGACGGACCCGGGCGTCTTAGCCACCGACGACCGAGCCCCATCCTCCCGTGGCGGAGGCGAAGAGAAATACGCGGGACGGCAAACGCCAGACTTCGCCACCCCCACGCCACGCTCATGCTTTTGATAGACCGCAGGTATGGGCGAGGCTGCCGCGGACGCAGCCGACGTTCGGCCCATAGGGGTTCCCCTTGTCTCCGACAGGGGTGTGATGCGCCAACAGGTACGCACAGTGAAGTGATCGACACATGGTGTGATGTGGTCCACGGTGTTGCCAGCGGTGCAACGGAAAGGAACGAGCGCTCATGCGCGAGATCCTCGGAAAGCGACGCAGGCTCCTGTCCCAGCGCAGCGACGGGAGGCCTGAGTTGATCAGCGCGGCCCTGACCTTCGCCAAGGAATGGCAGTGGCCCGTACTCCCGGGTGTGGCGGCGGACCCGCAGGGTCGCGACCGCTGCGGGTGCCCGGACCCCGAGTGCACGGTGCCAGGTGCCCACCCCTTCGACCCCGGCCTGCTCGCGGCCACCACCGACGAACGCATGGTGCGCTGGTGGTGGGCCAACCGGCCCACCGCCCCCATCGTCCTGGCCACCGGCGGCAAGGCGCCCTGCGCGGTCAGCCTGCCGGCGCTCCCGGCCGCCCGTGCGCTCAGCGCGCTCGACCGCGACGGCATGCGCCTCGGCCCGGTCGTCGCCTCGCCCACCCGCTGGGCGATCCTCGTGAAGCCGTACTCCCTGGAACAACTGGGCGAACTGCTGTACGCCAAGGACCATGTCCCCGGCTCCCTCCGCTTCCACGGCGAGGGCGGCTACCTCGCCCTGCCCCCGTCCGAGACCGGTCAGGGCGAGATCCGCTGGGAACGTGCACCACTGCCCGGCTCCGCCGCCCCATGGGTGCCGGATGTCGAGGCCGTGGTGGACGCGGTGGTCGAGGCTCTCACTCGTACGGGTGTGAACGCACCCGAGTTGTAAGGGTGTCGGGCGCGGACGGAACCGGCCGCCCGCTCCCGCTCGTTATCTTCCGGCTATGAACCTTCGTCTGCTCGCCCTCGCGGGCGTCGCGGCATGCGCGGTCGCGCTGCCGCTGGCCGTGGCGTCCGCGGGCCAGGTGGGCGACGAGGGCCGCCCGCCCACGCGCACCTCCGTGCACGCGGATGGGCTTGATTCCGAGCGTACGTCTGCGGACGCCGATGGGCGGCGATCCGTACGCGCGTCCGCGGGCGCCGACGGGCGGGGATCCGTACGCACGTCCGCGGACACCGATGCGCGCGCCTCCGTACGCCCTTCCGCCCGCGTCGACGCGAAGGCCCCGTCCGCCGAGTCCGGCCTCCCCCGCGCGCGAACCACCTCGGAGCAGGGGAACGCGACGCCGTTCCTGCTCGGCCTGGGGCTGGCCACCGCCGCCCGCTGCGGTCCCGAACTCACCTCCCCCGACGGCATCGAGGCGCAGACATGTGTGCTGACCCAGGGTGAGGAGAGGTGGGCGCGTACCTACTACCGCAACACGACCGGCGACGCGCTGGACGCCGTCCTGAGCCTGCTGGGGCCCGGTGGCCGCGCCGTGCAGATCCGCTGCGCGGTGGCCGCCGAGGACGAGCCCGGAATCTGCGAGACACCGCGCGAGCGCACCCTGGGCGACCTGGACGGCTACTCGGCGGTCACGGAGTTCGCGGCGCGGGGCGGGGGCGGGCCGCTGCTACTGCGGTCAGCGAGCAACTCCGGGGCGCCTACGGGTAGTTGACGCGCGATTCCATACCGTGAAGAAGTCCGCGCAAGGAAAGACCCGGTTGCTGGCGACGGGGGATGCACCAGCAACCGGGCTACTCGAACGGTAACAAGAGATCGGTGGTTCGCAAATTCGATCGCGGCTCGTCGTCGGCTATTCGGACACGAATTGGCTTGTCCTGAACGGGAGTTGTGAGCCTCGGGCGCCCGAACCGTGCGGCTGACCGACCAGTCAGCCGCACGGACTTCGTCAACTCAGCGTGACCTGCCGGTTGGTGAGCCCGCCGCGCGCGCGGCGCTCGTCGGCGGTCAGCGGAGCGTCCGTGGCCAGAGCGTCCGCGAGGCGCTCGGCGAACTCGGCGGCCGGCTTCTCGATGTCTTCCGCCCCGGTGCCCCTCGGCAGGTCCCAGACCGGCACGGTGAGCCCGTGAGCGCGGAAGGAACCCACCAGACGGGTGCCCTCGCCGAGGCTGGAGCGGCCCGCCGCGTGCAACCGCGCGAGAGAGTCCAGAAGCTGCTCCTCCGGGTGCGGCATGACCCAGCGCAGGTGGTTCTTCTCCGGGGTCTCGCACCAGTACGCCGCGTCCACGCCGGTCAGCCGCACCGTCGGGATGGCTGCGGCGTTGGCCCGCTCCAGGGAGGCGGTCACCTCCGGAGTGGCGTTCTCCGCGTCCGGGACCCAGAACTCGAAGCCCGGGTGCACAACTGGCTCGAACGCACCTTCGGGATCGAGCAGATCCTGCAGCCGCGGACTGTCGGCCGGGGCACGGCGGCCCTGCACCGGGGTGCCGGGCTCCGCGGTCAGCGCGCGCTGGAGGGTGTCGGCGAGGTCGCGGCTGATGTCGCCGGACGCCGTGTCGTTCTGCAGGCCGATCAGCACCGAGCCGTCGTCGCGGCGTAGCGCGGGCCAGGCCATCGGCAGGACCGTGGCCAGCGTGACCGACGGGACGCCCTCGGGGAGGCCGCTCTTCAGCGTCAGCGTGGCCGTCGCGGCCGGCACCAGCTCGCGCAGCGCCACCCAGTCGCACTCGCCCGGCAGTCCCTCGAAGGGGCGGTGCACCAGCTCGGTCGCGGCCTGCGCGGCCGCCCGGCCGTGACAGGCCTTGTAGCGGCGGCCACTGCCGCACGGGCAGGGCTCGCGGGCACCGACGACCGGAACGTGCCCATCAGCGCCTGCGGCGCGGGCCCCGTCCGTGGTCTGCGGCCGCTTGGCCTTCGTCTGGGGGCGCTTCTTGGCCATGGTGGGTGTCTCCCGGTTACGGCTCGTCTCGTACGGGCGCGAGCCTAGCCGTTCACGACTTGACCGATGGGAGCCTGTGGACAACGGGGCCGGTGTGCCGCGCTGTGGGCACGGGAGTCCGAGTGCTCCGGTCGGGCAAGTCCTCCGGCGGGCAAGTCCTCCGGTTGGTCCGGTTCTCCGCTCGGCTCAGTCGCTGGCGTCGATCCAGTCGCTGGCGTCGATCCAGTCCAAGTCGTCGGCCGGCGTGGAATCAGTCCATGTCGTCGAACGCGTCCGCGAAGTCCAGGCCCGGCAGGGCCGGTACCGACGGTGCCGTGATGCGTGTGGCGAAGTCGTCGCGGCGGTGACCGGCGTCCGGGTCATGAACGTCGGCGTGGACGACCACCCAGACCGTGACCTCGCCCCGGGCGTCGTCCCGGACGCCCCAGTCCTCGGCCAGTGCCGTGATGATGTTGAGCCCGCGGCCGCCGTGTGCGGTGACCGAGGGCGTGGCTGGAGACGGGCGGGTGGGCCCGCCGCCGTCCGTCACCTCGACCGTGAGCCTGCCGCCCGCGTCCACCCGCCAGGTGGCGCGGACGTCGCCGTCCCCGGCCAGGGCGTCGCCCAGCGGCCGGCCGTGCTTGCACGCATTGCTCAAAAGTTCGGAAAGAATCAGTACGGCGTCGTCGATGACCGATTCCGATACACCGCCCCCGCGCAGTTGCGTACGCATACGGTGCCTTGCCTGGCCCACGCCCGCAGGGCCATGGGGTACGGCCATGCTCGACGACGTGGGCACCTCCTGTGCCACCACCAACGCCACCCCCGAGACCTCCTTTGCCCCACGCCACGGTGTGGATGCCCCTTTGGCCTGTACCGGAAACCGGCCAACCCAGGTCCGACGACGCATTCGCAACGATCGAATACCGACCGAACGCGCCGGAGCACTCCCTGTAGTGATATGGCTGGATTTCGACGGTGGCCGAAGCTGGAGAATGGCGTCCGGGGGGCGGACGGGTCAAGGGTTCTTCACAGGTCTTTACCAGTCATGTCCGCACCTCATGTCTGGCACTCACCTCATTCGCGACCCTCTCCCGCCGTCTTCGTCAGCCGTCTCCGGCAGGCATCTTCGCCAGTCGCCTTCGCCGGTCGCCTTCGCCGGTCGCCTTCGCCGGTCGCCTTCGCCGGTCGCCTTCGCCAGTCAGCGGCCGAGCCGCTGCAGCACCGCGGCCGGACGGTTGGTGATGATGGCGTCGACGCCCAGGCCGAGGCAGAGGTCGACGTCCTCCGGCTCGTTCACCGTCCACACGTGCACCTGGTTGCCGACCGCCTTCAGGCGCTCGATGTAAGCGGGGTGGTTACGCACGATGCGGATCGAGGGACCCGCGATCCGGACACCCGCGGGCAGCCGTCCGTCGCGCAGCCGGGGCGAGACGAACTGCATCAGGTAGACCGTCGGCAGTGTCGGTGAGGCGGCCCGCACCCGGTGCAGCGAGCGCGCCGAGAAGCTCATGACCCGGACCGGCGACTCCAGTGCCGAGTCCGGGGCGTCGAGCCCGAAGCGCTTCAGCAGGTGCATCAGCCGCTCCTCGACCTGCCCCGCCCACCGCGTGGGGTGCTTGGTCTCGATCGCCAGCTCCACCCGCCGCCCGGCGTCCGCGACGAGCTCCAGCAGCCGCTGCAGAGTCAGTACCGAGGTGTCCTCACGGTCCTCGGGGCGGAACTCCCAGTCGGGCTCCTCGTCGCGTGTGCGCCAGAAGTCCCGCGTTCTGCGCGAGCCGAAGTCCAGGGCGGCGAGGTCCGCGAGCTCCAGTGCGGAGACCGCTCCGCGGCCGTTGGACGTACGGTTGACGCGACGGTCATGGACGCAGACGAGATGACCGTCCGCGGTCAGGCGTACATCGCATTCGAGGGCGTCGGCACCGTCCTCGATCGCCTTCCTGTACGCGGCCAGCGTGTGCTCGGGTGCCTCTTCGGAGGCTCCGCGGTGGGCGACGACCTGGATGCGGTGCTGTCGTACGTGGGTCACCGCGTCATGGTGCCACCGCGCGCGGGTACTCGTACGAACGGAGTCCCCGGATTTGCATCCTGTTTGCCCGGGATGACCTATATAAAGAATGACCGCAGACCCACAGGCACCGCTTATGGTGCTCTGACGTCCTGTGGGAAAAGCTGACGTCATACAAAAGGCATGCACATACGACATGCACAGCTGCACCGCGCCGGACCGTCGAGCAACGTGCACGAGCGCACCGAGTTCGACCGACAACAACAGCCGTGGATCGAGGAGACAAGCTGTGAGCACCGAGAACGAGGGCACCGCGGTACCCCCGGCACCGTCCGCACCCCCCGTGCCGGTCGATGCTCCCGCTGCTTCGGCGCCCCAGGAGCACCCCGCTCCCACCGGAGACGCTCCGACGACTCCCGTCCCGCCGGTGCCCTCGACGGGCTCCGACGCCCAGGAGCAGGACTTGGTGCACGCCGGCCAGACACACGCCCCCGCCTACGCCTCGGCGAGTACCGGAGGCGCTCCCCAGGGGCGGCCCGAGGGGCAGTACCCCCAGGGACATCACCCCCAGGGTCCCGCTCCGGAGAGCGGCTGGCCGCCGCCCCCGCCGGCCACCCCGTCGTACGCGGACGGCGCCGGCGGCGCGGGATCCCACTGGGGCGCCGCCTACCAGCAGCCCGCCCCGAAGCCCCGCAGCGGCCGGGGCGGACTGGTCGCCGCGGTCCTGGTGGCCGCGCTCGCCGCAGGCGGCCTGGGCGGCGGTCTCGGTTACACCCTGGCCAAGGACAACGACAACAACTCCTCGACGACCGTCTCCGCCTCCGACAGCGGCGGCTCCATCAAGCGCGACCCGGGAACGGTCGCGGGCGTGGCCGCCAAGGCGCTGCCGTCCACCGTCACCATCGAGGCGGAGAGCAACAGCGGTGAGGGCGGCACCGGCACCGGCTTCGTCTTCGACACCGAGGGCCACATCGTCACCAACAACCACGTGGTCGCGGACGCCGTCGACGGCGGCAAGCTCACGGCGACCTTCCCCAGCGGCAAGAAGTACAACGCCGAGGTCGTCGGTCACGCCCAGGGCTACGACGTGGCGGTCATCAAGCTCAAGAACGCCCCGGGCGACCTCAAGCCGCTCACCCTGGGCGATTCCGACAAGGTCGCGGTGGGCGACTCCACCATCGCGATCGGCGCCCCCTTCGGCCTGTCCAACACGGTCACCACGGGCATCATCAGCGCCAAGGACCGCCCTGTGGCCTCCAGCGACGGCACCGGCTCCAATGCCTCGTACATGAGCGCCCTGCAGACCGACGCCTCGATCAACCCGGGCAACTCCGGCGGCCCGCTGCTGGACGCGAAGGGCAACGTCATCGGCATCAACTCCGCGATCCAGTCCACCAGCGGCGGCGGCACCAGCCAGTCCGGCTCGATCGGCCTCGGCTTCGCCATCCCGATCAACCAGGCCAAGTACGTCGCCCAGCAGCTGATCAAGACCGGCAAGCCGGTCTACGCGAAGATCGGCGCGTCCGTCTCCCTGGAGGACGGCACGGGCGGCGCCCAGATCACCCAGCAGGGCGCCAGCGGCTCCGACGCGGTCGAGACGGGCGGCCCCGCCGCCAAGGCCGGCCTCAAGCCCGGCGACGTCATCACCAAGCTCGACGACCACGTCATCGACTCCGGCCCCACCCTGATCGGCGAGATCTGGACCCACCAGCCCGGCGACAGGGTAACGATCACCTACGAGCGCGGCGGCAAGACCCACACCGTCGAACTCACCCTCGGCTCCCGCACCGGCGACAGCTGACCACCACCCGCCGACGCCACCCGTTACTCTTGTCCCCGCGCTCCCGGTGACGGCAGCGCGGGGAGGCGTGCCCGAGCGGCCGAAGGGAACGGTCTTGAAAACCGTCGTGGCAGCGATGTCACCGTGGGTTCAAATCCCACCGCCTCCGCGCAGGTGGTAAGCGTTGCAGGTCAGAAGGGGTGCCACTCTCCGGAGCGGCACCCCTTCCGCATGCAGCCTGTCTCACCCTGGCTCGCCCGTATCCCAGCTTTGACCAGTGCGTATGGGCCATCTGTGGGCCAGGGTCAGCCCATACCGCGTCTGTTTGCCGGTCCAAGTTGAGTGTCCACTGCGACCGCAGCGATCAGTTCTGCGATCAACAGAGTCAAGCCCTCCTGCCACTCCAAGATCTCCTCCTGCGGAAGTCCTGACAGGCGAAAACTTTCGAGCGTGCTGCAGACGTGATCACAGTGGCTTAGGACCCTTTGGTAGGTCGTCGAAACCGCCGGGTGCGCCACTGTGGCCAGCGGGGCACCGCGTCGGCCCAGCTGCCGGAGTGCAGCATCAAAGCCTGAGATAGCTTCCGCTACCGCAGAGCTCTCGACATTCCCTGTACGGCAGCTGACGAGTTCACCAAGCTTGCTCTGGACGTCGTTGGCGTCTTGAAGCATGTCGATATAGGTGGTCCGTCGCTCCTGGCGCAGCCAGTGTTCGAACTGATCCTGGGCCTGCTGTCTCGCCTGCTCCTGTATGGCCCGGGCTGATCGCTCGGCGCCTTCGCGGGCCCCTCGTATCGCTGCGTACCCGCCTGCCGCCGAACCGCCTAAGGCTCCTACGAGCCCCACGATTGCGGCTAATAGGGCTGCCCATCCTTGATCCAATACGATCCCTCCCCGAGTTCAGGACAGTAGACGAAGTGGGCTTCATCTGTCGGTGGTTGGCATGCGGCAGAAGCGGGCGGGTTGACCGCTATCCTTCATCGTCAGCCTCAAGGCCTTGCTGGATGAGACGGTTTGAGTGCTCCGAACCGCCCTTTAGAATCTTGGCGTAGAAGCGGTACAGCACGGCAATACTGTGGCCGGCTCGGGCTGCGACCTCCGCAGGATCCACGCCCGACTTGATCCACAGGGAAACGCCCGCGTGCCGTAGGGAGTACGGCACTTCCGCGAGCTTGGTTTTGACCTCACTGGGAGAGAGCACCGCCTTTCGCGCGCGCTCCCAGACACCGCAGTACTCCGTAGACGGCACCCGCCCGCCCCGTGCCGCTCGGAACAGCCGGCCGTCGTCGGCGGTGCCATATCGAGCAATGTGCTCTCGGAGCAGATGCACGAGAACGGGCGGAATGGGCACGGTTCGAGTCGCTCCGCGCTTGCGCCGCTTCAACCCGCGCTTCTCGTACGACGTGCCCTCGTCCGTCCACCCGCCACCTACCTCGGGACGGCTCTCGCCCAGCAGGAGTTCGCCCCATTCCTTCACGGAGTCCGGCGTGTTGGGCGGCAAGGTGCAGTCCGTCTCCGTGAGTGCGACGATTTCACCGGGCCGCATGGCTGCGTAGTAGAGGCACCCGAAGAACGCATGCAGGTGCTCACCGCGCGGCCCGGAGTCGCGGACGGCCCCGAGCAGGGACCGCGCCAGGGCTGGGTCCGGCACATAGCGGAAGTCGATTTCGTCGTCACTCTCGGGGGGCGTCCAGTCCACGCGAGGTAGCGGGTTGGACGCGAGTAGCCCCTTCTCCTCGACTGTGTAGCGCAGCACGTTACTCAGCACCATGCGCTTGCGCCTGGCCGTGTTCTCGGCGGCTTTTCCTCCGTCCAGGCGGAGTGAGAGAGCCTCCAAGGCCGGGCGAAGAAGGGCCGGGTCCTCCAAGTCTTTGACCTTGATGGAGCGAGCGGAGATCCAGTCCAGAGCGGCGCGGATCTCCGCGGGCGGTTCCTCGGCGACGTGTCGCGGCACCCATTCCCCTTCGGGGCCGCGAACGGCGCGGAACGCCCACTGATAGAGGGCGGTGCGCAGTACCGCAGGGCGGGGTGCTCCGCGCCTGCTGGTGACGAGCACGGGCGTCACGACGGCGAGCGACTCCGCGATGCTCGCCCGGTGCTTGGCAGCCGCGCGCGGCCACTTCATGAGCACGTACGTAGTCACGTGCTCGAACCAGGAAGGGGACGTGAGAGCCATCAACTCACGTGCAGGCAGTCCCGTTTCCTCATCGAACTGCTGTTGGTCCCGCAAGGCAGCCATCAACTCCGCCCGCCGGCCGTCCGCTTGCGGCTTGAGCTTGAAGCTTCGGGAGTGCGGACGCTCGCCGACCCGCCACCGCAGTTCCCACGGCTTCGGCCGTCCCGCGCGCTTGCGGATGGACCAGATATCGACGTCGTACGTGAGCATGTCTCTCCAGACAGAACGAGGGGCCCGCGCTCAGCGCGGGCCCCGGTGAAGCGGTCTGATCTACGCGGTGTGCTGCTCGCAGCGCTCCCACCACGCGTCAAGGTCGCTGCGGCGGCAACGGAGTTGTCCGTTCGGGAGCTTGATGAGCTTCGGGGCCTTGCCCCGGGCGCGCATGCGGTAGAACGCGGCGCGGCTCATCTCGATCTCTTCGAGGACTTCACGGAGCTTGAGCTTTTCGGTGCCAGCCAAGGCAAGTACTCCTTCTCAGGGTTCGCGTGTGTCCGAGGTGCGGATTTCTGCGTCACCGCGTCATCTGCGTCATTCAGGGCGCTGACCCGCGGGTTTGAGTGACGCAGGGAGTTTCGGGGTGCGTCACCGGTGACGCAGGCTCCGTCATTGGGTGACGCGGGTGACGCCGGTGACGCCGGTGACGCGGGTGACGCGGGTGACGCGCGGTGACGCAGGCATGGGCCGCCTGCGTCACCGCTCTATCGGCAGGTCACGGGTCGTTTTCCGTCCGTGGGTGACGCAGGTGACGCAGCGTCTCTTTTCTTCGGACAAGGGAGAGGTGGGCGTCTGTTGTAGTGCGCGGCTCAGGGCGTGAAGAAGGAGCCGCTTCGCGGCGCGACCATCGCAGGGCGGCACCGCCGCCGAACAGCAAGAGGAGCACGCCCGCCCGGGGTGCTCCTCTTGCTTGTGCCGACGGTCAGAACGCCGGTTCCTGCTCGTGCGGGGGCGCAGGGGCCGGGGGTCGGGTCATTTCGATGAAGCGGGCCGTCTTGGTGCGACCCCAGTCGATGAGGACGCCCCGGGCCGCAAGGGTGGGCTGAAGGCGTTTGAGGCGGTCTGAGAGCACCTTGCCGGTGGTCGGCCAGCCTTTGGGCAGGGGACGGCAGTCCTCGCCGCTGTAGAGGCCCGTGAGGCAGTGCAGCCACTCGGCAGAGGTCATCCGTTCCTCTGCCCCGGCATCGAGGTCGGCGGCGTACTTCAGCACCGTCTGCGCCAGCAGGTCCCCTTCGATCACGTCGTCGTTGAGGTCGTCCAGAGTTGCCCGGTAGGCGCCCAACGCTCCGAGACCGGTCGCCGTGTCGAGCTGCGCGCACAGGTGCGCGAAGTCGGCCATACGGAGGTCGGTCGGGATGTCCGCCTCTGCCGCGCGGACCTGCACGGTGAGGTCGAGCAGGGACCCGAGGACGATGGGCAGGACCTCTGCGTACTCTGCCCACAGTTCCGCTTCGGTGCGCCGGGTGCGGGGGCGTTCCAGGCGCAGCGGCAGAAGCCGTTCGGCAAGGTCGGGGCGGATGACACCCACGTCGATGCCGGTCAGGAGCAGGGGGCGGCGGTAGCGGGCGCGCACCACGTCGCCGTCGGTGTACAGGGCGCGTTTGACGGTCTCGGCCCCGGTGACGATGCAGCACATGGCGTCGGACAGGTCCGGGGCGAGGTGGGAGAGGTTGTCCAGGGCGGTGACCCATCCGGCGGCCACGGCCGCGATCAGGTTCTCTTCGTCCTTGGGGGCCCGGCGCAGGTCACCGCTCATGCCCTCGATGACCCGCACGAGCATCCGCCCGCCGGTGGACTTGCCGGCGCCCTGTGGGCCGGTGAGGAAAGGGGCGGGGACGGGCACGGACGGTCCGAGGCAGCCGATGAGCCAGGCGATGGCCAGGCATTCGGTTTCCGCGTTGGCGAAGTTGCACAGCCGGAGAAGGAGGTCGATGCCCTTGCCGTCGGTGTCCTTGACCGGCATGGGCAACTCGCCCGTGAGCTGAGTACGCCGCCAGCAGACTTCCTGCGGGTCGGGGGTGCGGATGTCCCAGCCGCTGGGGTGGATGCGGACCGATTGTCCGTCGTCGCGGCCCAGGTCCAGCCAGGTCGCACCGTCGAACCCCGGCGCGACGCGGATGTGCACGGGTTGCACGTCCTGACTCAGCGCGAGTGCTTCGATCAAGTCGAGCGCCTCCTTGAGGGCGGTGCCGTTGAAAACGCCGTGTCCGTCGCGGAAGAGGCCGACCATGAGTTCCTGCCGGTGGCTGCCCGAGGTGCCCTGTGAGCGGATCGGGCGGGCCACGGGGTGGCCGTTCTTCTGCGCGTACACGGTCCCGTCGGCGGTGCGGAAGTACCGGAAGTGGCTTTGTGCGTAGTCGGCGATGACGTCGCGGGCGGGGGTCTTGTCGTCGTCGGACATGGTCACAGTCCCAACGTGGCGCGGGCGTTGGTCCACGCGTCGGTGCAGTGCCGGGGGGATTCGCCCTTGGTCTGCGCGGCGACGAACAGTCGCGTGACGTGGGCGTCGGTGAGGCAGCCGCACCGGCCGTGCGTGGACAGCACGGCGAGGAACGTCCGGTAGACGGTGGCGTGGACCGCGCTGCGCGCCTCGGTGATGCGCTGCACGGCCATGGCGATGCCACGGTCCAGGTAGGCGGGCGTCCGGTGTCGGCACTCCGCATCCCCTGCCTGTGCGGGCACGATGATGGCGGGCGGTGCCTGCCGGGCCGAAGGGAGCTTCTTCACGGCCATCGCGCGCACAGTGTCCGGCAAGTCGACCAAACGGCCGGTGCCAGGCCCGAGGTAGCGGGCGTACGCCATGCTCGACTTGATGTCGACGCCGGGGCGGACCGCGTTGCGGGATGCCATGGCGCCCCGGTAGATCCAGTGCTCACCGCGCGTCGTCGGCACGGTCCGGGTGGCAGGCAGGGCGATACGAGCCCAAGCGATGGCTTCCGCGTCGTCCAGGTCCACCACGGTCAGACCGGCGCCGCCGGGGTGGTAAGCGATGGCGACGGCCCGTCGCCATGCGGTCATCCATGCCGGGGAGGAGAGCACGGCCGGATCGGTGGTGGCAGCGGCCCATCCGTGGCAGGGGGCCGGGCACCGGCAGGGACCCGCCGCCTTCATGTTGGGCCGGTCCCCACAGCTGCTGTCCTTGCAGGAGGGGCAGTTGCCGAACGGCACCTTCCCCGCCCGTAGCGGCAGCGGGGGCACGCCCGCTTCGGCGAGCGCCAGCGCGGTGCGCAGGGCGGGTACTCGCCGGATGTCGGTGGGTTGCGTCATGCTTGGTGACCTCCAACAGGTCTGTTGAGGACTGGTTGGCAAGGGCGGCCCCGTGATCTTTGGCGAGATGAGGGGGGCCGCCCTTGGCGCAGCTAGAAGGGCGGTTCGCTGCTGTAGCCGCCGGGCCCCCACGGGTCGCGGCAGGTGTCGCGGCGGCGCAGCCAGCGGGGTCGGCGGGGCAGGGGAAGCAGGACCCAGCGGCGGGTCTCGTTCCAGCAGCCGCAGGGGTCGACGTCGGTGTCGAGGTACTCGCCGTTCTCGTCGCCATAGTGGGTCGCGATGACGCCGTCACCCCAGCAGTCGGGGCAGCCGGGGCGGGGGGTGTCGGTGAGGACCACCGCCCGCCCTGGACAGTGGGCGACCTGAATTCGCAGTCGCATCATGGGGGTTGTTCTCCCTCTGTCAGCCGTAGAACTTGTTCCGCTTGATGACGGCCTTCCGGATGTTGACCGTGGTCCCTGCGCCGTGGCCGCGCGTGCTGAACACCTGCACGGCGATCCAGCCGCCGAAGATGACGGCGGCGAGGGTGATGAGCTGGGTGACGAACGCGGTCAGTGCGGCGATGAAGGAGGTGAGCAGCAGCAGTCCGCCGCACACGGCGAGGAATCCGACGCCCCCGAGGGCGACGTTGACCGCCGCGCGGGAGACGGGCGCCTTGGCCGCGACGGGTTCGGGCTGGACGGGGTTGATGGCGTAGCCGGTGACGACGCGGCCGTCCGGTAGGACGACGCTCGCCACGGCCGGGATGCTGCCCGGCTGTACGGGCATGAGCGGGGTGGTGTGCGTGGGAGTGATCGGGGCGGGGTGGTGGACTTCCATGGCGGCCACCTCGGGCCCGGGCGGACGGCGGTACACGGTGGGTTCGTTCACGGTGCGTCTCCTCAGTTGCCGAGGGCGGAGAGGGCGCCGGCGGAAGCCTGCACGAGGTTGTGGATGGGCTCGTACGCGCCGGTGCCGGCGGCGAAGAACCCGAACAGGAACAGCACGATGGCCGCGCCGCCTCCGGCGGACTTCGTCTTGACGGCGAGGGCGGAGGCGGCGCCGAAGAGCAGCACAGCGGAGATGTTGAGGATCATCGGGTGCCTTCCGGGCGGGGGGTGTTGGTTCCGGCGCGGTAGATGCGGGCCCAGCGGTTGTAGAGCCAGCGGCCGGTGCGGATGCGCTTGCCGGTGGCGTGGCAGCGGCGGCAGTCCTTGCCGCGCTTCATGCGTCCTTTGCGGTCCGTCTTGAGCGCGTGGCCCATGCCGCGGCAGCGGCGGCAGTTGCCGAACGGCGAGGCCGCACACAGTCCGCCGTAACCGAGCGTGACGGCTATCAGGCAGGCGATAGCAAGGAGAACGGGGGTCATCGGGGGCCCTCCGGGCGGGTTTCCAGGGGTTTTCGCTGGTGGGGTGCTATCCGCTAGATCACAGGTGAACGGGCGAACGAGGTGCTAGCGGGGGTGCTACCGGTAGCACCTTGTCGGGCCTATGCCGCGCCCGGCTTCTCGTTACGCTCCGCAATCGCCTTGAGGAGGTCGGCGCGGGTGATGCCGCGGCGGGTGGTGCGGGTTCCGTCGTCGGTCGTGCCGGCGACGTCGCGGGTGCGGATGCCGTGGGGCTTGAGCGCGCTGGTGACGTTCTCGCCCTTCCAGCCGCCGTAGACGTCCGGGCGGAGTTCGGCGAGGCGGGCGGCGATCCGCTCGTTCCACACCCGCTCTTCCTTCTCCGGGACGACCGCCGCCACGTCGGCGAGCAGGTCGTAGGACGGCCCGGTCACCGTGGCGGCAGCCTCGCCGAGGGCGTAGCCGGACAGGAGTCCGGCTTTCTCGCGGACGGTGCGGGCGCGGGCGGCGATGGCTTCGGCGCCGGGAGCGTCCACGAACGTGCTGGACACGATCCGGGCGTCGGAGCCTTCACCGACGAAGTAGTGCAGGCCCTTGTCACCCCACGCGAACATCGTTGCCCGCACCCCGCGCTTGTAGCTGCTGGTGCCGAGGACCATGTCGTTCTCGGTCTGGCCCATGACCTTCAGGCACCACCGGGCGCCCGCGTTCGCGCTGATCCCGGTGGGCAGGGATTTCGCGTCGGGTCGCTGGGTGGCCAGCAGCAGCACGATTCCGGTGGCCGGGCCGCGCTTGACCAGGTCGGTGGCGATCTCCTCGAACTCCTTGCCGTAGTCGGCGTGCTCGAACAGCACCTGGCACTCATCCACCCCGATCACGATGGGGTGCAGGCCAAGGGACCGCTTGGAAGCCAGTTCGCTGGTCACCTTCGACTCGGGGCAGATGTCCCGGGGCAGGGAGCGGATCACCTTGGTGCGGCGGCGCAGTTCCTCGCGCAGGGCACGGAAGTCGGCCAGCGCGTACTGAAGGGTCTCGTCTTCCTCACCGACGCCGTGCCGGTGGGAGACCTTCTCCCCGACCGGGTCGAGGTCGCCGGTGCCCTTCATGTCGTAGGAGTGGATCTCCGCCCGCGGGTCGAGCGCGGCGATCAGCAGCAGCAGACGCAGAAGGAACGTCTTGCCCATACGCGGGATCGCCCCGATCACCCCGGCGATGAACATCAGGGTGACCTCAACCCAGCGTCCGCGCTGGTCGGTGCCGTAGGGGACGGGCTTGAACAGGTCCACGGTCCCCGACTTCAGCAGCGGCCAGAGCGGCTTGCGCGCGCTCTTGAGGTCCTGGTCACCGACCCACAGCACGAGACGGCCGGTGTGCTCATCCGGGACCGCTTCGGGCCACACACAGCCCAGCGGCCGGCGCAGACCGGAAGCGAGACGGTCACGACGCTCGATCACGTCCGTGACGGTCACCCCGTACGGCAGATCACCTTCCGCGCGCCAGCCGGGCCCGTCCCGGGTGATCGGCGCGGTGAACGCGAACCCGTCCCGCCCCCTGCTCTGCGCCTGGTTGATCGCCGGAATGCCCAGCGCCCCCAGCGCACGCAGCACGATGTCACTGGTGAGCTTCGGCGCGTCGGGCAGTTCCACCGCCTTGTGGACGACCGGCGCGTCCGCCTTCCGACCGGCCGACCCGAGCGCCAGCACGACCATGCCGGCCGACAGGGCTTGCAGCCAGTCGGGGGCGAGCACATAGATGGCCAGCGCCGACCCGAGACCCACGAACATGGCCAGCACGGCCACCAGCGTCCGCAGCCGCACGCGGCCGTCGCGCTGGCGAGAGAGCTTCAGGTACTCGGCCGCGTCCTCGCGGCGCACGGCGGCGAGGCGGACGGGTTCGCCCTCGCGGTCGGCGACCCACCGCATCGTGCCGCTCACGAACCGCGCGGCGCCGGTCGGCGCCTGGAAGGCGAGCCGCGCGGCATACACCGGGGCCCGCAGGGCGTGATACCCGGCGGTGTGGGCGTAGTGGCGGGCCACCCACCCGGACGCGGTCTTCAGCTCGGAGACCGACCGCAGCCACAGCGGGACGACCGCCCGGCGCTTGGCTCCGGCGAGCCGACCGAGGTAGCCGGGACCGGCCGCCTTCAGCGTCGGCGAGTCGACCAACACCGGCGTACTCGGGTCGGCCGACCGGTCGGCGTCCGGTCGGGCGCCGGGGTCGGCCGACTCGGCACGGGCCGACCGGGCGGCGTTCAGGTCGACCACGTCTCCGCCGGAGTCGGCGGCCAGTTCGGCTTCCAGTCGGTTGAAGAGTTCGTTGTCGTCGTCGGGGTGCTTCACTGAATTCGTCCTTCTCTCATGAGGGATGAGGGGCCCGGTCGCTGCTTTGGTCGGTCGTGACCGGGCCCCTGCACGGAAGCGTTCAGGCGGCGCACTGTTCCTCGGGGTAGGCGCAGAGCACGCACATCCCGAGCGACGTCGGGATGCAGTAGCTGTAGGTGATCCGGCAGTTCGGGCAGGTGCGGCGGGCCAGCATCGCCAGCGCGAGCGCACCCCACTTCCGGGACGTCATCGGGCGGACCGGCTTGGCGCGGTCGACGCGGTACAGGTAGGCCACCTGCACCCCCGCCTTCCGGCCGCGGTGCGTGCGCATGATCTGCGCGGCCACCTCTTGCCCGCCGGGGCGCAGCCCACAGGCGCGCAGTTGGCGGCGAGTGGCGTAGCCGTCCGGGGCGAAGTGCCACGGGTAGGTGGGTATCCCGAACCGGGCCCCGGAAGGGTCGTAACACTTGGTGTAGGCCGACATCAGACCGCCACCCCCACGACCGGCGCGTCGGTGCGGGCGCCGGTACGGCCGGAGCGGCGTCCGGCGACGGTGGCGAACAGCCGTCCCAGCCCTGCCCGGCGGGTGCCGGAGCGGGCTTGCTTGGCCGCGTACATCGCCTCATCCGCCCGCCGCAGCAGCCCGGACAGGTCATCGGCGGGGAAGTCCGCGGCGCGTACCCAGCCCAGCGAGACCGTGGTGTGCACGGCGGGGTCGTGGCCGTCGACCGGGCGGGCCAGCACGCCATGCAGCAGGGTCAGCATGTCGGCGGCGGTGCCGTGGGCGTCGATGAGAACGGCGGCGAACTCATCGCCCCCCAGACGCCCGGCGATGCCCAACCGGCCCACGTGGTGGGCGAGCCGGTCCGCAGTCGCCTTCAGCAGCACATCTCCCGCGGCATGCCCGAAGTGGTCGTTGATCTGCTTGAACTTGTCGACGTCGGCGAGGACAACGACCGCCCGCGGGTGCTTCAACAGGGCGTTCGCGCGGCGGGTGAACCCGTCCCGGGTGACCAGCCCCGTCAACGGGTCCCGACGCGCGGTGCTCAGGCAGCGGTGCAGCCACCGCACGTGAACCACCCACCCCGCCAGCAGGGGCAGCACGGCTAACAGGACCGTGGCAAGCGTGCTCACGCCGCCACCCCCTCAGCCTCAGCCGCAACGGCGTCCGCCCGACGCAGGGAGCGAGCCTCCAAGCGTTCGGCGAGCAGGGCGTCACGCACCTGCCGCGCCGACGCCGACCCGCACCGCAGCGCCTTCCGCAGCGCTTCCGCGTTGACCGCGTCGTCCGTCCAGTCGGCCGTCACCGTGCGGGCTTCATTCAGCAGTTCGGCGGCGGTGCGCTGCACCGGAGCGGGCTTGTCCTTGACCGGCCGCTTGCGCGCCGGACGAGGCGCCGCAGGCTTCGGCGGCTCCGGCGCCTGCACAGGCTCAGGCTCCGGGGCGATGTCGGCCGGCGCCGGGGCGGCGGGGGCGAGTTCGCCCATGCGCAGCATCACGCGCTCACGCCGCGGCGTCTTCCTGCGCCAGCCACGGCCGTAACGCTCGTGCAGGTCCGCACGGGCCAGCAGCCGCTCACGCTCACACGCCAGCGCCGCACTGTAGGAGGTGACCTCCCACAGCGTCATGCGCCGCCACAGAGCGAACGTCGACAGCGGCGCCAGCAGCCACCGCGAGAACCGGATCTTCTCCATCCTGCGGCCGGTCGCAGCCCCGATCCGCACGGCGTAGATGTGCGCGCCGATCTCGGAGAACACCACCCACAGCAGCGGCATCGTCCCGTGCGCGACCTTCGCCCACATCCCCTGCCCAGCGGCGACGTTCAGACCGCACGTGACCAGGGTCAGCACCCAGGGCACGAAACGCACCCACGCCAACGCCATATCCATCCGGATCAACAGCAGGTTGGCCACGGTGAACACCGGGATCGCGGTATCGATGCCGACCGGCAGCATCCACGGCTCACCGAACCCCCACCGCGCCGCGGCCAACGACACCGCGTCGAAAGAGGAGATCAGACCGAGCGCGCCGACACCGGCCGCGGCCAGCGCACCGACTCCGGCGAGACCCATTTCCGGGCGGGTCAGTGGCGGCACCGCCGCGCTTTCCACGGACTGTGACGTCACTGTGCACCCCCCGCCCCGGCGAACGCCGATTCGTCGGCGGGCAAGGTGGCGTACGCGGTCAGCTCGATGTCCGCACCCCCGTACACGCCGCATCCCTTCAGGACCGCAGTGCGGCCATCGCTCTGGGTGTGGAAGTCGACCGTGGCGGGCTCGATGCGCAGCGCACAGCGCCAGGACTCGAACGCGGCGAAGCTGTCGCACGACGACTCGTGCAGCGACAGACGCAGCACCTGCGGGTACAGGGGCGAGACGTCCACGTTCGGCGCGGTCAAGTGCGGAAAGTCGACCGCAAGCAGGCGCAGCACCCGCAGTGGGACGGACAGGCCGTCAAGGGCCAGACCCTCGGTCATGCCGCACCACCGGGAAGGCTCGCACCGGCCGTCTGGTTGATCACGGCGACGCGGGCGGCCAGCGCCCGGCGGCGGGCCCGGCGGATGCGCCGCTCGTCAAACTCGTTCGGGACCCGGTCAAGGGTCATGATCTGTGCGTCCAACAGGTCGATGTCCGCAAGGATCACGGGCATCTCCCGCTCGATCGCGTCCAGCTCAGCGTCCGTCGGCTCCATGAAGTCGGCGAACGCGGTAACAGTGTCCTGAACAGTGACGATGTGGCTCATTGGGTCGTGGTTCCTTTCGCAGGGGAGCGGCCCGAACGCGGCCCCCGGGGTGCCTCCCGGGGGCCGCTCGCCGTTGAAGTCGGTAGATCCGGCTCCCCTCAGCGCTGCTCGTGCGAGACGAGCAGCGGAGGCAACCGGCCGCAGCGAAACGCCGCGAGGGTCAAAGCGCGATCACCGCGCGGTCCGTCTTTTCGACTCGGGGAGACGGGGCCCACCTATGCAGTTCTCAAGCAACCCCCAGCGCGGGCCCCTAGTTGTGGCGAGCCATCCCGAACCGGAACCACTCCTCACGGAGAGGAGCGGCGTTGCATCTACAGACTGGACCGGTGGACCGGTCCAGTCAACCGGTGAAAATGCAGTTGGAGGGCGACGGGGAGTGTTTGCCCAGGTCAAGCGACATGACGAAGCATCAAAAAAATTGGACCGGCGGACCGGTCCAGCTAGGTTCGGGCGGCTTCGCTACATGGCGTAGGTGTCCACCTGCTCGAAAAGCGAGGACGGTGTAACTCCTTCCTCGCAGACCAATGGACGACCCTCCTCGTCGTAGGCCGTGTGGAGGAGCACGGCGACGGCAGTGCCCGGCGCTACCTGCAAGCGGTCAGCCTCCGTGTCCGTCGCGAGGCGGACTGTGGTGATGTCCACTCCCTCGACCGGAAATCGACCGGTCTGCCGGCGCACGTAGCGTGTCGTGCCCTCGGCGATGGGGGCAGTGTCGGCGAGGCGAGGTGATGCCTCCGCGATCTCTGGGGGGAACCACGCCTCCACGCAGCTATTCGGGGTTCCGTCAGGGAGTTGGAGGACGCGGACGCGTCTCAGTGCCAGCACTCCGGAGGAGATTCCAAGCGCATTGGCGACGCGGGTAGGAGGTTCCGCCCAGTCGGGCGTACCGATCCGCAGGAACGGCATTCCGCCCAAGATGCGGGCCGACCCGGCTCGGCGGGCGCCAGCGGGTCGGGCTACGGGTGTCTCCGTGACGACGAAACCGGTGCCCTGCTTGGCCACCACCACGCCGTCGTTGCGAAGCACGTCCACGGCCTTGATGGCGGTGGCCCGTGACACGCCCCACTGCTCGGCCAGGTCGCGGCCGGACGGGATGGTGGCACCAGGGGCGTACTCGCCAGCGGCGATACGAGCGCGCAGTGACTCAGCGATCTCTTCGTACTTCAGAACGGCCATGGCTTCCCCTACTCCGCGCGCTGGACTGGTCCACCGGTACACAGGATACTTTGACTATGTCGAATCTCGAATTGGCTCCCTCCGTGATGCGGTTCTACGGCGAGACAGTGAACGAGGACAGCCGTCTGCGCAACTCGGCGGACGGACGTATGGAGTTGCTCAGGACACAGGAGCTTCTCCGACGCTTCTTGCCCTCCGCGCCGGCGCGCGTGCTCGACGTGGGAGGGGGCACCGGGATTCACGCTGAATGGCTTGTGAAGGACGGTTACGACGTCACGCTCGTGGACCCCGTTCCCCGTCATGTCGAGAGCGCTGCGGCCGTGTGCTCGGCGATCGTGGGAGACGCTCGCGATCTGCGTGAGCCGGACGACAGCTTCGACGTTGTGCAGCTCCTTGGCCCGCTGTACCACCTTCCCGACCCTGACGATCGGCGCAGGGCGCTGGCGGAAGCCCGCCGCGTGGTGAAGCCAGGCGGATTGGTTGCCGCGGCTGCAATCAACCGTTACGCGTCGCTCTTTGAGCACGTCACATACGCTCACCTGCACAAAGAACGGATTCGCGACTCCGTGTCCAAAATCCTTGAGACGGCCGTCTATGACGGCGTACGAGGGTTCACCTTGTCCTACTTCCACCGTGCTGAAGAGCTTGTGGCGGAGTTGGCGGCCTCCGGGTTGACGGGCGTGCAGGTCTTCGGGATCGAGGGGCCCGCATGGTCGCTCGTGAAGGCGGCCGAGCAACAGCCGGGCGAGGGTCCCACGGACGAGCTGATTGCCTCCGCCATGGAGGCGGCGCGCATGGCAGAGCCGTACCCGGAGTTGCTCGCTGCCAGCTCGCACCTACTGGCCGTGGGCAGGGCGCCAGCTCGCATCAACGGCTGACATCAATGGTGGTGAGCACCGCGCGGCCGGGTGCAATGCTTTGGCCCTTCGCGAACTTGAAGACCTTCAGCCAGCGTCCTCAACTCTCCTTCTCCACCATCCGGCCCAGACGAGGTGGTTGGGTAGCACGGTATATTCATCGATGTGTGCAAATCTGAGTTGGGAGGCTGTAAGCCCCTTCGTCCCGGACAGGTCAGCGCCACTGAGTTCTGTCCAAAAGAATTGGGCTCCGGTCAGTGTCGCACCTGGCAGTCGAGCACCCGTCAAATCAGCAAACTGGAGCAACGCGTTGGATAGATCAGCCCTTTGTAGCCTCGCCTCATGTAGGACGGCATGCCGCAAGTCAGCACCTACTAGTTCTGCTCTCCTGAGTCGGGCTTCAGTTAGGTCTGCCCAAGTAAGTCGCGCTTTGCGGATCACTGAATAATGCAACTGCGTCTGACGTAGTGTGGCATTCCGCAGTCGCGCTCCACTTAGATGTGCTCGTTGCAGCAATGCCCCAGACATATCTACTCGTTGTAGGTGTGCGCCCTCGAACGCGGCGTCGCTGAGATCGAGTAATTGCAGGTTCAGGGTTTTGCGGCGAGGTTTGCGGTGCTTTGCCAAGACATTAAGAGCTGCCTGCACGTCTGAGGGCATCTTCAATCTTGACTGGCCAGCCTTTATGGGCTCAGGATGTGGCACAGAGCGTTTGGTGTTTTTGGTCCGGCTGGAGACAAAGTCGCAGAGGACTTCGGTGACGTTGCCCCGATGGGCTCGTGAGTCGGACCACACTTGTTCCAGTGCATGAATTGCGCCGATCCGAAGGTAGAGCTCATCTACTTCTAGCCGCTCTAGGGCCTTTGTAAACCGCTCCGTGAACTGCCCTTGACGCGACAAGAGATAGGTGAGAGCAGTTAGTGCGAGAGCAAATACGGCTCCTGTGGCCGTTGCCGCTTGTACCAGCATCAACCGCCATTGCCCTGTGGCTGTGGCTTTCTCGCCCGCATCCATTTTGTTCCAGAGATCTTTGTCGACTGGTGTCCGGTCAAAGGCGGATGACGTAAATATCACCGCGATTACCACTATTGCGATGATCGCACCTATGGCGCTCAGAATGATTGCCCACCGTCGTGCTACTGGCGCGGATATAAGTCCTCGGGAGCTTGGCATGGGAACATTGGACCATGTGGCGGAGGTGTGGGCAATTTGGCGTTCTCAGCGGCAGCTGATGGTCGAGCAGTTGAGTAATCGTCGGGACGGTTCAAGTTGCGGGTATTCCTTTGTTCCTCCATCATTGCTGTAGGTATCCGCTCCGGGAGGTGTCGGTGTGACAGGACCCTGGCCTGCAGCGCCGCCTGTGCCACCCGCGCTCAGGGGACTTCACCAGCGCGCGGCAGAAAATGGTTGGAGTTGGAATGGGACTAGATCCACTAGTCGCTTCCGAATGTTGTGCTCTTGCAGGGGCCACTGGAGTTACGCCTATGCCACTTGGTCCGTGGAGACGGCCCGGAAGCATGATCGGTATCTGAGGCGGCAATATCCGGGGTGCTGGAAATAGGATTAGGAGGACCACTGTGGCTCAGTTCGAGAACGTGCTACGCCTAGTTCTCCCTTCTGCGTCTGTTACTGAACTCGATTTTGAAGTGCTCGTGGAACGAATGATGGATGCATTGGAGGCCATGGGGCTCAGGGATGTACATGTAAGCGCATTTGGTGGCGAAAGGATGATGGAATTGGCCACGGAGATCTCTGCGCCGAGCATCGAAATCGCCCGGGCCGGATTTATGGGAATCGTAGATCAAGCGATCGTTCAGGTTGTGCACAATGAGCTTGGGCCGATTGAGTTGAGGCACGAAGAAGTGACGGACGGCTGGTTCCCGTACTTGCTGCCGAGCGGCTTTGTGCAACGAGACCCAGTTGGCCTGCCGTCTCCATTCGAAGAGTTGAAACAAGGCCAGCTTGAGGTCTGACATCCGCGCTGCTACCAACAGAATTGTGGTACCTACCGGCAAGTCCCCTGCGCGTAAGCAAGGCGGCCGGGCTCCTGAACTGCGCGAAGCCTGACCTGGGGTAGGAGCTGGGTTGGGCCCTTCGCCGTGACCGTGCCATTGGACGACGCGGCAAGCCTCCGTTCCTTCGAGGTGTCAGCGCGGATCTAGGGAGCCGCGATGCTGGTCGCGCTGGGCCATGTGTGGGCCAGAGGGACCCTCGCGGGAGCCCAAACAGCTCCTGAACAGGGCGTATATGTTGCACGCTTGACGCTCTTGAAAACCGTCGTGGCAGCGATGTCACCGTGGGTTCAAATCCCACCGCCTCCGCGTGATCAGCACTGAGAACGGCCCCTGACCAGTACATACGGTCAGGGGCCGTTGTGCTGCCCGCTGCCCGCTCGTCGCCGTGTCTCCCCGTGGTTTCCCGCTCGATCGGGCACGGCCGGGGCACGCGCGGACGACTGTCTGAGTACATCGGCAACGGACACCGGGGCGGCTGGCTACCGAGTGATCGGAATCTCGTAGACGATCTCGCAGAGAGCGGCGGGCACCACGATGTCCGCGGTCTCCACGGGCTGCCCCTGGTCGCTGTAGTAGGTCCGCCGGATGTGGGTGACCAGTGAGCCCTTCTGGATGCCCAGGAGTGATGCCTCCTCGGCGGTCGCCTGCCTCGGCTCGGGCTGCTCCACGGCGTGGCTGACGGTGATGCCGATCTCCGCCATGCGGTTCACGACGCCCGCACCCGCGTGCGGCCCTCCCTCGGGGAGCACGACGAGCGTGCCGGCGGTGAGGTCGTACGGCTCCCAACTCGTCGACAGCTGCACCGGCCTGCCGTCGGCGAGGAACTCGTACGCGGTGCGGACACACGGATCACCCTCGGCGATGCCGAGACGTGCCGCGATCTCCGCCGGTGCCGGGACCTTCGCCTCGCTCCGGCTCTCCCAGTCGCCTTGCCTGCCCACGGCCCTCATGTCCGCACGGAACGGTGAGCCCTCGGGCTGCTCGCGCGCCGAAGAACGCACCACCCGGACCCGCTGCCGGGGCTCGGCGACGTAGGTACCGGAGCCGGCGCGACCTTCCAACACGCCCTGGGAGATCAGCAGTTCCTGGGCTCGGCGGACCACGTTCTCGCCCACTGCGCACTCCTGGGCGATCTGGGCCCGGGAAGGAAGCCGATCCCCCGGCGTCCACTCGTGCTCCGCGATCCGCCGCCGGAGTTCGTCGGCGATGCGGAGATAGGGCGGCTGCTCAGGCATATGGAAAATCTAGTCCACTAGCTCTAATCTAGTTAACTAGCTTCACTCAAAGTGATCGCCGGTAACCGGAGGAATGCCCTGTGCCTGCTGACGAGGTGAGCGCGGAGGCCATCGCAGCCCGGTTATCGGCCGTCGGGCTCACCACACGTGTGGAGGAGCGCGACGACTGCACAGCCATCGAAGCGGAGGTGCCGGAACCACTCTCCGCCGAGTCATGGCGGGAGGTCCTGGAAGCGGTGGCCGAGGCCGACCGATTCGGACTCCTCGCCACCAGCTCGACCGGCCGCACCCTCTGGGCGGTCGTAGGCAAAGCGGTCCCCACGACGGGCGATGTCGGGGGACCAGGCCATCAGCGATAGGAGCTGACCAGCGTGTTCAATCGTATCCGCCGTACCCTCTCGTGCGTCAGTACGCGGTACCGCCCGAAGGGCCGACACCGCCGCGCCACCACACCCGCACGGCCGTTGGCCGCTTCCCCCGCGTTCGCCTACGGGCCACCGCTGTTCCTGCGCCGGCATCGAGAACACACGAGCCTTCTCATGGGCGAGGAGAGCGCGCTCGTCCGCCCGTACGTGCTGGCCACTGAGGAGCGTGCGCGGCATCGCTCAACGGCTGCCCTGTGCCCTCCCTTTGCTGGGTCCCTGGCTACCTCGGTTTCGGTGGGTGACCGCTGATGCCTCCTCGCCAACCGCCCCACACCACGCCAGTGGAAGCCGACTCCTACCGCTCGATCTCGTGCCGGATCGGCACGCACTACACCTGCGCGGAGTCCTCCCCGGTTACAGCACCGGTCGACGTACCGGTGATCTACGAAGCCTGTGAGTGCCCCTGCCACACGTTTGCCCCTCAGGACGTGCCGGTGGAGGTGACGAGGTGAGAGGACACGTACCCGGTGGAGTCGTGCTCTCCCCCATCGAGATCACCTCGGCCAGCGTGCAGCGCGGCGACGTCATCCAGGTCGGAGGCCAGCACTGCCGAGTGATCGACCTCTTTCAACTGCCCGGCGGAGCCAAGCGACTTGTCTTCGACTCGGGCGAGTTGCTGACCATGCACATCGGCACTCGGCTCGACGCCCTGCGGCTCCGGAGAGTGCGAGGCGGTGATCCAGCCCGTGCCCTCACGCCGCGACACCATCGCCGATGACCTCCGGGACCGGATCTCCACCGGCCGGATCAAACCCGGCGAGCGTCTACCTGCTGAGGCCCACCTCGCCTCGGAGTACAGGGTCAGCACAGCGACGCTGCGGAGTGCTCTCGCCGCGCTCCAGGCGGAAGGCCTCGTCGAAAAGGTCCACGGCAAGGGGAACTTCGTTCGCCGCCCCCTCCACAGGATCACGTACGTCGGAGGAGGCCGCACTGCCGACGGACAGACCGCTGCCCACGCAGCTCTGATCGTCACTGTCCAAACCACCAGTATCCGGGCCTGCGGGCATCTGGCGACCTTGCTGAAGGTGTCGACGAGCAGCCCTTTGACCGAGTTCGTGTGTCTCAACCATGAGGGCGAGAGACCGCACAGCTTGGCTCGCATCTACGTCCCCTGTGACCTGGTGCCGGCCGCCGCGCTCCGCGAGTCGCTCTCGTACGAGGGGGTGATGACGCGGTTGCTGCGGCTCCGCCCGCCGCTGGCTGAAGTCCGGGAGCAGGTCAGCGTTCGACTCCCGACACCCGAGGAGGCATCCACCCTTCGGATCAGCCCTGCCTTGGCGGTCCTCGCCATCACACGCCAGATGGCCGACACCGATGGACGCGTGGTCGAGGCTGCGCTCCTGGTGCTGCCGGGGGACCGCGCCGACGCGGTGTTCACCACTCACTACGTGACCGATGAGAGGACGGCGGAAGAATGACGGCGCCAGACGAACTGCGGCTCCTCCCATGGGCAGGGCCTGACGGCAAGCCCTGCTTTCTCAGCACTGATGACAGTGGCGGTCACATGTCCCGCCTGGCCGACAACATGGAATCGGTCCAACTCGGCAGGGCGACCGAACTTCTGGACCAGGCGTTAGCCATGCTCGCTGACGCCGATACGGAGCCGGACGACCTACGACTTCTGGCGAAGGACCTGACGGGAGCTCTGAGGGACACGCTCCGCTTAGCGGCCAGCCGTGGTCACCGCCTGGCAGCGCCTGACTAGTACCGCTCCTGAATAAGGGGCAGCTCAAGAGGAAAGGACCTCCTGAGCTGCCCCTTATTGGCATCTATGTTTACAAACACCCCATATGGCCTCGGGCGGCCCAGGGGTGGTCCAGCGCAAGTGTCCGATACTGCCGTTTGTGGAACCTCGCCGATCACCAGCTGTCATGCTTGCGGCGTGCTCGAATCGACACTTGCCGCGCATACGGCTCAGTCGTCTGGGTTGCCGGCGGCCGCCGTTGTAGCCGGATGCGCTCTGGTCTTCACCGTGGCTTCGTTCTGGTGGCTCAACGCCCGCCAGGGAAGGCTCAAGTCGTACGAGCCCCACTCGTTCGCCGGAGTAGCCACAGAACAGCTGACGGTCGTACGCCTGCCCCTGGTCTTCTACAACACTGGGCCCAAGCCGATCGTTGTGCAAAATCTTCAGCTTCGGTTCCCCGATGAACTGGATTCGCTCCTCCCCCTACCCTGGCGCAACTCGTGGCCACAGCTGAGGCCAGTGAGTGAAGAACGCGCAGCGATGCCTGCAGTCTTCGCCGTCGACGGTAGGAAGGCCGAGCAACAGTTCATTGAGTTCGGGGCGCCCTTCCCTGGCTTCGTACCTCAGGCCAGGGACTACACGGTCGCGCTGGAAGCCAGGTTGGGCCACCGCAAGGGTTGGCGGCCACTTCTGACCTTCACTCTGCGCATAGGCAACATGATCAGTCCAAGCCAGTACATCGCCTACAGCAACTCACCTCGCTACCTGACCGAGGCGGACCGGGAGAAGGCCAACGCCGCCCTCGAAGCTCTGGCCGCCAAACTCGCTGAACAGCAGTCGCCATGAGGTAGCCGCCCCGGCGTGCAGTCCGGGAGGCCGCCACCTCGACGCTTGTCAACGGTTGGCGAAGGGCACGGTTGCGGTTGATAGAAACACCCACGCACAGAGTAAGCAGGCATCGAATGCACAGACGTTCATGAATTCCTCTCCAGCGAAGAACTTCCAAGTTCTGCTAGAACGCATCAGCCTAACCGCATCCGAGAGAACTGCAGCCCTAAGACGAGCCGAATCGGTTTGCAGAAACCTCAACAATTACCCATTGGTACAGGATTGCTTTGTCACAGGCTCCTTGGCGCGATCCACAGCGATTCAGACGTTTTCAGATGTTGACATCGTCGCCGTTATCAGGAATGAGCCCAATATTTCAGAGGACTCAACTCTCGCGATTAGCACCATCTCAGGCCTCTTGTCGCGCACATATGTCGAAGTCCAAGACTTCGACAGTGCGGTTCGCATCACATTCCCCAGCGAGCTGGGCGTTGATGTAGTACCTGCTCTATCTGCAGGAAACAATTCCTCCGGATTTGCGCTTTATAAGATTCCAATCGAACAGCGAGCCTGGATTGACTATGCACCCGAGGAGCAAAACCAACAGATTGCGCAGCTCACCCGAAAACTCGGCGAGGGATTCAAGCACGCAATCCGCCTAACTAAATGGTGGAGCCGAACACACGGCAGCCCGATCCCATCCTACGAAATCGAATACATTGCAAGCCGCACCGCCAAAAACTGGAAGCATATCCCACCACCTGAGGAGGCGCTCACCGCGTTCTTGGGTGAGGCGACGAAGATCTCCAAGAAATTGGCAGATCGTCGTCAAAGTGTCGTAAGAGAAGCCTCACTGATCGCTCAAGAAGCACTTGAGCTATCTGCGCAGGGCGACACAGTTGGATCCATTACGCGTTGGAGGTGCTTGCTCGGTGAACAATTCCCAGCTGTCGTCTTCTGAGATCATCGGCCTGGCTAATAATCAGCTAGAGAAGGCCGGAGATCTATACAGGAGAAGCAGATTGCTTCAAGTAACGACCTTCCTATTCAGCGTTACCTCCATCTTCATCGCGAATCCATATACTTACATTCCAGCGCTACTCGCCCTCGGTATCCAGATTTATTCGTGGTCAGTGCGGCACAGTGCAGTGAGTCGACACAATGAGGGGGAGGAAGGTCGAACCAGAGGCCTGCTGCTAGACGCATTAGGGTCAGCCGAGGAACGAGTCGACCTAAACAATTGGTTGATTCGGGTCTCACCTCGCCAAGGGGACATTCTCCCGGACCCAGTCCCGCCAGACTATTTCGCAAGCGCGGCGCCTGCCGGAATGCGTCGCCTTTGCGATCACCTCCAGGAGAACGCCTTCTGGAACAAGTTCATGTACAAAGAGGCCGCCGACTATTACGGAAAGATCCTATGGGGATTCGTGGTCGCGGCTATTGCCGCAGTACTTGTAGCGATTCCCCTCGCATCCGACGGACAAAATTTAATCTTGGCTCGCCTAATCGTAGTCGCGCTTGCTTCCGGCGCCGCCTTCACGCAGTGGTCAGAAGTAGCAGCGTGGCGCTCGGCTGAAACCAAGAGTGAGCTACTCGATCGACGCCTGGAGGCGCTTTCGGATTGCACAGACGACGCGCTTAGGTTGGGCCGAATCGGCGCCCTGCTATCGGCCTATGGGGACTACTGCGTAGCTACTTCGGGAGCACCACCCACCCCAACTTGGTTGTACAAGCGGCATGGAGCCCACGTAAACCAGCTGTGGGCTCGAAGGTCAGCCGCATGACAAGCTGCCGGCCCAGGGGCACGAATCCAGAGTCCCTGCAGGTCTGCACCGCTACCGCAGGTCATGACCCTGCAGGGCTGGGACCGGTGGATCAAGTCCACAATTTGTCCAGGTGCCGCGACTTGGACCTCGGTGGATCGCTGTGGGCACTTACTGGCTCTAACAAAAGCGTGTTGATCATGTGACTGTCGGCTTGATCGCTCGTTGATGAGGCATGGGGAAGCGTCAGTCGCGGCCGTGGATC
>NZ_JBITIY010000006.1:191884-721901 GCF_044459385.1 Streptomyces sp. NPDC050287 | reverse complement strand
TACTGCAGGGGGGACCCTGTGGGAGAGTAGGACGCCGCCGAACAATCATTCAAGGAAACCCCGCACCGGTTGGTGCGGGGTTTTCTGCGTTTACTGGGTTATTGAATCGAGGGACTGGTGCGTACGCCGGCCCCTCGTATCGGCCCCAGTAGTTACATATATTTACAGGCGTCCGGCCGCCTTCAGCGCCAGATATGCGTCCGCCAGTGCTGGAGCCAGATCTTCAGGTGTGGCGTCGACGACCGTCACGCCATGGCGGCGGAGTTGTTCCGCGGTGCGGTTGCGCTCCGTTTGGGCCTGGGCGGCGGCTGCGGCCTCATAGACGGCCTCGGTGTTTCCGCGTGCTGTGGCCATGCCGGCGATGTGCGGGTCGGCTACCGACGCCAGCAGGATCGTGTGGCGCTGGGTGAGCTGGGAGAGGACGGGCAGGAGGCCCTCCTCGATGGGCGCGGTGTCGAGGGCCGTGAACAGCACGATCAGCGAGCGGCGCGGGGCCGACTTGAGTGCCGTGGCCGTAAGACCTCGGGCGTCCGTCTCCACGAGTTCGGGTTCGAGGGTGGCCATCGCGTTGACCAGGGACGGGAGGACGTCGCCTGCTGAGCGGCCCTGGACGAGGGCGCGTACCCGACGGTCGTATGCGAGCAGGTCGACGCGGTCGCCGGCGCGGGAGGCGAGGGCGGCCAGGAGGAGGGCCGCGTCCATGGAGGCGTCGAGGCGTGGGGCGTCGCCCACGCGGCCTGCGGAGGTGCGGCCGGTGTCGAGGACCAGGAGGATGTGACGGTCGCGTTCGGGGCGCCAGGTGCGTACGGCGACCGTCGTCTGGCGGGCCGTGGCGCGCCAGTCGATGGAGCGGGTGTCGTCGCCGGGGACGTACTCGCGCAGGCTGTCGAATTCCGTGCCCTCGCCGCGGGTGAGGACGCTGGTGCGGCCGTCGAGTTCTCGTAGGCGGGCCAGCTTGGAGGGCAGGTGCTTGCGGCTGGTGAACGGGGGCAGGACGCGTACCGTCCACGGGACTTTGTGGGTGCCCTGTCGGGAAAAGAGACCGAGGGGGCCGTAGGAGCGGATCGTGACGCGGTCCGCCTGGCGGTCGCCGCGGCGGGTCGGTCGTAGGCGGGTGATGAGGCGGCGGCGTTCGCCTGCGGGGACCGTGAGGCGGTGGCGGGAGGCGGCGACCTCCGTGCCGGGCTGCCAGCTGCTGGGGGGCCAGGCGTCGCGCAGGTGGGCGCGGAGCGGGCGGCGGGACGGGTTGGTGACCGTGAGCGTGACGTCGGCCGCCTCGCCCAGGCGGGCGGAGGTGTCGCCGGAGCGCGTCAGGCCGAGCCGTCGTACGGGGGCGGCCAGCGCGAAGTCGCAGGCGCAGGCGACCGCCAGGGGCGCGTTCACGGCGAGGATGCCTGTCCAGCCGGGGTCCCAGATGCCGACGGGGAGGGAGCCCAGGGCCGCGAGGAGGGCGGCGCGTCCGGTGAGTGCCATCAGCGGGGGACGGGGACGTGGGTGAGGATCGCGTTGATGACGGAGTCGGCGGTCACGCCTTCCATCTCGGCCTCCGGGCGGAGTTGGACGCGGTGGCGGAGGGTGGGGAGGGCGAGGGCCTTGACGTCGTCGGGGGTGACGTAGTCGCGGCCGGTCAGCCAGGCCCACGCGCGGGCCGTGGCGAGCAGGGCCGTGGCGCCGCGCGGGGAGACGCCCAGAGTGAGGGACGGGGATTCGCGGGTGGCGCGGCAGATGTCGACGACGTAGGCGGTGATCTCCGGGGAGATGGTCGTCTTGGCGACGGCGGCGCGGGCCGCTTCCAGATCGGCGGGGCCGGCGACGGGGCGTACGCCGGCGGCGCGCAGGTCGCGTGGGTTGAAGCCTTCGGCGTGGCGGGTGAGGACGTCGATCTCGTCCTGGCGCGAGGGGAGCGGGATCGTCAGCTTGAGGAGGAAACGGTCCAGCTGGGCTTCGGGGAGGGGGTACGTGCCCTCGTACTCGACCGGGTTCTGGGTCGCGGCGACCAGGAACGGGTCGGGGAGCGGGCGGGGGGTGCCGTCGACCGTGACCTGGCGTTCCTCCATGGCTTCCAGGAGAGACGACTGGGTCTTGGGCGGGGTGCGGTTGATCTCGTCCGCGAGGAGGAGGTTGGTGAAGACCGGGCCGGGCTGGAAGGAGAACTCGGCGGTGCGGGCGTCGTAGACGAGGGAGCCGGTCACGTCGCTCGGCATCAGGTCCGGGGTGAACTGGACGCGCTTGGTGTCGAGTTCGAGTGCGGAGGCGAGGGCGCGGACGAGCAGCGTCTTGGCGACCCCGGGGACGCCTTCGAGGAGAACGTGTCCACGGCACAGGAGGGCGACGACGAGGCCGGTCACGGCGGGGTCCTGGCCGACCACGGCTTTGGCGATCTCGGCGCGCAGGGCTTCCAGGGAGGCGCGGGCGGCGCCCGGGTCCCCTGAGTGCGCGGCGTTGTCAGTGGTCGGGTCCATCATGGACGGCGTACCTCTCTTTCGAGGGCGTCGAGTTGGTCGGCGAGGGCGATGAGGGCCGTGTCGTCGCTGGGCGGCGGGCCGAAGAGGAGAGCGTGCACGGCCTGTCCGTCACCAGGGCTGTGTGGGTGGGTGGACAGGGCGGGGAGCAGGGCCTCGGGTGCGTGCGCCTGGGCCACGGGGATGCCTACGAGGGGGGCGAGGCGGGTGCGGGTGGTGGAGCGAAGAGCGGCGGCCGCGCGGTCGCGGGCGTTGGCCTTGCGGTAGAGGCGGGCGCGGCCTTCGACGGTTTCGGAGGCGCGGATCGCCACGGGGAGTTTCTCGGGCACGAGGGGGCCGAGCCGACGTGCCCGCCAGAGGGCGGCGAGGGCCGCGGCGATGAAGAGCTGCAGTGTGCCCCAGAGCCAGCCCGAGGGGAGCAGGTCGAAGAAGCCCTTTTCGTCGTCCGGTCCGGCGGCGGAGGCATCGGAGAGCGAGGGGAGGTACCAGACCAAATGGGGGCGGGAGCCGAGGAGTTGGAGGGCGAGCGAGGCGTTGCCCTGGTCGTCGAGGGAATCGTTGTAGAGGATGTCGGGCGCGCCGAGGACGACAGTGTCGCCGTGGCGGGACGCGTCCGGGAGGCGCACCAGGGTGGCCAGGCGTTCGCTGGGGTAGCACTCGTCGGCGCCGGGGCGGGTGACGGTGTAGCGGACTCCGCCGGTGTCGGCCGGGCCCGCGCGCCGGGCGGCGGGCAGGTCGCAGGCGGGCGGACGCGTCGAGTCGAGACTGGTGGCGGGGCTGGCGACGATGCCGGGAGCGAGTCGTTCGACGGACCAGCCGCCCGGAGCGACGAGGAGGGTGCGGCCCCCCGAGTCGTTGGTGGCGGAGTGCAGTTGACTCTGCTGCCGCTCGGAGAGCAGGTCGGGTACGGCGACCAGCAGGGTGGTGTCCGGGCCGGCCGCGGCGCGCGCCTCGGCCAGGGTGGTGACCACGCGCGTGGACACGCCTCGGTCGGCGAGGAGTTGGGCCACGGCGCGGCTGCCGTAGGGGTCGGCGGAGCGCGGGTCGAGGCTGCCGTGGCGGGCGTCGGAGCGGATCGCCGCGATGACGACGGCTGCCACGAGGAGGATCACGAGGGCGAGGACGATGCCTCGCGCTCGGGTCCACACCTGGCGTGCGGTGGGCGAGGCCGAGGTGGACGGGAGCGTGGCCTCGGTGGTCATTCGGCGGCTCCCTGGCGGGCGTTGTGCGCCGCGTCGGGGCTGCTGCTGCTCGCGAGTTGCGGCTTGGTGCGCTCCAGGTCGCGGTCGAGTTCGGCGATGCGGTGGTACGACTGCTCGCTCGCCCTTCGGCCGCCGTATGTCACGTCGTCGAAGTCCCGGGCCGCGGTGCGCAGTCGGTCCGCGCGGGAGGGCAGCGCGCGGCCCGCCTCAACGGCTGCCTCGTCGGCGGTGCGGCCGGGGCGGACGTCGAGGAGGGCGCGTTCCTCCAGGGAACGGACGATGGCCCGCATGTGTTCCTGGACGGCCTGGTTCCAGTGGCCCTGGGCGGCGTGGGCCTCGGCGGCGGACCGGTGTTCGGCCGCGCTGCGGGGGCGGTCGTCGAACAGGGCGGGCGCGGAGGCCGGTTCGCGGCGCGGAGTGCCCAGGCGCCACCACAGGGCGCCCAGGACCGCGAGGACGGCCACGATGACGACCACCAGGCCGAACGGTCCGCCGGGAGTGGCGGACGAGGCGGTGTTGAACAGCTTGTCGACCCAGTCCCAAAAGGCGTTCAGGGCGCGCTGGAAGAGGCCGGGGTCGTTCTCGTGGTACATCCGCTTGGACAGCTCGCGTCGGGCCGCCTCTCGCGCGGGGTCGCGCGGGGTCGTCAGCGGTGGTGCGCCGTCGGAGCGTGGGAGCGACAGGACGGACGCGGTGTGTACGGCCCGCAGCACGGCCCGTACGGAGGTGTCGCCGGCGTGCAGCACGAGTCGTACGACCGGGTCGACCGGGCGCTGCAGTGCCGGTACCGCTGTGAGAACTCCCCCCGCCAGGTTCACCGGGTCAGCTCCCGGGAGTGGCGCCGTGGACACCGGCGGCGCGGGCCAGTTCGAGGTCGAGGGCCTCGCGCCGGATGCGCTGGTCGACGTAGAGAAGTACGGCGACGCCCGCGGTGATCGGGAACGTGATCATGGAGCCGATCACCGAGCCGATGCCGCTGACGATGAGGAAGGTCCAGCCGAGGTCGCCGGTGCCGTTGAGGAAGCCGCTGACGCTTTCGCCGCCGAGTGCGGCGGCGAGGAAGGTGAAGGGGAGGACCACGATCGCCGAGATGATGTTCGCGATGAGTCCGGCGAGCAACTGGATGCCGAAGATCCGCCACCAGGAGCCGCGGACCAGTTTCGCCGAGCGGCTCATCGACCTGGTGATGCTCTGCTTCTCCAGCATCAGCGCGGGCGAGGCCAGGGAGAAGCGGACCATCAGCCACAGGGCGACGACGCCGACGCCCATGCCGCCCAGGACGGCGAGGACGACCCCTCCCGTGGTCTGGCCCGATACGGCCAGGAGGATGCCGGGCAGCGAGCCCACGAAGACGACGCCGATGGCGATCAGGGGGAGCAGGATGATCAGCCCGAACAGCTTCAGCACCTGCGGGCGGGCGTCGCGCCAGGCCTCGCCGAGGGTGACCGACTTGCCGAGCACCGCACGGCTGGTGACGGTGGTCAGCAGCGCGGTCGCGGCGACCGTGCCGATCAGCGAGATCAGCAAGACGAGGCCGGAGCTGAGCAGGGCTTCGCCCAGGGCGCGGGACAGTTCGTCCAAGGAGGCACTCGGGTCGTTGAGTGCCTCGGCGCCGGCGGTGTCGTTCAGGAGCAGGCGCTGCACCAGGATGACGACGATCTCGGTGAGGACGGCGACCGTCAGGGAGATGCCCAGGACCGTGCGCCAGTGGGTGCGCATGGTGGAGACCGCGCCGTCGAGGATCTCACCGACGCCGAGCGGGCGCAGCGGGATCACTCCGGGCTTGGCCGCGGGCGGTGGGCCCGCCCAGCCGCCGTGTCCGGGGTAGCCGCCGGGAGGTCCGTAGCCGCCTCCCCAGCCGCCCTGTCCGCCGTGCGGGCCGTAGCCGCCGGGACCACCCGGGGCGGGCGGGGGCGGGGTGCCCCAGCCGGGGCCGGGCGGTGGAGGCGGTGGGGCCTGGCCGGGGGCCTCGGTGCCGGTGGGCGCGGACCACTGGCCCGGGGGCGGCTGTTCCTTGGACCACTGCGAGCCGGGGCGCTGTGGATCCGGTCCCGGCTGTTCCGCTCCCGGTTGTTCGGCGGGGTTCGCGGGGCCGGGGCGGTCGGCGGGCTCGGTGGGACCGGACGCACCTGGCCGCTGCCCGTCGGACGGGGCGGATCCGGGCGAGGCCCAGCCCGGAGTGTCGTTCATCGTCGCTCCTTCACGGTGCCCGTCCGCGGTCGCGGCGGAAGGTTGGCAGCCATCGTGCCATGGGGTGGTCATCGAGTGACCAGCCGCGGTAGGGGCGGGAGACCTTCAATTGTCCGGCGGATAAGGGGCAGACTGACCGCATGGCTGATCAGCACGCGCAAACCGGCGAGGACAGCAGGCCGACCGAGATCCCGGTGATCCGCTGGGAAGAGCCGCCCGAAGGCCCCGTACTGGTACTTCTCGACCAGACGAGGCTGCCGGCCGAGGAGGTAGAACTCGTCTGTACGGACGCGCCCGCGCTGGTGGAGGCGATCCGTTCGCTCGCCGTGCGCGGGGCACCACTGCTCGGTATCGCGGGGGCCTACGGCGTCGCGCTCGCCGCCGCGCGCGGGTTCGACGTGGAGGACGCGGCGGCCGCGCTGGCGGGGGCGCGTCCCACCGCGGTGAATCTGGCCGTCGGGGTGCGCCGGGCGCATGCCGCGTACCGGGCCGAACTCGGCAAGGGCGGTGACGACCGGCAGGCCGCCGAGGCGGCGCTGGCCGCGGCGCGCAGGCTGCACCGGGAGGACGCCGAAGCCAGCGCTCGGATGGCCGAGCTGGGGCTGGCGCTGTTGGACGAGTTGGTGCCGGGCGGCGGGCACCGGATCCTCACCCACTGCAACACCGGATCGCTGGTGTCGGGCGGTGAGGGAACGGCGTTCGCGGTGGCGCTGGCGGCGCACCGGGCGGGGCAGCTCAGGCGGCTGTGGGTGGACGAAACGCGTCCGTTGCTGCAAGGTGCTCGCCTGACGGCGTACGAGGCGGCTCGCAGCGGTATGGCGTACACCTTGCTGACCGACAATGCGGCGGGCTCGCTGTTCGCGGCCGGAGAGGTGGACGCGGTGCTCATCGGGGCGGACCGCATCGCGGCCGACGGTTCGGTGGCGAACAAGGTGGGGAGCTATCCGCTCGCGGTGCTCGCGCGTTACCACCATGTGCCGTTCATCGTGGTGGCGCCCGTGACGACGGTGGATCCGGACACGCCGGACGGGGCGGCCATCGAGGTCGAACAGCGCCCCGGGTTCGAAGTGACCGAGATCACGTCACCCCAGGTGACGATGACGGGAGGGGGAGGCGGGATTCCGGTGGCACCCCTGGGGACCCAGGCGTACAACCCGGCGTTCGATGTGACGCCTCCGGAGCTGGTGACGGCCATCGTCACCGAAATGGGCGCCGTGTCACCCGTGACGGCTGAGGCGCTTGCAGAGCTGTGTGACAGGTCACGCCAGGTAACGATTTAGTTAATGGGATGATGGCATTCATGAAGGGACGAGTCCTTGTCGTCGATGACGACAACGCACTGGCCGAGATGCTCGGCATTGTGTTGCGTGGTGAAGGTTTTGAGCCGTCTTTCGTAGCCGACGGCGACAAGGCGCTGGCCGCTTTCCGTGAGGCCAAGCCCGATCTGGTGCTGCTCGATCTGATGCTGCCGGGCCGGGACGGTATCGAGGTGTGCCGCCTGATCAGGGCGGAGTCCGGGGTGCCGATCGTGATGCTCACGGCCAAGAGCGACACCGTCGACGTCGTCGTGGGCCTGGAGTCGGGCGCCGATGACTACATCGTGAAGCCGTTCAAGCCGAAGGAGTTGGTGGCCCGGATCCGGGCACGGCTCAGGAGGTCCGAGGAGCCGGCGCCCGAGCAGCTCGCCATCGGCGATCTGGTCATCGACGTGGCCGGTCACTCCGTGAAGCGGGACGGGCAGTCGATCGCGCTGACGCCGCTGGAGTTCGATCTGCTGGTCGCGCTGGCCCGAAAGCCGTGGCAGGTGTTCACCCGGGAGGTCCTGCTCGAGCAGGTGTGGGGCTACCGGCACGCGGCGGACACCCGGCTGGTGAACGTGCATGTTCAGCGGCTGCGCTCCAAGGTCGAGAAGGACCCGGAGCGGCCGGAGATCGTGGTGACCGTCCGTGGTGTCGGGTACAAGGCAGGACCCAGCTGACATGTCCGGAGACAGTGCCGCTTCGTCGCCCGGACGGACCGGGGCTCAGACGGGGCGGCCTGTCGGCCGGAAGACGTCAGGTTCCCGTTGGGGGCGTTTCCTCGAGGGCGGGTTGCTGCAGGGCGGAGTCCAGGGCAGCCCGGTCCTGCGCCTGTTCCTGCGCTGGGTGCGCCGGCCGCTGCTGCCCGTCATGCGGCTGTGGCGGCGCAACATCCAGCTCAAGGTCGTCGCCATGACCCTGCTGATGTCGCTGGGCGTCGTCCTGCTCCTCGGCTTCGTGGTGATCGGGCAGGTGCGCAACGGGCTGCTGGATGCCAAGGTGAAGGCTTCGCAGAGCCAGGCCACCGGCGGGTTCGCGGTGGCCAAACAGAAGGCCGACGAGGCGGCCGCCGGGACCGGCGACGACCGCGCTCCGGCGGCCGACCGGACCGAGCAGAACGTCGTCCCCTGGATGAGTGACCTGGTGGAGTCGCTCTCCAGCGGCGGTCAGGGTGCCTTCGACGTGGTGACGCTCCCCGCCGCCGACGACGACAGCGGGGGCGGGCGCGGACCGCGAGCCTCCGGTGACGTCGACTGGGCGGCCAGCGTCCCCGAGGACCTGCGTGCGCGCGTCGACAGCGGCACGACGGCGGCCCAGAGCTACACGCGGATCACCTACGACAGGCCGGCCGGCAAGGACTCCCAGCCGGCGCTGGTCATCGGCAAGCAGGTCAACGACCCGAACGGTGACCCGTACCAGCTGTACTACCTCTTCCCACTGACCCAGGAGGAGAAGTCACTCAGCCTGGTCAAGGGGACCCTGGCGACGGCCGGACTGTTCGTCGTCGTACTCCTCGGGGCCATCGCCTGGCTCGTCGTGCGGCAGGTCGTCACTCCGGTGCGGATGGCGGCCGGGATCGCCGAGCGGCTGTCCGCTGGGCGGCTGCAGGAGCGGATGAAGGTCACCGGCGAGGACGACATCGCGCGGCTCGGGGAGGCCTTCAACAAGATGGCGCAGAGCCTGCAGCTGAAGATCCAGCAGCTGGAGGACCTGTCGCGGATGCAGCGGCGGTTCGTGTCGGACGTGTCGCACGAGTTGCGGACGCCGCTGACGACCGTACGGATGGCCGCCGACGTCATTCACGAGGCGCGCGAGGACTTCGACCCGGTGACCGCGCGGTCCGCGGAACTGCTCGCCGACCAGCTGGACCGGTTCGAGTCGCTGCTCGCGGACCTGCTGGAGATCAGCCGCTTCGACGCGGGCGCTGCGGCGCTGGAGGCCGACGCGATCGACCTCAGGGAGGTCGTCCGGCGGGTCGTCAGCGGGGCCGAGCCGCTCGCCGAGCGCAAGAGGACGACGATTCGGGTCGTCGGTGACCAGCAGCCCGTGGTCGCCGAGGCGGACGCCCGGCGGGTGGAGCGGGTGCTGCGCAATCTGGTCGTCAACGCCGTGGAGCACGGCGAGGGCAAGGACGTCGTCGTCAAGCTCGCCGCGGCGGGCGGGGCGGTCGCGGTCGCGGTGCGCGACTACGGAGTCGGACTCAAGCCCGGCGAGGCGACTCGCGTCTTCAGCCGGTTCTGGCGGGCTGACCCGGCACGCGCGCGTACCACCGGCGGTACGGGCCTGGGGCTGTCCATCGCGCTTGAGGACGCGCGGCTGCACGGCGGATGGCTGCAGGCGTGGGGCGAACCGGGTGGCGGCTCGCAGTTCCGGCTGACGCTGCCGCGCACCGCGGACGAGCCGCTCAGGGGCTCTCCCATACCGCTGGAACCCAAGGACTCGCGCCGCAACCGCGGCCTCCATGACGCCGGTCTGCCGCGCGGGGGCAGCGAGAAGACGGCCACCGTGCCCGCCCAGCCGGCCGGTGCCCAGACGTCCTCGCGGGACCCGATCGTGCCGCGGGCGGCCGCCTTGGCGCCCACCGCCGACCCGACCGCGTTGCCCGGCAACGGTGCCCGCGTGGTGCCCCGGTCGCCTTCGGGACCGCGGCGGCAGGAGGAGACGGCTCCCGGGGAGGAGCCTCGAGGCGGGACCGCGAGGCGCCCGGACGCGGGGGCGCAGAGGCCGTCGGCGGACTCTGTGGAGTCTTCGGGGGACGCGTCGGTGGAGTCGTACGAACAAGGGGAGGCATTCCGTGGGCGCTGACCGCGGCAGGGGCGCCCGGCGCGGAACGGGGCGCGCGCTGGCGTACGCCGCCTGTGGCGTCGTACTGCTGGCAGGGTGCGCCTCGATGCCCGACAGCGGGGATCTGCGCGGCGTGGAGTCCACTCCGCGTCAGGACACGCAGGTACGGGTCTTCGCCATGCCGCCTCAGGAGGACGCGCAGTCCCAGGAGATCGTGCAGGGCTTCCTGGAGGCGCTGACCAGCGACGATCCGCACTATGAGACGGCCCGCCAGTATCTGACCGCCGATGCCGCGAAGACCTGGGAGCCGGAGCGGGCCACCACGGTGCTCGCCCAGGGGCCGCGCATCGATGTCGCGCGTTCGGGCAGCCGGGAGGACTCCAGCGACCTCCTGTTCACGCTGACCGGCAGCCAGGTCGGCACGGTGGACGAGCAGGGGTCGTACGCGCCCGCCGACGGGAAATACCACCAGTCGGTGCATCTGGTCAGGGACGAGAAGACCCACCAGTGGCGCATCGACGGGCTGCCGCAGGGCGTCGTCATGGGCAAGTCGGACTTCCAGCGCAACTACACGTCCGTGAACAAGTACTACTTCGCCTCGAACACGAAGGGTCCGCAGACCGTGGCGGTCGCCGATCCCGTGTACGTGCGCGAGCGCGTGGACGCCATGACGCAGATGGTGCGCTCCCTGATCAACGGGCCCACGACCTGGCTCCGGCCGGTCGTCAGATCGAGCTTCCCCACCGGGACGGAGCTGCAGAAGGACGTCACGTCGTTGACGCCGGACGACCAGAGCAAGCTGACCGTGCCGCTGAACGGCAAGGCCGCCCGGGTCGGTCCGACCGCGTGCGACAACATGGCGACGCAGGTCCTTTTCACCCTGGAGAACGTCACGCCGGCCGTGGACGAGGTCGAGCTGAAGGCGGGCGGCAAGCAGCTGTGCGCGCTCACCGAGGAGCAGGCCGACGACGTCGCCGAGCGCGACTCGGGGCAAAGTCCCGGGTACCTGTACTTCGTCGACGGCAAGCACCGGCTGGTGCGCATATCGGCCGACGGCAGCGGTACGAAGCCCGATCCGGTGCCCGGCGCTCTGGGCACGGGCGACAAGGACCTCCAGTCGGTGGCGGTGTCGCGCGACGAGTACAAGGCGGCCGGGGTCGGCGTCGGCGGCAAGTCGCTGTATGTCGGGTCGCTGACGTCGGGCGGGTCGCTCGGGGATGCCGTGCTGACCAGCGGCGGGGCCACGACCGGCGACCGGCTGACCACGCCCAGCTGGGACGCTGAAGGCGACCTGTGGGTGGCCGACCGCAATCCGCGCGACCCGCGGCTGCTGGTGCTCGAGAAGGGCGCCGGTGAGCCTCTGAAGGTGGACGCTCCGGGGCTGGACGGGCGGATCAGGGACGTCCGGGTGGCCGCCGACGGAGTGCGGATCGCGCTCGTCGTGGAGAAGGGCGGCAAGCAGTCGCTGCTCATCGGGCGGATCGAGCGGGGCGAGAAGTCGAGCGGACACCCGCCCGTCTCGGTGCAGGAACTGCGGGCCACCACGCCGGAGTTGGAGGAGGTCACCACCATGTCGTGGGCCGGTGACAGCCGGCTCGTGGTGGTCGGGCGCGAGAAGGGCGGCGTGCAGCAGATGCGGTACGTCCAGGTCGACGGCTCCACGCCGGAGGGGCCGACGCCGGCGGCGCTGACGGGCGTGAAGGAGATCGCCGCTTCCGAGGACGATCAGCTGCCCTTGGTGGCCTACTCGGAGGACGGGATCGTACGGCTGCCGTCCGGGGGGCAGTGGCAGAAGGTGGACGCGGACGGGACGGCGCCGGTCTATCCGGGGTGAGTGCCGGTTGATCCGGTGGTACCCGGCGGGTACTGGGTGAGTCCCGGGTGAGTCGCGGGTGCATGGTGACGGCCGGTGGGATTGTACGACTGTGAGGTTCGTGACTGGCCAGGTGAGCGGCCGTTTTCGCTGGGGCGGAACCCCGCGGGAGCGGCCGTTGCGCTGTGGCCGGAGTTGTCCACAGGCAGTTGTCCACAGGGGTGGCCGGGGCGCTTCGGCGTTGGCACAGTGGTGGACATGCGGGGGTGGTGGCAGGACCTCACCGACCTGGTGCTGCCGGCTGAGTGCGCAGGCTGCGGGAGGCCGCGCACAGTGCTCTGTCCGGAGTGCCGGGCGGCGCTGAGCGGGGCCGTACCGCGCCGGGTGCGACCGGTCCCGGAACCACCGGGTCTGCCGGTCGTGCACGCGGCGGCGCGGTACGCGGACGCGGTGCGGGCGACCTTGCTGGCCCACAAGGAGCGGGGCGCGCTGGCGCTCGCGGCACCGCTCGGGGTGGCGTTGGCGGGGGCTGTGCGGGCAGGGGTGGCGGCGTGGGGTGACGAGGCCGTGGTGCTGGTTCCCGTGCCGTCCGCGCGGCGGGCGGTCCGGGCGCGGGGGCACGATCCGGCGCGGCGGATCGCGCTCGCGGCGGCCCGTGAGCTGCGGCGGGTCGGGACACCGGCGCGGGTGGCCGCCGTGCTGCGGCAGCGGCGGGCCGTGGCCGACCAGGCGGGGCTCAACTCCCGGGAGCGGCTGGCGAACCTCGCGGGCGCGCTGGCGGTGGCCGGGGGAGGAGAGCGGCTGCTCGCCGGTGGCCGGGTGGTGCTCGTCGACGACCTGATGACGACCGGCGCGTCGTTGGCGGAGGCGGCACGTGCGGTGCGGGTGGCGCTTGTGGAGGCGGTACGGGTGAGGGGGGCGGCAGGGGCGATGGAGGAAGCGGGAGGCGTGCGGGCATGGGCTGGGAGCGGAGGGGTGGCGTGCGGGGGTCCCGCAGATGGGCGAGGTGGCCTTGCGGGCGGTGGCTCGGGGAGGGGACGGGAAGCGGGGGAGGGCCGTGGCCGGGCGGTGGGAGTCGGTGAGCCGGGTGTGTACGGCGGGGGGAGCGCGGCGGTGTACGCGGCGGGAAGTCGGGAAAGCAGAGAGGAACGGATGACCCGGGGGACGGAGGAGGCGGCGAGGTGGGTGCCTGGTCGGCCCGGAATGGTGGGCGGTGGCGCCCTGCATGACGTGATCTGCGCGGCCGTGGTCGCGGCCACGCCGGATTCTTTCGAAATAAACCGGAACTGATTGAGAACTTGCATCGTTGCAGGTAGTGACAGGACCAATGCACCTGAACGGAGGTACACCGCAGTAGAGGGTGACGACATCCGTCCGGGCGAGATATGTTCGGGTTGGGAGAGAAAGGCGCAGGCCACACCTCTCGAAATCCGAATGCCGTGCTGCGGGATTTTCCTCATCACCCGCACCGGTGGCGTGGAGATCTTGCCCATGGGGGAGGAGGTGGAAGTCACCGAGTCCGAGGTTCCGGGACTCACCGGAGCCTGGTGCAAAAGGGAGATGCTCCGCAACGAGGCGGAGCGATCCGGGAACGGAGTTCTGCGTGGACATCGTCGTCAAGGGCCGCAAGACCGAGGTGCCCGAGCGGTTCCGCAAGCACGTGGCCGAGAAGCTGAAGCTGGAGAAGATCCAGAAGCTCGACGGCAAGGTGATCAGCCTCGACGTCGAGGTGTCCAAGGAGCCGAACCCCCGACAGGCCGACCGCTGTGACCGAGTGGAGATCACGCTCCGCTCCCGCGGTCCGGTGATCCGGGCGGAAGCGGCAGCCAGCGACCCGTACGCGGCACTCGACCTGGCGGCGGAGAAGCTGGACGCCCGGCTGCGCAAGCAGCACGACAAGCGCCACACCCGCCGAGGCGCACGCCGACTGACGGCGGCCGAGGTCCCCGACCACGTTCCGGGCGCCGCGACCCTCAACGGCAACGGGAACGGCCACGCCGTCCACGAAGACGAGTCCGAAGGGGTCCCCACCAAGAAGATCGGCTCCCTGGAGATCAAGGGGGAGGGCCCCCTCATCGTCCGCGAGAAGACCCACGTCGCCTCTCCGATGACCCTCGACCAGGCTCTCTACGAGATGGAGCTGGTCGGGCATGACTTCTACCTGTTCATCGATTCCGAGACCAAGGAACCCAGCGTCGTCTACCGGCGGCACGCCTACGACTACGGCGTCATCCACCTCAGCACGGACCCGATGGTCACCCAGGCGCAGCCCCCCGCGGCGGGTGGCACGCTGGGCGCCTGACCACCCGGCCCACGACTGAGCCGGTGCCCCTGGTGCGCGCTGTGCGCCCCCAGGGGCACCGGTGTGCGACCACTTCACGTCCCGCTCCGTCACCTCACTGTCGTCCGGGCATGAAATCATGGCCGCACCGGCCCAACCGTTGGGCCGTTGCCTTGGGTTGGCGATGGCACAGGACCAACAGGCCACAGCCTTCAGGGGGAGGAACGATGGCGGACAGCTTCGGACCGATGCAGGACGAGGACGCCGGCAACGGTGTCGTCGGCATGGGCCCGGACTCGGGCTCACCACGCAAGGAGCCGATCCGTGTCCTGGTCGTGGACGACCACGCCCTCTTCCGCCGTGGCCTGGAGATCGTGCTCGCCGCCGAGGAGGACATCCAGGTCGTCGGTGAGGCGGGTGACGGGGCGGAGGCGGTCGACAAGGCCGCCGACCTGCTGCCGGACATCGTGCTGATGGACGTACGGATGCCCAAGCGCGGCGGTATAGAGGCGTGCACCTCCATCAAGGAGGTGGCCCCCAGCGCGAAGATCATCATGCTGACGATCAGCGACGAGGAAGCCGACCTCTACGACGCCATCAAGGCAGGCGCCACCGGTTATCTCCTGAAAGAGATCTCCACGGACGAGGTGGCCACCGCCATTCGCGCGGTGGCCGACGGACAGTCGCAGATCAGCCCGTCCATGGCGTCGAAACTGCTCACCGAGTTCAAGTCGATGATCCAGCGGACCGACGAGCGCCGACTCGTGCCGGCGCCGCGGCTCACGGACCGTGAACTGGAAGTGCTCAAACTCGTCGCCACGGGAATGAACAACCGGGACATCGCCAAGGAATTGTTCATCTCCGAGAACACCGTGAAGAACCATGTGCGCAACATCCTGGAGAAGCTGCAGCTGCACTCCAGGATGGAAGCGGTCGTCTACGCGATGCGGGAGAAGATCCTCGAGATCCGGTGACGGCTTGAGATCCGTCGACGGCTTGAGTTCCGGTCACGTCCGGAGATCCGCGAGGGTCCTGCCGGGCGCGGTCAGGCGAGGGCGCGGGCTACTTCTCTGACGAGGGGCTCGCGCAGTTCGGGTGCGTCCACCCGTTCCACCCGTACATCGGTGCAGTTCACCCAGCTCGCCGCCTCGATGAGGGCCTGGGCGACCGAGGGGACCGTCTTCGGGCCGTCCAGGGTGACCTGCCGGGCGACCAGGGTGCGGCCCTCGCGGCCCGGATCCACTCGGCCGACCAGCCGGCCGCCGGCCAGCACCGGCATCGCGAAGTAGCCGTGGATCCGCTTCGGCCTGGGGACATAGGCCTCCAGGCGGTGTGTGAAGCCGAATATGCGTTCCGTCCGCGCCCGTTCCCAGATGAGGGAGTCGAAGGGGGACAGGAGCGTGGTGCGATGGCGGCCGCGCGGGGGTGTCTCCAAGGCGGCGGGATCGGCCCAGGCCGGCTTGTCCCAGCCCTCGACCGTGACCGGGACCAGGCCCGAGTCGGCGATCACCGTGTCGACCTGCTCGGCCTTGAGGCGGTGGTAGTCGGCGATGTCGGCGCGGGTGCCGACGCCCAGGGACTGGCCGGCCAGGCGGACCAGGCGGCGCAGGCACTCGATGTCGTCCAGATCGTCGTGGAGCAGGGCATCCGGTACGGCGCGCTCGGCGAGGTCGTAGACGCGCTTCCAGCCGCGGCGCTCGACGCAGACCACCTCGCCGTACATCAGGGCGCGTTCGACGGCCACCTTCGTGCCGGACCAGTCCCACCACTCGCTGGTCTTCTTGGCCCCGCCCAACTCCGTGGCGGTGAGCGGGCCTTCCGCGCGGAGCTGCTTGATGACCTGGTCGTACACGCCGTCGGGGAGTTCGTGGTTCCAGTGCGGGCGGGCTCGGTAGGCGCGTCGGCGGAAGGCGAAGTGGGGCCACTCCTCGATGGGGAGGACGCAGGCGGCGTGGGACCAGTATTCGAAGGCGTGGGGTTGTGGCTCAGGGGCGCCGGTCGTGGGCTTCTTCCAGTAGGCGTTCTCGACCGTTCGACGGCCCACGGCTCCCAGGCGGGCGTACGGGACGAGTTCGTGGGACCGGGCCAGGACCGAGATGGTGTCGAGCTGGACCGCGCCGAGATGGCGCAGGACGCCCCGGACGCCGGACTTCCGGTCGGGCGCACCGAGGAAGCCCTGGGCTCTGAGGGCGAGACGGCGGGCCTCGTCAGCGGAGAGGATGGTGGTGGGGTGCGAGGTCGTCATGGGTTCGCACGATAGGGGGTGGGACTGACAGTCCGGGCTGAGCTGCAGGGTTGCCGGGTGGCTAGGGCCGCGCCGGCAGATACGGCGCCGTCGACGCCAGTCCCAGGTCCGACGGGAGCAGGGAACCCACCCAGCAGTCCCGCCGTACCCCCTTGTTGCTGACGGCGGAGCGCAGGGTGCCCTCGATGGTGAAGCCCGCTCGTTCCGCCACGGCGCGCGAGGGGGTGTTGCCCACTTCCGCGCGCCATTCCACGCGGTCGATGCAGGCGTGGGTGAAAGCCCAGTGGGAGGCGGCACGGGTGGCCTCCGTGAGGTAGCCGTTGCCGCGGTGCTCCTTCGTGCCCCAGAAGCCGACCTCGGCGGTGCCGAGGGAGCGCAGGGTGATGCTGAGCATGCCCACCAGTTCCTCCCCTTCGGGGAGGAAGACACCCCACGTGAACATCGAACCGCAGGCCCAGCCGTCCGGGACCACCTGCTGGGTGAAGCTCTGGGCGTGCTCGCGCAGATAGGGCGCGGGGATCGTCGTCCAGCGCTGGATGTCGGGGTCCTGCGCGGCCGCGTACACGGCGTCGGTGTGCCGCGCCTCGACCGTGCGCAGGACGAGGCGGTCCGTGCGGAGCGTGACGGGGTCCATCGGGCGATTCTGCTCAGCGAGCCCCCAGGACGCCAACTTTTAGCCGTGCGTGAGCGGGTGATCACAATTCGCGTAATTCGTCGGCGGGGCGCGGCACCATCCGCGGCACGCGGACGTTGTCCCTTTTGAAGGAGACCGTTTTGCGGGGGACCGTTGTCTCCCCTCGGCGGAGATGTGAAGCAGGTGCGCGAAGCAGTGGACGGTCGTCGTGGCGGCAGGCCTCCCGGCGTGGTGGGGTCCTCGCATACGATGGCCGTTGCTCAGTAAGTCCAATGGAAACCGACCGTCCCAGGCCCGACCGGCAAGGAGACCAACCCCCGTGTCCGTCCTCTCGAAGATCATGCGTGCAGGCGAAGGCAAAATCCTGCGCAAGCTGCACCGCATCGCGGACCAGGTCAACTCCATCGAAGAGGACTTCGTCGACCTCTCCGACGCCGAGCTGCGGGCCCTCACCGATGAGTACAAGCAGCGGTACGCCGATGGTGAGAGCCTGGATGATCTGCTCCCCGAGGCCTTCGCCACCGTGCGCGAGGCCGCCAAGCGTGTCCTGGGCCAGCGGCACTACGACGTGCAGATGATGGGTGGCGCCGCGCTCCACCTCGGCTATGTGGCGGAGATGAAGACCGGTGAGGGCAAGACCCTGGTCGGCACCCTGCCCGCGTACCTGAACGCCCTTTCCGGCAAGGGCGTCCACCTGATCACGGTCAACGACTACCTGGCCGAGCGCGACTCCGAGATGATGGGCCGCGTCCACAAGTTCCTGGGCCTGAGCGTCGGCTGCATCCTCGCCAACATGACGCCGGCCCAGCGCCGCGAGCAGTACGCCTGCGACATCACCTACGGCACGAACAACGAGTTCGGCTTCGACTACCTGCGCGACAACATGGCGTGGTCCCAGGACGAACTCGTCCAGCGCGGCCACAACTACGCCATCGTCGACGAGGTCGACTCCATCCTCGTCGACGAGGCCCGTACGCCGCTGATCATCTCCGGCCCGGCCGACCAGGCCACCAAGTGGTACGGGGACTTCGCCAAGCTGGTCACGCGCCTCAAGCGCGGCGAGGCGGGCAACCCCCTCAAGGGCATCGAGGAGACCGGCGACTACGAGGTCGACGAGAAGAAGCGCACCGTCGCCATCCACGAGCCCGGTGTCGCGAAGGTCGAGGACTGGCTGGGCATCGACAACCTCTACGAGTCGGTGAACACCCCGCTGGTGGGCTACCTGAACAACGCCATCAAGGCCAAGGAGCTCTTCAAGAAGGACAAGGACTACGTCGTCATCGACGGCGAGGTCATGATCGTCGACGAGCACACCGGCCGTATCCTCGCCGGTCGCCGCTACAACGAGGGCATGCACCAGGCGATCGAGGCGAAGGAAGGGGTGGACATCAAGGACGAGAACCAGACGCTCGCCACGATCACCCTGCAGAACTTCTTCCGCCTCTACGACAAGCTCTCCGGCATGACCGGTACGGCGATGACCGAGGCCGCCGAGTTCCACCAGATCTACAAGCTCGGCGTGGTCCCGATCCCGACGAACAAGCCGATGGTCCGCAAGGACCAGTCGGACCTGATCTACCGCACCGAGGTCGCGAAGTTCGAGGCGGTCGTCGACGACATCGCGGAGAAGCACGAGAAGGGCCAGCCGATCCTCGTCGGTACGACGTCGGTCGAGAAGTCCGAGTACCTGTCGCAGCAGCTGGCCAAGCGCGGCATTCAGCACGAGGTGCTGAACGCGAAGCAGCACGACCGTGAGGCGCCGATCATCGCGCAGGCCGGCCGCAAGGGCGCCGTGACGGTCGCCACCAACATGGCCGGCCGTGGTACGGACATCAAGCTCGGCGGCAACCCCGAGGACCTCGCGGAGGCGGAGCTGCGGCAGCGCGGCCTCGACCCCGAGGAGCACATCGAGGAGTGGGCCGCGGCCCTGCCCGCCGCCCTGGAGAAGGCCGAGCAGGCCGTCAAGGCGGAGTTCGAGGAAGTCAGAGAGCTCGGCGGACTTTACGTCCTCGGCACCGAGCGGCACGAGTCGCGTCGTATCGACAACCAGTTGCGCGGTCGTTCCGGTCGTCAGGGCGACCCGGGCGAGTCCCGCTTCTACCTCTCCCTTGGCGACGACCTGATGCGCCTGTTCAAGGCCCAGATGGTCGAGCGCGTGATGTCGATGGCGAACGTCCCGGACGACGTGCCGATCGAGAACAAGATGGTCACCCGCGCGATCGCGTCCGCCCAGTCGCAGGTCGAGCAGCAGAACTTCGAGACCCGTAAGAACGTCCTGAAGTACGACGAGGTCCTCAACCGGCAGCGCGAGGTCATCTACGGCGAGCGCCGCCGCGTCCTGGAGGGCGAGGACCTGCACGAGCAGGTGCAGCACTTCATGGACGACACCATCGACGCGTACGTCGGCGCGGAGACCGCCGAGGGCTTCCCGGAGGACTGGGACCTCGACCGGCTGTGGGGCGCCTTCAAGCAGCTCTACCCGGTGAAGGTCACCGTCGAGGAGCTGGAGGAGGCGGCCGGCGACCGGGCCGGACTGACCGCCGAGTTCATCTCAGACTCCATCAAGGACGACATCCACGCGCAGTACGCGGCACGCGAGGAGCAGCTCGGCTCCGAGATCATGCGTGAGCTGGAGCGCCGGGTCGTGCTGTCGGTCCTCGACCGCAAGTGGCGCGAGCACCTCTACGAGATGGACTACCTCCAGGAGGGCATCGGCCTGCGCGCGATGGCGCAGAAGGACCCGCTGGTGGAGTACCAGCGCGAGGGCTTCGACATGTTCACCGCCATGATGGAGGGCATCAAGGAGGAGTCCGTCGGCTACCTGTTCAACCTGGAGGTCCAGGTCGAGCAGCAGGTCGAGGAGGTCCCGGTCGAGGACGCGCCGCCGTCGCTCGACAAGCAGGACGCGGTGCCGGCGCAGGCGGGCGCGCGTCCCGAGATCCGCGCCAAGGGGCTCGACGTCCCGCAGCGGCGTGAGCTGCACTTCTCCGCGCCCACCGTGGACGGCGAGGGCGGCGTCATCGAGGGTGAGTTCGCCGACGAGGACGAGCCGGTGCGTTCCCAGGCCGACGGCCTCACGCGCGCGGAGCGGCGCAAGCAGTCCCGTGGGGGGCGGCGCCGCAAGAAGTGACGCTGGGTGCCTGCGGGTGCCCTGCGGGGTGCGCCTGCGGCGCCGTAGCGCTGTGAGCGGTGTGGTAGCGGCTTGAAGGGCCGGGTCACCTTGGGGTGCCCGGCCCTTCGGCATGGCCGGGGTCAGTCCTCGTAGGCGCGGGGTGGGCGTGGGCCGCCCAGTTCCACCGCCGTGCAGCGCCAGCGATGGTCCCGGCCCTGTTCCAGGCGGAAGGCCATGGCGCGCAGCTGGTCGCCGGCTCCGATGCGGGCGAAGGCCTCGATGGCGCCGGGGCGCGGGACGTAGTAGCCGATGTCGCGGACGACCGGTGAGGTGCCCCGGGTGGTGCGCAGGGGGCCGCGTTCGGCGAGCCAGGCCAGTTCGTCGTAGGCGCGGCCCGCGGTGTGCCGGAGCATGCAGTGGACGGGGCGACGGCCGCTCAGGACCGCCAGGAGGCGGTCCGCGAAGACGTCCGTGGGACGGGGCTGGGCAAGAGGCCTGCGGGGGGCTTGGGCGGGGAGTGTGGGGGCGGGGGACGAGTGCGGGGGCGGGGCTGCGTGGGCCGTTGAGGCGGCTGTTGCGGTGGGGGTGGTTGCCGCTGTGCGGGCGGCGCCGGACGGCCTGGCCGCGGTCGTCACCGTTGCCGTTGCCGAGGTCGGCGCTGTGCCGGTGGGTGGGGTCGGCGGGCGGTTGTCGGTGGGCCTGGTGCGGGGAGACGGGCCGCGGCCGGCCGGGGAGCCCTGGGGACGGCCGTCGGGGGTCGTGGTGCGGGCGGTGCCGCCGCCTGAGGTGCGTGGGGGTGTGCCGCCGGGGCGGCGTGGGTCGCGTCGGCTCGGCGGGCGGGTGCCGGGGTGGTGGCTCGCCTGGCCTGCCCTGGTCATGACCTTGTTCATGTGCGTCCCCGTGTTCATGTGTGTCCCCGTTCGGTCCACCCGGCGGTACCGGGCAGTAACTTCGTGGTTGGGGATCTTGTACGGGGCTGTGGAGTGCCGGGGCAAGGCGGCGGGGGATCGGCGTGGGGCGGCCGGAGGGGTCACTTATCCGGGTGGTCTGGACGCGGAAAGGCCTGGTGGGGAGGGTGTGGCGGGTGAATTTCGAGGCTCTGGGCTGACGTCCGTGGAGGCGTGGGCAGGGACTCGAAAGGGGACGCCGCGCACGTATCCTGAAGCCCTCCGGATGTGCGGGCTCGCCCGTCCGGGGACCTGTGCGGAGCCTCCGACCACGGAAAACCGACCACGAAAGCGGCCTGTCATGCGCGTCTACGTCCCCCTGACCCTTCCCGGTCTCGCCGAGGCGTACAAGACGGGAGTGCTGGGGACCGGGCCGTTCGTCGCGTACGCGGTCACGCCGGCGCTGCGTGAGTGGTACCTCTCGGACGACATCGAGGAACTGGAGTACGCGGCGCTGAACCGGGCCGCACTGGCCTCGCTGCGGCTGCTGGCGGCCGACCCGGGTGCGACGCGGCGCCGGGTCGTGGTCGCCGTGGACGTGCCCGACGGGACGGCGACCGCCGATCCCGACCGGGCCCTGGATCCGGCGGCGCTCGGCGAGGTACGGGTCGCCGGGACCGTACGGCTGGCCGAAGCGGCGGCCGTGCACGTCGACGCGGATGACGCGGAGGCGGATGTGGCGGCCGCGGCCGAGGCGCTGGAGGCGGCGGACGGCGGGGACGACGACGCCCAGTTCGTGGTGGACGGGGCGGACGACCACGAGCTGCTGTGGTTCGCGACGCAGGAGATCCCGAACCTGCTGGGGTTGGGGGACTGAGCGGGGCCGCGGGGTTTTGCCGAGCGGAGTCGCGGGTCCTCCGTTGCCGGGCGGTTCGGCGACCACGGACGAGGTGGTGTACGGGCCCGGCATCGACCCGGAGCGGCTGGCCGTCTGGGGCGCGGGTCCGTTGCCGAGCGGAGCCGCGGGTCTCTTGATTGTCAGTGGCGGCGGGTACGTTTCTGTCATGGGGAAGCAGACGGACGCGCACATTGTCTGGGACTGGAACGGCACACTGTTCCACGACAATGAGGCGATCATCGGGGCGACGAACGCGGCGTTCGCCGAGCTGGGGCTGGCGCCGATCACCATGGAGCAGTACCGGGCGCTGTACTGCGTGCCTGTCCCGAAGTTCTACGAGCGGCTGATGGGGCGGCTGCCCACCGACGCCGAGTGGGAGGTCATGGACGAGACCTTCCACCGGTACTACGCCGAGCACCGGGTGGGGTGCGGGCTCACGGCGGGGGTGGTGGAACTGCTGACGGAGTGGCGGTCGGCGGGGCGCAGCCAGTCGATCCTGAGCATGTACGTCCATGACGAACTCGTCCCGCTGGTGCGGGGGTTCGGGATCGAGGCGCACTTCATACGGGTGGACGGGCGGACCGGTCCTTCCGGAGGCAGCAAGGCCGAGCACATGGTCCGGCACCTGGCTTCCCTCGCGGGGGTGGATCCGGCGCGGACGGTCGTGATCGGGGACGCAGCGGACGACGCGGTGGCGGCGTTGCATGTCGGGGCGCGGGCGGTGCTTTACACCGGGGGGTCGCACGGGCGGGCCAGCCTGGAGGAGGTCGGGGTGCCGGTGGTGGACACGTTGGCGGAGGCGGTTGTGGAGGCGGAGCGGTTGGCGGCGTAGGGGGGCGGAGGGCTAGGGGCGTGTGGTCCAGGGGGCGGTGGCCTTAAGGGGGTAGTGGTGTTCGTCCGTGCCGCCCGGGCCGCCCGTGCCGTCCGCGCGGTAGGGGCGGACGAGGTGTGGTGGCGGCACGGCGGCGGTGGTGCGGCGGCGGTGGAGGATCAGGTCACCGGTGCCTTCGCCCGCAGCACCGTCAGGAACTCACGCATCCAGCTGGAGTGGTCCGGCCAGGCGCGGGAGGAGACCAGGGCCCCGTCGACCACCGCCTCGGCGTCCTGGAAGGTGGCGCCGGCGGCCTGCATGTCCAGCTCCAGCGCGGGGTACGCCGTGACGCGGCGACCGCGAAGGCTGTCGATCGCGGCGGTGAGCAGGGGGCCGTGGCAGATCTGGGCGACGGGCTTGTCGGCGTCGAAGAACGACTTGAGGATCTTGCGGAGTTCGGGGTCGTTGCGGAGGTACTCGGGGGCGCGGCCGCCGGGGATGACGAGGGCGGCGTACTGGCCGGGGTCGACGTCGGCGAAGGCCAGGTCGGCGGGCCAGGTGTAGCCGGGTTTCTCGGTGTAGGTGTCGAAGCCGGGTTCGAAGTCGTGCACGACGAACTGGAGCTTTTTGCGGGTGGGGGCGGCGATGTGGACGTCGTAGCCCTCTTCGCGGAGGCGTTGGTAGGGGTACAGGACCTCGAGGGACTCTGCGGCGTCGCCGGTGACGATGAGGATTTTTGCGGTCATGTCGGCAACGTGCATCGGTAGGGGCGGGTTGCCAAGGGGGCGTGCGCCGGTGGAGTGACGTTTGCTGGTGTCGGGGTTGGGTTTTTCTCGCCCCCGCCGCCCCTACCCGTCCCATCCCCAGGGGCTCCGCCCCTTCGACCCCTCCAGGGGGTTCCGCCCCGGCCCGGGGCGGGAGGGCGCCCCTGCGCCTCCGGGGCTCCTGCCCCCGCTCCCCGGGCAGGTACCGCGTCCCCGGAACCCCCCTCTTGGGGTCCCGTCTCGGCCCGGGGCGGGAGGGCGCCCCTGCGCCCCTGGGGCTCCTGCCCCCGCTCCCCGGGCAGGTACCGCGTCCCCGGAACCCCCCTCTTGGGGCCCCGCCCCGGCCCGGGGCGGGAGGGCGCCCCTGCGCCTCCGGGGCTCCTGCCCCCGCTCCCCGGGCAGGTACCGCGTCCCCAGAACCCCCCTCCTGGGGTTCCGCCCCCGGCCCCGGGCGGGACCGCGTCCCCAGAACCCCCCTCCTGGGGCTCCGCCCCCGGCCCCGGGCGGGACCGCGCCCCAGAACCCCCTCCAGGGACTCCGCCCAGACCCCGATCGGCCTGAACGTCCTCGTCCTCGAACGCCGGACGGGCTGGATGGCCCAGCCCGGCGTGGAAGAGGCTTCGAGGGGGTGTCGGGTCCGATTCCGGGGTCGCCCTGTGCAGAACGTCAAACTTCGACCCCCGCTTTTGTACACATACGGCTCATGACGAGGGCCCTGTGAGGAGCGATAGCCTTGGTGGCGTGATCAGCGCGATAGTTCGCGGGGGCCTCGTTGTCCCTGCCCTGCGCCCGGGGAGCACGGATTACCTCCGTGGCCGGGCGGCGGTCGCTGGTCTTCGCGGGCGGGACGGGGTCACAAGGGCCCCCAGGACGCCGTACACACCCCGGACGTGCGCGGCGGCGCAGAGAGCAGCGTCACACCCGCAGGGCGTGTCGAGAATGGCTGATAACCCCCCGCTCATCTCACCTTGCGACATAGCGTCGGAGCAGACCGGACACCCCGCGTCACGGCGTTACGTCGGAAGAGAAGAGACCGTACTTCCTTCTACGTCACGCAACGGCGCGCGACAGGAGCCAGAGGACAATGCAGACCAAGCTGGACGAAGCCAAGGCCGAGTTGCTGGAGAGGGCTGCTCGGGTCGCTGAGAACAGCCCGGTCGGGGGGCACCTACCGACCGGGACGACGGGCGAGGGCACCCCGGACACCCCGGATCACGACTCCGTGCTCGCGTTCCTCCAGCGCTACTACCTGCACACCGCACCGGAGGACCTCGCCGACCGCGACCCGGTCGACATCTTCGGTGCCGCGCTCTCGCACTACCGGCTGGCCGAGAACCGCCCGCAGGGAACGGCCAGCGTGCGGGTCCACACACCCTCCGTGGAGGAGAACGGGTGGACGTGCACGCATTCGGTCGTCGAGGTCGTCACCGACGACATGCCCTTCCTCGTCGACTCCGTCACCAACGAGCTGACCCGGCAGGGACGTGGGATTCATGTCGTCATCCACCCGCAGATCGTCGTGCGGCGTGACGTCACCGGCAAGCTCATCGAGGTGCTCACCGCGCCTGTATCGGGGGATCTTCCGCACGACGCGCACACCGAGTCCTGGATCCATGTCGAGATCGACCGGGAGACCGACCGCGGCGATCTGAAGCAGATCAACGCCGACCTGCTGCGGGTCCTGTCCGACGTCCGGGAGACCGTCGAGGACTGGGAGAAGATGCGGGACTCGGCCCTGCGGATGGCCGACGAGCTGCCCAAGGAGCCGGTCGCCCCCGATCTGCGCGAACAGGACGTCGAGGAGGCCCGGGAGCTGCTGCGCTGGCTGGCAGCCGACCACTTCACCTTCCTCGGATACCGGGAGTACCAGCTCCGGGAGGACGACTCCCTGGCGGCGGTCCCGGGCACCGGGCTCGGCATTCTGCGGTCCGATCCGCATCACGCCGACGAGGAAAGCCACCCCGTGAGCCCGTCGTTCGAGCGGTTGCCCGCGGATGCCCGGAAGAAGGCGCGTGAGCACAAGCTCCTCGTGCTGACCAAGGCCAACAGCCGGGCGACCGTGCACCGGCCGTCGTATCTCGACTACATCGGCGTCAAGAAGTTCGACGCCGAGGGGAACGTCGTGGGGGAGCGGCGGTTCCTGGGGCTGTTCTCGTCCGCCGCCTACACCGAGTCCGTGCGGCGGGTGCCTGTCATCCGGCGCAAGGTCGAGGAGGTGCTGGAGCGGGCCGGGTTCTCGCCGAACAGTCACGACGGGCGCGATCTGCTGCAGATCCTCGAGACCTATCCGCGGGACGAGCTCTTCCAGACGCCTCCCGAGGAGCTCGAGTCCATCGTCACGTCCGTGCTGTACCTCCAGGAGCGGCGGCGGCTGCGGCTGTATCTGCGGCAGGACGAGTACGGGCGCTACTACTCCGCCCTCGTCTACCTGCCCCGCGACCGGTACACGACCGGTGTCCGGCTGCGGATCATCGACATCCTGAAGGAGGAACTCGGCGGTGTCAGCGTCGACTTCACGGCCTGGAACACCGAGTCCATCCTCTCCCGGCTGCACTTCGTGGTCCGCGTCCCGCAGGGCACCGAGTTGCAGCAGCTCAGCGACAGCGACAAGGAGCGCATCGAGGCGCGGCTCGTCGAGGCCGCCCGCTCCTGGGCCGACGGGTTCGCGGAGGCGCTGAACGCCGAGTTCGGCGAGGAGCGCGCCGCCGAACTGCTGCGTCGCTTCGGCAACGCCATCCCGGAGGGCTACAAGGCCGACCACTCCCCGCGCGCCGCGGTCGCCGACATCGCGCACCTCGAACAGCTCACCGAGGAGTCCGAGGAGAAGGGCTTCGCGCTCAGCCTCTACGAGCCCGTGGGCGCCGCGCCCGAGGAGCGCCGGTTCAAGATCTACCGCAAGGGCGGCTCCATCACCCTGTCGGCGGTGCTGCCGGTCCTCAACCGGCTCGGTGTCGAGGTGATGGACGAGCGGCCGTACGAACTGCGCTGCTCGGACCGGAGCGTGGCCTGGATCTACGACTTCGGGCTGCGCATGCCCCGGCCGAAGGGCGGCAGCGGCGACTACCTCGGCGACGACGGGCGCGAGCGGTTCCAGGACGCCTTCGCCGCCAGCTGGCTGGGCAAGGCGGAGAACGACGGCTTCAACGCACTGGTGCTCAGCGCCGGGCTGACCTGGCGTCAGGCGATGGTGCTGCGGGCGTACGCGAAGTACCTGCGGCAGGCGGGCTCGACGTTCAGCCAGGACTACATGGAGGACACCCTCCGCAACAACGTGCACACCACCCGGCTGCTCGTCTCGCTGTTCGAGGCGCGGATGTCGCCGGACCGGCAGCGGGCGGGGCTCGAGATCGTCGACGCGCTGCTGGAAGAGGTGGATGCCGCGCTCGACCAGGTGGCCAGCCTCGACGAGGACCGGATCCTGCGGTCCTTCCTCACCGTCATCAAGGCGACCCTGCGCACGAACTTCTTCCAGGAGGCGGCGGGCGGCCGGCCGCACGAGTACGTCTCCATGAAGTTCGACCCGCAGGCGATTCCCGATCTGCCGGCCCCACGCCCGGCGTTCGAGATCTGGGTGTACTCGCCGCGCGTGGAGGGCGTGCACCTCAGGTTCGGGAAGGTCGCGCGCGGCGGTCTGCGCTGGTCCGACCGGCGTGAGGACTTCCGGACCGAGATCCTCGGTCTGGTCAAGGCGCAGATGGTGAAGAACACCGTCATCGTGCCGGTCGGCGCCAAGGGCGGCTTCGTCGCGAAGCAGCTGCCGGACCCGAGCGTGGACCGGGACGCGTGGCTGGCGGAGGGCATCCGCAGCTACAAGACGTTCATCTCGGCGCTGCTCGACATCACCGACAACATGGTCGCCGGTGAGGTCGTGCCGCCCGCCGACGTCGTCCGGCACGACGAGGACGACACCTACCTGGTCGTCGCCGCCGACAAGGGCACCGCGACCTTCTCGGACATCGCCAACGGGGTGGCCGAGCAGTACAACTTCTGGCTCGGTGACGCCTTCGCATCCGGCGGCAGCGCGGGCTACGACCACAAGGGCATGGGCATCACCGCCCGCGGCGCCTGGGAGTCCGTGAAGCGGCACTTCCGGGAGCTGGGCGTCAACACGCAGGCCGAGGACTTCACCGTCGTCGGCATCGGCGACATGTCCGGTGACGTGTTCGGCAACGGCATGCTGCTGAGCGAGCACATCCGGCTGGTCGCCGCCTTCGACCACCGGCACATCTTCATCGACCCGAAGCCCGACGCGGCCACCTCCTACGCCGAGCGGCGCCGCGTCTTCGAGCTCCCGCGCTCCAGCTGGGCCGACTACGACACCGCGCTCATCTCGACCGGTGGCGGGGTGTTCCCCCGTACCGCCAAGGCGATCCCGGTCAACGCGCACATCCGGGAGGCCCTCGGCATCGAGGAGAAGGTCTCCAAGATGACGCCGGCCGACCTGATGAAGGCGATCCTCAAGGCGCCGGTGGACCTGCTGTGGAACGGCGGCATCGGTACGTACGTCAAGGCCGCCACGGAAACCCACGCGGACGTCGGCGACAAGGCCAACGACGCGATCCGGGTGGACGGCGCCGACCTGCGCGTCAAGGTCGTCGGCGAGGGCGGCAACCTGGGGCTGACCCAGCTCGGCCGGATCGAGTTCGCGTTGCAGGGCGGCAAGATCAACACCGACGCGATCGACAACAGCGCGGGTGTGGACACCTCCGACCACGAGGTGAACATCAAGATCCTGCTCAACGGCCTGGTCGCGGACGGCGACATGACGGTCAAGCAGCGCAACAAGCTGCTCGCCGAGATGACCGATGAGGTCGGCCGCCTGGTCCTGCGCAACAACTACGCGCAGAACACGGCCATCGCCAACGCGCTCGCCCAGTCCAAGGACATGCTGCACGCCCAGCAGCGCTACATGCGCCACCTGGTGCGCGCCGGCCTGCTCGACCGGGCCCTGGAGTTCCTGCCCACCGACCGCCAGATCCGCGAGCGGCTGGGCACCGGGCAGGGCCTGACCAGTCCGGAGACGGCCGTCCTGCTGGCGTACACGAAGATCACCGTCGCCGAGGAGCTGCTGCACACCTCGCTGCCGGACGACCCGTATCTGCGCGGTCTGCTGCACACGTACTTCCCGGCCGCGCTGCGGGAGAAGTTCCCCGAGCGCATCGACGGCCACCCGCTGCACCGCGAGATCACCACGACCGTGCTGGTCAACGACACGGTCAACACGGGCGGTACGACGTATCTGCACCGTCTGCGCGAGGAGACCGGTGCCTCGCTGGAGGAGATCGTCCGGGCGCAGACCGCGGCCCGCGCGATCTTCCGCTCCGCGGTGGTGTGGGACGCGGTGGAGGCGCTGGACAACACGGTCGAGGCCGCCGTCCAGACCCGTATCCGGCTGCACTCGCGCCGGCTGGTCGAGCGCGGCACGCGCTGGCTGCTCAACAACCGGCCGCAGCCGCTCCGGCTGGCCGAGACGGTCGACTTCTTCGCCGACCGGGTCGAGCAGGTGTGGTCGCAGCTGCCGAAGCTGCTGCGGGGCGCGGACGCGGAGTGGTACCAGAAGATCTACGACGAGCTGACCGGCGCCGGTGTCCCGGACGAGGTCGCCGGCCGGGTGGCCGGGTTCTCCTCAGCCTTCCCGACGCTCGACATCGTCTCGGTGGGCGACCGTATGAGCCGGGACCCGCTGGATGTCGCCGAGGTCTACTACGACCTCGCCGACCGCCTCCACATCACCCAGCTGATGGACCGCATCCTCGAACTCCCGCGCGCCGACCGCTGGCAGTCCATGGCCCGCGCCTCCATCCGCGAGGACCTGTACGCGGCCCACGCGGCGCTCACCGCGGACATCCTCGCGGTGGGCAACGGCACCTCGACTCCCGAGCAGCGCTTCAAGGCCTGGGAGGAGAAGAACGCGCCGATCCTGGGCCGGGCGCGGACGACTCTGGACGAGATCCAGAGCTCGGAGACGTTCGACCTCGCCAACCTGTCGGTGGCGATGCGGACGATGAGGACGCTGTTGCGGACGCATTCGTGACCCGCACGCGGTAGCGAACACGGAAGCGCCCCGAGCCGTTGTGGCCCGGGGCGCTCTTTCGTGGCGTGTCGGCGCGGCCTTCCAGGTGGGCGGCGGCAGGTGCGCTCGGTCGCGCGCACCTCTCGGGGTCTCAGGAGGGCACAGCCACCTTGGCCGGCTGCGGCTTCGCCTTGTCGGGGCCGCCGGTGAACGCCTCGTACGCCTCCAGGACCTCCTCCGTCGGCCCGTCCATGCGCAGTTCGCCGCGCTCCAGCCACAGCACGCGGTCGCAGGTGTCGCGGATGGACTTGTTGCTGTGGCTGACCAGGAACACCGTGCCCGCGTGCTTGCGCAGTTCGCGGATCCGGTCCTCGGAGCGCTTCTGGAAGGAGCGGTCTCCGGTGGCCAGCGCCTCGTCGATGAGCAGGACGTCGTGGTCCTTGGCGGCGGCGATGGAGAACCGCAGCCGGGCCGCCATGCCGGAGGAATACGTGCGCATGGGCAGCGTGATGAAGTCGCCCTTCTCGTTGATGCCGGAGAAGTCGACGATCTCCTGGTAGCGCTCCTTGACCTGCTCGCGGGACATGCCCATGGCGAGGCCGCCGAGGTAGACGTTGCGCTCGCCGGTGAGGTCGTTCATCAGGGCCGCGTTCACGCCGAGCAGGGAGGGCTGGCCGTCGGTGTAGATGCGGCCGTTCTCCACCGGGAGCAGACCCGCGACCGCCTTGAGCAGCGTCGACTTGCCGGAGCCGTTGGTCCCGATCAGCCCGATCGCCTCACCCCGGTACGCGACGAACGACACGTTCTTGACGGCGTGCACCGTGCGCACACCGGCCGCCTTCTCGACCTGCTTGCGGCGCAGCATGCGGTTCAGGGCGGCGGTCGCGGAACCGCGGCCGGCTCCGGTGCCGTTGACCCGGTAGACGATGTCGACGCCGTCGACGACGACGGTGGGGACGTTCTCCTGCGCGAGTTGCGTGTTGTCAGCCACGGCCGTACGTCTCCTCAGCCTTCCAGAAGTAGATGAAGCCGCCGACGCCGGCGACAAGAGCCCAGCCCGTCGCGAGCAGCCACACGTGGGGCGGCAGTTGGTGGGCGTGGAAGCTGTCGATCAGGGCGAAGCGCATCAGGTCGATGTAGACGGCGGCCGGGTTGGCCTGGAGGGCGGGGGTCACCCAGGACGGCCAGTCGTGGTGACCCTTGGTCAGCTTGTCGATGCTCCACATCACGCCGGACACGTACATCCACGTGCGCAGGATGAACGGCATCAGCTGGGCGATGTCCGGGGTCTTGGCCCCGAGCCGGGCCATGATCATCGAGACGCCCGCGTTGAACGTGAACTGCAGCACCAGGACCGGGACCGCCAGCAGCCAGGAGGCGGAGACCGGCACGCCGAAGCAGAGCAGGATCACGACCAGGGCGGCCATCGAGAACAGCAGCTGCTGGAGCTGCTGGAGGCAGAAGGAGATCGGCAGCGCGGCCCGCGGGAAGTGCAGGGCCCGGACCAGGCCCAGGTTGCCGGAGATGGCCCGGGTGCCCGCCATGATCGAGCTCTGCGTGAACGTCCAGATGAACACGCCCGTGACCAGGAACGGGATGTAGTCCGGCACGCCCTTCTTGGTGCCGAGCAGCACACCGAAGATGAAGAAGTACACCGCCGCGTTCAGCAGCGGGTTCATCACCTGCCAGACCTGGCCCAGCTTCGCCTGGCTGTACTGGGCGGTGAGCTTGGCGGTCGAGAACGCGCTGATGAAGTGGCGCCGCGCCCACAGCTGGCGGACGTACTCGCGCAGGGAGGGGCGGGCGCCGCTGACCGTGAGGCCGTGGCGGGCGGCGAGGGCCGAGAGGTCGTCGTCGGCGGGTGCGGTCACCGTCGTGGGGGGCGGTGTGTGGAGAACCTGGCTCACATCCGCTGCTTTCGCTCGGGGGGTTCGGATGGTGCGTGTGGCTGTGACTCGTGGTGTGCATGTGACGGACGCGTCCGTTGCCCGGCGTTTTCGTACGCTTCTCTTCACGTTTTCTTGCGTCGGAACGGACCCGTATCGTCGCAACGTGAGCGTAGGCCGACCGACGTCGGAACGCAACCGTTTCGTCGTGACGCGCCGCGTCAGGACGGGACCGTTTCGTCGTAACGCCCTATGCTGGTCCGCATGACGACCAACGCCGAGGAGCCGAAGACGCGTCCGCGCCGCCGGGCCCCCGCGGGAGCCGCCGTGCTCCGCGAGGACGTGACGGAGGCCATCCGGGCGGCCGTCTTCGAGGAACTCGCGGCCGTCGGCTACGCGCGGATGTCCATCGAGGGGATCGCGCGCCGCGCCGGTGTCGGCAAGACCGCGGTCTACCGCCGCTGGCGCTCCAAGCTGCACCTGGTGCTCGACGTGGTCTCGGCGCTCGCCGTGCAGGGCCTGCCGGCGCCCGACACGGGCTCCCTGGAGGGCGACCTGCGCCTGCTGTACGAGGTGACCTCGCGCGCCCTGCGCCACCCTGTCGCCTCGCAGATCATCCCGGACCTCCAGGCTGAGGCGGCCCGCAACCCGGACATCGCCGAGGCCATGCAGAAGGCCCTGCGCGAGGGGCAGGAGGGCGTCGCCAGCAAGATCGTGGTGGCGGCGCGGCGACGCGGCGAGGTCCGTGCGGACGCCGACGACGACGTGGCCCTCGACCTGATCTCGGGCCCCCTGTACTGGCGCTCGGTGGTGATCCGCAGCCCGAAGCTCCCGAAGGGCTATCTGGGATCGCTGGCGCGGGCCACGGCGGCGGCGATCAAGGCGTTGTGAACATCCCGCACACCCTTCCCCGGCCGCGACGGCACATGCCCGACAGCCCCGTAGGACCATAGGTCCCATGAGACTCGTGATCGCCGAGGACAACGCCCTGCTGCGCGAAGGGCTCGTCCTCCTGCTGACCTCGGCCGGACACGACGTGGTGGCCGTCGTCGGCACCGGCCCGGAGGTCCTGCCCGCGCTGCTGGCACACCGTCCGGACGTGGCCGTCCTGGACGTCCGGATGCCGCCCGACTTCCGCGACGAGGGACTGCGCGCCGCCCTCGCCGCACGCAAGCAGATCCCAGGCCTGCCGGTGCTGGTGCTCTCGCAGTACGTCGAGGAGTCGTACGCCGCGGAGCTGCTGGGCGGGGGAGCGGGCGGCCTCGGCTATCTGCTCAAGGACCGGGTCGGCCGCGTCGACGAGTTCCTCGACGCGCTGGAGAGGGTCGCGGCCGGCGGCACGGCCCTCGACCCCGAGGTCGTGACCGAACTGCTGACCCGCCGCCGTGACTCACCCCTCGACTCCCTGACCCCGCGAGAGCGCGAGGTCCTGAAGCTGATGGCGGAGGGCCACGACAACGCGACCATCGCCGGCGCGCTGGTCGTCACCGAGCGCGCGGTGCACAAGCACATCGGCAACGTGTTCCTGAAGCTGGGCCTGCCGCCGAGCGACAGCGGGCATCGACGGGTGCTGGCCGTGCTGACGTACCTGAACAACCAGGGCGGGAGGGTCGAGAGACCCTAGGGCCCGTCGTTTGGATCATCCCGGCGTCGCGGGGCCTGGCACGCACATCTGCCGCGTTGTCGTCACTCGCCGACGCTCCGCGTCGACTCCCTCCTCCGCCTTGCAGCTGCACGCACCAGGCCCCGCTCGGGTAGGCCGAAACGCACCGCACCTCACAGCCGGCCTGATCCAAACGACAGGCCCTAGCGGCGCGCTCGTGCCGCTTCCGGGTGGAGGCGGAGCCAGCCTGCCCAGGCAGAGGTGATCATGTCCTGGACGTCGTGCTTGGACTTCCAGCCGAGTTCGGTGGCGGCGCGCTCGGCGGAGGCGACGACGCGGGCCGGGTCGCCGGGGCGGCGCGGCGCGACGGTCGGCGGACGGTCGTAGCCGGTGAGGGCGTTGACGCGGTCGATCATCTCGCGCACCGACACCCCCTCCCCGCGGCCGATGTTGAGGGTGAGGTCGCGGCCGGGGGAGGAGCGCAGGGTGCGGGCGGCGGCGACGTGCGCCTCGGCCAGGTCGACCACGTGGATGTAGTCACGGACGCAGGTGCCGTCCACGGTGGCGTAGTCGTCGCCGAAGATGCGCGGGGGCGCGTTCTCGGTCAGCCTCTCGAAGACCATCGGGATGAGGTTGAACACGCCCACGTCCGCGAGTTCGGGGCTCGCCGCGCCCGCCACGTTGAAGTAGCGCAGCGACGCCGTGGCCAGTCCCGTGGCCCGGCCTGTCGCCCTGACCAGCCACTCGCCGGCCAGCTTGGTCTCGCCGTACGGGGACATCGGCACGCACGGCGTCTCCTCCGTCACCAGGTCCGTGTCCGGCATGCCGTACACCGCGGCGGAGGACGAGAACACGAAGGACGCCACGCCCGCCGCGGTCACCGCCTCCAGGAGGACACGCAGGCCCTCGACGTTCTCCCGGTAGTACTCCAGCGGCCGCTCCACCGACTCGCCCACCTGCTTCTTCGCCGCCAGATGGACGACCCCGGTGACCTCGTGGTCGGCGAGGGTGCGTGCCAGGCGCTCGGCGTCCAGGGTCGAGCCGGTCACCAGCGGTACGTCCGTGGGGACGCGGTCGGTGATGCCGGTGGACAGGTCGTCGTACACCACGGCCCGTTCGCCCGCGCCGGTCATCGCGCGTACGACATGGGCCCCGATGTAACCGGCGCCGCCGGTGATCAGCCAGGTCATGTGCGGCCGTCTCCTCATCGTTTGGCCTGAGGTGGAGCGGATCGGCTCCCGTATCCGTCCTCAGTGAAGCAGGCGCTGGTGCCTGCTGGGGCGGCCGGGATGACTCCATGTGCCACGGCAGCGACTCGCGGTGGGGGGCGAACGGTGAGCGAGCGGTGGATAAGAACGGAAAATGATCTTGTGCGGAACGGGGAATCCAGCAAGGTCGAGCGGGTGACGGCGGTGATCGTCCCCGCGGTCGTCATGTTCGCGATCGGTCTGTGGGGGATCGACCGGGGCGGCATGTGGCGCGACGAGGCGGTCACCTTCCAGGTCGCGCGGCGTTCGGTGCCGGAGACATGGCGGTTGCTGCACGAGGTGGACGCGGTGCACGGCCTCTACTACCTGCTCATGCACGTCGTGCTGGCGGCCCCGCACCCCGGCGAGGTCGTCCTGCGGCTGCCCTCCGTCTGCGGGGCGGCGGTCACGGCCGGGCTGGTGGGAGCCCTGGGCACCCGGCTGGGCGGACGCGCCCGGGTCGGCCTGTGGGCGGGCCTGCTGTACGCCGTCACCCCGCTCGTCGGCCACTACGCCCAGGAAGGCCGGTCGTACGCCCTGGTCTCGGCCGGAGCGACGGGGACCGCGCTGCTGTTGCTGCGCGCCGTGGAGGGGCGGCCCCGCCGTGTGTGGTCCGGGTGGGGAGCGTACGGAGGACTCCTCGCCGTGACGTGTCTCCTGCACGAGATGGCGGTGCTCGTCGTCGTGGCGCACGCGGTGACCCTGGCCGGTCTGCGCGCGTCGAAGGGGGTGTGGGGACGCTGGGGATGCGCGGCCGGGTTCGCGGTGGTCGTGCTGCTGCCCTTGGCGTGGGTGTCGTCGGCGCAGTCGGCGCAGGTGGGGTGGCTGCAGGTGCCCGGGTGGCGGAGCGCGCTGCGGGTGGCCCGGGAGTTCCTGGTGGTGCCCATGGGGGCGGTGTTCTGGGTGGGTGTACTGCTGACGCTGGTCGGGATGAGTGCCCTACGGGTGTCCGTGGTGGCGGTGCCGCTGATGGTGCTCCCCCCGGGCCTGCTGATGGCCGCTTCCCAGGTGAAGCCGATGTACGACGACCGGTACGTGCTGTACGCCCTGGTGGGGGCGCCGTTGCTGGTCGCGGCGGGGGCGGATCGGGTGGCGGCGCTGGTGGAGGGGCTGGGGGGCAGGGCCGCGGAGAGGAGGCGGGGGCGGCGCGATGTTCCGCAGGCCAGTGGTCATCCGGGGCTACGGCGTGACGGGCGCCCTGCGTCCGGGCTTTCCCGTTCCCGAACGGGGTCGAGCGGGGCGAGCGGGTCGAGCGGGGCGGGTTCGGGCAGTCCTGTCGCTCTGTCGGACGCGCTGGTGGACGGCGGTACCGGCCAGGACACCGAGGCCTGCCCGGACCCAGCGGGAGGCCGCCGTCCGCTGCTCTCGCCCGCTGTCACCCTCGCCGGTGCCCTGGTGATCGGCTTGATCCTTCTTCAGTACCTCCCCCTCTACCGTGAGGACCGCACCCCCGCCAGTCGCCCCGACAATCTCGCCTCTGTTTCCGCCATCGTCCACGGGGAGGTCCGCCCGGGTGACCCGGTGTTGTTCCTGCCGTCGATCGCGCGGCGGCCGGCGCTGGCGTATCCGAAGGGGTTCCGGGGGGCCTGGGACATCGCGTTGGGGGAGTCGGGGCCCCGGTCGGGGACGCTGTACGGGCGGGAGATCGGGGCGGAGGCGCTGCGGCGCAGGCTTGCGACGGTGGACCGGGTGTGGGTCGTGGCCGAGCCGTTCGCCCTGCGTGGGCACTGGACCCCGGAGGATCCGGTGGACCGCGTCAAGCTCGACGTGCTGCGAAAGCGGTTCGTGCCCGAGAAGTCACGGACGTACACCGTGCAGGGCGGGGTGACCGTCCGCCTCTACATCCGCCGGTCTTGAGTCACCGCCCCCTCACCTGGCGCCCCCGGGCGTCTCCGGCTCCGCCAACTCCGATCCCGACGAGTCCAGCTCCGCCGAGTCCAGCGTCGACGTGAGTCGGTCGAGACGCTCGCGCAGGTCGCGGATCTCGTCGAGGTCGAAGCCGGTCGCGGCGGCGATCCGGCGCGGCACCCGCACCGCACGCTCGCGCAGCGCCACGCCTTCCTCGGTCAGCCGGACCTCCACCGAGCGCTCGTCGCGGACGCTGCGCTCACGGCGGACCAGACCGGCCGCCTCCAGCCGCTTGAGCAGCGGGGAGAGGGTGCCGGAGTCGAGCCGCAGGTGTTCGCCGAGCTTCTTGACCGGCAGCTCGCCCTGCTCCCAGAGCACCAGCATCACCAGGTACTGCGGGTAGGTGAGTCCGAGGTCCTTCAGGATCACCCGGTAGACGCCGTTGAAGGCGCGGGAGGCAGCGTGCAGGGAGAAGCAGATCTGGTTGTCCAGGCGCAGCCAGCTCTCCTCGGCGGCGGACGCAGAGGCGGCAATGGCAGCAGCGGCGGCGGCGTCGGCGTCAGGGGAGTCGGTGTCGGTGTCGGTGTCGGATGGGGTCGGAGTCCGGGTCATGCCTGTCATGGCTCCAGGATAGCCCGATGCGAGCCATTTAGTTGTGCACAATTGAATTGTGTGCTCTACTGGTGGTTGTGAGGCGGCCGGAGCAGGCCGCCGCAACGTTGAACTCGAGAGGGATGGTTTTCCATGGACGCGCTCTACACCGCTGTCGCCACCGCCACCCACGGCCGGGACGGCCGTGCCGTCTCCTCCGACGGCACCCTGGACCTCCAGCTGGGCATCCCGGTGGAGATGGGGGGCAACGGTCAGGGCACCAACCCGGAGCAGCTGTTCGCCGCCGGTTACGCCGCCTGCTTCGGCAGCGCCCTCGGCGTCGTCGGCCGTCAGGCCAAGGTCGACGTGAGCGACGCCGCCGTGACCGCCGAGGTCGGCATCGGCAAGCAGGGCGAGGGCTTCGGCCTCAAGGTCGCCCTCCGCGTCGAGCTGCCCGACACCGTGGACGCGGAGACGGGCCGCAAGCTGGTCGAGCAGGCCCACCAGGTCTGCCCCTACTCCAACGCCACCCGCGGCAACATCGAGGTCGAGCTCGTCATCGAGTGACGACCACCCGCGAGGGGCTTCCCGCAGGCAGCGTGAGCCAGGAATCCCCCTGCTTCAGCCGGGGGAGGATTCAACAGGTACGTGGAGCGGGCGAGCGCCGTCCAGTAAGCGGCCGTGTCCGGGGTGACGCGGCGGGTGGCGGTCGGGATCGTGTGGTGGTGCTCGGGGCGGGCGATCCACGCCGTGCGGATGTGCGGGGCGTGGGTGCGGGACGCGGTCCCCAGGGCGCCCGGATTGCAGCTGTGGCCACGGCCACCGTTGGCGGCGAAGACGGCACGGTCGGCGCGCAGCGGGAGCCGCAGCTGTACCTGGTAGTGCAGCCGCAGGGCGAGGGAGCGCACGGCTTTCAGGAGACGGACGGTCGCCTTGACGCCCCGGCGGCGCGCGGTCGACGCCCACTGGAGGGCGCGGAAGGTGCGGTGCAGCCCCAGGCGGACGAGGGCGTGCCGGAGGCGGGAACGGGCGGGGACGGGGTGGCCCGGGACGCGGTGACGTCGGCAGTGGGCGCGGGCCGTGCGCAGGAACTCGGCGGCGGCCCGACGCGTCAACCGGTCCCGGCGGGCGAACACCGTCGCCAGGTGCTCGACCATGCGGCGGAACAACACCGGCCGCCAGCGGGCCAGTTCGGGGCGCTGCTCGACGTAGGCGAAGACCCGGTCGTACTGCTCGAAGAGGTCGAAGTGGCGGCGGCCGGCCGAGCCGGGGACGCTGCCGTGCCGGCGCCGGCGGTGGTGCACGCACACCCGGTCGAGGGTGGCGATCGACTCGGCCGTCATCAGTGCCGGGTACGTCCACGGCGTGTCCTCGTAGTGGCCGGGCGGGAAGGCGAGGCCCTCGCGCTCGACGAACTCCCGGCGGTACGTCTTGGTCCAGGCCGCCATCGGCAGCCGCAGCAGTCCGGGGCGGTCCTCCAGCCGGAACGGGGCCGGGCCCTGCTCGGTGAGCGGGCCGGCGGTCCGGCCGTGGACGGTGCGGCCGTTCCAGTGGGTGCGCGCGTGGTCGTGGACCAGGACGTCCGGCTCGTCCGTCTCCTTCAGCCGGTCGGCGATCGCGCGCAGAGCGTGGGGAGTGAGGGTGTCGTCGCCGTCGAGGAAGAGAAGGTAGTCGCCGCTCGCCTCGCGCAGCCCCGCGTTGCGGGCACCGCCCAGGCCCTGGTGCTGCGGCAGCCGCACCGGCCGCACCCGCGGATCACGGGCCGCGTACTCCTCGATGATCGCGCCACACGCGTCCGGCGAACGGTCGTCGACCGCGATCAGCTCCAGATCCGCATGCGACTGGGACAGCACCGAATCCAGGCACTCATGCAGATACGCCTGAACCTGGTACGCGGGGACGATGACACTGAACCTGGGCACGGCACATCCATGGGTCGACGCGGTCGCGGGCGATCTGACCGGGAACGGCCAATGGAGTGACCCGGTTACGCCATGTGCGGCATACGGGGGAATGCCGGTCGACCGGCAAGGGGCGGGCCGGTCGCGGCCTGCCCCTTGCCCAACCCGTCTGCCCTACCGGCTACTTGACCGCGCCCGCCATCACGCCGGACACGAACTGCCGCTGGAACGCGAAGAACACGGCCAGCGGGATCACCATCGAGATGAACGCGCCGGGTGCCAGCACGTCGATGTTGCTGCCGAACTGCCGTACCTGCTGCTGCAGCGCGACCGTCAGCGGCTGCGACTCCGAGTTGGAGAACACCAGCGCCACCAGCATGTCGTTCCACACCCACAGGAACTGGAAGATCCCCAGCGACGCCAGGGCGGGAGCCGCCAGCGGCATCACCACCGTGGCGAACAGCCGGATCTCGCCCGCGCCGTCCAGTCGCGCCGCCTCCAGGAGCTCCCGGGGGATCTCCGCGAAGAAGTTGCGCAACAGGAAGATGGCGAACGGCAGTCCGAAGCCGACGTGGAAGAGCACCACGCCGATGATGTCGCCGAAGATCCCGATCTTGCCGAAGAGGTCCGACAGCGGGATCAGCGCCACCTGTACGGGCACCACGAGCAACGCGACGACCACCAGGAACCACCAGTCGCGGCCCTTGAAGTCCATCCACGCGAAGGCGTATCCGCCCATCGCGCCGATCAGCACCACCAGCAACGTCGCCGGCACCGTGATCCAGATGGTGTTGAGCAGCGAACTTGTGATCGCGTCGTTCTCCAGCAGCGTCTGGTAGCTCTTGGCGGTCAGCTGGCCGGGCGCGGTGAACACCTTCCACCAGCCAGAGGAGGCGATGTCGGTCGGCTCCCGCAACGACGACACCAGCAGACCGAACGTCGGAACCAGCCAGAACACGGCGACGAGGATCAGGAAGACCCGCATCACCCCGCCCGCCGCGCCGCTCGCCACCCGCGCGGCGAAGGAACGCCGGGGGCGCGCGGCCGTTTCGAGAGTGGTCACCGCTGACGCTCCTTCCGCAGCCGGCGGATGTTGACGTACATCACCGGAAGAACGAGCAGCAGCAGGATCACACCGATCGCACTGCCCACGCCGTAGTTGCCGCCCCCGCCGAACGACGACAGGAACAGCTGCAGCGCCAGCACGTTGGCCTCGTCCTGACTGGGCTGCGGGGCGATGATGTACACCAGGTCGAAGACCTTCATCACGTTGATCATCAGCGTGACGAGAACGACGACCAGCACCGGCGCCAGCATGGGCACGGTGATCCGGCGGAACACCTGCCACTCGTTGGCGCCGTCCACCCGGGCCGCCTCCAGCAGATTGCGGTCGACACCCGCCAGCCCGGCCGCGATCAGCACCATCGCGAAGCCCGCCCACATCCACACATAGCTGGCGATGATCGACGGGGTGACCAGCGTCGGGCCCAGCCAGTCGATGCCGCCGTACGCCGCCGCGAAGTTCGAACCCGGCAACCGCAGTCGGGCACCGTCGGCGTCCTGCGGAAGGCTGAAGGTGCCGTCGGCGCCGGTCTTGGCGGAGGCGACCACCTTGCCGTCCTTCACCGCCTCCACCCTGACGTCCTTCAGCGCCTTCTCACCCGCGTCGACCTTTCCCTTGGTCCCGCCGCCGCCCAGCTTGAAGTCCAGCCAGACGGTGCCGGTGACACCGGAGCCGCTCGCCGCCTTCGCGTTCTCGGGGCTGCCCGGCAGCTTGTTGGGGGCGATGCCCACGAGCGGCAGCAGCGCCGGGGTGCCCGTCTTCACGGTGCCGGTCGTGGTGAACGACCCGCCGCCGGACGGCTTGAGATCGCTGGCGGTGGCGTTCGGGCGGGCCTTCGGATAGACCGACGACGACACGAACGTGTCATGGATCGACTTCGCCACCGCGTTCGCAGCGCCCTGGCTCGGGTCCTGCTCGTACACCAGCCGGAAGATGATGCCGGCGGCGAGCATGGAGATCGCCATCGGCATGAAGACGACCAGCTTGAACGCCGTTCCCCAGCGCACCCGTTCGGTCAGCACCGCGAAGATCAGCCCCAGGGCGGTGACCACGGCCGGGGCGACCGCGACCCAGATCGCGGTGTTGCGGACCGCGGTGAGCGTCGAGTCGGTGGTGAAGATGTCGACGTAGTTGTCCAGGCCGACGAACCCGGAACCGTCGGCGTCGTAGAGGCTGCGCCAGATCGAGTACCCGATCGGGTAGACCACGAGCGCGCCGAGGAGGACCAGCGCGGGCAGCAGGAACAGCAGCGCCACCCACCAGCGGCTCCTCGTCACGCTCTTGCGCGGTTCGACGGAGGGCGTCGGCATGGCGCCGGCGCCCTCCGTCGTCTTCGCCACGGCGGACGACATGGTCCGTCAGCCGTTCTTGTAGGCCTTGGCCGCGTCGGCCTCCAGCTTCTGCTGGGCGCCGGCCACGTCGCTCGGGTTCCTCAGGAAGTCCTGCAGGTCCTTCCATTCGCCGATGCCCTGGGTGCCGCCGAACGCCGCCGGCGCCTGGTCGGACATGTCGAACCGGAAGTTGTCGCCCGCGGCGATCAGCGCCTTGGCGATGTCCCGGGCCACCTGGTCCTTGTACGTGCTCTGGTCCATCTCCTTGTTCGGGGAGATGACGCCGCCCTGCGCCGCCCAGATCTCGGCCGCGTCGGTCGAGCCCAGGAACGTCAGCAGCGCCTGGGCGCCCTTGCCGCCCTTCAGGGCCACGGCCACGTCACCGCCGCTGACCACCGGGGACCGGTCGCCGACCGCCGGGAACGGGAACACCTTGGCGTCCGTGCCCAGCTTGGCCTTGGTGTCGGCGTTGATGTTCGCGGCGACGAAGTCGCCCTCGAAGACCATCCCGGCCGGGGTGTCGCCGGAGAAGGTCTGGACGACCGACTTCGGGAACTCCGTCCCCAGCGCGCCCTTGCGGCCGCCCGCGATCAGGTCGTTCTTGCCCCACAGTTCGGCGAGCGTGGTGAGCGCCTGCTTCACGGACGGATCCGTCCACTTGATCTTGTGCTGGGCCAACTGGTCGTACTTCTCCGGGCCGGCCTGCGAGAGATAGACGTTCTCGAACCAGTCCGTCAGCGTCCAGCCGTCCGCGCCGCCGATGGAGACGGCCGGGGTACCCGCGTCGGACAGTGTCTGCGCGGTGGACATGAAGTCCTTCCACGTCTTGGGCGGGTCCGTGATCCCCGCGGCCTCGAAGGCGGCGGTGTTGTACCAGACCAGGGACTTGTTGGCGGCCTTCGCATAGATGCCGTACTGCGTGCCGTCGACGGCCCCGAGGTCCCTCCAGCCCTTGGAGAAGTTCTTGTCCAGCTGGGCCTTCGCCTCAGCGCCGAGCGGCTTGAGCCAGCCCTTCTGCGCGAACTGGTGCAGCACGCCCACCTGCGGCAGGAACGCCACGTCCGGCGGCTGTCCGCCCTGGATCTTGGTACCGAGGAAGGTGGAGGTGTTGTTGCCGGTCGGTACGAAGTCGACCTTGGCGCCGGTGCGCTTCTTGAACTCGTCCAGGACCTTGGTGAAGTTCTCCTGCTCGGCTCCGGTCCAGACGGCCGCGACCTCCAGGGTCTGGCCGTTCAGCTTGGGGAGTTTCAGCGAACTGCCGCTCTCGGAGGCGTTGCCTCCCGTGCCCTCGTCGCTCTTGTCGTCGCTGCTGCTGCATCCGGTGAGCGCCAGTGCCAGCGCTCCCGAGAGCAGGAAGGCCGCGGTTTTGGCGGCCCGTGGTGTCCGGCTCTTGCTGCTCGTGCTGTCCATCACTGCCCCGTTCTTCGTGCCTCGTCGAACGTTCGAGCGCTGTCCCGTGCGGTCTGGTCTACGCCCCGGGGGTTGGGGGCGGCAAGAGCGCGTCCGCTGTCGAGCGGGGGATCGTGATGCCGTCGTGACCAGGTGCGGGTGCGGTGCGGCTCGCGTCCGCCGGGGGCTGCCGACCCCAGACCCCGGCTATCGGCTCGAACGGGCCGTCCCTCAAGCGGGGGGTGGGAGGGGTTGGGCCGAGTGGGGGACGGGGATGGGGTGTGGGGGTCGGGGACGGCGGTCGCGGCGGCCCGATGGGCGGCGGCCGTGGCAAGTCGGTGATGGCGGCTTCGGCGGATACGGCGGCTACCGGCGCCTCGGTGACGGCGGCTCGGGCAGGCGGGTCAGAGGAGTGACGGGACCTCTTTTGCCGCGACTTCTCTTGCCGCTCGCTCCAGAGCGCTGGCCAGGAGGGCCAGGTCCGTAGGGCCGTTGCCCAGTTCGCGGACGGGGCGGCGGGCCGGAGGGTCTCCCATGCGTTCCCACTCCAGGGGGACGACCGTGGGGCGCAGGGTCGCCGTGCGGGGGATACGGCCCGTGACCCGGCCGGCCTGGAAGGCGGTCACCCGGCCGTCGGACCACGCCAGGCGGCCGCGCCCGGGTGCCGGTTCGTCCGGGCCGGAGACCGGGGCGTCGAGGGTGACCCGCAGGGTGGCCCGTCGCGCCGGCTCCGACTGCGCCGTACGGCCGCCGGCACCGGTCGCGGACACCAGGTGCACGCCGAGCCGCTCGCCCTCCCGGGCCACCGCCTCCAGCGCGCGTATCACCGACCCGGCCGCGGGCCTGCCCGGCGACCCCAACGCGGGGGACACCAGCAGGTCCAGATCGTCGACGACCACCACGAGCCGGGGCAGGGGCGGTGCCGCCTCCGGCCGGCGACGCGAGGCCGCCGGGCGCAGCCGCAGGGTGGAGCTGGGCGGGCTGTCGAGGTCGCCGTTGAGATCGCCGGGAGCGGGAGCGGAGGAGGAGGTGGAGGCGTGGTCGGGGGTGGGGCTTGGGGCGATGCCGTTCTTGAGGCTCGGTCCGGTTCCCGGGGCGGTGCCGGTGCGCGCGTCCGTCCCGGTGCCGTTCCTGGTGCCTGTTCCGGGGGCCGCATTCGTGCCCGTCCCGGCGGCGGAGGCGCCGCGTGCGGGCGGGGTGCGCTGGGTGATCAGACGGCCCGTCAGCTCTCGGCCGGTGTGCCACTCGGCGAAGTCGGACCGCCCGAGCAGCTCCGCGCGCCGCTTCAGCTCGGCGCTCAGGGACTGCGCGAACTCCCGCATACGGACGGGGTCGTTGGCGGTCAGGTGGGTGGTGACATGCGGTACGTCCGTACAGACCCGCAGGCCTTCGCCGTGGCCGCCGGCGTCCGTGCCCACGCTGTCCCGGCCGTCGATCAGGACCATGCTCAGCCGGTCGGGGCGCTCGGCGGCGGCGAGGGAGGCGACCACGGCCCGCAGCAACTCCGTACGTCCGCTGCCCGACGGGCCCTCGATCAGCAGGTGCGGGCCCTCGGTCGCGAGGTCCGCGCAGACCGGGCCGCGCGGTCCGGCACCGAGCACCGCCCAGGCCCGTCCGCCGAGTGACTCCGTGTCGTCGGCCGCGTCCGCCCACCGCGCCATCAGGGACGCCGGGGTGGCCCGGGCGAGCCCCAACTCGTCCAGCAGCCGGGCCGCCTGGGGCAGTGGGGCCGACACCCGCGGGTGCCGCTCACCGGCGCTGCCCTCCGCCCGCAACGGCGCCAACGCCCGCGCGAACCGCTCGGCCCAGGCCGGCGAGACGGCGTCCACGGCGGCGACGGTGCCGGGGGGCACCGGGCCGTGAGCCGGGGGTCGGGCCTCCGAGGTGCCCGGGCTGACGGAGCCCAGGCCGCCCGCGGAGCCGTGTCCCGCGGGGTCGGCGTCGGGGTGGGGGTGGGCGGCGCCGGTGGCGGCCGAGTCCGCCGCTGTTCCGGTCCGGGAGCGGCCCGGCCCCGTTCGGAGGGCGTCCACTCCTGTTCGGAGGGCGTCCGGTTCTGTCCCCGGGGCGCCCGCGCCCGTCGGTGAGGTGTGCCCGACCGTACTGGAATTGCTCGTGCCGCTCCGCGACGTGTCCCCGGCCGTCCGGGAACTGCCCGCCCCGGTCCGTGAAGTCTCCCGCCCGCCCCCAGCGGGTTCCGTCCCCGTCCGTGCCACCCTCATCAGCCGCAGGGCCGTGGCCACATCACCGCTCAGCAGGGCGACGGCACCGCAGTCCCGGAACGCCGGGGCCGCCGCGCAGGCCGCCTCGTACGTCTCCGTCACCGGGGAGGCGGGCGACGCGGGTGCCGTCTCGGCGAGGCACACGACGTGGATCCCGGCCCGGGGGCCCTCCAGCGCCAGCCGCGCCACCGCTTCCCGCACGGCGGCGCCGCCGGGATCGCCGTCCACGACGACCACGGTGTACGGGCCGGGGAAGCCGCCCGCGTCCCCGTTCCCGCTCGCGTCCGCCTCGTCGTCGTCCCTGGCCCAGGACGGGCGCCGGCCCGAACCGGAAACCGGCCCCGAGGCCGGGCGGCCGGTGAGCGCCGCTCGCCTTCCCGCCCCCGCGTCCGCCAGGTGGTCCTCCAGACGGCGGAGGAGTTCGTCGGTGCGGGCGGTGGCCTGTTCGCGGTCGTAGGCGAGGAGGAGGCGGCAGTCCTGGCCGTGTGCCGGACGGAGATGGGGGAGCCAGCCCAGCCAGGACCACTCGGCGGTGCGCTCCTGCACAGGGCGGGAGCGGTCCGTGCTGATCAGGACGATTTCCAGGGTCTCGGGTGAGTGCAGCGCGGCGAGCTGGGCGACGACCGCGCGCGCCAGCCCCGTGAGCCGCGCGCGCGGGCCCGCCAGCCCCAGCGCCCCGACCTCGCGCAGATCGGCGGTCACCGGCACCGCGGGCAGCAGCCCCGAGCCGTCGGGGGCCGCCCGGTCCGCCGTGCCCAACCGCACCGTCAGCGCCTCCGGGTGGCCGGGGCCGCGCTCCCACAGGCGCGGTCCGGGGCCCAGCGCGGTGAGCAGCAGGGCCGCCGGGTCCGGCCAGGTCTCGGGGGCCTGGGGCAGGGGGACCGGGAGCTCCGGCTCCGCCGCGGGGGCGGCGCCGGCCTCGGAGTCGTTGTCGTACGTCCCGCGCGCGGCCGTGTCCTGGTCGCCGCGTCCTCCGGTCAGCCGACGTGCCCACCACGAGAGGCCGCCGCGTCTGCGCACGCCCACGGGTACGTCGGTGCCCCGGAGAGGGGTTCCCTTACGGCGGCCGGCTTCGGCGGCGGCCGCCGGGTCCGGACCGTCGGGTGTCGCGCCGTGTCCGTGGTCGTCACCCGCGTGGGGCTGCTCGTCGTCCCCGGAGGCACCACCCGGCGGGCGCCCGGTCCCGGACGAACCTTCGCGGGTCTGCCTCAGGTCGTCTCCGGGTGCCGAGGCGCCGCCCATCGCGCCCACCCCGAACGGGCCGACGTGGGTCGCCCCGTTGCCGCCGGGGCCCGCGCCGGAGCCGTACCGGGGGGCGGCGCTCGTCCGGTCGTACGGCCGCGCCCCCTCGGTCTCGATGTGCGGGGCTCCGCCCTGGCCGGGGACGGCCGGCGGTGGTCCGGCGGTGCGGTGGCCCTGCGCGCCCGGGGTGCCGGCCGAGGCACCCCAGCCCGCCGGGCCGTACCCGTGACGGGTCCTGCCGGAGGGGGCGGGACCGGCGTCGGACAGGGGTGCCCGCGCCGGGCCGTCCCCCGTGTCGCCGCCGGTCGGTACCCGCACGTGCCCCTCGCCGTCCGGGGCCGTCCGCACCCGGGCCCCCGGGCCGCCGGCCGGAGTCAGCCGCAGGGCCGACTCGCCGAGCCGCAGCAGGGCGCCCGGGGCGAAGCGGACCGGGCGGGTGGACACGCGGGTGCCGTCCAGCGTGGTGCCGTTGGTGGAGTTGAGGTCGGCGACCGAGACCTGGCCGTCGGCGGCGACCGTGACGGCGCAGTGCAGCCGGGAGACGTCCGGATCGTCGAGGGGGACGTCCGCGTCGGCGGAGCGGCCGATGTGGATCTGGCCGCCGTGCAGCAGGTGGACCCCGCCCGCGTCCGGGCCTGCGATCACATGGAGCTGGGTCGGGGCGTCGTCCAGCTCGGGATGGGCCTCCGGCTCGCCGGGGGTGCCCAGGGACAGCACGGCGCCGTCGATCAGCGGGGGCTCGCCCAGGGTGCAGCGCCGGTCGTCGAGGCGCTCCCCGCCGGCGTACAGCACGAGCGGGCTGTCGCCCGCGGAGACCGCCGAGGCGAGCGCCGACGCCACCGCGGCCAGCGCGGTGCCCGCGGGTGCCGTCACCAGCACGTCGCAGCTCGCGGCGCGGCCCCGCGCCCGATCGGGCGGGCCCTGCGGGTCTACGACGGTCAGCCGGATCTGCATCGCCGTCAGCGGTCCCTTCCGCGCGGGCGCCCGCTGAACGGGGACGAAGCCGCCCCGGCGGTCCCCCACCGCGGACTTCCCCCACCCCTACGAGCACGTCGGCCAGTACGGAAAGCATCCTCGCACCTGCCACTGACAACGCGCCCGCCACAAGACATCAAATGATCTTGATTCGTCGGCTCTGCCCGCAAAAGTGCCTGACCGGTGCCGTACCGGTGACCGCTTGAGATCGGTCACTTCCGAGTCCGGCAACCAGCCGACCGAGCCGAGCGTCTTCCCTCCGAACAAGTGCGGCGAGCGGTACGTAAGAGGCGCGGAGGGGGCACGGAAAGACGACAAGCTGCCGTCCAGCCGGGCGGCACTACAGTAGGTCGGGACACAGGCAAGCAGCTCGGGACACAGGCAAGCAGCAGGGAGCGCATGACGTGCGGCCGGTAGGCAGCAAGTACCTCCTCGAAGAGCCGCTGGGACGCGGTGCCACGGGGACCGTCTGGCGAGCCCGCCAGCGTGAGGCCGCCGGTGCCGAGGCGGCCGTGCAGGGCCAGCCGGGGGAGACCGTCGCGATCAAGGTCCTCAAGGAGGAGCTCGCGAGCGACCCCGACATCGTGATGCGGTTCCTGCGGGAGCGCTCCGTCCTGCTCCGTCTGACCCACCCGAACATCGTGCGGGTGCGCGACCTGGTGGTCGAGGGAGATCTGCTCGCCCTGGTCATGGACCTCGTCGACGGCCCCGACCTGCACCGCTATCTGCGCGAGAACGGCCCCTTCAGCCCCGTCGGCGCCGCCCTGCTGACCGCGCAGATCGCCGACGCGCTCGCCGCCAGCCACGCGGACGGCGTGGTCCACCGCGATCTGAAGCCGGCCAACGTCCTGCTTCGGCAGTACGGCGACGAGATGCACCCGATGCTGACCGACTTCGGCATCGCCCGACTGGCGGACTCACCCGGGCTGACCCGCACCCACGAGTTCGTCGGCACGCCCGCGTACGTCGCGCCGGAGTCCGCCGAGGGCCGCCCGCAGACCTCCGCCGTCGACGTCTACGGCGCCGGCATCCTGCTGTACGAGCTGGTCACCGGCCGACCGCCGTTCTCCGGCGGCTCGGCCCTCGAAGTCCTGCACCAGCACCTGAGCGCCGAGCCGCGCCGGCCCTCCACGATCCCCGACCCGCTGTGGACGGTCATCGAGCGCTGTCTGCGCAAGAACCCGGACGAACGGCCCAGCGCCGAGAACCTCGCCCGCGGCCTGCGCACCGTCGCCGAGGGCATCGGCGTGCACGCGAACTCCGCGCAGATCGCCGCGGCCGAGGGCGTCGGCGCGCTGCTGGCGCCCGACCCGGCCCCGGCGGCCGTCCCGGGGGCGCCCGGCGCCGCCGACCCGACCCAGGTGCTGCCGCACGGGGCGGGCGCCTACGACCCGAACGCCGCGACCAGCGTCATGCCGCACACCGGCCACCCGGTGGGCGCCGCCGACCCCACCGCCGTCCTCCCGAACCGGGGCGCGGCGGACCCGACCGCCGTCATGCCGCCGGTGCCGCCCGGCGGGCCGGGACAGCAGGCAGGGCAGTACGGGGCGCCCGGGGGCCCGGGTGGGCCGGAGGAGCCCCATCCCTGGCAGAACCAGCTGCGAGCCGCCCGCGACCGCAACGAGCAGACGCAGGTCCAGTACCTCGACCCGAACGAGGACCCGCTGCGCCGCCGCCCCCATCGGCAGGTCGCCCGGCCGCAGCAACAGCCCCCGCAGCAGCCGAGGCAGCAGCGGCCGCAGCAGGCCGGCTACGGCCAGCCGCAGCAGGGCGGCGGTTATGGGCGGCCGCAGCAGTACGCCCCTCCGCAGCAGCAGCCCCGGCAGCAGCCGCAACCCCAGCGGTACGCGCCGCCGCCGGAGCGGCAGGAGCCGCGGCGGGCCCCGCGCGAGCCCCGGCAGCGCAGCGCCAACCCGATGAAGATCCCGGGCCTCGGCTGCCTCAAGGGCTGCCTGTTCACGATCATCATCCTGTTCGTCGCGGGCTGGCTGATCTGGGAGCTGAGCCCGCTGCAGGACTGGATCGGCACGGGCCGGAGCTACTGGCAGGAGCTCAGCCACTGGTACCACCAGGTCACCGGGTTCATCGGGGACCTCGGCGGTGGTTCTTCCCCGTCCGGGAAGTCATGATCCCGAATGATCTCGCTCGCGGGAGCGGGCTTGGTGATTTGTCGACACCTGGCGGGTGATTTCCGTCTCCGCGGTGAAGGTTGGCTCTTCCGGCGCGTAGTTTTAGCGACAACACGCGTCCGTAGGAGCAGCCTTGGCACGGAAGATCGGCAGCCGGTACACCGCCCACCAGATCCTGGGACGGGGCAGCGCCGGCACGGTGTGGCTGGGTGAGGGACCCGACGGGCCTGTCGCCATCAAGCTGCTGCGCGAGGACCTCGCGTCCGACCAGGAGCTCGTCGGACGTTTCGTGCAGGAGCGCACCGCGCTGCTCGGCCTGGAGCATCCGAACGTGGTCTCCGTACGGGACCTGGTGGTCGACGGCAACGACCTCGCACTGGTGATGGACCTGGTCCGGGGCACGGACCTGCGCACCCGGCTCGACCGGGAGAAGCGGCTCGCGCCCGAGGCGGCGGTCGCCATCGTCGCGGACGTGGCGGACGGACTGGCCGCCGCCCACGCGGCCGGGGTCGTGCACCGGGACGTCAAACCGGAGAACGTGCTGCTGGACATGCAGGGCCCGCTGGGCCCCGGCGGGTCGCACCCGGCGCTGCTCACCGACTTCGGTGTGGCCAAACTCATCGACTCCCCCCGGCGGACCCGCGCGACGAAGATCATCGGTACGCCGGACTACCTGGCGCCGGAGATCGTGGAGGGCCTGCCGCCGCGCGCCTCGGTGGACATCTACGCCCTCGCGACCGTCCTGTACGAGCTGCTGGCGGGCTTCACCCCGTTCGGCGGGGGCCACCCGGGCGCGGTCCTGCGCCGCCACGTCACCGAGACGGTCGTCCCGCTGCCCGGTATCCCGGACGAGCTGTGGCAGCTGATGGTGCAGTGCCTGGCCAAGGCGCCGGCCTCCCGGCTGCGGGCCTCCGAGCTGGGCGCGCGGCTGCGGGAGCTGCTGCCGATGCTGGCCGGTATGCCTCCCCTGGACGTGGACGAGCCCGACACCGAGCCCGAGGAGGAGCCGCGCGAGGCCACGCCCGAGGAGCCGGTGTCGGCCCGGGTACGACGGGGCGCGGTGCCGCTGGTACCGGGCGCGAAGCCGGCCGACTCGAACCGGGACACGCATACGTCGATGAGGGTGCCGGCGCCGGACGAGCTGGCCGGGGGTGCGCGGGGCACGGCCCGGGCACCGCGGGCGGCGGGCGCGCCGCGACCGGGTTCCGCACGGCACCGGGCGGTGACCCGGAGGCGACGGCTGGTGCTGGGAGGGGCGGCTGTCGCCCTGGCGGCCGCGGTCGGCGTGGGTACGTGGCTGGCCACCTCGGGCGACGACGCGGGCACGCCCCAGGACAGTCACCATTCGGCCCCGGCGTCTCCCTGAGGCACCAGGGGGCTCCGCCACCTGGACCCCCGGCCCGTGCGCACCACCCGAATCGGCCGGACGGAGACCGGACGAAGAAGTGCCCCGGCACCCGCCCGCGCCGGGCGACCCGTGCCGCCCGGCCGAGGTCGCTTGCGGCAGACGTTAGGCTGGAGGCGTGGCAGTCGTCGATGTATCCGAAGAGCTCAAGTCCCTCTCCTCGACCATGGAGTCGATCGAGGCCGTTCTGGACCTCGACAAGCTGAGGGCAGACATCGCCGTGCTCGAGGAGCAGGCGGCCGCGCCGTCCCTGTGGGACGACCCGGACGAGGCGCAGAAGATCACCAGCAAGCTCTCGCACCTGCAGGCCGAGGTCCGCAAGGCGGAAGCCCTCCGCGGGCGGATCGACGACCTGAGTGTCCTCTTCGAGATGGCCGAGGAGGAGGACGACCCGGACACCCGTGCCGAGGCCGAGACCGAGCTCGTCGCCGTCAAGAAGGCGCTGGACGAGATGGAGGTACGCACCCTCCTGTCCGGCGAGTACGACTCCCGCGAGGCCGTCGTCACCATCCGGGCCGAGGCCGGCGGCGTCGACGCCTCCGACTTCACGGAGAAGCTCCAGCGCATGTATCTGCGCTGGGCCGAGCGGCACGGCTACAAGACGGAGCTGTACGAGACCTCGTACGCCGAAGAGGCCGGCATCAAGTCGACCACGTTCGCCGTGCACGTGCCGTACGCCTACGGCACGCTCTCCGTCGAGCAGGGCACCCACCGCCTGGTGCGCATCTCGCCGTTCGACAACCAGGGGCGCCGCCAGACGTCGTTCGCCGGAGTCGAGATCCTGCCCGTCGTCGAGCAGACCGACCACATCGAGATCGACGAGTCCGAGCTGCGCGTGGACGTGTACCGGTCCTCCGGGCCCGGCGGCCAGGGCGTGAACACCACCGACTCCGCGGTGCGGCTCACCCACCTGCCCACCGGCATCGTCGTCTCCTGCCAGAACGAGCGGTCGCAGATCCAGAACAAGGCCTCCGCGATGAACGTCCTCCAGGCCAAGCTGCTCGAGCGGCGCCGCCAGGAGGAGCAGGCCAAGATGGACGCGCTCAAGGGCGACGGCGGCAACTCCTGGGGCAACCAGATGCGTTCGTACGTCCTGCACCCGTACCAGATGGTGAAGGACCTGCGCACCGACTTCGAAGTCGGCAACCCGGAGGCCGTGTTCAACGGCGAGATCGACGGGTTCATCGAGGCCGGGATTCGCTGGCGCAAGCAGCAGGAGAAGTAACGGGAGAGCGCGTACAGCGCTTTGTCGACAAGGCAACTGCCGTCCACCGGAGGGCAGTTGCCTTCTGCGTGCCCGCTTGCATGCCTGATGTCTGGCTTTTACATCACACTCACAGGTTTCAATCTCCGGCAATGATCCCGTACTTGGACATCGCGCGCGGAACGGCCTTGACGTTGCTTTGAAAAATGGGAATGGTGAGGCGCGGCATGCGTATCTCTGGGGCGCATGTGAACCGGGGGGCCTGAGTGCAGCTACCTCCCCCGTCGATCACGGCCCCCGAGCGCCGCCTCATTGACGATGAGCTACTGGGGGTAGCAACCACATGACGAAGAAGACGCGGATCCGGATCGCGCGCATTGCCGCCGGTGCCGTGATCGCGGCTGGTGCCTCGCTGACCGCTGCCGGAGCCGCTTCCGCGCTGGAGATCGGCGTGAACGTGGACGACAGCGGTATCGGCGTGAACGTCGACACGGGGCTCGGTGACGAGCCGACCGACCCGGGTATCCCGACCGAGCCCAACGAGCCGACCGACCCGGGCATCCCGACCGACCCGGGCATCCCCACCGACCCGGGCATCCCCACGGACCCGGGCATCCCGACCGACCCGGGCATCCCGACCACGGACCCGACCGACCCGACTGAGCCCACCGAGCCCACCGAGGACCCGACCACCCCGGGTAACGGGAACGGAAACGGCAACGGGAACGGCCACGGAAACGGCCAGGGGAACGGAAACGGTCACGGCAACGGCGCCGGCGGCGGCAACAACGCCGACCCCGACGGCGGTTCCGGCGCCTCCGCGCAGGAGGAGGGCACCTCGGCCCTCACCGAGACCGGCACGGACACCTCGACCCCGAACAACACCTCGGCCCAGGCCCAGGGCAACGGTCAGCAGCTCGCCGAGACCGGTGCCGCGCAGACCACCTTCCTGGTGCTCGGTGCCGCCACGATGATCGCCGGTGGCGTCGGCTTCCGCGTCCTGCCGCGCCTCATGGCCGGCCGGGGCGGCGCGGCCGCCTGACGGTAGCCGTCCGCGTACCCACCGTACGCAGGCCATACGACGAGGGGCCCGGAGCGTCATGCTCCGGGCCCTTCTGCGAGTTTTTGAACCGTGCCTACGCGGTCCGACCTGCGCGGTGCGGGCCTACGCGGTCTGGTGCGCGAGCAGCGCCACCGCCGCGATCAGCACCGCCAGCAGGGCGATCAGTGTCATGGGGTTCAGGCCCGCGAAGGGGTTGTTCTCCTGCTGCAGCCGCTCGCGGTTCGCGCGGCACACGGGGCACCGGCCCTCGCTCACGGGCGCGGCGCAGTTCGCGCACACCAGCCGGTCGTACGTCATGCGCTCGCCCTCCTTGCACCGGTTCCATGTACACAACGCTTGCGGGGCCGCGAACGTTCCCCTCCACTCTGCCAGGTTCCCTGGAGTTCAGCGCGGGGTTCCCGTGGGACCAGGACAGGCACAAAACGCACAACTGTTACGCAACCCGACCGGCGCCTGCGCGTGCCTACCCGGTTCGCGTATGGTCACGCACATCTACGTCCCCGGCGACCCGTGGTGCATCCGTGATCCGATTCGACAACGTATCCAAGGTCTACCCCAAGCAGACCCGCCCCGCACTCAGGGATGTCTCCCTGGAAGTGGAGAAGGGCGAATTCGTGTTCCTCGTGGGATCCTCCGGCTCCGGAAAGTCCACCTTCCTGCGGTTGATCCTCCGCGAGGAGCGGTGCAGCCACGGTCAGGTGCACGTTCTGGGGAAGGATCTCGCGCGCCTGTCCAACTGGAAGGTGCCGCAGATGCGGCGCCAGCTGGGGACGGTGTTCCAGGACTTCCGGCTCCTGCCGAACAAGACGGTCGCGGAGAACGTCGCCTTCGCGCAGGAGGTCATCGGCAAGTCGAAAGGCGAGATCCGCAAGTCCGTGCCGCAGGTGCTCGACCTCGTCGGGCTCGGCGGCAAGGAGGACCGCAGGCCCGGTGAGCTGTCCGGTGGTGAACAGCAGCGCGTGGCGATCGCGCGCGCCTTCGTCAACCGGCCCAAGCTGCTCATCGCGGACGAGCCGACCGGAAACCTCGACCCGCAGACCTCGGTCGGCATCATGAAGCTCCTCGACCGGATCAACCGGACCGGCACCACCGTCGTGATGGCCACGCACGACCAGAACATCGTGGACCAGATGCGCAAGCGCGTCATCGAGCTGGAGAAGGGCCGTCTCGTCCGCGACCAGGCACGCGGCGTCTACGGCTACCAGCACTGACGATCCACGGAAAGGCTTGACCACACGCCATGCGCGCCCAGTTCGTTCTGTCGGAGATCGGTGTGGGTCTCCGCCGCAACCTGACGATGACCTTCGCCGTCATCGTCTCCGTCGCCCTGTCGCTCGCCCTGTTCGGCGGGTCGCTCCTGATGAGCGACCAGGTCAACACGATGAAGGGCTACTGGTACGACAAGGTCAACGTCTCGATCTTCCTCTGCAACAAGAGCGACGCCGAGTCGGACCCGCACTGCGCCAAGGGCGCGGTCACCGACGAGCAGAAGCAGGAGATCAAGTCCGACCTCGGCAAGATGTCGGTCATCGAGAAGGTGACCTACGAGTCGCAGGACCAGGCGTACAAGCACTACAAGGAGCAGTTCGGCGACTCCCCGCTGGCCGCCTCCCTCACGCCGGACCAGATGCAGGAGTCGTACCGGATCAAACTGAAGGACCCGGAGAAGTACCAGGTCATCGCCACTGCCTTCGACGGGCGGGACGGGGTGCAGTCGGTGCAGGACCAGAAGGGGATCCTGGACAACCTCTTCGGGCTGCTCAACGGCATGAACTGGGCGGCGCGGGCGGTGATGGCGCTGATGCTGGTGGTGGCGCTCATGCTGATCGTCAACACGGTGCGCGTCTCCGCGTTCAGCCGGCGGCGTGAGACCGGCATCATGCGCCTGGTCGGTGCCTCGGGCTTCTACATCCAGGCGCCGTTCATCATGGAGGCCGCGGTCGCCGGGCTGATCGGCGGCACGGTCGCGTGCGGGTTCCTGGTGGTCGCCCGGTACTTCCTCATCGACCACGGCCTCGCCCTGTCCCAGAAGCTCAACCTGATCAACTTCATCGGCTGGGACGCCGTCCTGACGAAGCTGCCGCTCATCCTGGCGACGAGTCTGCTGATGCCCGCGTTGGCCGCGTTCTTCGCGCTGCGCAAGTACCTGAAGGTGTGACGCACGCCAAGAGGGCCGTACGGTCAACGGACCGTACGGCCCTTCGCCTTGTCCTAGACTCACCGGCATGTCCGGCCCAGACCTGTTGTGCCAGCCCCGCCGCATCCGTCGCGGGGCCGCCCTGACATTGGTCTTCGCGAGCGTGCTCATCGCCGGAGCCGCGACCGGCACCTTCCCTCAGGCCGGCGACCGCGCCCGGAAACCCGCCTCGGATCCGACCCTGTCGGCCGCCTCCGTGAGCCGTCACGAGGACGTTGCGAAGGCCGCCGAGAAGGCCATGGCGAACGGCACGTCCCCCATGGAGGCCGCCGAACGCGCGGTCAGCCGCAGCGGGGACCGCTGGGGCGCCGTCTACTCCGAGGGTGAGTACCAGGAGTTCCAGGAGGCCCTCGACGGCCAGTACACCGGCGTCGGCCTGTGGGCTCGGCGCGAGCGGGACGGCCGGGTCGAAGTGACCAAGGTGGCCTCCGGGTCGCCCGCCGCCGACGCCGGGATCCGGCGGGGCGACCGGCTGCGCAGCGTCGACGGGAGGAAGGTCGACGGGCGGCCCGTCACCGAGGTGGTCTCCGCACTGCGCGGCGACGCCACCGGCGCGGCCGCCGGTACGACCGTCCGCCTCGGTCTGGAACGCGGCCCGCGCGCGTGGAGCCTCACGCTGCGCCGGGCCCTCCTGTCCACCGACGACGTGACCGTGCGCACCCTCGCCGACGGCGTCACCGTCATCAGGGTCGCCGCCTTCACCAAGGGCGTCGGTGACACCGTGCGCACCGCCGTACGACAGGCCCCGGCCGGCACCGGGATCATCCTCGACCTGCGCGGCAACTCCGGCGGACTGGTCACCGAGGCCGTCACCACCGCCTCCGCCTTCCTCGACGGCGGCCTGGTCGCCACGTACGACGTCGACGGCGACCAGCGCGCCCTGCACGCCGAGGCCGGAGGCGACACCACCAGACCCCTGGTCACGCTCGTCGACGGCGGCACGATGAGCGCGGCCGAGCTGCTCACCGGGGCCCTGCAGGACCGCGGCCGCGCTGTCGTCGTCGGCTCCCGCACCTTCGGCAAGGGCTCCGTCCAGATGCCGAGCCGGCTGCCCGACGGCTCCGTCGCCGAGCTCACCGTCGGTCACTACCGCACCCCCGCCGGCCGCGGCGTCGACGGCCACGGCATCACGCCCGACCTGGAGGCGGACCAGCAGGTGCTGGAGCGGGCCGAGACCGTGCTCAGCGGCCTGGGCCGGTAGCCGTTAATCGGTTTCCCGCAGACCCCCCGCGTAGTGCGAAAATGGGCGGCACTATGAGCAAGGGAATGTACGTACCGAAGGAATCGCAGCCCAAGCAGGGCTCGGGCCCCGCGAAGGCCAAGGACGGCAAGCGCAAGCTCGTCGCCCAGAACAAGAAGGCCCGGCACGACTACGCGATCATCGACACCTTCGAGGCAGGGCTGGTGCTCACCGGCACCGAGGTCAAGTCGCTGCGCCAGGGACGCGCCTCGCTGGCCGACGGTTTCGTCCAGATCGACGGGAACGAGGCGTGGCTGCACAACGCGCACATCCCCGAGTACAGCCAGGGCACCTGGACCAACCACACCGTGCGCCGCAAGCGCAAGCTGCTCCTGCACCGCGAGGAGATCGACAAGCTGGAGTCCAAGGTCCAGGAGACGGGTCACACGATCGTCCCTCTCGCCCTGTACTTCAAGGACGGCCGGGCCAAGGCCGAGATCGCCCTCGCGCGAGGCAAGAAGGAGTACGACAAGCGCCAGACCCTGCGGGAGAAGCAGGACCGGCGGGAGTCGGACCGTGCGATCGCGGCGGCGAAGCGCAAGGAGCGGGGCGCGTAGTCCGGAGGCCGGCCGGCCCCCGGGAATGCGCTGGCATCAACCTGCGTTGGTCACGTACGATGGGATCAACACCGGCCCAGGTCGGTGTGCGCATATTGAAAAATCAACATGGGGATGATCGGTTTCGACAGCGGCTGTCGAAGCAGGGGAAGCGTGTCGAGGAAGCGGCCATGATCTCGTAAACCACAGGCCGAAAAAAATAATCGCCACTATCAAGAGCGATTCTCCCAAGGCGACGCAGTTCGCCCTCGCTGCCTGATCTAGGTAACGAGGCGACTGCCCCTTACTAGGGGAGTGTCAGCCCGGGCTCGTTCCCGACCCGGATCCTGGCATCAGCTAGGGAACTAAACCTCGATCCCGGTCACGGGGTGAAGAGGGAAATCAAACAGTGACTGAGCCCGTCGGCGACTTGTTCGCGTGATCGCCGGGGCTGAGAAAATCACAGCGAACTGCACACGGAGAAGCCCTGATTCCGCACCGTTGGACGCGGGTTCGATTCCCGCCATCTCCACTCGCCCGCACCTGTGCGGGTACCCCATGTGGGCACAGGCCCCGTCGCTTCGAGCGGCGGGGCCTTTGTCATGCGCGGATGTCATGTGTGGATGCGGAAGACCGGGTGGTCCGTGGTTCCCGTGGGCTGCTCGTTCAGACGGGGCGTCACATCCTGGGTGACCGGTGGCCCGCCGGCCTGGCCCGTCGCGGTCGTCTTCAGTACGTTTCCGAAACGTTTGCGAATACTCCCTTCACACGTGCCACACAGGTTAGTTACCGTTCGGTCGCGCCTTGGGCGGAGCTGACCACTCCACCGCCGCGCACGTCAACCAGCGACCGGGGGGACACCGTCGCTACGGGGAGGGGAACTCAGTCCTGCCGCGATCTCCGAGGCAGTCGAGCCGCACCGAGTCCTGACCGCCTCGCGGCGCCTCCACCTCTGCGTACGAGCACCCCCCCCGTTGCCCTCATCACGAAAACGGGATCTTCTTTTGCGTTCCAGACCAGGGCCGTTCATGCCCCCTGCGCGAAAATCGGGATACTTCGCGCGACTTGTACCGTCGGTTCTCGCGCTCGCCGTGCTCGCCACCGTCTCCGGACAGCCGGCCGCGGTCGACGACCGGACCCTCAACGCCAGCCCGGTGGCCGACAGTTACGACGGCTTCGACGCCGAAGCCGCCGAGCAGCTACGGCAGGACCAGTGTCTGATGGCCGATGTGCTGCGGCTGGGCGGCCGGACCATGTTCGGCGTCGCGCAGGACGGGTTGAACCAGACGCCGGAGAAGCTGCGCACGACGGCGAACCGGTTCTACTGGGAGGACACGCCGCTCAGCAAGGCGTTCGAGCAGGACAGGGACCTCCTCAGCAAGGAAGCTGATCTGCGTAATCAGCACCACCTCGCCTGGCAGGAGCCGCTGACGGGACTGTCCACTCCCGGTGGGTTCAAGAGCGTCGCCGACTTCGAGTGGCCGCCGGGGACCAGCGGGGACGACGGTGAGGACTTCTTCAGCCGGACGGGTCTGCCGCAGTGGTCCGGAGCCCAGTGGTGGAGAGCCGAGGGTGACTTCTACGAGGACCCGACACCGAAGGCCGACGACGCCACGGTCAAGGCCGTCAAGGACCTCGGCACTCCGCTCTACGGCAACGACCCGGATCCGACGCTTCCCACTCCGCAGTGGGAGAAGGCGTACGAAGAGAACCGGGCCTGGGAGAACCTGGTCAACTCATACCCGGGGCCCCCGAGCGCGGACGACGCTCGTATGTTCCTCACCTTCGGCGGCTTCCCCCAGACCGCTCCCGTGCCGGGGAGCGTCGAGAACCGCATCACCGTCGAGGACCTGAAAGCCCGGTTCGCCTCCTGCGCTTGGCGCGGGCCCGTCGACCCGAACGAGGTGCTCGGCAAGCAGGTCGCCGACGCGTCCGCCGAATGGCAGCAGGAGATCGCCTCCCAGGCCACCCAGCGCAACCAGATACTCAATGCCAACGCCGGTGCCACCAAGGCCCTCACCACCGGTGCCACGGCGCTGGGCGAGATGCTCGGCCAGTCCTGGATCGCCGACCATCTGACCCGCTGGCAGGACTGGTGGTCGGCCGGCGGCCGCGGCTGGATCGGCGACAGCCCGATGGTCATCCACGCGCACGGCGCCGCCGACAAGTGCCTTGAAGTCGGCGGAGGCAAGAAGGACAACGGGACCCCGGTGCAGATCTACACCTGCAACGGCGGCGCGGGGCAGAAGTGGCAGATCAGCGGCGACGCGCTGGTGAACGTCAACTCCGGCAAGTGCCTGGACATCAAGGGCTCCGGCGCCGCGAACGGTACGGCGCTGCAGATCCTGACCTGCAACAGCAAGAGCGCCGCCCAGAAGTGGCAGTACAACACCCACGCCACCACGCGTCTGTACAACCCGGGCACCGCCAACTGCCTCGACCTCGCGACGTACGAGAACAGCCGTGACGCGCGGATGTGGGACTGCAAGGGCACCGACCCGCAGAAGTTCGACTTCACGCCCTCCGGCCACCAGGGCGCCGACAGACTGGGCTACCCGGACAAGGCCGAGTTCGACAAGGCCAAGAAGGGCATCGCCGACGCCCAGGCCACCGCGAAGAAGCAACTCGACCTGCTCAAGGCCCAGGCCACCGCCGCGAAGACGGTCGCAACGACCACGGACACCGCCACGCAGGCCGCGTACGCGATCGCCGACAAGGCCGGCGCTCCCCGGGGCCGCGGTCTGCTGGTCGGTCAGCAGAAGGCGCAGGTCACCAAGGCCGCGTCGGCCGCGCTGGAGGCGCTGTCCAAGGCCGGTGACACCGCGTACGCCGCGACCCGCGCCGCCGCGGGCGACAGCGCGACCATCGCCGCCCGCGCGGTGACGCAGGCCTCGCAGTCGAAGGCGGCGTTCCGTACCGCTGCCGCGAACGAGGCCCGGGCGCAGGCGAAGGCCGCCGCTGACGCGGCCGCCGTACAGGCGCGGACCGCGAAGGCCGCCCGCGACCTCGCGAAGACCAAGCTCGCCGAGACGCAGAAGGCCGAGGCCGACGCGAAGGCCGCAGCCGCCACCGCGCACGCCAAACGGCTCGCGGCTCAGGCCGAGGAGGCCACGGCGAAGGCCGAGAAGGAGACCGCCGCAGCCAAGCAGGCCGAGGCCGCCCAGCACAAGGACAACGCCCAGGGCTACGCGAAGACCGCCACCGAGGCCAAGGGCCGCGCGGAGACCGCCGAGTCCACCGCCCGGACCAAGCGCCAGGACGCCGAGGCCGCCCGGGACCGGGCCAAGGGCAAGCGGGACGACGCGTGGGACGCCGAGAGCAAGGCGAACGCGGCCCGTGCCAAGGCCGACGCCAAGGACGCCTACGCCGACGCCCACGACTCGGCCGACGACGCGGCTCAGTCGCGCGCGGCCGCGGATGACGCCGACAAGGCCGCCGGCGACGCGGAGGCGGCGGCGAGTTCGGCCCGCTCCGAGGCGGACGCGGCGACGAGGGCCGCGGCCGACGCGGACGCGGCGGCGACGCGCGCGGAGGCAGCCGCCGAGCGGGCCCGTTCCGACGCGGACGCCGCCCAGGCCGCCAAGCTGAAGGCGGACGCGGCCGTGCGCACCGCGACCAGCGCGGCGGCGGACGCCATCAAGGCCTCCCAGGCCTCGGCCGCCGCGGCCCGCACCGCGGTCGAGCTCGCCGCCGACGCCGAGAAGAACGCCGCCGACGCGAAGAAGCAGGCGGACGCGTCCAAGGCCGAGGCCGCCAAGGCGGTCGCGGGAGCGGCGGACGCCGCCGGTCACGCGTACATCACCGCCCAGGCGGGGGAGGACGCCGGCAACGCGGCGCAGCAGGTCGCCGCTCCGGCGAACGACGCGATCCAGCTCGGCTCGCCGTACGTCACCACCGACTCGGCGGCCGGACTGGTCGTCCTGACGGGGCAGTCGTCGAAGACGATCGCCGAACAGCAGAAGGCCGTCGCCGAGGCGCACGCCGCCAACGCTCAGAAGAACGCCGCGCAGGCGCAGAGCCTCGCGGACGCGGCGACCGGTGACGCGAAGGCCGCGTACATGCTGGCCGCGGAAGCCGCGGGTTTCGCGGCCGACGCCCGCAAGTCGGCGAAGGAGGCGCTGGGTTACGCCGCCGAGGCCGCACAGTACGCGGCCGACGCGCAGAAGTCGCTGGCCCGCGCCATCGAGTACGACAGCCAGGCCACCGCGGACGCCGACGCCGCCGACAAGGCCGCAGGCCGTGCCGAGGGCTACGCGGCGGACGCCCGTTCCTCCGCCGAGCAGGCCGCCCTGGACGCCGACGCCGCCCGCACCGCGGCCGCGGAGGCCGAACAGGCGGCGACGGACGCCCGCGCGGCGGCCACCCGCGCCGACGCCGAGGCCACCGCGGCCGAGGAGGCGGCGAAGGACGCCCAGAAGTACGCGGACTCCGCGCAGCAGGCCGCGGACGAAGCCGAGCGGAAGGAAGCGAACCAGCAGGTCGCCTCGGGTGCCGGAACCGGCATCGACCACACCTGGTACGTCATCGACAAGGTCACCGAGTCGGGACCGGCCAAGCAGCTCAACGCGTGCGACTACGTGCCGCAGGGATGCACGGTGACGTACGAACTGCAGGTCGATGTCACGGTCAGTTACTACTACTGCGCCAACCCCGACGTCCCCGCGACCGAGTCCGGCTGCCCGAAGCCGGACACGGTCTTCCTCACCACGGAGACGTTCAAGGACCAGAAGAACAACTGGACCCACCACTTCAGCTTCGGGGACATCACTCGGCTCGGCTGGCAGAACCTCTTCGGGGACAAGGCCGGCGCGATCCTGTACGAGCTCGTGCTGGGTGACGCCGCCCGCTGTTACCACGGCGAGGGGTCCAGTTGCGCCTGGGCCGCCGCGATGGTCGTACCGGGCAGGGTCTTCGAGAAGATCGCCGAGGGCATCAAGCTCGCCACACGGGTCGACGAGGCCGTCAAGACCGGTGAGAACGCCGCGCAGGTACTCGCCGACCTGAAGAAGATCTACGGGGAGAAGGGCGCCCTCGAGGTCGGGGACGCCACCAGCGCGGCGGGCATGGGGCTGCGGATCGCCAAAGCCGTGGCGGAACGGGCCAAGATCGCCCGTGGCTCCCTCGACCCCAAGCTGCTGGCCAAGCTCCAGGACGCCGGCGTGAAGTTCAACAAGGCGGACACGCTCTGGGTCGCCGAATACGCCAAGCCCGGCGTGCCCCTCGCCTGGCTCGAGAAGGGCAACGTCAACGCGGGCCTGATCCACATCGTCTTCCGGCACGCCGGGGAGTTCGCGACCGCGGGCATCCGGGTGGAGGACATCCCCGCCCTCGTGAAGAAGACCCTGACGGAGGGCACCCGGGTCGGCACGCAGGGGGCCGGAAGGCCGGTCTACGAGGTCACTTTCAACGGCAGGACCCAGCGGCTGGCCGTTAGCGTGGGCGACAACGGATACGTGATCGGAGCCAACCCGGTATGACCTTCGAAGAGCCGCGCCACCTGCTCGTGCAGGACCGGGGCGAGCCGTCCCCCCTGTACGAGGCGGAGGATGCCTGGTCCGAGGACCTCGGCGCCTTCACCCGTAACGTGCCGCTGGACGATGACCGGCTGGTCCTCCCGGCCGATCTGGCGCACGCGCTGCGCTCCTGGGCGCTGTCCCGCCCGACGGCGGGTTCCACCTCCCGTCCGGACCTGCGCAGGCACGTCGGGCAGGGTCTGGTTCTCGCCCAGCGCCTGGCCCGGCATCTGGGGCCGTCCTGGGTGGTGCGCTACTGGGACGAGCGGCATCGGACGGCGAAGTGGGTGTGCTGGGGCTGTGACCGCCTCCACTGGGAGCGCGACAGCCACGGCACACCACCCCACCCGGTCGACATCACGGTGGAAGGTGAGTACCGCTTCGGTCCGCTGCGCTCGGAGGGATTCGGGGACTTCTTCCCGGATGACCCGGCCGCCGCGCTGGCCCTGTCCGACGGCCTCGTCGCCGATCTGTACACGTGGGCGAAGACCATCGACACCACGCTGAACCTGGACCTGCGCGACCGCGAGGACGGCAAGTACGACGCCGAGTGGGAGCGGCTGTTCCACGAAGGGGAGGAGTTGGCGAAACGGGTCGCGCACGAGCTGGGCCCGTCCCGCAAGGTGGTCTACAAGGGCCTGGCCCACGGTGGTCTGGCAGCGCTGACGTCCGTCACCTGGCAAGGGGACCGGCAGATCTAGACGCGAGCCGCTTCGGCCACGGCTCGCGGCACTGCTACCAAGGGCGCCCCTCCCGCGCACAGCGCGACGGAGGGGCGCCCGCTCTCCCGCCCTCACCGCCTGGCGACCGCGCACCGTCAAGGCCATGCTCCGCCTGCGCCGTGCCGACCGGGCGACGTCCGCAACGGTCTGACGCGCGCCGGCGTGCGCGACCTTGTACGGTGCGGGTCCCGGCCGGCGACGAGCCCTCCCGCCCAGCAGCCGACTCCCGCCGCCTCTCGGATCGGGCTTCGCCCCGCTCGAAGACGGCTCAGTCGAGGGCGAACGGGTCGTTCACGCCCAGTTGCCCGCGCTGGTCCGTGAACAGCCCGTCCGGTGGGGTGTGGACCGGCAGTGGCTCCATGCTCTGGTGGCCGTCCACGCAGTTGCCGAACGGCCCGGTGACCGGGTCCATCAAGGCACGAAGATGTGGGTCCGCGTGGTAGAGCCACCAGTTCGACATGCCCATGGCAGGGTCGAGGCGCAGGTGTTCCCAGGCCCGCCAGACCGAGTCCAGCCGGGACAGCGCCGCGGCATGCCGGTACCACTCCGAGCACCAGACCCGCCCGGAGCCAGGAGCGGGACAGGGAACGAAGTAGATGAGCCGCTCGGTGACGAATTCATTGACGTTCCCGTAGAAGAGCTCTGCCGGGCGGGCGGCCTCCTCCTCGTCGCGCCGGATGTCGTCGAGCGACTCGCCCTGCTCTTCTTCACGCGGTGCTGTCATGGACGTCGTGCTCCTCTGCTCACTTGTGCCTCGACGGCCTCGTCGTGGCGGCCGATGCTGTCCAGAACCCTGGTGAGCAGGGTGAGGGCCGCTCTCAGGTTGGCCTGGGCCTGGGCCTGGTGCGGGTCCTGATCCACCAGGTCCCGGCAGATGCGGGTGGCCGTCCGGGCCGGTTCCACGGCCCGGACGGCCCGGCGGAAGTCGTGCCGGCCGCACAGGCTCAACGCGCGGGCCAGCCGATGGAGGAGGAAGGCGTTCTCCTCCGGTGACCGGCCGGGACGATCGGTCAGCGCCCGGCAGGACCGCTCGGCATCGAGTACGGTGCGCCAGGCCGCGACGGCGTGCCCCGCCATCGCCTGCGCCTCGGCCAGCTGCAGCAGGGCGTAACAGTGGGGCTCCTGGCCGTCAGGGTCCGCGGCGAGCAGTTCGCGGCGAAGCCGTACCGAGTGTTCCGCGACCGGGAGGCAGTCGCGGAAGCGGCTCGTCTGCAGGAACACTCCTGCCAGTTCCGTGCAGGTGTCGGCCAGGCCCGCCTTGTGCCGCGGATCCCCGGCAGCCAGCTCCACACGCAGCTCATACGCCTCGCGAAGTACGGGAACCGCCCGGTGGGCCGTCACCGAGGTTCTCGCGTAGCTGGTGCCGAGGTCGTGCAGGCAGATGGCCAGCCACTCGCGCCCCTCCTCGCTGTCGCGGGACATGCGACGGTGGTGAGGCAGGGCCTGGCGCAGCAGGATGCGCTCCGCGACCGGACGGCCGTGCTTCCAGTACAGGTAGGAGCCGTCGTGGAGGCTGGTCGTGTACCCCTCCGCGTAGAGGCTCGGGGCGTACTCGCTGAGGCGTCGCCGGATGGCGAGGGCCTGGCGCAGGGGAGCCGCCGCCTCTGCCGGGCGGCCGAGTGCGTCGTAGGCGCGGGCGAGATCCAGAGCGGTTCCGGACTGAGCGTTCAGGTTGCTCGCGTTGAGCGGCAGTGGGGCGCGCGCGTAGATCTCGAGGGCTTCTTCGAAGCCCGCCGCCGCTGCCGCGTCGTCGCCGGTGCGCTCATGGAAGCCGGCGAGCACGCTGACCGAATGGGCCAGGCCGGGCACCGCGATGCCGTGCGGGTCGCGTGCCAGGGCCCTGCGGTGCTCGATGGCCTCCCGGACGGACTCCCGCGCCGCCGCGTCGTCCCCTTCCTGGGAGTGGCCCAGGGCGAGGTTGTGCAGTGTCTGCGCCAGGGTGGAGCGGTGGACCGCGGGAAGTTCCCCGGCCAGCGGGCGCAGCAGTTCGATCGCTTCCCGTTCCAGCGCCATCGCATCGCCGCGGGGCCGCGAGGCGGCGCTGTAGTCGACGGCGAGACCCATCAACGCGCGCGCGAGATCGGCGGTGTACGCGTCGGGGTTCTCCTCCGCCAGCCGGCGAGAGGCCTTGACCGCCTCCTCGCCCAGTGCCAGCGCCTCCGGATGCCGCTTGAGCCGCCAGAGGTTCGTGCCGCGCTCCGTCAGCGCCCTGACCAGCAGCAGCGGGTCCAGTTCGGGGTGCCGTAAGACCAGTGCCCGGGCGCGCCGGACGGCTTCCTCGGTGTGATCGTCGGACCGGGTGATCTGGTCGAAGGCGATCGCGCTCGGGTCGAGCTGCCAGACCGCCTGGGACTGGTTGACGAGTGCCCGCACCAGTCCGCGCTCGCGCTTCTCCCCCTCCTCGCCGTCCTCCTCCGCCAGCGCGCGGAAGAGGCTCAATGCCTGATCGCCGGCGTCGTACGCCTCCATCAGACGCCCGGTCATGCGGCAGGCGTCCGACAGCACCAGCAGCGAGTCGGCCCACTCCGTGCGGAGCGTCAGCGCTCCGTCGCGCGCCAGGTCCTCGCGGAGCGCCGCGGCCGCGGCGGCGGCCTGACGGGCGTCCTCCCAGTCGCCCACCGCCTGGTGCCGCTCGGCCAGGTTGTGCAGCGCCCAGGCCCGGTCGCGCCGTGCCTGCGGGGCGTCTCCCGTGGCATGGCACAGCCGGCTCAGTTCGCGGGCGACATCGAGCGCGTGGTCGCGCAGCACGTGGGACTGCTCCGGCAGTGCGTCCGAGTGCGCGCGCAGCACGGCAGCGGTCAGCGGTGCGTGGCCGGGGACGGAGCGCAGCGCCTCGCGCAGCAGGTCGATGACGGTGTGCGCCATGGCCGCACGGCCCTGGTTGGCGTGCGCCACGGCAGACCGGGCCAGCACGGTGAGGGTCTGCACCCGCTGGTGGTCCGGGGCCCGGCCGAACAGTCTCCCGAGCAGCCCCCGGTCGGCGACGATCTGCTGCGAGGCGTGGTACTCCGCCAGCCGGTCCGGCTCCAGGCCGCCCCAGTAGCGGCCCTCGGGCGGCGGATACAGGTCGCGCAGCCAGGCGGTGATGTCCGTGATGTTTCCCGGCAGTTCACCGGGCAGCAGCCGTTCGATGGTCGCCCGGGCCTCGTGTTCGTCCTGCGCGGGACACAGCACGGCCGCCGCCACCGCCGGTTCGAGGAGCTTGTTTCCCCGCGGCCCCATGCCCCAGCCGTCGGAGGTCTCCTGCCAGTACGTCCGCTCGTGGTCCAGGAGTTCGTCCTCCAGCGTCCTTACGTCCCGCTGGGGTGGCCGGACCCGGCGCAGCAGCGCGGCCAGCGCCTCCATCTGCACCGTCAGTGCCGTCTGCGCCCCAGGTACCGCCGCGGGGCGGGCGGCCGTCAGGGCGTCGGCGAGAGCGGGCCAGTCGACGTCCGTCCCGTCGGTCATGTCCGCCAGGTGGCGGGAGATGTCCCGCACCGCCGTCCGGAACGCGTCCTCCCGGTCGGCCGCGCCGGGGCTGAGCGCGTGCAGCCGGGTCTCGGGCAGGGCACCGGTCGCCCGGGTCTGCCAGGAGCCGAGCGAGCGGGCGAGCAGCAGCAGGCGCACCGGATGCCGGGCCTCGCGGGTCTGCTTCCGCAGTTCTTTGACCAACTCGGGCCGGGTCTCGGCGTAGTCGATGACCAGCAGCAACGGATACTGCACCGCGCGCAGGGCGTGCAGGTCGCGGGGCTCGTGGGACAGCTGCCCGACCACCCAGCCCTGGTCCCGCATCCGCGCCATCAGCTGCCGCGCCAGCCGGGTCTTGCCCTGCCCGCCCGGAGCGGTGAGCACCCGGACGGCGAGGGGACCGTACGGATCCGTCCGGCACCACTCCTCCAGGTCGGCGAGTGTGTCCTGCCTGCCGTGGAACGAGACGACCTCGGCGTCGGCCCGGAGCAGCGCGATGGGGGACAGCAGGTCCCGTCTGGGCGGCGCGGGCTCCAGCAGGCCGGTGAACTCGGCCGCTTCGAGCTGCGGGTCGACGCCGGTCGCCGCGCGGACGACCGCCCGGAAGTCGGCACAGGCCAGCAGGTCGTCGCTGCGGGTGTACGTCAGCCGGGTGCCCTGACGCGGCCGGCGGTCCGCTCGTACCAGGCCCAGCAGCAGCTTCTCGCCGAGCAGGAAGACGGCCGCGCCCGACATCCCGGACCAGGCGGTGGTCCTCGCGGCGGTCTCGGCGTCGAGCCCCGAGACGTCGGCCTCCAACAGCCCGATGTCGTCGAGGATCTCGAAGGTCGCGCCACCGTGCGGCCTGACCCGGCCGGCCAGCGCCGTCTGGTTCCGCCGGCCCGTGGTTCGCTCCTGCCGGGGGAACCCGGTGGCGGTGGCCCGCAGTTCGGTGCCGCCCGTCACGCACCGGCCCCAGCGTTGAGGGTGGCGGTACGGGGCGCCGCGCAGGGTTGGCGGCGTCGGCCAGTCCCGGGCAGCCACGGGAATCTCCAACAGGGCGGCGTCCACGGCCTCGTCGTACCGTCGCCACCGCACCTCGGCCGGGAACCGTGCGGTGGAGTCCGGGAGGGACACCGTGATGTCGCCGTGTTCGTCCGGTGGCAGCAGATGCGCGGCGGTCAGGACGAGCCGGGGCGCGATCAGGTAGCCACTGCCGAAGGTCGTACCCAAGGCAGGGCCGACGGCGGTGCTGCGGACCTGGACGACCTGCTCCTGCTCCATGAGCCTGTCCCCGGACTACTCGACGTCGCCCACGGCCACGTCTCCGCCACCGCGCCGCTCCGGGTTCAGCCGTAGGGTCACGCGCTGGGTCGATCGTCTCGAGCGTTCGCCTCGGGCGTCCGCCTCCACGACGCCGAACCGCAGCGTTCCGCCGCCGTTCTTCGCCCGGACCAGCTCGATCTCGAACTCCGCCGTGATCTCACCCAGCACGAAGCGCAACGAGGAGTCCTGACCGCGGCGCTGGGCCTCCGACAACTGGGACCGCAGTACCTCGATGGCGTCAGCCAGGTCCAGCCAGTCATCGTCACGGTCATCGCGTGCCATGCCCACCCCCGTCACCGCGTTCATCATCCGTGACTCATGCTAGCGATCCTCTGCCGGGATTCCCCTGTCGAAGGCAGGCACGTCCAGGGGAGTTGGGCGGCACAGCATGTGAAGGATCGTTCACGCGATCGTCCGCCGCGCCGTACTCGCCCGTTCCGTCAGCCGCGGCGACAGCAGGGTCGCCTCCGGTACGTCCGTGTCGCCGCCCAGCTTCCGCATCAGGAGCTCCACCGCCCGCGTGCCCACCTCCGCCGACGGCAGGGTGACCGAGGTGACGGGTACGCGGGCGGATTCGGCGAGTTCGTCGGGGCAGATGGCGGTGACGGAGAGGTCGCCGGGGACGCGCAGGCCGAGTTTCTCGAAGGCGTCGATCAGCGGCTCCAGCAAGGGTTCGTTGTGGACCACCACGCCCGTCAACGCGGGCTGCTCGCGCAGGAGTTGCTCGGCGACCCGGCGGGCGGACCCCGGGCCCGCCTCGCAGGGGTGGACCGAGGAGGCGAGTCCGTGGCGGTCGGCGGCGGCGGTGAAGCCCTGGACCACGCGCTGGGCGAACGCGGTCTGGCGGACGTAGACCTCGGGCGGTGAGCCGACGAGTGCGACCACCCGGTGTCCGAGTCCCGCCAGATGTTCCACGCACGCCTCGCCCGCCGCCTTGAAGTCGAGGTCGACGCAGGTCAGGCCCTCGGAGGAGGCCGGGAAGCCGATCATCACCGACGGGCGTTCCAGCGCGCGCAACAACGGCAGCCGGGGATCGTGGAGTTGGACGTCCATCAGGATCAACGCGTCCACCAACGCCGTGTCAGCCACCCTGCGCAGGCCTTCCTCGCCCTCCTCCTGGGTGAGGAGCAGGACGTCATGGTCGTAGCCGCGGGCTGTCGTCACGACCGACACCGCGAACCGCATGACCACCGGGACGTGGATACCGGCCCTCAACGGCACCACCAGCGCCAGTACGTTCGACTTGCTGCTGGCCAGCGCGCGGGCGCCCGCGTGCGGACGGTAACCCAGTTCGCGGATGGCCTCCTCCACCCGGCGCCGGGTCTCCTCGGAGATGGGGCGCTTGCCGCTGAGGGCGTAGGAGACCGTGCTGGGGGAGACTCCGGCATGCCGCGCCACGTCCGTGATCTTCACCATCAGGAGCACTCCACGGTCAGGAACCCGGTCCCGGCCTGTGCCCGCACCTCGCGCTCACCGGTGGCCAGCCCCCAGGGCGCCGAGGGCTCACTGCAGGAAGCCCGCAGCAGATCGCCCTCGCGTACGACGGTGAAGGTCACGTCCCCGATCCGCACGGCCACCTGCTGCCCCCGCTCCAGACCGTACGCCCGCAGGGTGACCCCGTCGGCGTGGTCGTAGTCGGGCCGGTCGTCCACCGCGCCCACCGGGATGACGGCGCCGGGGCGCACGAGGAGCGGCACGCTCGAGAAGCCGTGGTTCTCGCGCACCCAGCGCGGTCCCGTCACCGTCTTCCCGGTCACGAAGTGGGTCCAGGTGCCCTCGGGGACGTAGTACGAGACGTCGCCGTCGTCGCTGAACACCGGCGCGACCAGCAGGTCCGGGCCGAGCATGTACTGCCGTTCCAGGTGCGCGCACCCGGGGTCGTCCGGGAACTCCAGGACCATCGCCCGCATCACCGGCACGCCCTCGGTGTGGGCGGTGCGCGCGGCCTCGTACAGATAGGGCATGAGCCGCAGCTTCAGCCGGGTGAAGTGCCGCAGCACGTCCACCGACTCCTCGTCGAACAGCCACGGCACCCGGTAGGAGGAACTGCCGTGCAGGCGGCTGTGGGAGGAGAGGAGTCCGAAGGCCACCCAGCGTTTGAAGAGCGCCGGTGTCGGGGTGCCTTCGAAGCCGCCGATGTCGTGGCTCCAGAAGCCGAAGCCGGACAGCCCGAGGGAGAGGCCTCCGCGCAGGGACTCGGCCATCGACTCGTACGTCGCCTCGCAGTCGCCGCCCCAGTGGACGGGGAACTTCTGGCTCCCGGTGGTCGCCGACCGGGCGAAGACGACGGCCTCCTCCTCGCCGCGGTGCTTGCGCAGGACGTCGAAGACCGTGCGGTTGTAGAGGTACGTGTAGTAGTTGTGCATCCGCTCCGGATCGGAGCCGTCGGACCAGGCCACGTCGAGGGGTACGCGCTCGCCGAAGTCGGTCTTGAAGCAGTCGACGCCCTGGGCGAGCAGCGCCTCCAGCTTCGAGGCGTACCAGTCGCGGGCCGCCGCGCTGGTGAAGTCGACCAGCGCCATGCCGGGCTGCCACAGGTCCCACTGCCACACGCTGCCGTCCGGCCGCTTCAGCAGGTGCCCCAGTGCCTTGCCCTCCGCGAACAGCGGGGAGCGCTGGGCGATGTACGGGTTGATCCACGCGGACACCCGCAGGCCCCTCGCGTGCAGCCGCGCCAGCATCCCCTCCGGGTCCGGGAACACCCGCGGATCCCACTCGAAGTCGCACCAGTTGAACTCGCGCATCCAGAAACAGTCGAAGTGGAAGACGGACAGCGGCAGTTCGCGCTCGCGCATGCCCTCGATGAAGGAGGTGACGGTCTCCTCGTCGTACGACGTGGTGAACGAGGTCGACAGCCACAGGCCGAAGGACCAGGACGGCGGGAGGGCGGGGCGGCCGGTGAGGGCGGTGTACTTGCGCAGGATGTCCTTCGGGGTCGGGCCGTAGATCACGTAGTACGTCAACTGCTGGGTCTCGGCGCTGAACTGCACCCGCGAGACGACCTCCGAGCCCACCTCGAAGGCCACCTTGCCCGGATGGTCGACGAAGACGCCGTAGCCCGCGTCCGTCAGATAGAAGGGCACGTTCTTGTACGCCTGCTCGGTCGCCGTGCCGCCGTCGGCGTTCCAGATGTCGACGACCTGGCCGTTCTTCACCAGCGGGCCGAAGCGTTCCCCGAGGCCGTAGACCGAGGTCCCCACACCGAGGTTGAGCTGTTCGCGCAGGTAGTGCCCCGAGGCGTCCCGCATGATGCCCATGCCCTTGGTGGAGCTGGAGGTGAGGGTGCGGCCGTGGGCGAGGAAGTCGACGTGCCAGGAGCCGGTGCGGGCCACCCGGACCGACAGCGCGCCGGAGGTCAGGGTCGCGTGCTCGTCGTCGTACGCCACCTGCGGCGGGACCTCTTCCCGCCCCACCTCGAACTCCGGTCCGCGTGCCTGCTCACCGTCGAAGTGGGTGAAGGTGACGCCGATGACGTCCGGCATCGGAGCATGGGCGCTGATCGTCACGACCGGTCCCTTCAGCAGGTCGCCGCGGTGGCGGATGGGCTGGGTGGGCGCGTGGATCTCCAGCGTGCCGTCCTGCGCGGTGACGTCGAGCACCTCGACCGGATAGGCCGCGGTGACGCCCTCACGCAGCAGCCAGTAGCCGTCGGTGAACTTCATGTGGGGGTCCTTACTTCACGGCACCTACGGCGATGCCGCGGGTGAGGGTTCGCTGGAAGGCGAGGAAGAACACGAGGGCGGGCAGGACGCCGAGGAGGGCGGCCGCGTTGGTCATCGTGGCGTCCATCAGACGCTGGCCCTGCAGGACGCCGAGGGCCACCGACACGGTCTGGTTGTCGTTGGAGATCAGCATGACCAGGGGGAGCAGGAACTCGTTCCAGGTCCAGATGAAGAAGAAGACCAGGAGCACGCCGAGGGTGGGGCGGCTGACGGGGACCACGATCCGCCACAGCACCTGCCACTTGTTCGCCCCGTCGATCCGGGCGGCCTCGATGATCTCCCGGGGGAACTGGCCGAGGACCGAGGAGAGCAGATACGTGCCGAAAGCCGCCTGGATCACCGTGAACACGATGATCACGCTGAGCCGGGTGTCGTAGAGGCCGGCCTCCTTGCTCAGGTAGTAGATCGGGTAGACCAGCGCCTCCTGCGGCAGCATGTTCGCGAGGACGAAGAAGGCGAGGACCCAGGTGCGGCCCTTGATGCGGCCGATGCCGATCGCGTAGGCGTTGAGGACGGAGAGGACCACCGCCAGGACCGCCACCGCGCCGCTGATCAGCACCGAGTTGACGAGCTTCTGGCCGAAGTCGACGCGTTCCCAGAAGTCCTTGACGCCGTCGAGATAGAGGCCCTCGGGAAGGCTGAGCGGGCCGTTCTGGGCGTACTCCGTAGGGGACTTGAACGCGTTGACCACGACGATCGCGAACGGGACCACCATGAACAGGGCTGCGATGCAGAGGGCTACCAGGACCGGGTAGCGGCGGAGGGCGGTCGTCATACTCGGGTCCCTTCCTCGGCGTCCTCGGCGCGGGTCTGGAACTTCAGGCCGATCAGGGACAGCAGCAGGATGATCACGGTCAGCACCGTGGAGATCGCGGCGCCGTAGCCGACCTGTGTCTTCTCGAAGAACGTGGTGAAGGAGAAGTAGGAGGGCACGTTCGTCGCGCCGCCCGGGCCGCCCTTCGTCAGGACGTACACCGCGCCGAACACCTTGAGCGCGGCGATCGAGCACCAGGTCAGGACGACGTAGATCTCCGGGCGGATCTGCGGCAGCGTGATGTGCCAGAAGCGGCGCCACCAGCCGGCCCCGTCCAGCTCGGCCGCCTCGTACAGCTGGGGGTCGACGCGTTGCAGGCCCGCCATGAAGACGACCAGCGGGAAGCCGAGCTGGACCCAGACCATCACGCCCATGACGCTGTAGAGGGCGAGGTCCGGGTCGCCGAGCCAGTCCTGCTGCCAGGACGACAGGCCGACGGACTTCAGGAGTTCGTTGAGCGTGCCGTTGTCCGGGGCGAGGATCCAGCTCCAGACGATGCCGGCGACCGCGATCGGCAGTACCTGGGGGAGGTAGAAGCAGGCGCGCAGGACCGCCGCCCACCTGGCTCCGAAGTGCTTGCCGACGTAGTCGAACAGGGCGGCGGCCAGGACCAGGCCGATCACCGTCGGCAGGGCCGCCATCGCCACGACCATGAAGAGGCTGTGCCGGAAGGACTCCCAGAACTCGGAGTCGTCCAGCAGCTCGCGGTAGTTGGCGAGCCCGGTCCAGTCGGGGGTGCCCACGCCCTGCCAGTCGGTGAAGCTCACGCCCGTGTTCATCAGGAACGGGACGACGATCACGGCGAGGAAGGCGAGGATCCCGGGGAGCAGGAACAGGGCGTAGGAGTCGCGGGGGCGGCGGCGCGGGCGGCCGGGGTGGTCCTGCTTGCCGGTGACCCGCCCGCCGCGTTCGACGGTGACCGTCATTGCTTCGGCGCGTCCTTGTCGTACGCCTTCTGCAACGCGTCCAGGTAGTCGTCCGGTTTCTCGCTGCCCGTGATCAGCTTCTGGGTCTCGGAGACGAGGACGTCGTAGAAGCCGGCGATCGGCCAGTCAGGGTAGAAGGCGAGGCCGTCGCGCCGGGAGAGGGTGTTGAAGTCGTCGATGAGCGTCTTGGCCTTGGGGTCGGTGATGGCGCTCGCGTCCGCCGCGACCGGGACGCCGCCCTTGTTGCCGAGCAGGTTCTGGATCTTCTTCGACAGGGTGATGTCGATGAAGTCGTAGGCGAGGTCCTTGTTTCCGGCGCCCTTGGGGACGACCCACAGGTTGCCGCCGGAGCCGAGGGTGAGGTTCGAGCCGGGCCACAGGAAGGTGCCCCAGTCGAACTTCGCCTCGTCCTCGAAGCGGCCGTACCACCAGCTGCCGGAGAACAGGATCGGCGACTTGCCCTGGAGGAAGGAGACGCCGGTCTGCTCGGCGTTCGCGCCGGTGGACGACTTGCCGATGTAGCCCTTCTTCACCCAGTCCGCGAAGGTCTCGGCGGCGTACGTCCAGGCGGCGTCGTGGAAGTCGGCCTTGCCCTTGTACAGCTCGAACGCGTCCACCCAGGCGCGGTCCGCCTTCGACAGCGCCAGCTGGTAGAGGTACTGCTGGGCCGGGTACTCGGCGCCGCCGTTGGCGAGCGGGGTGATCCCCTTCGCGGCGAACTTGTCCATCGCGGCGGTCAGTTCGTCGAACGTCTTCGGCTCGGGGATCTTGTACTTCGCGAACAGGTCCTTGTTGTAGAAGACCATCGTGTACTCGGCGTAGTTGGGCACGCCGTACCACTTGCCCGAGCCCATCACGCCGTTGGTGTCGTAGACGCTGGTGGTACGGACGCCCGCGCTCAGCTTCTTGTCCCAGCCGCGCTTGGTCGCCTCGGCCGTGAGGTCCGTCAGGAGCCCCTGCTTGGAGAGCAGGCCCGCCGTCGCGTTGCCCTTGTTGTACTCCATGAGGTCGGGCGCGTCCGAGGAGTTGAGGACCATCTGCGCGGTCTTCTGCATCTGCGCGAAGCTCTTCTCCTCGTACTGCACCTTCACGCCCGGGTGCTTGGCCTCGAACTCCTTGATCGCCTCGTTCCAGGCCTGCCCCATCGCGCTGTTGGGGGCCTCGTAGTGCCAGAGCTTCAACGTCTTGCTGTCTGAGGAGCCGCCGTCCGAGCCGCCGCAGGCGGTCAGGAGCAGGGCTCCGCTCAGGGCCGCGGCGGCCAGGGCGGTCACACGCCCTCGTGCCGCCCTACGCCCTCGTGCCGTCAACATCCAGTGCCTCCCAGGGAGTCGGCTGGGTATCCGGCGTCACGTTGCGTTCATCGAACAGATTCGATACGTGACGTCGAAGCGCTTCGACGGGCGAAGGTATGTGGCGGGTGTGAAAGCGTCAATGGGTAACACAGAATCGCGCGGAAGCGATTCGACAGCTCGGATTCGGGGAAGCGGTGCCGGCGGCGGAACGAGGCGAGCGGCGCCGGCGGCGGAACGAGGCGAGCGGTCCTGGCGGCCGAACGAGGCGGCCCGGTGCTGTCGGCCGGCCGAAGCGAGCGTGTGTTACCGGCCGGCCGAACCGAGCGGGTGCTACCGGCCGGCCGAGGCGACCGGGTGCTGCCGGCCGAACGAGGCGAGCGCGATCATCAGCGCCACCGCGGCCGCGGTGACCGGCACGCCGTACCCCGCGGTGGCCGAGGCGTGCTCGGCGAGTCGCCCGCCGAGCGCGCTGCCGGCGGCGATCCCGCCGAGCAGGCCGGTCACCGCGAGGGTCATGCCCTCGTTGACCCGGCCCTCAGGTGTACGTTCCTGGACCAGGGTCATGCCGGTGACCATCGTCGGGGCGGTCGCCATCCCGGCGATCAGCAGCGCACCCGCCAGCAGCCACAGGGAGCCGGTCAGGGACGCGGCGAGCAGCGGCAGCGTCAGCAGCGCGGTCATCGCGGCGACGCACCGGACGTACCGCTCCCGCGCCGGACCGGTCGGCTTCAGCGCCCCGTACAGCAGCCCCGCCGCGCACGAACCGGCCGCCTGGAGTCCGAGCACGGCCCCGGCCGCCGAGCGGTGGCCCTTCGCGTCCGCGAAGGCGATCGTGACGACCTCCATCGCCCCGAACACCGCGCCCATGGCCAGGCAGACGGCGAGCAGCGGCGGTATGCCGGGCGTGCGGAGGAGGGACGCGGTCCCGCGCCCGGCCCGCTCGCCGGCCGGCGGCTCGGTGGAGCGCTGGGCGACGAACAGCAGCATGCCCGTGACCAGCAGGACGACTCCGGCGAGCGTGCCCGCCTCCGGGAAGAACGTGCCGCACAGGAAGGCCGCGAGCACCGGGCCCAGCATGAAGCACAGTTCGTCCACGGCCTGCTCGAAGGAGTTCGCCGTGTGCAGGGACTTGGGGTCGTCCCTGAGCAGATGCGCCCAGCGAGCCCGGGACATGCCGCCGAGGTTGGGGGTCGTCGCGGTGGCCGCGTAGGAGGCGAACAGGGTCCAGGCGGGGGCTTCGTCGCGTACGCACAGCAGCAGCGTGAGGGAGCCCAGCGCCGCGAGCAGGGTCGCGGGTACGGCGATCCGGGCCTGTCCGTACCGGTCGACGAGCCGCGCGGTCCACGGGGCGACCAGCGCGGTGGCCGCGAGCCCGGTCGCGGTGACGGCGCCGGCGAGGGCGTACGACCCCCGGGTACCGGCGATCATGACGACCGCGCTCACGCTGAACATGCCCATGGGGAGGCGGGCCAGCAGGTTCCCGGCGGTGAAGGCGCGGGTGCCGGGGGTGCTGAAGAGGCGGCGGTAGGGGCCGGGAGGGCGGTTTCCGGTGCGCGGGTTGAAGTCGACGGCCACCAGGGCGTCGGCGGTGACGGTGTACAACGTCGGATTTCGCGGGGTGGGTTGCGGCATGAGGTAACCGTGGCCCGTGCCCGATCAAGAGGTCCAACACCTCCGCGGGACCAATTGACGCACCTCTGTTGTAAGTTCCCCCGATGCCCACCACCGGTCATCACGTCGATCCCCGTCTCCTGCGTGCCTTCCTCGCCGTCGCCGAGGAGCTGCACTTCACCCGCGCCGCCGCCCGCCTCTACGTCGCCCAGCAGGCGCTCAGCCGGGACATACGGCGGCTGGAGCGGGAGTTGGGGGCCGAGCTGTTCGTGCGGACCACCCGGCAGGTGACGCTGACCGCCGACGGTGAGCGGCTGGTGCCGTACGCGCGTCGTGTGCTGGACGCCCAGGAGGCACTGCTCGCCGCGTTCGGGCAGGCCCGGCCCCTGCTGGTGGACCTGAACTCGCCGGGCCTGGCCACCGGCCGCCGGGTGCTGCTCCGGGCCCGGGAACTCGCACCCGACCACGAGCTGATGGCCCGCTACGAGAGCGGCCTGACCGGCGCGGCGAGCGAGGTGCTCGCGGGCCGCCTCGACGCGTCCTTCGGCCGGTTCGCCGGCCTTTCCCCGGCGCTGCGGGCAGGCCTCGACCACCAGCCCGTCCGTCTGGAGCCCATGGCGGTCGTGCTGCCCGAGGACCACCGGCTGGCAGCGCTGGACGCGGTGCCCCTGGACGAGCTGGCGGGTGAGGCCGTGTACGCGGGGGCCGGAAATCCCCGTACGCCGGAGTGGACCGACCTCGCGCGTCAGCTGTTCGAGGGGCGGGGGATCGAGGTCGCCTCGCCCGGGCCGCTGGCCGTCGGCGAGGAGGAGTTCCAGCGGGTCATGGCCAAGTGGCGGAACCCGATCCTGGTCGTGGTGGGCTTTCCCGGCATGCCGAACACGGTGCTGCGCCCGCTGGTCGACCCGGTCCCCCTGTCGCCCGTGTCACTGGTGTGGCGGAAGGGACTGGTGCACCCCGGAATCGACGCGCTGCGACGGGCGGCGGCCGAACTCTCGGCGGCGCGGGGATGGCTGCGCAGGCCCGCGAGGGCATGGGTTCCGGACTCGGACGTCGCGATGATGAATGCCCACGTTTGATGTGGGGGCGCCACATAACGCACGGAAGCATTGCATTCATGGTCTGAACCGCGACGACAAATGTCCGTGTTTGATATACGGACACCACCTGCCCCACGGACGCACTACGTTCGCGGCCCGAGCACAGTGTGGCAAGAGGGGGCGCTCGGACCGGGTGGGGGCCCGGTCCGGTCGACGATTGCTCGGAGTCGTGCGCGCACCCGGAACGTTCCCGTGGGGGGATATCGCGTGCGCGTGAAGAAGTGGCGAGAAGCCACCCAGCCGGAATGGCCCGAGGTCGCCTCGGGTCAGGGGCCTTCGGGTACGGAGGGCCGTACCCAGGCGTTTCCCGAGACCGGTGTAACCGAAATGCCCGTCGGAGGCTCAGGCCGAATCCCGAGCCAGAGCGCTCGCTCCGCCGCCGTGACGGGTGGGGCGGAGAGAGCCGGCGGGGGCCGGCGGGGTCTGCCGGACCCGGGCCGGACCGACCGGGCCGACCGGACCGGCATCCTCGCCTCGGGCGGCGGGTCCCGGCGGCGCACCGAGGCCGCCGCGCGGACCGCCGTCGTACGGGATCCGTGGGAGGAGTCCGCCGCGCCGGGATCCGGCCAGGACGCGTCGGGCCCGAGCGGGCCCTCAGAGGGTGATCCCGCCCATGATCCGCACGAGGTGACGGTCCAACTGGACGGCTTGGGCCGGCAGTTGGAGGAACCGCAGGCAGGGCGGTCGCCGGTGCGGCAGGCCGAGGGTGCGGCCGTACCGGACGGTGGCCAGGAGGGCTCCGACGGGCCGGTGTTCGTGGACGAGTCGGGCCGCCGCAGCCGCCGCTTCCGCCGGATGGGTATCGCGGTCGGGCTGGCCTGCGGGGTCTACGCCGTCGTCATCGTCGTCACCCTGCTGTCCGGCAACTCCAACGCGCCCTGGCTGCCGGTGCCGGGCCAGCAGCAGGACAAGCCCGCCGACAAGGTCGACAGCCCGCCGCTGCCCGCCGCCTCGGCGCTGCCGTCCGGCACCGGCGGTGTCCCGCTCGCCCCCGGCCGGACGGCCGGCCGGGGCAGCGCGACCGCCCCGACGCCCGGTGTCACCGCGCCGGGTGCCACCGCCGGTCCCGGCAAGAAGGGCAAAAAGGGTGAGCCGGTCGTCCCGGCCGGCCCGAAGCCGAGCCCGACCGGCACCGTCACGGAGCCGGGCACCGGTCCCACCGAGCCCGCTCCGACACCGACGCCGACGGTCCCTGACCCGGTGGTCACCCCGACGCCGACCGCCCCCGGCCCGTCGGCCGCTCCGCCGACCCAGACCACGGGCACCGGCGACAGTCCGGGCCCCGGCACCACCCCGGTGGCCGACGGCCCGAACGACCCGCCGCCCATCGCCACGGAGTCGCCCACCACCGACCCCGCGGCGTCGGCACCGGCACCGGACTCGGCCCCGTCGACGGCCCCCGTCACCTGATGACCCCACCGCCGCGGACGCCCCTGACCCAAGGGCGTCCCGCTTCCCTGCCGGCTTCCGGTGCCCCGAGCCGCGGTGTTCCGCGTCCTGGTGTCCGCCGTCCGCCGGCGCCCCGTCCGGGAAGCCCGCCGGGCCACGGAGTCCCGCGCCCCGGTGCCCGCCGGCCGACGGCCTCCCGTGCACGCCGTCCGCCCGAGGGCACCCCGCTCGCCCACGACCACCCCGTGCCACCCGTCGGCAGGGTGCCGCGGTCGTCCCGAACCCGGTGTTCATCGGCCGATGGCACCCCCGTACCCGGTGTCCGTCGTCCGATGGCATCCCCGTCCCCGGAGCACAACCACTGATGGCATCCCGCACCCGCCGTCCCGGGGCCGCGACCGGAGTCCCCGAGGGCTCTCCGCGGCGCCGCCTGCCCATGCGTCTGCTGTTGCCGCTGCTCGTCCTCGTCGCGCTGACGGCGATGCTGATGCTGCGCGGCTACGTCCACAGCGAGATCCTCGCCGACCACCGTGTCCGCTCCGAGGCCGCCGCCGACAAGGTGCCCGAGAAGATCCTCGACGGCGGCCCGGTCATCGACACCCGCAACGGCCGCGTCACCAGCCTCAGGGTGCCCGCCCACCGCATGGTCCTCACCTTCGACGACGGCCCCGACCCGACCTGGACCCCCAAGGTCCTGGACACGCTGAAGAAGCACCACGCGCACGCCGTCTTCTTCGTCACCGGCACCATGACCTCGCGCTACCCGGACCTGGTCAGGCGCATGGTCGACGAGGGCCACGAGGTCGGCCTGCACACCTTCAATCACCCCGACCTCTCCTACCAGTCGGACAAGCGGATCGACTGGGAACTGTCCCAGACCCAGCTCGCGATCACCGGCGCCGCCGGCATCCGCACCTCGCTCTTCCGGCCGCCGTACTCCTCGTCCGCCGACGCCATGGACAACAGGTCCTGGCCGGTCACCGAGCGCATCGGCACCCGTGGCTACATCACCGTCGTCAACGACACCGACAGCGAGGACTGGCGCAAGCCGGGCGTCGCGCGGATCATCCGCAACGCCACGCCCAAGGCCGGCAAGGGCGCCGTCGTCCTGATGCACGACTCCGGCGGCGACCGCCACCAGACGGTTCGGGCCCTCGACCGCTTCCTGCCCGAGATGCAGGCCAAGGGCTACACGTTCGACAACCTCACCGAGGCCCTCGACGCGCCCAGCGCCCACACCAGGGTCACCGGCGCCGACCTGTGGAAGGCCAGGGCCTGGGTCTTCCTCGTGCAGGCCGCGGACAACATCACCGCCGTCCTGGTGGTCGGCCTGGCGATCATCGGCTGCCTGGTCCTCGCCCGCTTCGGCCTGATGCTCCTGCTGTCCGGCATCCACGTCCGCCGGGTCCGCCGCCGCCGCTTCCGCTGGGGAGAGCCGGTCACCGAACCGGTGTCGGTGCTGGTCCCGGCGTACAACGAGGCCAAGTGCATCGAGAGCACCGTGCGTTCCCTGATGGCCAGTGACCATCCGATCGAGGTCATCGTCATCGACGACGGCTCCAGCGACGGAACCGCCCGGATCGTGGAGAACCTGGCCCTGCCGGGCGTCCGTGTGGTCCGTCAGCTCAACGCGGGCAAGCCCGCCGCCCTCAACCGGGGCGTGGCGAACGCCCGCCACGACCTGGTCGTGATGATGGACGGCGACACCGTCTTCGAGCCGTCCACGGTCCGCGAACTGGTCCAGCCGTTCGGCGACCCCCGCGTCGGCGCGGTCGCCGGCAACGCGAAGGTCGGCAACAAGGACACCCTCATCGGCGCCTGGCAGCACATCGAGTACGTGATGGGCTTCAACCTGGACCGCCGGATGTACGACGTCCTGCGGTGCATGCCCACCATCCCCGGCGCGGTCGGCGCGTTCCGGCGCCGCGCCCTGGAACGGGTCGGCGGCATGAGCGACGACACGCTCGCCGAGGACACCGACATCACCATGGCCATCCACCGCGACGGCTGGCGGGTCGTGTACGCCGAGAAGGCCCGCGCCTGGACCGAGGCCCCGGAGTCCGTTCAGCAGCTGTGGTCCCAGCGCTACCGGTGGTCGTACGGCACCATGCAGGCGATCTGGAAGCACCGCCGCGCCCTCTTCGACCGGGGCCCCTCGGGCCGCTTCGGCCGGGTCGGGCTGCCGCTGGTGTCCCTCTTCATGGTCCTGGCGCCGCTGCTGGCCCCGCTGATCGACGTGTTCCTCGTCTACGGGCTGGTGTTCGGCCCCACCGAGAAGACGATCGCGGCCTGGTTCGGCGTCCTGGCCGTCCAGGCGGCCTGCGCCACGTACGCCTTCATCCTCGACCGGGAGCCGCTCACCCCCCTCATCTCACTGCCCCTGCAACAGATCCTCTACCGCCAGCTGATGTACGTCGTGCTGCTCCAGTCCTGGATCACCGCCCTCACCGGCGGCCGGCTGCGCTGGCAGAAGCTGCGGCGCAAGGGCGGGGTGTCGGCACCGCCGACCACCCCCGCGCCTAACCGGCCGGTCGTGGACGAAAGGCCCGTCGCATGAGCACCACACCCGTCCAGCCGGTCACCCAGGACCAGCCCGAGCCGCCGCGGCAGCCCGGGGTGCCCGCGCAGAGCACCGGGACGAAGGCACCGTCCGGCCGTGACCGGTACTTCGACCTGCTGCGGGCCATCGCCCTGTTCCGGGTCGTCTTCTACCACCTGTTCGGCTGGGCCTGGCTGCCGGTGATCTTCCCGTCCATGGGCGTGATGTTCGCCCTCGCCGGCAACCTCATGGCCCGCTCCCTCGGCAGACGCCCCGCGGTGGAGGTCGTCCGCGGCCGGATGCGCCGGCTGCTGCCGCCGCTGTGGCTGCTGGGCGCCGTCGGGGTGACGGGCATGCTGCTCGGAGGCTGGAGCCCCGACTCCGAAGGGCATCCGGGCTGGTGGTGGATCCACCTCGGCTACTGGATCCTGCCGCTGAGCGACCCGCCCTACGGGGAGGCGGTGCACGGCATCCACGGGCTGATCGGCGACGAGTGGGCCGAGCAGCTGGCCGTGCCCCTCTGGTACGTCCGCGCCTACCTCTGGTTCGTCCTGCTGTCGCCGTTCCTGCTGAAGGCCCTGCGCGCGCTGCCCTGGCCGACGATCCTCGCGCCGATCGCCCTGTCCGCGGCCCTGGAGTCCGGCTGGATCACCGTGCCCAGCTGGCGGATCGACTCCAACCTCACCGACTTCGGCGCGTTCGGCGCCTGCTGGCTCCTCGGCATGGCCCACCAGGAAGGCATCCTGCAGCGCCTGCCCCGCTACGTCGTGCCCTCGCTCGCCCCCGCAGTCGCCTGCCTGGGCCTGTGGTACATGCTCACGCACGGCTTCGAACCCGACCACGACCTCGACGACATCCCCTTCGCCCAGTCCCTGTGGTCCTTCGCGACCGTGCTGCTGCTCCTGCACTTCAAGCCCTCGTGGTCGAAGTGGCCGCGCCCGCTGCGCCGCTGGGACCGGCTGGTGACCCTGTTCAACTCCCGCGCGGTGACCATCTACCTGTGGCACAACGTGTGCATCGTGGCCGCCCAGTCCCTGTGGGACCACCTGTGGGACGTACCGCTGCTGGAGGAGCACACCCCCTGGCTGCTGGAGAGCCCCTGGCCCCTGCTGGTCGTCGTCTGGGCCCTGACCGCCTGCTGCGTCCTGTGCTTCGGCTGGATGGAGGACGTGGCCGCCAAGCGCAGGCCGCAGCTGTGGCCGGACGGTTCGCGGGGCGCACGCGCCCGCTCCGGGCCGAGGTCCGCACCCGGGCCCAGGTCCGGGGCACACCGGGTGTGAGGGAGACCGGTCGCTCCAGCCGGCGTGGACCCCTCTTTTATAACGTCCGCCGTCGCAACCTCTCATCCGCCCTCCACGCCGGGTGAGAGCAACGTTCCCTTCCGGTCACTCACAGCCACAGGCCGGAAACGCGCCCTCCCTACCTTCGGGACTTATCACCGCTCAGCACCCCGCAAAGAACCACCGAGCCCCGTAGCCCCGTGGAGGCGTCATGACAGCCCCTAGCACAGCCCCCGCACCCCCGAGCAGGGGCGGCCGCTGGATCCAGCAGTGGGATCCGGAGGACGAGACCTTCTGGAAGGAGACCGGCGAGAAGATCGCCAAGCGGAACCTGCTCTTCTCCGTCCTCTCCGAGCACATCGGGTTCTCCGTCTGGACCCTGTGGTCCGTGCTCGTGCTCTTCATGGGCCCGGAGTACGGCCTCACCCCGGCCGACAAGTTCATGCTGACCTCCATGGTCACCCTGGTCGGAGCCGTCGTCCGGGTGCCCTACACCTTCGCCGTCGCGATCTTCGGCGGGCGGAACTGGACGATCATCTCGGCCAGCCTGCTCCTCGTCCCCACCGTCGCCGCGTTCACCGTGATGAAGCCGGGGACCTCGTTCAACACCTTCCTGCTGGTCGGCCTGCTCGCCGGTATCGGCGGCGGCAACTTCGCCTCCTCCATGACCAACATCAACGCGTTCTTCCCCCTCCGTAAGAAGGGGTGGGCCCTCGGGCTCAACGCCGGCGGCGGAAACATCGGCGTCCCGGTCATCCAGCTGGTCGCCCTCGCGATCATCGGCGCCAGCGGCGGACCCCGGGTGCTGCTCGGGATCTACATCCCGCTCGTCGTCGTCGCCGCCGTCCTCGCCGCGCTCTTCATGGACAACATCGAGAACGTGAAGAACGACACCGGCGCCGCCAAGGACGCCGCGAAGGACGCGCACACCTGGATCATGTCCTTCCTCTACATCGGCACGTTCGGCTCGTTCATCGGCTACAGCTTCGCCTTCGGGCAGGTGCTGACGAACCAGTTCGGCCGGACCCCGCTGGAGGCCGCGTACGTCACCTTCATCGGCCCGCTGCTCGGCTCGCTGATCCGTCCGGTGGGCGGCTGGATGGCCGACAAGTACGGCGGCGCGAAGATCACGCTGTGGAACTACGTCGGGATGGGCGCCGCGACCGCGGTCCTCATCGCCGCCAGCATGGAGAAGTCGCTCGCCCTGTTCACCGCCGCCTTCGTGGTGCTGTTCGTGCTCACCGGCATCGGCAACGGCTCGACGTTCAAGATGATCCCCGGCATCTTCCACACGAAGGCCCTCGCCAAGGGGCTTGCGGGTGAGGAGGCCGCCGCCTACGGGCGTCGCCTCTCCGGTGCCTCCATGGGCCTGATCGGCGCGGTCGGCGCGCTCGGCGGTGTCGGCATCAACCTCGCCTTCCGCCAGTCCTTCCTCTCCTACGGCTCCGGAACCGGCGCGTTCGTCGCCTTCCTCGCCTTCTACGCGGCCTGCTTCGCGGTCACTTGGGCCGTATACCTTCGCCGCTCGGCCGCCAAGGGCATGGCCACGGCAGCCACAGAGGCGAAGCCGCAGCTCAACTACGCCGAGGTGTGACGTAACACTGACGACATGAAGCCGAACCGAGCCTGTCACGCGCCGTTGACAGGCTCGTTCGGCATGCAGGTGCCATCACCTGGTGGGTAGGTGCAAACGACTCCGGGACGAGAAGTTATGTACGACGAACAGCAGCGACCGGACAACGGTCCCCTCGCGGGATTCACCGTGGGAGTGACCGCCGCGCGCCGGGCCGACGAGCTGGGGGCACTTCTCCAGCGGCGTGGAGCCGCCGTTGTGCACGCCCCCGCACTGCGCATCGTGCAGCTCGCCGACGACAGCGAATTGCTCGCGGCGACCAAGGAGGTCATCGACAAGGCGCCGGACGTCGTGGTCGCGACCACCGCGATCGGTTTCCGGGGCTGGGTCGAGGCCGCCGACGGCTGGGGCCTGGGCGAGGACCTGCTGGCCCGCCTGCGCGGGGTGGAGCTGCTCGCCCGTGGCCCCAAGGTCAAGGGCGCGGTGCGCGCGGCGGGCCTGACCGAGGAGTGGTCGCCGTCCTCCGAGTCCATGGCCGAGGTGCTCGACCGGCTGCTGGAGGAGGGCGTCGACGGCCGCCGGATCGCCGTGCAGCTGCACGGCGAGCCGCTGCCCGGGTTCGTGGAGGCACTGCGGGCCGGGGGAGCGGAGGTGCTCGGGGTGCCGGTGTACCGGTGGATGCCGCCGGAGGACATCGGGCCGGTGGACCGGCTGCTGGACGCGACCGTCTCGCGCGGCCTGGACGCGCTCACCTTCACCAGTGCGCCCGCGGCCGCCTCCCTGCTGTCCCGCGCCGAGGACCGCGGACTGCTGCCCGAGCTGCTCGCCGCCCTCCACCACGACGTGCTACCGGCGTGTGTCGGTCCGGTGACGGCGCTGCCGCTCCAGGCCCGGGGCGTCGACACGGTCTCGCCGGAGCGCTTCCGGCTCGGCCCCCTCGTCCAGTTGCTGTGCCAGGAGCTGCCGGGGCGGGCGCGGACCCTGCCGATCGCCGGGCACCGGGTGGAGATCCGGGGGCACGCGGTGCTGGTGGACGGGGAACTGAAGCCCGTACCCCCGGCCGGGATGTCCCTGCTGCGGACCCTGGCCCGGCGGCCCGGGTGGGTGGTGGCCCGCTCGGACCTGCTGCGGGCCCTGCCGGGAGCGGGCCGCGACGAGCACGCCGTGGAGACGGCGATGGCTCGGCTGCGTACGGCCCTCGGGGCGCCGAAGCTGATCCAGACGGTGGTGAAGCGGGGGTACCGGCTGGCGCTGGACCCGGCGGCGTCGGACGCGAAGTACTCCGACGAGTAGGCAGGCCTCCGGCACCGGCGCGGGCGGTCCGGGGGTCGCCGCCCAGGCGGGCGTCCAGGCCGGCTTCGTCCCGCCCCGGTACGAGGGGTTACGGCCGGAGGATCGGGCAGGCACTGTGTGAGGGGAACAGTTCCTCACCGGGGTGACCCAAGGCGGTGACAGGCACATGGCACTGGGTACGGCCACGGACACGTACGAGCTGCGGTTCGACGCCGGACGGATCTGTCTGGATCTCCTCGCGACCACCCACCCCGTCGAACGCCTCGACTCCGTCGCGGTGCTGCGCGCCTGGATCGCCGGTTCGGGACTGGTCCCGCCGGGCACCTCGCTGGCGCACGCCGACACCACCTGGCTCGTCGCGTTCCGCGAACTTCGCGGTCGGATCGGACAGTTGGTGCCCGGAGGGCTGGTCCCGGAGGGACGGCCGTACGATCTCGCGCTCGCCCGCGTCAACGAACTCGCCCGCGCCGCGCCCCCGGCCCCGCGTGCCGTACTCGGTCAGGACGGCGCACTGGTGCGGGAGCTGGACGGACCTCCGGCGTGCGCGGCGCTGGTCGGGGCGGTCGCGCGTGATGTCGTGGAGCTGCTCACCGATCCGGTCGCGTGGGCGGGCGTGCGGCAGTGTGAGGGGGACAGCTGTCCCATCGTCTACCTCGACACCTCGCGGGGGCGCAGGAGGCGCTGGTGCTCCAGCGAGGTCTGCGGGAACCGCGAAAGGGTGGCCCGGCATCGTCGTCGGGCGGCACTCACCCGCGCCTGAGGGGGCGTTAAGTCCCCTTTGCGGAGCGGGAGTCGACGTGATTTCGATTACACATCGTTTACCTTCTCAACCTTCCGGGCAGCTGGCTCGATCTTGTCGTTGTGGCGGAAATGTAAAGATCACGCGGTGGGAATGTGCGCCCATGTCCGGTCTCGTCACGACACCCACAAGAAAACTGTCGCCCCACTTTGAACACCCCGCTCCTCGCCCGCGTACCTGTGATCGAGCGACCGACTGGGGGAACCCCGGGACATCGGAGGTGGGCGTGCGCAAGGATTCCGTCGTGGCCAATGAACGTGGATCGAGGGCCCGACATCGCATGTCCCAGCCCTCGGAACCTGATGAGGAGCTGATGCGTGCCCTGTACAGGGAGCACGCCGGACCTCTCCTTGCGTACGTCCTCCGTCTTGTCGCCGGCGACCGGCAGAGAGCCGAGGACGTCGTGCAGGAGACACTCATCCGTGCCTGGAAGAACGCCGGTCAGCTCAATCGAGCGACCGGTTCGGTACGCCCCTGGCTGGTGACGGTCGCCCGGCGCATCGTCATCGACGGCCACCGCAGCCGGCAGGCCCGGCCGCAGGAGGTCGATCCGTCGCCGCTGGAGGTCATCCCCGCGGAGGACGAGATCGACAAGGCGCTGTGGCTGATGACGTTGTCCGACGCGCTCGACGACCTGACCCCGGCCCACCGGGAGGTGCTCGTCGAGACGTACTTCAAGGGACGTACGGTGAATGAGGCGGCCGAGACCCTGGGCATACCCAGCGGCACGGTCCGCTCGAGGGTTTTCTACGCCCTGCGGTCGATGAAGCTGGCACTGGAGGAGCGGGGGGTGACGGCATGATGGGTGGATACGGGGGATCACAGGGATTCGGTATGGGTGGTACGGGTATGTCTGGCCCCATGATGGGATCTCCGGGTCCGAACGAGCACGAGACCGTCGGCGCCTACGCCCTCGGCATCCTCGACGACGCCGAGGCGACCGCTTTCGAGGCCCATCTCGCCACCTGCGAATGGTGCGCCCAGCAGCTCGACGAGCTCGCCGGGATGGAACCGATGCTGGCCGCCCTCGCGGACCTGCCGGGCTCCGGCACCCCCGCGATCGGCGAGTCGTTGTCCGCGAAGCCCAGCCCGCGGCTGGCGAACAAGCTCGTCGACGAGGTCGCCGAGCGCCGGGCACAGAAGCGCCGTCGCAGCTTCTACATGGTGGCGGCAGCGGCCGCGCTGATCATCGGCGGCCCGTTCGTGGCCATGGCGGCGTCCGGCGGCGACTCCGGCGGCGGTGGCGGCACCACCGGCCAGGTCCTCTCGGCGAACCCGGCCAAGGACCTCTTCGACAAGACGCCCTCCAAGGACAAGGTCTCGGCGACCGACCCCACGACGAAAGTCAGTGCGACCGTCGCCCTGCAGGAGAAGCTCTGGGGCATCGGCTCGGTCGTCGAGCTCAAGGGCCTCAAGGGTCCGCTCAAGTGCTCCATGATCTTCGTCGGCAAGAACGGCGAGCGCGAAACGGCCGCCTCCTGGTCCGTCCCGCCCGCGGGCTACGGCATCCCGGACGCCACCACCGAGCAGGCGAGGAACCCGCTCTACATCAACGGCGGGGTGGCCATGGACAAGAGCGATCTCGATCACATCGAGGTCATGACGTTCGACGGAAAGAAGATCGTCAACATCGACGTGTGAATACCCCGAGAGCGGACACATAGCTTCCCGGGCCCCCCTTCGCGTACGGTTGACGGCTGCCCAGCACGTCAGAAGGGGGCCCGGTGGCCGCTCAGGCTCAGCAGGAGACCGCGGTTCACGACTCCGCACGGAATTCCGTCCAGGATTCCGTGCGGGAGCGCGAGATCAGCGTCGAACAGGAACACCTGAACCGGGTGTACCAGCGCCTTGAGGAGAAGATCCACGAGGCCGAGTTCCTCATGAACGACGCGGCCAAGCGGGGCCAGGTCGGCACGCCCGGCGCGCTCGCGGAGCGGGACGCCCAGGTCTTCCGGGCGGGTATCCACCTGAACAGGTTGAACAACGAGTTCGAGGACTTCCTCTTCGGCCGGATCGACCTGCTCCCGGGCAAGGACGGCAAGAAGGGACCCGACGGCGCCTACACCGCCGTGGAGCCCGCCGAGGGCGCGATCCGCGCGGACAACACCGCCGACATCGCCGAGACCCTGCACATCGGCCGCATCGGGGTCCTCGACTCCGACTACACACCGCTGGTCATCGACTGGCGTGCCCCCGCGGCCGCCCCGTTCTACCGCTCCACCCCGGTCGACCCGGGCCGCGTCGTACGCCGCCGCGTGATCCGCTCCAAGGGCCGCAAGGTCCTCGGCGTCGAGGACGACCTGATGCGTCCCGAGCTCAAGGCCCGCCTCGACGGCCACGACCTCCCGGTCATCGGCGACGGCGCCCTGATGGCCGCCCTCGGCCAGGCCCGCACCCACACCATGCGGGACATCGTCGCCTCCATCCAGGCCGAGCAGGACATGGTCATCCGCGCTCCCGCCGCCTCCGTGACGTACGTCGAGGGCGGCCCCGGCACCGGCAAGACGGCCGTCGCCCTGCACCGGGCCGCCTATCTGCTCTACCAGGACCGGCGCCGGTACGCGGGCGGCATCCTGATCGTGTCCCCGACCCCGCTGCTCGTGGCGTACACGGAAGGCGTGCTGCCCTCCCTCGGCGAGGAGGGCCAGGTCGCCGTCCGGGCCATCGGCTCCCTGGTCGACGGCGCCGAGGCCACGCTGTACGACTCCCCGGCCACCGCCCGGGCCAAGGGCTCGTACCGCATGCTGAGGGTGCTGCGGAAGGCGGCCCGCGGAGCCCTGGAGACGGGCACCGGCCCGCGCCCGGGTCCCTCCGGCCGGCCCGCCCCCGGCCGGACCTCGTCCGGCGGCCGGCTCGCCCTCGGTCAACTCGCCTTCGGCGACGACAGCGACGAGAGCCAAGAGAGCGGCGAGGTCAGCGTGCGGGGCGACGACGCCCGTACGGCGCCGCAGGCCCCCGCCGGCCCCCCGACGCGCCTCAGGGTCGTCGCCTTCGGGCGGCGGCTGGAGCTGGAGGCCGCCGAGCTGGACCGCATCCGGCACAGCGCCCTCGGCGGCACCGCCCCCGTGAACCTCCTGCGCCCGCGCGCCCGCAAGCTGCTCCTGGACGCCTTGTGGGCGCACTCCGGCGCGGCCGGCCGGCACACCGACCCGGAGCTGGCCGCCGAGCTGCGCTCCTCCTTCGACGAGGACGTCAGCTCCGAGGACAGCTTCATCGAGTTCCTCGACGCCTGGTGGCCGGAGCTGACCCCGAGGGCGGTCCTGGACGCCATGGCCGACGAGCGGCGCCTGGGCCGCTGGGCCCGGCGGATCCTCAACCCGGGCGAGGTCCGCAAGGTCGCCCGTTCGCTGCGCCGCGAGGGCCTGTCCGTGCACGACGTCGCGCTGCTCGACGAGCTCCAGGCGATCCTCGGCGCCCCGGCCCGTCCCCGCCGCAAGCGTGAGGCGGACCCGCTCGACCAGCTCACCGGCCTGGAGGAGCTGATGCCGGTGCGCGAGGAGACCCAGCGCGAGCGGGCCGAGCGGCTCGCCCAGGAGCGCACCGAGTACGCCCACGTCATCGTCGACGAGGCCCAGGACGTCACCCCGATGCAGTGGCGCATGATCGGCCGCCGGGGCCGGCACGCCACCTGGACGGTCGTCGGCGACCCGGCCCAGTCCTCCTGGTCCGACCCCGACGAGGCCGCCGAGGCCCGCGACGAGGCCCTCGGCACCCGCCCCCGCCGCCGCTTCCAGCTCACCGTCAACTACCGCAACCCGGCCGAGATCGCCGAGCTCGCGGCGAAGGTACTGGCGCTCGCCATGCCGGGCTCCCCGTCCCCGTCGGCGGTGCGCTCCACCGGCGTACAGCCGCGCTTTGTGGCAACGAACAGGGGACACGGCGCCGTCGTACGGGAACCCCTCGCCGAGACGGTCCGCGCCGAGGCCGCCCTCCTGCTCGACCGCGTCGACGGCACGGTCGGTGTCGTCGTCGCCATGAACCGCCGGGAGGAGGCCAGGCGCTGGCTGACCGGGCTCGGAGACCGGGTGGTGGCCCTCGGCAGCCTGGAGGCGAAGGGACTGGAGTACGACGCGACGGTGGTCGTCTCCCCCGCGGAGATCGCGGACGAGTCACCGGCCGGCCTGCGGGTGCTGTACGTGGCCCTCACCCGGGCGACGCAGCAGCTCACGGTGGTGTCGGGGGAGCGGGACGCACCGGACGCGAACGGGGTGCCGGACCTGCTGCGGGACTGATTCCCGCGAACTCCGCGGACGGGAATGGCCTTCGGGCATCCGTTTGTTAGCCTGGATGTGGCACCGGCCCGATCCAAGCCCCCGGGCCCAACCTTCGTCGCTACGAGCGACCACTTGCCGCGAGGCGAGCATGGCGGGTCGGTGTCACTGACGTTCGAGAGGCCCACGTCACCCCGTGACGTGGGCCTCTCTTCTTGTTGTGCTGCGAACAAAACGTTCGCAATCCCACCCGGCTAACGCCTACTCGGCGGTAGGTGCGACGATCGGACCGCATCCAGCGTCACCCGGTGAAAGCAGAGGAAGTCGGCCATGGCAACGGCGCCCAGCGTCTCCTACTCGATGACGGTCCGGCTGGAGGTGCCCGCGAGCGGAACCGCCGTCTCGCAGCTCACCACCGCCGTGGAGTCCTCCGGAGGCTCGGTGACCGGCCTCGACGTCACCGCCTCCGGACACGAGAAGCTCCGGATCGACGTCACCATCGCGGCCACCTCGACCGGCCACGCCGACGAGATCGTCGAGAAGCTGCGCGGCATCGAGGGCGTCACGCTCGGCAAGGTCTCCGACCGTACGTTCCTCATGCACCTCGGCGGCAAGATCGAGATGCAGTCCAAGCACCCCATCCGCAACCGTGACGATCTCTCGATGATCTACACGCCGGGTGTCGCCCGGGTCTGCATGGCCATCGCCGAGAACCCCGAGGACGCCCGCCGCCTCACCATCAAGCGCAACTCCGTTGCGGTCGTGACGGACGGCTCCGCCGTGCTGGGCCTCGGCAACATCGGCCCGAAGGCCGCGCTGCCGGTCATGGAGGGCAAGGCGGCCCTCTTCAAGCGGTTCGCCGGCATCGACGCCTGGCCGCTGTGCCTGGACACCCAGGACACCGACGCGATCGTCGAGATCGTCAAGGCGATCGCCCCCGGGTTCGCCGGCATCAACCTCGAGGACATCTCCGCCCCGCGCTGCTTCGAGATCGAGGCGCGGCTGCGGGAGGCCCTCGACATCCCCGTCTTCCACGACGACCAGCACGGCACGGCGATCGTCGTCCTGGCCGCGCTCACCAACGCACTTCGCGTGGCGGGCAAGGCGATTGAGAACATCCGGGTCGTCATGTCCGGCGCCGGCGCGGCCGGTACGGCCATCCTCAAGCTGCTGATCGCGGCGGGTGTGAAGAACGCCGTCGTCGCCGACATCCACGGCGTCGTGCACGCCGGCCGCGACGACCTCGTCGACGCCGCCCCCGGCTCGGCGCTGCGCTGGATCGCCGACAACACCAACCCCGAGAGCCTCACCGGCACCCTGAAGGAGGCCGTGCGCGGCGCGGACGTCTTCATCGGCGTCTCGGCCCCGAACGTGCTCGACGGCGACGACGTGGCCGCGATGGCCGACGACGCCATCGTCTTCGCGCTCGCGAATCCGGACCCCGAGGTGGACCCGGCAATCGCCCGCCAGACGGCGGCGGTTGTGGCCACCGGCCGCTCCGACTTCCCGAACCAGATCAACAACGTGCTGGTCTTCCCGGGCGTCTTCCGCGGTCTGCTGGACGCGCAGTCCCGCACGGTCAACACCGAGATGATGATCGCCGCCGCGAAGGCGCTGGCGGACGTGGTGACCGAGGACGAGCTGAACGCCAACTACATCGTCCCGAGCGTCTTCAACGAGAAGGTCGCGGGAGCGGTCGCCGGGGCCGTGCGGGAAGCCGCGAAAGCGGCAGGCGTAGCCTCGTAGGAGGCTGTGAGGATTACCACGGCGGGCTTTGAACCGGCGCGTCGTGGAACCCGGGGTCCTTGGCCGCCGTTTATCGTGGCGGCCAAGCTCGGGCCCTCTTTTCGTGTGACTCCCTCGGGTGTTCTCACGACTTCCACGGGTGCCGGATTGGCTTTCCCGCCGCAGGTAGGGGCAGGATGCGTCCCTGGGCGCGAGGGCATCGGCTTCACAGCGCCCAACATGCGGCTCCGCCGCGTGGCACGCCTCAATGGCAAGAAGAACACGGGAGTAACAACATGAACCGCAGTGAGCTGGTGGCCGCGCTGGCCGACCGCGCCGAGGTGACCCGCAAGGACGCCGACGCCGTTCTGGCCGCGTTCGCCGAGACCGTCGGCGAGATCGTCGCCAAGGGCGACGAGAAGGTCACCATCCCCGGCTTCCTGACCTTCGAGCGCACCCACCGTGCCGCTCGTACCGCGCGCAACCCGCAGACCGGTGACCCGATCCAGATCCCGGCCGGCTACAGCGTCAAGGTCTCCGCGGGCAGCAAGCTCAAGGAAGCCGCCAAGGGCAAGTAAGCCTTCACGTACGCGACGGGACCTGCGTACGAGGCTCAGCAACGCGAATGGGGCGGCCACCCGGTGAGGGTGGCCGCCCCATCGTCGTACGCGAAGAGCCTGTTACCGAAGGGCTGTGTCTGTCCGGGGGACGACCCCCGGGCCCCCAGCCGGGAGCGGCGTGTCCCGGGCCGGAGGGAGGTGGCTCTGTCAGCCGAGCGCTTTCCCGGGCAGCTCGACCTTCGCGCCCAGCTCGACCAGCTTCTCCATGAAGTTCTCGTAGCCGCGGTTGATCAGTTCGATGCCGTGGACGCGGGAGGTGCCCTGGGCCGCGAGGGCGGCGATCAGGTAGGAGAAGCCGCCGCGGAGGTCGGGGATGACCAGGTCGGCGCCCTGGAGCTTGGTGGGGCCCGACACGACCGCGGAGTGCAGGAAGTTGCGCTGGCCGAAGCGGCAGTCCGAGCCACCCAGGCACTCGCGGTAGAGCTGGATGTGGGCGCCCATCTGGTTGAGCGCGGAGGTGAAGCCGAGGCGGGACTCGTACACCGTCTCGTGGATGATGGACAGCCCTGTCGCCTGGGTGAGGGCGACGACGAGCGGCTGCTGCCAGTCCGTCTGGAAGCCGGGGTGCACGTCCGTTTCGAGGGCGATGGACTTCAACTGGCCGCCGGGGTGCCAGAAGCGGATGCCCTCGTCGTCGATGCGGAAGGCACCGCCCACCTTCCGGTAGGTGTTGAGGAACGTCATCATCGAGCGCTGCTGGGCGCCCTTGACGTAGATGTTGCCCTCGGTCGCCAGCGCGGCGGACGCCCAGGAGGCGGCCTCCAGGCGGTCCGGCAGGGCGCGGTGGTCGTAGCCGCCGAGATGGTCCACACCGGTGACGCGGATGGTGCGGTCGGTGTCCATCGCGATGATGGCGCCCATCTTCTGCAGGACGCAGATGAGGTCCTCGATCTCCGGTTCCACGGCCGCGTTCGAGAGTTCGGTGACGCCCTCGGCGAGGACGGCCGTCAGCAGTACCTGCTCGGTCGCGCCGACGGACGGGTACGGCAGCCGGATCTTCGTGCCCCGCAGTCGCTGCGGGGCCTCCAGGTACTGGCCGTCCGCCCGCTTCTCGATCCGCGCGCCGAACTGCCGCAGCACCTCGAAGTGGAAGTCGATCGGCCGGCCGCCGATGTCGCAGCCGCCGAGACCGGGGATGAACGCGTGCCCCAGGCGGTGCAGCAGCGGGCCGCAGAAGAGGATCGGGATGCGCGACGAGCCCGCGTGGGCATCGATGTCGGCGACGTTCGCGCTCTCCACGTGGGAGGGATCCATCACCAGCTCGCCCGGTTCCTCACCGGGGCGGACCGTCACGCCGTGCAGTTGCAGCAGACCGCGTACGACCCGCACGTCACGGATGTCCGGAACGTTGCGCAGTCGACTCGGCTCACTGCCGAGCAGGGCGGCGACCATGGCCTTCGGTACGAGGTTCTTCGCACCGCGGACACGGATCTCGCCCTCCAGCGGGGTTCCGCCGTGGACAAGCAGTACGTCGTCATTGCCGTTGACGGTCATGTATCTCGCGTTCCGATGAGTGGGGCAGGGGCACAGGAGGGAAAGGGTAATCGCCGCCCACCCCCCTTCTGTAAGCCCGAGGCCCCTCCATCTCCGTCATAGCTCTGTCACAACACGAACCGTTTCACGCCGGGCACACGGGGTCACCGGCGTGCTCCGTTCGCCCCTGACGCACCATCGCGCCCTGAGCTGCGGGCACTGCGGTACCTGAGCCGCAGACCCCGCGGTAGTGGCATTGGCTCCCCGCGCGCGGGGAAGATGCGGGATCATGTCTGGCATGACCGAGGTGTCCTCGCTCACAGGGCGGCTGCTCGTGGCAACGCCCGCCCTGGCGGACCCGAACTTCGACCGTGCGGTGGTGCTCCTTCTCGACCACGACGAGGAGGGCTCCCTCGGTGTCGTCCTCAACCGTCCCACCCCGGTGGACGTCGGCGACATCCTGGAGGGCTGGGCGGACCTCACCGGTGAACCCGGTGTCGTCTTCCAGGGCGGCCCGGTCTCCCTGGACTCGGCCCTCGGCGTCGCCGTCATCCCGGGCGGAGGCGTTGCCGACCGGACCCCGCTGGGCTGGCGCCGGGTGCACGGCGCGATCGGTCTGGTCGACCTGGAGGCCCCGCCGGAGCTCCTCGCCTCGGCCCTCGGCTCCCTGCGCATCTTCGCCGGCTACGCCGGCTGGGGCCCCGGCCAGCTGGAGGACGAGCTGGTGGAGGGGGCGTGGTACGTCGTCGAGTCGGAACCCGGTGACGTCTCCTCCCCGTCCCCCGAGAGACTCTGGCGCGAGGTCCTGCGCCGCCAGCGCAGCGAGCTGGCGATGGTGGCCACGTATCCGGACGACCCTTCGCTCAACTGATGGCTGTGAGCTTCAGTACGCTTGGTCCCATGAGCACTCTTGAGCCTGAGACCCAGCCGCAGCGAGGTACTGGGACGGGGACCCTCGTAGAGCCGACGCCGCAGGTGTCCCACGGCGACGGTGACCACGAGCGCTTCGCCCACTACGTCCAGAAGGACAAGATCATGGCGAGCGCCCTCGACGGCACTCCCGTCGTGGCGCTGTGCGGCAAGGTCTGGGTGCCGGGCCGTGACCCGAAGAAGTACCCGGTGTGTCCCATGTGCAAGGAGATCTACGAGTCCATGGGCTCGGGCGGCGACGACAAGGACAAGGGCGGCGACAAGTAGCCCTCCTGTCGAGCTGAGCCGCCGACTGGTTTCGGGCTGAGTTCCGGCTGAGGTTGCCAAGGCCTCCGGGTCGCGCTATGGCGCGTTCTCGGGGGCCTTTCGTGCGTCCTCCGTGTGTCGGCATCCGTCCTCACATGTCCTCTCACGTCCTCCCGGGCCCTCTTGACCGTCGCGGGTCACGAAGTGGTAGAGACCTCTTGCGGACATGTTCATGTAGTCCATAGCCTCCGTGGCGTTGTGCAGAGCGAAACCGTCATTGCATATGTTGCAACGCATGCCCGGAGGAACGCTCCCCATGAAGCTCGCTCCCCGACTGGCCGTCCTGCTCACGGCCGTCGTCGTCACCGCCTGCGCCCCCCAGACCTCCGACAACAGCTCCTCCGACAAGGACGACCAGAGCGGCACCCTCCGCGTCTGGCTCTTCCAGGAGGTCGGCAACAAGCCGAAGGAGAAGGTCGTCGACTCCGTCGTCGCCGCCTTCGAGAAGGCACACAAGGACACCAAGGTCGACGTCGAGTACATCCCGGTCGAGACGCGCGCCCAGCGCGTCAAGGCCGCCTTCAACGACCCGAAGTCCGCCCCCGACCTCATGGAGTTCGGCAACACCGACACGGCCGGCTATGTGAAGGACGGCGGACTCCTCGACGTCACCAAGGAGTTCGGCGACTGGAGCGAGTCCAAGGACACCGACCCCACCGCGAAGCAGTCCGTCACCGTGGACGGCAAGATCTACGGCACGCCCTTCTACGTCGGCGTCCGCGCCCTGTACTACCGAACCGACGTCTTCAAGGCCCTCGGCCTCCAAGTCCCGAAGAACATGGCCGAGTTGGCCGACACCGCCCGCGCGATCCGTGCCGCCAGACCCGACCTGTACGGCCTGGTCGTCGGCGGCGCCTACATGTACGGCGCGATGCCGTTCGTGTGGGCCAACGGCGGTGAACTCGCCACCGGCAAGGGAGGCTCGTACGCCTCCGCGATCGACAGCGCGGCCGCCCAGAAGGGCATCAAGGCGTACACGTCCCTCTTCGGCGACGACAACTGTCCCGCCGCCAAGTGCGCGAGCATGGGCGGAAACGACACGATCACCGCGTTCGCGGCCGGCAAGGCGGGCATGGCGATCGGCGGCGACTTCAGCCACACCGCCGTCGAGGCCGGGAAGGTGAAGGGCGAGTACGCGGTCGTCTCGCTGCCCGGTGTGAAATCCGGCTCGATCGCGCCCGCGTTCGCCGGCGGCAACAACATCGGCGTCCTCAAGAGCACCTCGCACCGCACGCTGGCGGTCGACCTCATGGAACAGCTCGCCTCGAAGAAGACCCAGGCCTCGTTGTTCGACGCGATGGGCTTCCTGCCGACCTTCGCGGACGTACGGCAGCAGGCGGCGGCGAAGGAGCCGTACGTGAAGCCCTTCGCGCAGACCCTCGCCGCCGGCACCAAGTTCGTCCCCGCCTCGCCCGCGTGGTCCCAGATCGACTCCTCGCTGGTCCTGCCGACCATGTTCCAGGAGATCATCAGCGGCAAGAAGGACGTGGCGGCGGCCTCCAAGGACGCGGCGAAGAAGATGGACCAGGCGTTCGGCTCCGCCGGATGACTGCGCCTGCCAGGTCGCAAGGCGCGGGACGTCCGGGGGTGCGGGCCGATCGTGGCTCGCGCCCACGCGGCGGCAGCCGCACGGGCAACACAGCCCCGCGCCCCCAGCGGTACCGCGGCAGCCGGCAGGGGAAGGCCCCCTGGCTCTATCTCGCCCCCGCTCTCGTCGTCCTCGGCGGGCTGCTGGTCTACCCCATCTACCAGCTCGGGCTGATCTCGTTCTTCCAGTACACCCAGGCCCAGGTCAGCGGTGGGGAACCGACCGCCTTCAAGGGGTTCGGGAACTACACCGAGCTGTTCTCCGACAGCCAGTTCTGGCAGGTGCTGCTGGCGACGGTGGTCTTCGCGGCGGCCTGTGTCGTCTCGACGCTCGCCGTCGGCTGTGCGCTCGCCGTGCTGCTCACCCGTATACGGGCCGTGCCCAGGCTCGCCCTGATGCTGGCCGCGCTCGGCGCCTGGGCGACCCCGGCCATCACCGGATCCACGGTCTGGCTGTTCCTCTTCGACCCGGACTTCGGCCCGGTCGACCGGGTGCTGGGCCTGGGTGACCACTCGTGGACGTACGGGCGCTACAGCGCCTTCTTCCTCGTCCTGCTCGAAGTGGTGTGGTGCTCCTTCCCGTTCGTGATGGTGACGGTGTACGCCGGCATCCGCGCCGTCCCGGGCGAGGTGCTGGAGGCCGCGGCCCTGGACGGCGCCTCCCAGTGGCGCATCTGGCGGTCGGTGCTGGCGCCGATGCTGCGGCCGATCCTGACCGTCGTCACCATCCAGTCGGTCATCTGGGACTTCAAGGTCTTCACCCAGATCTACGTCATGACCAACGGCGGCGGCATCGCCGGGCAGAACCTCGTGCTGAACGTGTACGCCTACCAGCAGGCCTTCGGCTCCTCGCAGTACGGCCTCGGCTCCGCGATCGGCGTGGTGATGCTGCTGATCCTGCTCGCGGTCACCCTCGTGTACCTGCGGCTGCTGCGCCGCCAGGGGGAGGAACTGTGAATCTTCTCCGAGTGCGACCGCGGCGTCCGTGGCGGCTGGCCGCCGAGGCCTCCGCGCTGCTGATCGCGGTGGTCGTCGCCTTTCCCCTGTACTGGATGGTGCTCAGCGCCTTCAAACCGGCCGGGGAAATCGAGTCGTCCGAACCGAGGCCCTGGACTCTGTCGCCCTCGCTGGATTCGTTCCGGCGCGTGTTCGAACAGCAGGAATTCGGCCGTTACTTCCTCAACAGCCTTGTCGTGGCGTGCAGTGTGGTGATCGTCTCGGCACTGATCGCGTTTCTCGCGGCGACCGCCGTGACCCGATTCCGCTTCCGCTTCCGGACCACCCTGCTGATCATGTTTCTGGTGGCCCAGATGGTGCCCGTGGAAGCCCTGACGATCCCCTTGTTCTTCCTCATGCGGGACTTCGGGCAGCTGAACACCCTGGGCTCGCTGATCCTGCCGCACATCGCCTTCTCGCTGCCCTTCGCGATCTGGATGCTGCGCGGTTTCGTGAAGGCCGTACCGGAGGCGCTGGAGGAGGCCGCGTACATCGACGGGGCGAGCCGGGCGCGGTTTCTGTGGCAGATCCTTTTCCCGCTGGTCTTCCCCGGTCTGGTGGCCACCAGCGTGTTTTCCTTCATCTCGGCCTGGAACGACTTCCTGTTCGCCAAGTCGTTCATCATCAGCGACACCTCCCAGTCGACGCTGCCGATGGCCCTGCTGGTCTTCTACAAGCCGGACGACCCGGACTGGGGCGGTGTGATGGCGGCCTCCACGGTGATGACGGTTCCGGTGCTGATCTTCTTCGTACTCGTGCAGCGACGGCTGGTCTCCGGGCTGGGCGGAGCGGTCAAGGACTGAGGTGACTTCGATGACGGGATTGATTCCGGCGCCCGCGACGTGGCGGGACGCCGACTCGGCAGGCGGTTTCGTGATCGACGAGACCACCGTGATCGACGCCGGTCCCGGGACCGAGGCGACCGCCCGCTGGCTGCGCGGCGCGCTCGGGGCCGCGACGGGGCTCGCGCTGCCGCCCGGCGCGGGAGGCGACGGCGAGACGGTCCGGCTGCGCGTCCGGGCCGAGGTGGCCGGCGACCTCGGCCCGGAGGGCTACAGGCTGTACGTCGACCCGGACGGCGTCACCATCCACGGCGGAGGGCCGGCCGGGGTGTTCTGGGGCGCGCAGACGCTCCGTCAACTGCTCGGTCCCGACGCCTTCCGGCGGGCTCCCGTCGCCCCCGGCCGGCAGTGGCTCGTACCCGGCGCCTTCGTCGAGGACACTCCCCGCTTCCGCTGGCGCGGCCTGATGCTCGACGTGGCACGGCACTTCATGCCGAAGGAAGGCGTGCTGCGCTACCTCGATCTGATGGCCGCGCACAAACTCAACGTCTTCCACTTCCACTTGACGGACGACCAGGGCTGGCGCGTAGAGATCAAGCGGTACCCGAAGCTGACCGAGATCGGCTCCTGGCGGGCGCGCACGAAATTCGGCCACCGGGCCTCGCCGCTGTGGGAGGAGAAGCCGCACGGTGGCTTCTACACCCAGGACGACATCCGCGAGATCGTCGCCTACGCCGCCGAGCGGCATATCACCGTCGTCCCCGAAATCGACGTACCGGGACACTCGCAGGCCGCCATCGCCGCGTACCCGGAACTCGGCAACACCGACGTCATCGACACGACCTCCCTCACGGTCTGGGACAGCTGGGGCATCTCCGAAAACGTACTCGCCCCCACTGACAACACCCTGCGCTTCTACGAGGGAGTGTTCGAGGAACTCCTGGAACTCTTCCCGGGAGAGTTCCTTCACGTCGGGGGTGACGAATGCCTCAAGGACCAGTGGAGGCGCTCGCCCACCGCGCAGGCCCGCATGAAGGAACTCTCTCTGGCGGACGAGGACGCGCTGCAGTCCTGGTTCATCCGGCACTTCGACACCTGGCTCTCCGCGCGCGGGCGCAGGCTCATCGGCTGGGACGAGATCCTGGAGGGCGGCCTCGCCGACGGGGCGGCCGTGTCCTCCTGGCGCGGCTACCAGGGCGGGATCGCGGCCGCGCGGGCCGGTCACGACGTCGTCATGTGCCCCGAGCAGCAGGTGTACCTGGACCACCGGCAGCACGACGGCGCCGACGAGCCGGTCCCCATCGGCTACGTCCGCACCCTGGAGGACGTCTACCGGTTCGAACCCGTTCCACCGGAGTTGACGCCGGTTCAGGCCCGGCACGTCCTCGGCGCGCAGGCCAACGTGTGGACCGAGGTGATGGAGAACCAGGCGCGCGTGGACTACCAGACCTTCCCGAGGCTCGCCGCGTTCGCCGAGGTGGCCTGGAGCGCGCTGCCCGCACCCGCGGAACGGGACTTCGCCGGCTTCCAGCGGCGGATGACCGCCCACTACCGTCTCCTCGACGCCCTGGGGGTCGGTTACCGGCCGCCGACGGGCCCGCTGCCGTGGCAGCGGCGGCCCGGTGTGCTCGGCCGGCCGATCGAGGGGGCACCACCGAACAGGTGACCGGGCCCACCGAACAGATAGCTGAAAACTGTCGCAAGCATCACCGAAGAGTGGCAATCAGTGCGCACCGGCAACGCCGTACGAAAACGGACCATCTCGCTGGTGAGGCGGGCGAATGCCTCCTAGCGGACCCCCGTCTTCGGCCCCTGCGAAGATGTGCCAGAGTTGCCACGTCCGCCCTGTCAGCACGTACCGTACGGCAGCAACAGGTGGGACCAGGTGGGGCAGCGGGAAGGGGCAGCCGGTTTGACCACGCACGCACCGCAGGCGGCGCAGGCCGTCACCCTGCCCACGACGCTGGACGAGGCAGTGGCGGCGCTCACCGCCATGCCCGCCGCCGTACCCGTCGCGGGCGGCACCGACCTGATGGCCGCGGTCAACTCCGGGCAGCTCAGGCCCGCCGCGCTGGTCGGCCTCGGCAAGATCAGCGAGATCCGCGGCTGGCAGTACCTGGACGGCCACGCCCTGCTGGGCGCGGGCCTCACCCACGCGCGGATGGGCCGACCCGACTTCGCCGCCCTGATCCCGGCGCTCGCGGCCTCCGCGCGCGCGGCCGGCCCGCCGCACATCCGCAACGCGGGCACCCTCGGCGGCAACATCGCCTCGGCCGCCCCCACGGGGGACGCGCTGCCGGTACTCGCCGCCCTGGAGGCGACACTGATCATCGCGGGCCCGGGCGGAGCCCGCCGGGAGATCCCGGTGTCGCACCTGCTGGCCGGCATGGAGATGCTGCGTGCCGGCGAACTCATCGGCTACGTGCGCGTGCCGCTGCTGCACGCGCCGCAGGTCTTCCTCAAGGCCACCGGCCGTACCGGCCCCGGCCGCTCGGTCGCCTCCGTCGCCCTCGTCCTCGACCCCGCCCGGCGCGGAGTCCGGTGCGCCGTCGGCGCCATAGCGCCGATGCCGCTCAGGCCCCTGGACGCCGAGCAGTGGGTCGCCCGGCTGATCGACTGGGACAACGGCCGCGCGATCGTCCCGGAGGCCCTCAGCGCCTTCGGCGAGTACGTCGCCGCGGCCTGCATCCCCGACCCGGCCCCGGCCGAGGACGGCTCCGTACAGCAGCTTCCGCCCGCCGTACTGCACCTGCGGCGCACCGTCGCCGCACTGGCCCGACGAGCACTGGGGAGGGCGCTGAAGTGACCGACGACCAGCACGGAGAGGGCACGTCCCGCAGCGCGGGCCGCTGGGACCCGCTGCCCCAGGGCGACTACGACGACGGCGCCACCGCCTTCGTCAAGCTCCCGGAAGGGGGTGTCGACGCCCTCCTGGCCTCCGCCGACAGTCCGCTCGCCGCGCCCGGTCACGGCTACGTGCCGCCGCAGATAACGGTCACCCCGGCCGGCGGCTCGGACCCGGCCGACCCGGCCGCCACGCCCGCTACGGGGTCCTGGGCGATGCCCTCCGCGCCCGCCGACGGAACGCAGTGGCCCGACCCGAACGCGGTACCGCACGGCGGCGGGGACGACCGGTTCACGTACAACCCCGGCGCCACCGGGCAGTGGCACTTCGAGGAGACCGGACAGGCGCAGGGCGCCCATTCCGCTCCGGCGCCGGGCCACGACGTCACCGGGCAGTGGTCGATCCCGGTCGCCGGCGGCGAGCTCCCGGACGAATCGGGCGAGTTCACCACGTCCTCCCTGGTCGAGCAGTGGGGCGGCACCCCGCCGGCCACCCTGCCCGGCGGCGCCCCCGCCCCCTGGGCGACGGAAGCGGCCGGGCAGCCCTGGGGACAGCCGTCCACACCGGCGGACCAGGACACGCGCTACGAGGACGGGCAGCCTTCGGGGCCCGGGCACGAGTACGGGCGGCCTACGGGGTCCGAGTACACGCACGGTCAGCCCGCGGGCCCCGGCTCCGCGTACGGCCGGCCGCCGACGGACGGCGGTCATGGGCAAGGCCACGAGCAGCCGGCGCAGTCCTGGTCCGGGCAGGAGCGGTCGGCTGCCGCCGGGGACGCCACGGCGTATGAGCAGTCCGAGGCGTACGGCGCGGGCGAAACGGACGCGCACGAACGGGAACACTTCGCGGCCGAAGCGCGGGCGGCCGAAGCACGGGCGGCCGAAGCGCGAGCAGCGGAGGCGTTCGAGGCGGAACGGCGCGCTTCGGAGGCCCACGCCGCCGAGCGGCACGCCTTTGAGGCACGCGCCCCCGAGCACCACGCCCCCGAGCACCAAGGGCCGCAGCACCACGCCCCGGACTCTTACGAGCCGAGGGCCTACGAGCAGCCGGATGCCTACGCCCAGGAGCAGCCCGCTCCAGAGGGCCACGCGCCGATGGAGCCGGGTCCGGCCGGGCGTGAGTCCGAGCAGCCCCGCGTCCCCGCGTCCGCGCGGCCCCAGCCGCTCCCGCCCGAGCAACGGCCCGGCGAGGCACACGCGGAGACGTCCGACGAAGCCGTCGTGGACGCCTCACAGCCCGCTCACGGGGCCGGTGAGGCCGACGAGGCGGCAGAGCGCGCCAAGGACGCCGCAGAGGCCGTAGAAGCCGCTGAGAGGGCCGCAGAGGCCGCCGCGGAGTCCACTGAGCCTGAGTCCGCGCACGCGTCTGGTGCCGCCGCGGACGCCGAGTCCGCGGCCGACCCGGCTCAGACGGGTGACGGAGCGCCGCGGCTCCCCGGTGAGGAACACCCCCTCGCCGACTACGTCCTGCGCGTCAACGGCGTCGAACGTCCCGTCACCGACGCGTGGATCGGTGAGTCGCTGCTCTACGTGCTGCGTGAGCGGCTCGGACTCGCGGGTGCCAAGGACGGCTGCTCGCAGGGCGAGTGCGGGGCCTGCAACGTCCAGGTCGACGGACGGCTCGTCGCGTCCTGCCTGGTCCCGGCGGTGACCGCGGCCGGCAGCGAGGTCCGTACCGTCGAGGGACTGGCCGTCGACGGGCAGCCGTCGGACGTCCAGCGGGCGCTCGCGAAGTGCGGCGCGGTGCAGTGCGGTTTCTGCGTGCCGGGCATGGCGATGACCGTGCACGACCTGCTGGAGGGCAACCCGGCGCCGAGCGAGATGGAGACCCGCCAGGCACTGTGCGGAAACCTCTGCCGCTGCTCCGGCTACCGGGGTGTCGTGGACGCGGTCAAGGAGGTCGTCGCGGAACGCGAGGCACACTCCGCGGCCGACGCTGAGACGGGCGCGGACGAGGCACGTATCCCGCATCAGGCGGGTCCGGGCGCCGGCCGGGTCAACCCGTCGGCGTTCGAACCGGCCTCGCACCACCAGGCGTACGGATCCGGACACGCACCCGGACAGGGACACGGACCCGGACACGCACCCGGACAGGGACAGGACGGAGGCCAGGCGTGAGCAACGAAGCCGCCACCGCGACCGCGACCACCGCCGCGGAGGCAGCACCCGCTCCCGAGCCGGTCCCGCACGGCCTCGGCGTGCCCCTGCCGGCCGCCGAGGCCCGGGCCAAGACAGAGGGCACCTTCCCGTACGCGGCCGACCTGTGGGCCGAGGGCCTGCTGTGGGCGGCCGTACTGCGCTCCCCGCACCCGCACGCGCGCATTGTGTCCATCGACACGTCCCACGCGCGCGAGATGCCCGGCGTCCGGGCCGTCGTCACGCACGAGGACGTGCCCGGCAGCGCGCTGCACGGACGCGGCAAGGCCGACCGTCCGGTGTTCGCCTCCGAGGTCGTACGCCATCACGGCGAGCCGATCGCGGCCGTCGCCGCCGACCACCCCGACACCGCGCGGATGGCTGCGGCCGCCGTCATCGTCGAGTACGAGGTACTCGACCCGGTCACCGACCCCGAACAGGCCTTCGAGGCCGAGCCGCTGCACCCCGACGGCAACCTGATCCGGCACATCCCGCTGCGCCACGGCGATCCGGACGCGGTCGGCGAGATCGTCGTCGAGGGCCAGTACCGCATCGGCCGCCAGGACCCGGCCCCCATCGGTGCCGAGGCCGGCCTGGCCGTGCCGCGCCCCGACGGCGGCGTCGAGCTGTACGTGGCCTCCACGGACCCGCACACCGACCGCGACACCGCCGCCGCCTGCTACGGCCTGGAGCCGGAGCGCGTGAAGGTCGTCGTCACCGGCGTCCCCGGCGCCACCGCGGACCGCGAGGACCACGGCTTCCAGCTCCCGCTCGGACTGCTGGCCCTGAAGACCGGCTGCCCGGTCAAGCTCACCGCGACGCGCGAAGAGTCCTTCCTCGGCCACACCCACCGGCACCCCACCCTGCTGAGATACCGCCATCACGCCGACGCCGAGGGCCGGTTGGTGAAGGTCGAGGCGCAGATCCTGCTCGACGCGGGCGCGTACGCGGACACCTCGTCGGAGGCGCTGGCCGCCGCGGTCTCCTTCGCCTGCGGCCCGTACGTCGTCCCGAACGCCTTCATCGAGGGCTGGGCCGTGCGCACCAACAACCCGCCCTCCGGGCATGTCCGCGGCGAGGGCGCGATGCAGGTGTGCGCCGCGTACGAGGCCCAGATGGACAAGCTGGCCAAGAAGCTGGGTGTCGACCCGGCGGAGCTGCGCCTGCGCAACGTGATGGCCACCGGGGACGTACTCCCGACGGGCCAGACGGTGACCTGCCCGGCGCCCGTCGCCGAACTCCTGCAGGCGGTACGGGACGTCCCGCTCCCCGCGCTCCCCAAGGACACGCCCGAGGACGAGTGGCTGCTGCCCGGCGGCCCCGAGGGCGCGGGCGAACCGGGCGCGGTGCGCCGGGGCGTCGGCTACGGCCTGGGCATGGTGCACATGCTCGGCGCGGAGGGCACGGACGAGGTCTCCACGGCGACCGTCCGGGTCCAGGACGGTGTGGCGACGGTGCTGTGCGCGGCGGTGGAGACCGGCCAGGGCTTCACCACGCTGGCCCGGCAGATCGTCCAGGACACCCTCGGCATCGACGAGGTCCATGTGGCGCCGGTCGACACCGACCAGCCACCGGCCGGCCCGAGCTGCCGCGGCCGCCACACCTGGGTGTCGGGCGGCGCGGTGGAACGCGCGGCCAAGATGGTCCGCACCCAGCTGCTGCAGCCCCTGGCGCACAAGTTCGGCATGTCCACCGAGCTGCTGCAGATCACCGACGGCAAGATCACCTCGTACGACGGCGTCCTGTCGACGACCGTCACCGAGGCCATGGACGGCAAGGAACTGTGGGCGACCGCCCAGTGCCGCCCCCACCCGACCGAGCCCCTGGACGAGACCGGCCAGGGCGACGCCTTCGTGGGCCTCGCTTTCTGCGCCATCCGCGCGGTGGTCGACGTCGACATCGAACTCGGCTCGGTACGCGTGGTCGAGCTGGCCCTCGCCCAGGACGTCGGCCGCGTCCTGAACCCGGCCCAGCTGGCGGCCCGAATCGAGGCGGGCGTCACCCAGGGCGTCGGCATCGCCCTCACCGAGAACCTGCGCAGCGCACGCGGCGTGATCCGCCACCCCGACCTCACCGGCTACGCCCTTCCGACGGCCCTGGACGCGCCCGACATCCGCATCGTGAAACTGGTCGAGGAACGCGACGTGGTCGCCCCCTTCGGCGCGAAGGCGGTCAGCGCGGTCCCGGTGGTGACCTCCCCCGCCGCCATCGCCTCCGCGGTCCGCGCCGCGACGGGCCGCCCGGTCAACCGCCTCCCGATCCGCCCCCAGGCGGCCGTGGTGACCACCCAGTGAGCACGACCCCGGAGCCCGAGGAGCAGCCTCGCTACGAACCGCCACCGGGTCTGGGGAAGCTGGCGCTGTGGATCGTGCTGTTCGTGGTGGCGGCGGTGGTCGTCGTGGTGGGTGGCGTGTACTTCGCGTGAGGCGTGCGTTTTGCGTGAGGCGCGCGTTTCGCGTGAGCGTGCAGTTCGCGTGAGGCATGCGTTTCGGGTGAGGCGGGGATGTCCGTGGCGCGGGGGGCTGTGATCCGCGGGGTGGTCGTCGTCACGGGGGTCATGGCGGCCGGGAAGTCGACGGTGGCGCAGGAGCCGGCCGCGCTTCTGCCGAGGTCGGCGCACATACGCGGCGATGTCTTCCGGCGGATGATCGTGTCCGGGCGCGAGGAGCTCGTGCCCGGAGCCGCACCCGGTGGTGAGGCCGAGGCCCAACTCCGGCTCCGCCACCGGCTCTCGGCGGTGACGGCGGACGCGTACGCGGAGGCCGGCTTCACCGCGGTCGTGCAGGACCTGCTGCTGGGCGAGGAGCTGTCGGCCTACGTCGACCTGGTCCGCACCCGCCCGCTGTACGTCGTCGTCCTGGCGCCGAGCCCCGAGACGGTCGCCGACCGGGAGGCCGGGCGGGCGAAGAACGGCTACGGTGCCTGGACGGTCGAGGCTCTGGACCGGGCGTTGCGGGCGTCGACCCCGCGGATCGGGCTGTGGCTGGACACCTCAGCGCTGACGGTCGCGGAGACCGTGGACGCGATCCTGGCGGGGCGGGGCGGGAACGGGCGAGGGTCGTCTGACGTCTCATGAGCCGGGGGGCGTTGTCAGTGGTGGCGCGTAGTGTTCTGAGCAGTGGGGACGGCCGCCGGACCTGAGCGGCTGTGCGTGCCCCGCACGGGGACTGTGAGTGAAGCACACGCGGGGGATCACATGAGCACGACGACCGACGCCGGCCCGGCGACGATCACACTGACCGAGGCCCAACTGGATCCGTACGTCACGCACGCGCCGACGCGCCGCTGGCTGACCGGCCACGGGCTGCCGGGTGACAGCTGCCTGTTCACCTTCGCGGGCCTGCACGGGGACGGCCTGCGGACGGTGGCCGACTCGACGGGCGACCCCGGCCGGCCGCTCGACCGGGCCCTGCGGGACCAGCTCGTGATAGGCGGGCTGGTGGGCCCCCGTGGACTGGCGACGGAGTCGGTCCTGCTGGACGGCTCGACCGGCGAGATCTCGACGACGTACGTCCTGCACGACCGCCACGACCTGATGCACCGCCGCCCGCTCGCTCCCTCGCTGGCGACACTGGCGCGGTTCGCCGCGGCGACGGACGAACTGGCCTGCCTGCGCGGTCAGTTCGCCTCCTACGCGGGCCGCTTCGGGCCGAAGGCGGTGGCGGAGGCGTCCCGGCAACTGCTCGCGGTCTTCGAGGAGGGCACGGGCGGCGAGCCGGCGCCGTTCTGGAAGATGGCCGCCCTGATCCGCCCCCTGTCCCTGGTGGCGGGACCGGGCACGGGCTCGGGACTGGCGCTGGACCTGCCGGCCCGCCTGCTGGACCAGGAGTTCGGCCACGGCAGGATGGCGCGCTTCGAGGACGTCGACTTCCCCATGAGCCTCACCCACGAGCCGACCCGCCGCTTCCTGAGAGAGGTCGGTCTGCCGGAGGACGGTGTGCTCCTCAGCCTGGACACGGACGTACCGCTGCCGACCCTGGCCGAGCACTGTGCCGACGCGGACGGCCCGGTCGAACTCCCCGCCGGGGCGGGCCGTCTGCTGCGGATCGCCGGTCTCGCCGGCCGCGACCACAGCCTGGTCCTCGACGGCGAGACGGGCGCGGTCCTCGACTGGCACGAGCCCGAGGCCGCCCTCTACCCCCTGAACACCGACGTCTCCACGCTGGCCTTCACCCTCTGGCTACTCCACCGCGAGAGAGCGATCGACAAGGACCTGGCCCACGAGCTGACGACCCACGCCTACGACCAGCTGGCGACGACGATGATCCAGGTCCTGGCGAGCGTCGACCCCACGGGAGCGACACCCGCCGCCGGCGCCGACTGGCACTACTGGACGGCCCTGTTCCAGGACGAGACGGAAGGAATCCTGTAACCGGCACGCCGAGCGGCAACCTCCTCGTCCGCCCGGCCGGCCCCGTAGAACCGACCGTCGTGACCGGCCCGCCGAGACCTGGAACACTCCCACGCGCTGACTGACCTGTCATTCGTGAGGTGGGCTTCGCCGGGCAGAGTTCGCGAGCCGTTCGGCGAGAGCTTCGACGAGGCCGCGGAGCTCGTCGGGGCGCTCGATGACGAAGGGCCGATCCAGCGAGGCGAGTGCAGCAGGCAGCCAGTCGAGCCGGTCCACACGCATTTCGACGCGGGACCAGCGCTCGGTCTCCGGGTCTGCGCTGCTCGAGGCAGGGAGTTCCGCCACGATCGCGACGCCGGCGGGGAGTCGGGTGTGAATCTGCTCGGCCGTCCCCTTCACCAGCAGGGTTACCTCGTGCTGGTACGGGGCTGTGGCGAGCCCCGTCAGAACGCGGTTCGCCGGGTCGAGTCCGGCTGGGGGTTCGAACGAGCCGGGCAGGGTCTTCACGCCCTCGACGCGGTCCAGCCGGAACGTCCGGTCCTCGCCGGCCGTGAGATCCGCAGCCGTGACGTACCACCTGCCCGAGTGGGCGACGACCCCGTACGGGTGCAGAGTGCGTTCACTGCTCCGGCCGTCGGCCGCGGTGTAGCGGATCCAGATCGGCCGGTGATGGCTCACCGCGTCGGTGATCGAGAGCAGGACCGTGGAGTCCGGAGCGACCGCCTCGCCGGGCGGGGCCGTGACGGCAGCGGTGAACGAAAGGGAGCCGAGCACGGCGTCGAGTCTGCGGCCCAGCCGCTCGGGCAGCACCCGCCGGATCTTGGCCGCCGCTGTCTCTACCGCCGTGCCGGTTGCCGTCGTCAAGCCGGTTCGCCGCCCCGCGACCAGGCCGAGCAGCACAGCGAGCGCTTCCTCGTCGTTCAGCATGAGCGGAGGCATGCGGTAACCGGGAGTGAGCCGGTAGCCGCCGTAGCGGCCGCGGACCGACTCGACCGGCACGTCGAGGTCGTGGAGGTGGCCTACGTAGCGCCGGACGGTGCGCTCGTCGACGTCGAGCCGACCGGCGAGTTCGGTCACGGTGCGGATGCCGCCCGACTGCAGGAGTTCCAGCAGGGTGAGCACACGGGCGACGGGGCGGGGCATGTGCAGAAGTCTCCCGCATATACCGGGCAGGTTCTGCCCGGTATTCGTCGTAGCGTGCGGTCAGAAGCTCAGAGCACCGAACGACCAGGAGAAACACCGATGGACTTTGTCTCTGTCCGCATCATCACGGGCGACGTGGCTCGCCTCGTCGACTTCTACGAGCGCGCCACCGGAATCTCTGCCACCTGGTCCAACGAGGACTTCGCTGAGCTCAGGACCACCTCGGCCGTCCTCGCGATCGGCAGCACCCGCACGGTCCCTCTGTTCGCGCCCGGCTCCGCCCGGCCGGCCGACAACCACAGCGTCATCCTCGAATTCCTCGTCGACGACGTGGACAGCGTGCACAAGAAGCTGACCGGCTTCGTAGAGGACTTCGTCAACGAACCCACCACGATGCCCTGGGGCAACCGGGCGCTCCTGTTCCGCGACCCCGACGGCAACCTCGTCAACTTTTTCACCCCCCTCACGCCGGCCGCCATCGACAAGTTCGCCCGCTGAGTCAGGGATCCACGTCGTGACCACATACATGTCGTGACCACATACATGGGGCGGTCTCACGCATCAACCGAGACGGCAACCGAGACGGACAACCAAATGGGCAGCACCCTTTCGAGGTGCCACCCATTTGTTCCGCCTGTTCAGGCGACAGAGGCCGTGGCGGGAATCGAACCCGCGTAACTCGCTTTGCAGGCGAGTCCCTCAACCACTCGGGCACACGGCCGTGTGCTGGTGAGACGACCGTAGGGCGGGGCGGGGAGCGGCTCAAGGGAATCGGTGGGGCTGCAATGGGACTGCCACACGCCGTTCATGAAGGGACTTCGCGCGGTCCTGGCCGTACGGCACCCGGCCCTGCTCTCCGCGCCCCACTCTCCGCGCCCTGGTCGTACGACCAAGGTCTCAGAGGTCGGCCTTCCTTTGACAGGGGTCAAGCCTGGGCTTGGGCCTTACGCTGGCGGTCATGAGTGCCCTGGAACCCCGTGACACCGGCCTGACGGTCGAAACGGACAAATCCGAGTCGTCCTTTCGAGTCGAGGGCGACGAGAGCGTGTTGGGGCGGGCGTATCGGGCGCTCAGTGTCGGGATCGTCTCCGTCGTACTGCTGATCGCGTTCGAGGCGACGGCCGTGGGGACGGCGATGCCCGTCGCGGCGCAGGAGTTGGACGGGGTGGCGTTGTACGCCTTCGCGTTCTCGGGGTACTTCACGACCAGTCTGTTCGGGATGGTGCTCGCCGGTCAGTGGTCTGACCGGCGCGGGCCGCTCGGGGCGCTGACCACGGGGATCGGTTGCTTTGCGGCCGGGTTGGCGCTCTCCGGGACGGCCGGTGCGATGTGGTTGTTCATCGTCGGCCGGGCCGTGCAGGGGCTCGGCGGGGGACTGGTGATCGTCGCGTTGTACGTCGTCGTGGGGCGGGCGTATCCGGAGCGGTTGCGGCCGGCCATCATGGCGGCGTTCGCCGCGAGCTGGGTCGTGCCGTCGATCGTCGGGCCGCTCGCCTCAGGCGCGGTGACCGAGCATCTCGGGTGGCGGTGGGTGTTCCTCGGGATTCCGCCGCTGGTCGTGTTCCCGCTGGCGCTCGCGCTGCCGCAGATACGACGGCGGGCGGCCGGCCCCGTGAGCGCAGGAGGGGCAGAGGGAGCGGAGGGTCCGCCGGCGGCGTCCTTCGACCGGCGTCGGATCCGGCTCGCCCTCGGCATATCGCTCGGCGCCGGACTGCTCCAGTACGCCGCCCAGGACCTGCGGTGGGTCTCGCTCCTCCCCGGGGTCGTGGGAGCCGTTCTGCTCGTGCCGGCGGCGCTGGGGCTGCTGCCCCGCGGCACGTACCGGGCGGCGCGCGGGCTGCCCTCCGTGGTGCTGCTGCGCGGGGTCGCCGCGGGGTCCTTCATCGCGGCCGAGTCCTTCGTGCCGCTGATGCTGGTCACCCAGCGCGGGCTGTCCCCGACGCTGGCCGGGTTCTCGCTCGCGGCGGGCGGCGGGACGTGGGCGCTCGGGTCGTGGGTGCAGTCGCGACCGCGTGTGGAGCCGTACCGGTACCGGTTGATGACGGTGGGGATGGCGCTGGTCGCCGCCGCGATCGCCACCGCGCCCAGTGTGCTGATCCAGTCGGTGCCGGCCTGGACCGTCGCCGTCGCCTGGGGGTACGGGTGCTTCGGGATGGGGCTGGTGTTCTCCTCCACCAGCGTGCTCCTGCTCCAGCTCTCCGCCCCGGAGGAGGCCGGCAGCAATTCCGCCGCGCTCCAGATCTCCGACGGCCTGTCCAACGTGGTCCTGCTGTCCGTGGGCGGCGCGGCCTTCGCGGCGCTGGGCGGCGGCGCGGTGAGCCATGCGGCGACGGATGCGTCCGGGGCGCATCCGGGCGCCTTCGTGGCGGTGTTCCTGCCGATGGCGGGGGTGGCGTTGGCGGGGGCTTGGGTGACGACGCGTATACGGCCCGCCTAGGGTTGCGAGGTACCAGACTGACCCCACTTTTGGTACCGTCATGGTATGGCTATGAATCTTCGTCTGCGCGACGACCAGCAGGAGGCGCTCAAGCTGCGTGCCGAGGAGGAGGGGCGCAGCATGCACGCCATAGTGCTTCAGGCGATCGATCGGTATCTGGAGCAGGAGGCGGACCGGACCACGGTGCGTCGCCTCGGGGCGAAGTACGCGGCGGCACATGCCGACCTGTTGCGGCGGCTGGGGGAGTAGATGAAGTACCTCACGGTCCAGGAGGTCCTGGACCTGGCCGAGTTGGCCTGCGGGGGGCAGGCGGTCGCCGTGCGCGATCTCGGCCTGCTCAGCTCGGCCGTGCATCGCCCCCAGTCCCAGATGTTCGGCGTCGAGGCCTACACGAACTTGTTCGAGAAGGCCGCCGCACTGCTCCAGTCGCTCGCCGTCAACTACCCTCTGGTGGACGGCAACAAGCGCATGGCGTGGATGTCCACGGTCGTGTTCCTCGACTTCAACGGCACCGACATGGTCGGCGTCGACCAGGACGAGGCGTACAAGCTCGTCATCGACGTGGCGTCAGGCGGCTTGGACGATCTGGGACTGATCGCCCGGCGACTGAGAGCTCTTCACGAGTCCATGTGACCTGAGTCCCACCCAGGACCGACCCGCCTCGTCCGCGCGTCGGCACCACCGGGCCGCCGGTAGGGTGGCCCGGTTGTCATACCCAGCCGAGCTGCCCGCCCGTCACCCACCACCGCCCCATCTGACGCGCTGCGCGCGGCCCCTCCCATTCGACCCCCAACGGAGACCGTGACTACCACCGCCGCCTCCACGTCCCACCACCTCTCTCCCGCGTTCCCCGGCCGCGCCCCCTGGGGTACCGCCAGCAAGCTGCGTGCCTGGCAGCAAGGGGCGATGGAGAAGTACATCCAGGAGCAGCCGCGTGACTTCCTCGCCGTCGCGACGCCCGGCGCCGGAAAGACCACGTTCGCGCTGACGCTGGCGTCCTGGATGCTGCACCACCATGTCGTGCAGCAGGTCACCGTGGTCGCGCCGACCGAGCACCTGAAGAAGCAGTGGGCGGAGGCGGCGGCGCGGGTGGGGATCAAGCTGGACCCGGAGTACAGCGCGGGGCCGCTAGGCAAGGACTACCAGGGCGTCGCGGTCACGTACGCCGGTGTCGGCGTACGGCCCATGCTGCACCGCAACCGCGTCGAGCAGCGCAAGACCCTCGTCATCCTCGACGAGATCCACCACGCCGGGGACTCGAAGTCCTGGGGCGAGGCGTGCCTGGAGGCCTTCGAGCCGGCCACGCGGCGGCTCGCGCTCACCGGTACGCCCTTCCGGTCCGACACCAACCCCATCCCCTTCGTGACGTACGAGGAGGGGAACGACGGGATCCGGCGGTCCGCCGCCGACTACACCTACGGGTACGGGTCCGCGCTGTCCGACGGGGTCGTCCGCCCCGTCATATTCCTTTCCTACAGCGGCCAGATGCGGTGGCGGACCAAGGCGGGCGACGAGATCGCCGCCCGGCTCGGCGAGCCGATGACCAAGGACGCGATCAGCCAGGCGTGGCGTACGGCGCTGGATCCGCGCGGTGAGTGGATGCCCAGCGTGCTGCGCGCCGCCGACCAGCGGCTGACCGAGGTCAGGAAGGCCATCCCGGACGCGGGGGCGCTGGTCATCGCCTCCGATCAGGACTCCGCCCGCGCGTACGCCAAGCTCATCCGCGAGATCACCGGCAACAAGGCGACCCTCGTACTGTCCGACGACGCCGGCGCGTCCGCCAGGATCGACGAGTTCAGCGGCAGCAACGACAGGTGGATGGTCGCGGTCCGGATGGTGTCCGAGGGCGTCGACGTGCCGCGGCTCGCCGTCGGGGTGTACGCCACCACCATCTCCACCCCCCTCTTCTTCGCGCAGGCCGTCGGCCGTTTCGTACGGTCCCGGCGGCGCGGCGAGACCGCCTCCGTCTTCCTGCCGACCGTGCCCGACCTGCTCACCTTCGCCAACGAGATGGAGGTGGAACGGGACCACGCCCTCGACAAGCCGAAGAAGGAGGGCGAGGAGGACCCGTACGCCGAGTCCGAGAAGGAGATGGAGGAGGCGAACAAGGAGCAGGACGAGGACACCGGCGAGCAGGAGCAGTTCGCCTTCGAGGCGCTGGAGTCCGAGGCCGTCTTCGACCGCGTGCTCTACGACGGTGCCGAGTTCGGCATGCAGGCCCACCCGGGAAGCGAGGAGGAGCAGGACTACCTCGGGATCCCGGGGCTCCTCGAACCCGACCAGGTTCAGCTGCTGCTGCAGAAGCGGCAGGCCCGGCAGATCGCGCACAGCCGCAAGAAGCCGGACGAGGAGGCCGACCTGCTGGAGCTGCCCGCCGAGCGGCGGCCCGTCGTCTCGCACAAGGAGATGATGGAGCTGCGCAAGCAGCTCAACACGATGGTCGGCGCGTACGTCCATCAGAGCGGCAAGCCGCACGGCGTCATCCACACCGAGCTGCGTCGGGTGTGCGGCGGCCCGCCGAGCGCCGAGGCCACGGCCGGGCAGCTGCGACAGCGGATCGCCAAGGTGCAGGAGTGGGCCACCCGGATGCGGTGACGCCCGCCTGTGAACTGGGGTGTGTGCACTCTGTGCGGGTGAGATGTACGCCCCGTGCGCACGCGGCGCATATCCGGGCAAACAGGGGTACTCCGTCTCGGCCGCTGCCCGGATTCTGGACGGAGCCTTCCGCTCAGCGAACCCGCTTCGCTACTGTCCCGCTACGCATACGCCCCGTGGCAGCGCCGCCGCGGAGCGCAGCCGTGAAGCGACGCGGCCCGGACAGGCCGGGCCGCCGGCCGATCGGCGGCCCCTGAAGCGCGTCGCTGACGGGACTCGGCGACGCATCCGCCGCGAGGGGGCTGCCGACCTCACCACTTAAGGAGTGGGCGTCGTGACCGCGGAGACTTCTCAGACGCTCGATCGGGGCCTCAAGGTCCTCAAGCTGCTGGCCGACACGGACCACGGGCTGACCGTCACCGAGCTTTCCCACAAACTGGGCGTGAACCGGACCGTCGTATACCGGTTGCTCGCCACGCTGGAGCAGCACGCGCTCATACGCCGTGACCTGGGCGGCCGAGCCCGGGTCGGGCTCGGCGTGCTGCGGCTGGGACGCCAGGTGCATCCCCTGGTACGGGAGGCCGCGCTGCCGGCGTTGCGGTCACTGGCCGAGGACATCGGAGCGACGGCCCACCTGACCCTGGTCGACGGGGCGGAGGCGCTGGCCGTGGCGGTCGTCGAGCCCACCTGGACGGAGTATCACGTCGCCTACCGGGCCGGCTTCCGGCACCCGTTGGACCGGGGTGCCGCGGGGCGGGCGATCCTCGCCGCGCGCCAGCAGATGTTGGCGGAGCCGGGATACACCTTGACGCACGGGGAGTTGGAGGCCGGGGCGTGCGGGGCGGCGGCTCCGCTGGTCGGCGTCACGGGGGTCGAGGGCAGCGTGGGAGTCGTGATGCTGGCGGACGCGGTGCCGGAGCGGGTGGGGCCGCGGGTGCTGGACGCGGCGCGGGAGGTCGCGGAGGCGCTGCGCTGACGTGCGGGGACACAGACCCCTCGCCGCAGCCGCCCACGCCGTCATCCCCGTGCGACCTGCCCCTGGCCGGAACCCGCCCCCGCGTTAGATTGATCTCGTGCTCTCTCGTCTCTCGCGCCCCTGGGCCGTCGCCGTCTGTGCTCTGCCCGTCGTGGCGTTGATCGCCACGGCGGTCTTCGCGCCGCTGCCGTTCTCGCTCACGCAGCCCGGTCTGACGGCGAACGTGCTCGGCGAGAACAAGGGCACACCGGTGATCACGATCTCCGGCGTGCCGACCCGTGACACCCGGGGGCAGCTGCGGATGACGACCATCGAGGCGACCAACCCGGACACCCGCGTCTCGCTGGGCGACATGATCGACAGCTGGTTCCGCACCGACCGGGCGGTCATGCCCCGCGACGCGGTCTACCCGAGCGGGCAGAGCGTCAAGGAGATCGAGCAGCACAACACCGAGGCGATGACGCAGTCCCAGGACGCCGCGACCCGGGCCGCGCTGAAGTACCTGGACCTCAGCGACAAGAAGGTCAAGGTCACGCTGAAGCTCGCCGACGTGGGCGGCCCCAGCGCCGGCCTCCTCTTCACCCTCGGCATCATCGACAAGCTGAACGGCGACGGCAGCGGTGGCGACCTCACGGGGGGTCGCACCATCGCCGGTACGGGGACCATCGACGCCGACGGCGACGTCGGCGCGGTCGGGGGAGTGGCCCTGAAGACCCAGGCGGCCCATCGGGACGGAGCGGCCGTCTTTCTGGTACCGAAGGCCGAGTGCTCCGACGCGAAGGCCGAGCTGCCGAAGGGACTGCGGCTGATTCCGGTGACCACCCTGAAGGGCGCGGTGAACTCGCTGACGGCACTGGCGAGCGGCAAGGGGTCCGTCCCCGGCTGCTAGGTCTGGGGGTGAGCGCCGGCTCAGCTTCGCAAGTCCCGGCCGTCCATCTCCAACCCCCGAGGCCGCAGCAGTAGTTCGGCGAGTGAGGCCAGCCAGTCCAGCAGTAGGGCGAGGGAGACGGTGAGGACCGAGCCGAGCACCAGTACGGGCATGCGCTGACCGGTGATGCCGTTGGCGATGAGGACACCGAGGCCGCCGCCTCCGCCGAAGGCGGCCAGGGTCGCCGTACCGACGTTGAGGACCAGGGCCGTCCGGACACCGGCGAGGATCAGGGGGACCGCCAGGGGCAGTTCGACTCGCCTGAGCACGCCCCACGGCGACATGCCGATGCCGCGCGCCGCCTCCAGCAAGGTCGGGTCGTTCGCCTTCAGGCCCGCGATCGTGTTCGACAGGACCGGGAGGACGGCGTAGAGGGTGATGCCGATCAGGGGCGCCGTCATGCCGGTGCCGAGCCAGATCACCAGCAGCGCCAGCAGGCCGATAGCGGGGATCGCCCGGCCCACGTGGGTGAACACCGTCATCACCGGGGTCGCCTTCCGGAAGGCCCGGCGGGTCAGCAGGATCCCCAGCGGGATCGCGATGACGAGGACGAAGAACGTCGAGATCGCCGTGAGCTCGATCTGCTGCCACAGCGCCTTCGACACCCGGCCGTTCGACAGCGCGTCCTCGGTGAGCGGGTCGAGGTCGGCCTGCCGGAACCACAGCCAGGTCGTCAGCAGCACGGCGACGAGGACGGCGGGCAGGACGGTCAGCTTCTGCCAGGTGACGCGGGGCCTCGGACGGCTCGGGGGCGGCGGGACTTCGTCGACCCCCTCCTGCCTCTCCTGCCCCTCCGGGTCGTCAGTCTCGGTGACGCTCACGTCTTCCGCTCCCCTCCGACGCCCTCCTGCTCGGCGTGTGTCTGCGCGGCCCGCAGCTCCTCCAGGTCATGGCGGTGGGCCCGCGCCTCCAGCCGGTCGGCCTCCAGCAGCTCGTGCACGGAGTTCACCAGCGTCTCCACGTCGACCACGCCCGTGTACTCGCCGCGCCGCCCGGTCACCGCCACCCGCCCCGCGCTGTCCGTGAGCACCGCCTCCAGCGCGTCCCGCACGGTCGCGTCCCCGGTCAGCGTGTCGGTCACCAGCGTCCCGGCGCGCGCCAGCGAACCCTTGGCACGCATCAGGTCCCCGCGCCGGAGCCACTTGTAGGGCCGGCCGCGCTTGTCGAGCAACAGGATCTCGTTCGTAAGGCTGGAGCGGAGCTTGCCGAAGATGTCCTGGAGGGGGTCGTCGATGGTGACCGCCGGATAGTCGGTGATCTCGACGTCCCGTACGCGGGTGAGGTTGAGCCGCTTGAGTGCGGCGCCCGCGCCCACGAACCCGGACACGAAGTCGTCCGCCGGGTGGGTGAGGATCGCCTCGGGGGTGTCGAACTGTGCGATGTGCGACCGCTCCCGCAGGACCGCGATCCGGTCGCCCAGCTTGATCGCCTCGTCGAAGTCGTGGGTGACGAAGACGATCGTCTTGTGCAGTTCGTGCTGGATCCGGATCAGCTCGTCCTGGAGGTGGTCCCGGGTGATCGGGTCGACCGAGCCGAACGGCTCGTCCATGAGCAGCACCGGGGGATCGGCGGCCAGTGCCCGGGCCACGCCCACCCGTTGCCGCTGGCCGCCGGAGAGCCGGCGGGGGTAGCGGCCGTGGAACTGGCCCGGGTCGAGTCCGACGAGGTCGAGCATCTCCTCGACCCGGTCCCGGATCCGCGCCCTCGGCCAGCCGATCATCCTCGGTACGAGGGCGATGTTCTGGGCGACGGTCATGTGCGGGAAGAGACCGGCTGCCCGGATCGCGTACCCGACCTTGCGGCGCAGCTCGACCGGATCCATGCGGGTGACGTCCTCGCCGTTGATCCGGATGCGACCACCGGACGGCTCGATCAACCTGTTGATCATCTTGAGCGTCGTCGACTTGCCGCATCCCGACGGGCCGACGAGGACGACGACCTCGCCCGCCTTGATCTCCATGGTGACGTTGTCGACGGCCGGAGCGGAGCTCCCCGGAAACCGCTTGGTGAGGTTCTCCAACTCGATGGAGGCACCTGACGCCGAGGCACCAGAGGTCGAGGCACCTGCCGTCGAGACTCCTGACGTCGAGGCGCCGGCCCCCGACGCCTCGCTCCCCGACGCCCCAGCCCCCGACGCCCCAGCCCCCGACGCCCCCGACGCCGCTGTCTCAGCCACGGATCCCCCTGGGAATGGTCAGCCGCCCGATCAGGATGTACGCGGTGTCGAACAGCAGGGCCAGAAGGATGATCCCGAGCGTGCCCGCGAGCACCTCGTTGAGCGCGTTCCCGCTGCCCGGGGAGGCGAGACCGCGGAAGATCACCTTGCCGAGGCCGGGCCCGGAGGCGTACGCCGCGATCGCGGCGATGCCCATCAGCATCCGCGTCGAGACCCGGATCCCGGTCAGGATCGGCGGCCAGGCCAGCGGCAGTTCGACTCGCACCAGCCGCATCGGGCGGGACATCCCGATGCCCTTGGCCGCGTCCACCAGTGAGGGGTCCACCCCGCGCAGGCCGGTGATCGTGTTGCGCACGACCGGCAGCAGCCCGAACAGCGTCAACGCGATCACGGTGGGCGGGACGCCCAGGCCCACGACCGGTACGAGCAGACCGATCACGGCGAGCGAGGGAACGGCCAGGACGGTCGAGGCGGCCGTGGTGGCGAGGGTGCCGGCCCGCTCGCCGCGGTAGGTGATCACGCCGATCAGCACGCCGGCCGACGTGGCCGCGACCATGCACAGGAAGACGACGCCGGCGTGCTGGTAGGCGTCCGTCAGCAACTGCTGGTGGCGGTTGCCGAGGTACTCCCAGAAGCTCACTCCGCTCACCCCCAGGTGGGTCAGGTTCCCTCCGTGTCCTGGGCCGCCTGCTCCACCAGCGGGATGATCCGCAGCGGAACGGGGTTCTCCATGACGATCGCGGTGGCGGCCCGGACAATGCCATCAAAGCCGACAACCCGGTCGATGACCCGCTGGAGATCGGCGTTGGAGCGGGCCACCAGCCGGCACATCATGTCGCCGGTGCCGGTGGTGGTGTGCAGCTCCAGCACCTCCGGCACGGTCGCCAAGTGGGCCCGTACGTCCGCCCCTTGCCCCTGCCGGATCTGCAGCGTGGCGAACGCGGTGACCGGATATCCGAGCGCCGCCGGATCCACCTCGGGACCGAACCCGCGGATGACTCCGTTCGACTGAAGCCGGTCCAGCCGCGCCTGCACGGTCCCGCGGGCCACCCCCAGCCGCCGGGACATCTCCAGCACCCCGATCCGCGGCTCCCGCGCCAGCAGCACGATGATCCGCCCGTCCAGCTGATCGATCCCCACGACGGCCCTCCCGGCACCGGAAGCCACTGGTCATCCTGTACAGAAAGCCCGCAGATGCGGGCCTGTCACTGGTCAGGTTGCCCAGCGAAAACGCGAACTGTTGCGCACCTTGCAGCCACAGGTGACGCTTCCACTATGACGCAGACCACACACCACACTCCCGACACCGCCCGGCAGGCCGACCCCTTCCCGGTCAAGGGAATGGACGCGGTCGTCTTCGCCGTGGGCAACGCCAAGCAGGCGGCGCACTACTACTCCACCGCCTTCGGCATGCGGCTGGTCGCTTACTCCGGACCGGAGAACGGCAGCCGCGAGACCGCCTCGTACGTGCTCGAGAACGGCTCCGCCCGCTTCGTGTTCACCTCCGTCATCAAGCCCGCCACCCCCTGGGGCCACTTCCTCGCCCAGCACGTGGCCGAGCACGGCGACGGCGTCATCGACCTCGCCATCGAGGTCCCGGACGCGCGCGCCGCGTATGCCTACGCGATCGAGCACGGCGCCCGCTCCGTCGCCGAGCCGTACGACGTCAAGGACGAGCACGGCACGGTCGTCCTCGCCGCGATCGCCACGTACGGCGAGACCCGCCACACCCTCGTCGAGCGCACCGGCTACGACGGCCCCTACCTCCCCGGTTTCGCGGCCGCGAGCCCGATCGTCGAGCCCCCCGCCCACCGCACCTTCCAGGCCATCGACCACTGCGTCGGCAACGTCGAACTCGGCCGGATGAACGAGTGGGTCGGCTTCTACAACAAGGTCCTCGGCTTCACGAACATGAAGGAGTTCGTGGGCGACGACATCGCCACCGAGTACAGCGCGCTGATGTCGAAGGTCGTCGCCGACGGCACGCTCAAGGTCAAGTTCCCGATCAACGAGCCCGCCCTCGCCAAGAAGAAGTCCCAGATCGACGAGTACCTGGAGTTCTACGGCGGCGCCGGCGTCCAGCACATCGCGCTGAACACCAACGACATCGTGCGGACGGTACGGACCATGAGGGCGGCCGGGGTCCAGTTCCTCGACACCCCGGACTCGTACTACGACACCCTCGGCGAGTGGGTCGGCGACACCCGCGTCCCCGTGGAGACCCTGCGCGAGCTGAAGATCCTCGCCGACCGCGACGAGGACGGCTACCTCCTGCAGATCTTCACCAAGCCGGTCCAGGACCGGCCGACCGTGTTCTTCGAGATCATCGAACGCCATGGCTCGATGGGCTTCGGAAAGGGCAACTTCAAGGCCCTGTTCGAGGCGATCGAGCGGGAGCAGGCCAAGAGGGGCAACCTGTAGTCACTCCTTCGCATCCATCGCCGGCACGTCCGCCACGGACGGCTCGCCCAGCTCCGACAGCGCGGCCCGGGCCGTCCGCGCGTCCAACGGGGAGAAGTACGGGTTGATCCGCAGCGCCTCCTGCAGATGTCTGCGGGCCGGCCCGTACCGCCCCAGCCCCCGCTCGATCATGCCCCGGTGGTAGGCGTACGGAGCACTCCGTACGCCGCCCCCCTTCGACTTGTCCGTCGCCACCGTCGCGAACCGCAGCGCCTCCTCGTCCCGCCCCGCCCGGTGCAGAGCCCACCCCAGCGCGTCGGCCACGGCGATCCCCGGCTGCCGGTCCCACTCGGCCCGCAACCGCCGTACGGCGGCCCGCGCGTCCCCGCGGTCCGCCTCGAACCGCCCGAGCACCAACTCCTCGTCCGCCCCGCCCGCGGCGGCCTCGCGCACCCGCGCCCGCAGCAGGTCGTACTGCGCCCGGGCGGCCTGCCCGAGCCCCAGCGACTCGTACAACTCGCCCAGTTCCAACGCGTACTGCGGACAAGGCTGCTCGGCCGGCGCCGCCCGGTAGGCCTTCAGCGCCTCCGTCGTCCGGCCCAGCGCCGCCAGCACCCGCCCCTGCCCGGCCCGCGCGGCCCGCTGGTCGGGATCGAGCCGTACCGCCTCCTGGAAGTACCGCAGGGCTTCCGCCCGCTCGCCGCGTTCCCAGGCCAGCTGCCCGGACCGCTCCAGATAGGCCGCCCGCTCGGCCGGCGCCCGGGCTCCCGCCGCCGCGTCGGACAAGGAGGCCGCAGCGTCCTCCCGCCGGCCCTGGTCCCAGTAGACGGCCGCGGCCCGCGCCAGCACGTCCGGCCCGGAGCGCAGCTTCATCAGCCTGTCCAGCGCGCCGCGGGCCGCCTGCTGGTCGCCGAGGCCGGTGTAGGCGTCGATCAGCAGCGGATACGTCGTCCAGCGCCGGGGCCGCGCCGCCCGGGCCGCCTCCGCCCAGGCCTTCGCCGCCCGGAAGTCCCGGCGCGCGTTCGCCAGGGCCGCCAGCCCGTCGAGCGCCTCCGCGTTGCCCTTGCCGCGCACCTTCAACGACGTACGCAGCGCCGCCTCGGCCCTCGGGTAGGACGCCGGGTCCGCGGTCCGCCGCCCCCGCTCCACATAGGCCGTCCCCAGCACCGCCCACGACTGTGCGTCCTCGGGGTGCGCCCGCACCCTGGCCTCGCGCTCACCGATCAGCGCCGCCAGATCGGGCAGCGCGGCCGGCACCCCCGCGGCGACCGCCGCGTGCGCCCGCGCACCCGGCGCCGGTGCGGGCGCCCGGTTCTGTGTCCCCTCCGAGGGCAGCAGCATCAGCACCCCGCCGAGTACGGCACAACCGGCGACCGAGGCGATCAGCAGCCCGCCGGCGCGGCGGACCGGCGCGGGAGCCTCCTCGTCGTTCTCCATGGCGCTCACTGTGCGGGAGCACGACGACCCCGCCCCGGCTTACGACAGCTGCCGTACACGGGGTTCACACCGATGGCCCCCGGTGCGAACCTGTGATCATGAGCCGTATCGAAGCGCCGCGCGACGAAGACACAGCAGCGACCGGCACCCTCGTCGACCGCCTGCGGGACGGTCTGCCGGCCGACGCCGTCCTCACCGACCCGGACGTCACGGCCTCCTACGCCAACGACATGGCCAGCTTCTGCCCGGCCGGCACCCCGGCGGTGGTCGTGCTGCCGCGCACCGTCGAACAGGTCCAGCACGTCATGCGCACCGCCACCGAACTGCGCGTCCCGGTCGTCCCGCAGGGCGCCCGCACGGGCCTGTCGGGCGGGGCCAACGCCTCCGACGGCTGCATCGTGCTGTCGCTGGTCAAGATGGACCGGATCCTGGAGATCAACCCGGTCGACCGCATCGCCGTCGTCGAGCCCGGTGTCGTCAACGCGACGCTGTCCCGCGCGGTCGGCGAACACGGCCTGTCCTACCCGCCGGACCCCTCCAGCTGGGAGATGTGCACGATCGGCGGCAACATCGGCACCGCGTCCGGCGGCCTGTGCTGCGTGAAGTACGGGGTGACGGCCGAGTACGTCCTCGGTCTGGACGTCGTCCTGGCCGACGGCCGGCTGATGTCCACCGGCCGCCGTACGGCGAAGGGCGTCGCCGGGTACGACCTCACCCGCCTCTTCGTCGGCTCCGAGGGCTCGCTCGGCATCGTCGTACGGGCGACCCTGGCCCTCAGGCCCCAGCCGCCCGAGCAACTGGTGCTGGCGGCCGAGTTCCCGTCCGCGGCCGCCGCCTGCGACGCCGTGTGCCGGATCATGGCGGGCGGGCACGTGCCGTCCCTCCTCGAACTGATGGACCGTACGACGGTGAAAGCCGTCAACGACCTTGCGCACATGGGACTCCCGCAGAGCACGGAAGCCCTGCTGCTGGCCGCCTTCGACACCGCCGACCCGGCCGCCGACCTCGCCGCCCTCGGCGCGCTGTGCGAGGCCGCGGGCGCCACCCAGGTCGTCCCGGCCGACGACGCGGCCGAGTCCGAACTGCTCCTCCAGGCACGGCGGCTGTCGCTCAGCGCGCTCGAAGCGGTCAAGGGCACGACGATGATCGACGACGTGTGCGTGCCCCGCTCGAAGCTCGCCGAGATGATCGAGGGAACCGAGCGGATCGCCGAGAAGTACCAGCTCACCATCGGTGTCGTCGCCCATGCCGGCGACGGCAACACCCATCCGACCGTGTGCTTCGACGCGTCGGACCCCGACGAGTCCCGGCGCGCCCGCGAGTCCTTCGACGAGATCATGGCGCTCGGCCTGGAACTCGGCGGCACGATCACCGGCGAGCACGGCGTGGGCGTCCTGAAGAAGGAGTGGCTGGCACGCGAGATCGGGCCGGTCGGAGTGGAGATGCAGCAGCAGATCAAACAGGTCTTCGACCCACTGGGCATCCTCAATCCCGGCAAGCTGTTCTAGATCCCGGTTCCGAACCGGCCCTCCGGCAGGGTCAGCGGGCGAGCAGTTGATCGAGCGCGTCGTCGATCCCTGTCTGAGCACGGCGTGGGCGTCCAAGAGGGGGAAAGGCGCGAGCATTACGCGGGTTCGGCGAAACTTTTTCCGGCAGCGGGTCGGTGGGCCCTTCTCAAAAGTGTGGGTCCAGCGGGACTGGCGGTGGGGGCTGCGCCGGTCTGATAGATGTGGAGGCCCCCATTTGACCCCCGAGCAGATTCCGGACGACGGACATGAGCGCCCCAACCCCGGCCCCCGGTGACGACAGGCCCCGCGAAGGGTTTTACCCGGACCCGTCCATTCCTGGATATGTCCGGTACTGGAACGGTGTGGCCTGGGTACCGGGCACCAGCCGTCCGGCCCCGACGGACGGCGAACCGCTAGCCCCACCGTCCGGCGACGGCCCGGCAGGCGGAACCGCCCCCGCCGCCTCGGCTGCCCCGGTGGAGGAGACGGGCCCGCACTTCTTCGACGAGGACCCGGTCGGCGACCCCAATCCGTCCGACGGGTCCGACGGGTCCGACGGGTCCGACGGGGCCGCTCCGTCCTCACCCGCGGCCGCCCAGCAAGGCGGCCGCCCCGCCCCCGCGGCCGCCTGGGGCGCCGACCGCTCCCATCAGTCGGGATTCGGAGGGGACCAGGACCGCCGGGTGTCGTGGGGTGCCCAGCCGGGAGGCCCGCAAGGTGGGCGGGACGCCGCTGATCCGCGGGTGCCGCGTGCGGCGGGGGCCGGCGACGGGCCGTCCCAGCCCGACGGTCGTTCCGCCCGTACGGACGGCACCGCGATGATCCCGCCCGCCGAGCCGGACGACGCCGACGCGGGCAACACGTTCATCTTCCGCAGGCCCACGGCGGGACGTGGGGGAGCGGCGGCCGGCACCGGAACTCCCGGTGTTCCGGGCCCCGGTGAGCCCCCTGCCGACGAGGGCACCGTGACCTTCCGCGCGCTCTCCCCGCGCACGGCCCAGCAGAACCGGGCAGCCGGGGCGCACCCGGGCACCCCGGGTCCCGGATCCGCCCGGTCCGCGTCCGGCGCGGCACCCGGAGCGTTCGGCGCCCAGTTCTCCGGGGGCGGCGGCACGGGTTCGGGAGGTCCGGGAGGGGGAGCCGGGGGAGCCGGTGGGCCCGGAGTGTCCGGCGCCTCCGACCCGCGGGCGCCCCACGGCACCGGCCACCCCGGTATCGGCTCCCACGCCGCACCCCCGGGCGGGTCCGTGTCCTCCGGTACTCCCGCATCCCCCGGGGCCCAGGAAGCCCCCGGCTTCGGTGCCGGAAAGGCGGCAGCCGCCCGTGCCGCCGCAGCGCAGCCCCGGGGGGGCGTCGGAGCCGCCGGTGCCGGGGCAGCCGCCCAGGCCCCGTCCGTGCCCCCCGCCGCCCTCTCCGGCCCGCAGGCGACCCCCGCGGCCACCCCGGGCGTGCCCCACCAGTCCGGCGGCCCTCAGCCGACCGGCCCCCAGTCCAGCCCCGGCACACCCGCCTCCGCCCCCCTGACCTCGGCCCCCCTGACCGCCGGCCCCGGTGGCGGGCAGCCCTCCTGGGCGCAGCAGGTGCACCGGCTGGCAGGGGCGGACGACGGGGAGCAGCCGGTCACGCCCTGGAAGCCGCCCGTCGACGACATCTTCCAGGCGGCCGCCCGGCGTCAGGCGTCGGCCCGCCCGGCGGGGCTCGGCAAGCGGCTGGCCGCCCGGCTCGTGGACACGGTGGTGCTCGCCGGTGTCACCGCCGTGGCCGCCGTACCGCTCGGTACCAAGGCGGTCGACCACGTCAACGAGAAGATCGACGCGGCGAAGCTGTCCGGCGAGACCGTGACGGTGTGGCTGCTCGACGGCACGACATCGACGTATCTCGGCATCGTGCTGGCCGTCCTGCTCGTGTTCGGCGCTCTCTACGAGGCGCTGCCCACCGCCAAATGGGGCCGCACCCTCGGCAAGAAGCTGTTCGGGCTGGACGTACGGGACATCGAGGGCCACGAGCCCCCGTCCTTCGGTGCGGCCCTGCGCCGCTGGCTGGTCTACAGCGTGCCCGGACTGCTCGCCGTGGGTGTCGTGGGCGTCCTGTGGTGTCTGATCGACCGGCCGTGGCACCAGTGCTGGCACGACAAGGCCGCACATACGTTCGTGGCGGGCTGACCGGACAGGGTACGAGTACCGGAGGATCCGCTACTCCGGACGGCCGCTCGCCGGATGCGGAGCCGGAGGGTTCGCGGTCGACTCGGGCCATGAGCACCGAACCCCCCGGCTCCGGTCAGCCGCCGGAAGACGACCCGTTCAGGAAGCAGCCCCCGCCTGCGGAGGGCGCCGGTTCGCCGTACGACGCTCAGCCCCCGTACGGCAGCGAGCCCCCGCCTCCCCCGGGCGGCGGCCCCTACGGCTCCGGTGGCTCGCAGGGCGGTGATCCCTATGGCTCCGGCGGCCCGCAGGGCGGTGGCCCCTACGACGGCGGCCCGCAGGGCGGTGGCCACTACCCCGGCGATCCGCTGGCCGGTATGCCGCCGCTCGCCGCGAGCGGCAAGCGCACCCTCGCCCGTATCATCGACATGATCATGGTCGGCATCGTGGTCTGGCTGCTCACCCTGGCCTTCAACGTGCACGAGTACAACATCGACAACAACAACATCGAGTTCGGCAAGTCGTTCGGGCAGTCGGTGATCGCCGCCGTGCTCTACATCGCGTACGACACCGTCATGATCAGCAGGACGGGGCAGACGCTCGGCAAGAAGTGGCTGGGGATGCGGGTCGCCGCCCTCGACAACGGCGCCACGCCCTCCGTGCAGACCACGCTGATCCGCTCGGCGGTGCTGTGGATCCCGTTCGCGTTCTGCTGCGCCTGCATCTGGACCGCGATCTCGGGCGGCTGGAGCTACTTCGACAAGCCCTACAAGCAGGGCCTGCACGACAAGGCGGCCAAGACGGTGGTGGTCAGCACCGACTGACCAGCCTCAGTCAGCCGTCAGCCGTCAGCCGTCAGCCGTCAGAACCGTCAGCCGCACTCCGCAGCCGTCAGTCAGGAAGCAGCGCGCTCGTGCACCGGCCGCTCGGAGGCCAGCGCGGAGATCGAGGCCGTCGCCGGCACCGGCGCCTGCGGCGTTGCCGTCTGTGCCGTTGTCGGCGTCTCCTCGGTCTGCGTGGCGGGCCGGTTCAACGCGACCACGCGGGACCTGGGCATCGGGACCGTCATGGCGACAAGCAGACCCAGGGCGAGCGCCGCGAGGGCGATGATCGCGATCCCCACGCCCGAACTCGTCTGTGACAGCAGCAGCATGGCGAGCGTCGAGCAGATCACGGTGCACGAACCGTAGGCGAGCTGTGCGGCCGTCGGGCGAGGCGTGACAGTCGGACGAGGCATGGCAATCGTGTCCTCGGAAGTGGGGGTCCACGGGGGCGTCGGCCTGGCTTTCCGCCGATTTCAGGGCGTTCCGCCAATCGACTCTAATCGCCTGCATGCCCGAGCGGAACGACAGGTAAGCGTGACCTGACCAACAGGGCCGGAGCACGGGGGGCGCACGGGTTCATGGCGTCCAGCAAGTGGACACAACCGCGCGCCCGTTCGAGGGGGCGCTCTCGTCCTCCGTGAGCACGCGTGCCGCGGCCCGCCGTTCGTAAAGCGGACCCCAACTTCGCATAGTGCAATTGACCTGCTCAAGTCAAGGGCTGTCTTTTCTCGTCAACCTCTAGTCAAATGTCGTCACTTGACTACACGCGTTGAACAGCGCGCGCGGACCCACCAGGCCCAGGACCCCCCTCCTTCCGCGCGCCCGGACGCGGGGGAGGAACTCAAGTGACCAGCAGATCCTGGCAGTTCAGAACGGCGGCGACAGTCGTCGCGTTCGCCGCGGCCACGGCCACTTTCTCGGCCTTCACGGTGGCCCAGGCCGACTCGACCGCCGTACCCACGGCCGTGGACGGGCACGACCCGCAGCCGGCCGAGATGAAGGCGCACGACCTGGACGGTCCGCTGTCCAAGACCCAGGAGGCCCAGCGCGAAGAGGCGCTCAACCAGGTCATATCCGGCTCCGCCAAGGTCAAGGAGCGCAACGGCTCCCAGGTCGTCAAGCTCAAGGGCGACGACAAGTACGTCGAACTCGGCCGAGAGAAGACCGACAAGATCTTCACGATCCTGGTCGAGTTCGGCGACCAGGTCGACAGCCGCTACGGCGGCACCCCCGGCCCGCTGCACAACCAGATAGCCCAGCCGGACGCCGCGCAGAACAACAGCACGGCCTGGCAGGCGGACTACAACCAGAAGCACTTCCAGGACCTCTACTTCGGCACCGGCAAGAACACCGAGTCGCTGAAGAAGTACTACGAGAAGCAGTCCTCGGGCCGCTACTCGGTCGACGGCGAGGTCACCGACTGGGTCAAGGTCCCCTACAACGAGGCCCGTTACGGCTCCAACCAGGCGTCCACCGGTGCCTGGTACGCCGTGCAGGACGGCGTCAACGCCTGGGTCGCCGAGCGCGAGGCCGCCGGTGACACCGCCGCCGAGATCAAGGCGGAGCTGGCCGAGTTCGACCAGTGGGACCGCTACGACTTCGACGGCGACGGCGACTTCAACGAGCCCGACGGCTACATCGACCACTTCCAGATCGTGCACGCCGGCGAGGACGAGTCCGCGGGCGGCGGCGCACAGGGCGAGGACGCCATCTGGGCCCACCGCTGGTATGCCTTCGGCACCGACGCCGGCGCCACCGGCCCGGACACCAACAAGCTCGGCGGCACACAGATCGGCGACACCGGCGTCTGGGTCGGCGACTACACCATCCAGCCGGAGAACGGCGGCCTGGGCGTCTTCGCCCACGAGTACGGCCACGACCTGGGCCTGCCCGACGAGTACGACACCGCCGGCGGCGAGAACTCCACCGGCTTCTGGACGCTGATGTCCTCCGGTTCCTGGCTCGGCACCGGCAAGGACGCCATCGGCGACCTGCCCGGCGGCATGAACGCCTGGGACAAGCTGCAACTGGGCTGGCTCGACTACGACATCGCCCAGGCGGGCGTGAAGTCGAACCACACCCTCGGTGTCGCGGAGTACAACACCAAGAACCCGCAGGCCCTCGTGGTCCAGCTGCCCGACAAGACGGTCACCACCGAGGTCGTCGCCCCGGCGCAGGGCAGCAAGCAGTGGTGGAGCGGCAGCGGCAACGACCTGCGCAACTCCCTCGCCCGCACGGTCGACCTGACCGGCAAGTCGTCCGCGAGCCTCACCCTCGACGGCTGGTGGGACATCGAGGCGGACTACGACTACCTCTACACCGAGGTCTCCACGGACGGCGGCACCAACTGGACGCCCGTCGACGGCAAGCTGGCCGACGGCAGCGCCGTCCCGCGTGACGGCAGCGGCAAGCCCGCGCTCACCGGCACGGTGGACGCGTACCAGAAGCTGACGTTCCCGCTGGACGCCTACGCCGGCCAGAAGATCGGCCTGCGCTTCCGCTACCAGACCGACGGCGGGGTGGCTCAGAAGGGCTTCACGGCCGACGAGATCACCGTGACCGCCGACGGCGCCGCCCTGTTCTCCGACAACGCCGAGTCCCAGGACGCGGCCTGGACTGCGAGCGGCTTCTCCCGCATCGGCGCGTCCATCACGGACGACTACCCGCAGTACTACATCGCCGAGAACCGCCAGTACGTGTCGTACGACAAGGTCCTCAAGGTCGGCCCGTACAACTACGGCTTCTCGACGACCCGTCCGGACTGGGTGGAGCACTACCCGTACCAGAACGGCCTGCTGATCTGGAAGTGGGACACCTCCCAGGCCGACGACAACACCAGTGAGCACGCCGGCACGGGTCTGATCCTGCCGATCGACTCCCACCCGACGCCGCTGAAGTGGTCCGACGGCACGCTGATGCGCAACCGCATCCAGGCCTTCGACTCGACCTTCACCCGGCAGCAGACGGACGCGATCACGCTGCACAAGGCGGACGTCCCCACCAAGATCAAGTCGCGGGTCGGCGTCCCGGTCTTCGACGACGGCACGTCGAGCTACTACGACGCCTCGAACCCGTTCGCGGGCGTCAAGGTCACTGACACCGACACCCGGATCAAGATCACCAAGGAGCCGGTGGACGGCTCGACGATCTCGGTCCAGGTCGGACCGTCCGCGAAGTAGACAGCATCCCCGCAGGTCACAAGCGTATCGGCGGCAACCCCCTGGCGGGTTGCCGCCGATCGTGTTTAGGTGCGTCCTGTGGCTCCCTTATTGACACCGACTTGGACGCCGGCTTTGACGCCGGCGTCGGCACCGGCTTCGACGACGACTCGCACGGGGGTGTGACCGCATGGCCGCAGGAGGTTTCTGCAAGCTGCCGACCGGCAGCGTGGTGGTGGCGTTGAACCTGCCCAGCCCCACCGCCGACGGCACGGGCTGTGTCCGTTTCCTCGTCCACGCCCAGAACCGTGCGCGCGCCCTGACCAGGCTGCGCAACTTGGGCATGCGCGCGGTCTACCTGCGGGGCAACGCGGCCCCGCCGACCCCGGACGAGATCACCGCGGTCCTGCACCATCCGGACGGCCTGATATGGCGTACGGCCCCTGACAACGGTGTCGGGGGCCCGGAACGTGTCCAGGAGCTGTGGCACCCGGTCCGGGCACTGCTCAGACGCCCGGCGGCACCCACGGCGCCGACCGTGACGTAGCGCCGCGGAGATCCGTCAGAAGGCCGCCTAGGGCCTGTTGCGAAAGTGGCCTCGTTGCCCGGAGGGCGGCCGCGCGGCGTCCGGTGCGTGCTCTCGGCGTGCCGCCCGGAAGCCCTCGTACTGGGCGTACTCGGGCTTTCGGGCGGTGCGGCGAGAGTGCGTGCCGGGCGTCGCGCGGCAGAGGCCACTTTCGCAACAGGCCCTAGGCGACCACGGGCTTCCCGGACAGCTCCACGCCCGCCTGCCGCAGCTCCTCCAGCGCCCGCTCGGTCGTGGCCTCGGCCACGCCGGCGGTCAGGTCCAGCAGCACCTGGGTACGGAAGCCCTCCCGGGCGGCGTCCAGGGCGGTGGCGCGGACGCAGTGGTCGGTCGCGATACCGACCACGTCCACCTCGTCGACCTTCCGGGCGCGCAGCCAGTCGGCCAGTGTCACGCCGTTCTCGTCGGCGCCCTCGAAGCCGCTGTAGGCCGCCGCGTACGCGCCCTTGTCGAAGACGGCGTCGACCGCGCCGGAGGCCACCGCGGGGGCGAAGTTCGGGTGGAAGCCCACGCCCTCGGTACCGGCGATGCAGTGCGCGGGCCAGGAGTGGACGTAGTCGGGGTTGTCGGCGAAGTGGCCGCCGGGGGCGATGTGGTGGTCGCGGGTGGCCACCACGTGCTGGTACCCGGAGCCGGCCGCCTGGCCGATCAGCTCGGTGACGGCGGCGGCCACATCGGCACCGCCGGCCACCGCGAGACTGCCCCCTTCGCAGAAGTCGTTCTGCACGTCGACGACGATCAAGGCGCGGCGCATGGTCGGTGTCCTTCGGTTATGGACGGCTGGGTCATGGAAGGGATGCGGACCCGGCCGGGTGAACTTCCGAGCCTATTGACTCCGAGGGTCGCGCGGGAAGGGGCGTTCCAGGGCGTATCGCGGCACACCCGACTTAGCTACCCGGCCGCCCGTGCGCGTACTCCGTCGGAATGACCGGTTCCCCGCGCGACAGCTGGGCCGCCGACAGCGGCAGGTTGCCGCGGGCGGCCGCGTGCCGGTCGCGGACGACGTCCAGGGGCTCGCGCGCGACGACCTCGCCGCTCTTGACGAGCTCGACCAGCAGTTGCCGGTCGGCCAGCTCGGCCGGCACCGGCCCGGTGCCGACGACCTCGGCCTCCGCGATCCCGTGCTCGTCCAGGCGACGCGCGGCCCACTTGCGGCCGCCGACGGAGGTCTTGCCGCCGGTGGACTTCTTGGCCACCGGCACCAGCGGGGCCTTCGGGTCGGCGGTCTCGGCGCGGGCGACCAGCTTGTACACCATCGAGGCCGTCGGGTGTCCCGAGCCGGTCACCAGCTGGGTGCCGACGCCGTACGCGTCCACGGGCGCCGCCGCCAGCGAGGCGATGGCGTACTCGTCCAGGTCCGAGGTCACGATGATCTTCGTGTTCGTGGCCCCCAGCTCGTCCAGCTGCTGCCGTACACGATGCGCGACCAGCAGCAGGTCCCCGGAGTCGATCCGCACCGCCCCCAGCTCGGGCCCGGCGACCTCGACGGCCGTCCGGACTGCCTCGGTGACGTCGTACGTGTCCACGAGCAGGGTCGTGCCCCGGCCCAGCGAGTTCACCTGGGCCTGGAAGGCGTCCCGCTCCTGGTCGTGCAGGAGGGTGAAGGCGTGGGCGGAGGTGCCCACGGTGGGGATGCCGTAGCGGAAGCCGGCCGCGAGGTCGGAGGTGGTGGTGAAGCCGCCGACGTACGCGGCGCGCGAGGCGGCGACCGCGGCCAGTTCGTGGGTGCGGCGGGCACCCATCTCGATCAGCGGCCGCCCGCCGGCCGCGGAGGCCATCCGGGAGGCGGCCGCCGCGATCGCCGAGTCGTGGTTGAGGATGGACAGGATCACGGTCTCCAGGAGCACGCACTCGGCGAAGGACCCCTCGACCCGCATGATCGGCGAGCCCGGGAAGTACACCTCGCCCTCGGGATAACCCCAGACGTCACCCGAGAAGCGGTACGAGGCGAGCCAGTCCAGGGTCTCCTCGTCGACGATCGACCGCTCCCGCAGGAAGCCGAGGACGTCCGCGTCGAAGCGGAAGTTCTCGACGGCGTCCAGGACACGCCCGGTGCCCGCCACCACGCCGTACCTGCGCCCTTCCGGCAACCGCCGGGTGAAGACTTCGAACACGCTGCGCCGTTCGGCGGTACCCGCCTTCAGCGCCGCCTGCAGCATGGTCAGCTCGTACTGGTCCGTGAAGAGCGCCGTAGAGGGAACGTCCACCGGCAGCCCAAGGTCCGCTGTGTTCATGGCAAGGCATCGTACCCCCATTTCGTCAGTGTGACGATTTACGGAGGGCGTGGCAGCATGGGCCTTGTGACGTCACCCGCTCCCCTTGAGACCGAACGCACCGAGTCGGCGGAAGAGGTCTTCGCCGTCCCGGAACCCGACGTCCCCTGGGTCACCATCGTTCACAACGACCCGGTCAACCTCATGAGCTACGTGACGTACGTCTTCCAGACGTACTTCGGCTACTCGAAGGACAAGGCCACCAAGCTCATGCTCGATGTCCACCACAAGGGCCGGGCGGTCGTCTCCAGCGGAAGCCGCGAGGAGATGGAACGCGACGTGCAGGCCATGCACGGCTACGGTCTGTGGGCCACCCTCCAGCAGGACCGGAAGTAGCGAACTCCCTTCATGCCAGGACACTTCGAACCGCTCCCCGGCGGCGGCGCGGCCGTCGCCCTCGACGACGTCGAGATCTCCATCATCCGGTCGCTGGCCGTCCAGCTCCTGGAGCTCATCGGCCCCGGCCCCGCCGAGGACACCCCCGACGACCCGCTCGCCGAGCTGTTCGCGGAGGGCCCCAGCGAGCCCCCCGCCGACCCGGTCCTCCGACGGCTCTTCCCCGACGCCTACAGCGACCCTGAGGGCGCCCCCGGGCCGAAGCAGGCCGAGGAGGAGCGGGCGTACTCCGCCGAGTTCCGCCGCTACACCGAGAACGACCTCCGGGCCGGCAAGCGGGAGAACGCCCTCGCGGTGATCCGTTCCCTGGACGCGCTCAGCTCCGCCGGCAAGGGCGGGGCGGTGCTCAAGCTGTCGCCCGGCGAGTCGCAGCAGTGGCTGAGCGCCCTCAACGACCTGCGGCTGGCGATCGGCTCCCGGCTGGAGATCACCGACGAGGACGACAGCGACCTCCTCTACCACCTCCCGGACGAGGACCCGCGCAAGCCGATGGTGATGGCGTACCTGTGGCTCGGCGGGCTCCAAGAGACGCTCGTCAGCACGCTGATGCCCTGACTTGTGCGCATTTGTGCAGATCCTGTGTTCGCTCAGCGGACGCTCAAATCCGGATAACGATCACATCACCGTGACGGCCCCCTATGCCCGCGGGGGGTCCCTTTTGTCCGCCTCTCCCTGTGGGCTGCGCCACACCTGACCCGGGTGATCAATGTGGCGGCCGTGATAAATCTTCACGACCGCCCGGCGAACACCACCCATGTCTTCGCCCGGGTGCGCCAACCAGTCGGCAGACCGTCGGCCAGGCATGAGCGGGCTCCGGGAAGACAGAGCCCGCTCACACTCCATCATCCGGGGGGATCGAGACCCGGTCCGTGGCCGACGAAGGCCCGGGTCGGCATGGAGAAAGGCGCACCACACATGACCTCAGCGCAGGTCGACACGGACAAGACCCCTGAGGGAGAGGGGTACGAACGCGGGCTCGGCAGCCGCCAGGTCCAGATGATCGCGATCGGCGGCGCCATCGGCGTCGGCCTCTTCCTGGGAGCCGGGGCGAACATCGCCAAGGCCGGACCCAGCCTGATCTTCATGTACGCCCTCGCGGGCGTGATCATCTTCTTCATCATGCGGGCGCTCGGCGAGCTCCTGCTCTACCGCCCCGTCTCGGGCTCCTTCGCGGAGTACTCCCGCGAGTTCCTCGGCCCCTTCTTCGGCTACTTCACCGGCTGGACGTACTGGCTGATGTGGGTGGTCACCGGCATGGCCGAGCTGACCGCCGCCGCGATCTACGTCAACTACTGGTTCCCGGACATCCCGCAGTGGGTGACGGCCCTGGTCTTCCTGGTGATCCTCTTCGGAGTGAACCTGATCTCCGTGAAGCTCTTCGGTGAGCTGGAGTTCTGGTTCTCGATGGTCAAGGTCACCGCCCTGATCGGCATGATCGTGATCGGCCTGGGCGTGCTCACCTTCGGCTTCAGCTCGGCCGGCGACACCGCCGCCGTCTCCAATCTGTGGGCCTTCGACGGCTTCTTCCCCAAGGGCATCGGTTCGTCCCTGATGACTCTGCAGGGCGTCATGTTCGCCTACCTGGCCGTCGAGCTGGTCGGCGTCACCGCCGGCGAGTCCGAGGATCCGGAGAAGACCCTCCCCAAGGCGATCAACACCCTGCCCTGGCGGATCGCGCTGTTCTACGTCGGCGCCCTCACCGTCATCCTGTGCGTGGTCAAGTGGACCGAGTTCAGCGACGGAGTGAGCCCCTTCGTGGAGGCCTTCGCGAAGATCGGCATCCCGGCGGGTGCGGGCATCGTGAACTTCGTGGTCCTCACCGCCGCCCTGTCCTCCTGCAACTCCGGCATGTACTCCACCGGCCGCATGCTGCGGAACCTGGCCGACAGCGGCGAGGCCCCCGCGGTCTTCAAGAAGCTGTCCTCGACCAAGACGCCGGCCTTCGGCATCACCGTCTCGGTGCTCTTCATGGGCATCGGCGTGATCCTCAACTACATCGTCCCGGAGAAGGCGTTCGGCTACGTCACCTCGGTGGCCACCGCGGCCGGCATCTGGACCTGGCTGATGATCCTGATCAGCCACGTCCTCTACCGCCGCGCCGTCGATGCGGGCCGCCTGCCCGCCTCCTCCTTCCCGGCCCCCGGCGGCGCGAAGTGCAGTTACCTCGCCATCGCCTTCCTGCTCTTCGTCACCGGCCTCATCGCGTACGACGCCGATGCCCGCGTCTGCCTCTACGTGATGGCCGTCTGGGCCGCCGCCCTGGCCATCGGCTGGGCGATCCTCAAGAGCCGCAACCCGCAGATCGCCGCACGCGGCGACTCGGAGCTCGAGAAGGTCGGCTGACCTCTCCGCTCACGATGTGGGCCGCCCCGTACCAACCCTCGGTACAGGGCGGCCCCTCTGTCTATCCTGACCAACATGCTGACCATCACCCAGGCCCTGTTCGACCAGATCGTCGCGCACGCGCGCAAGGACCACCCCGACGAGGCGTGCGGCGTCATCGCGGGCCCGGCGGGCTCGGACCGGCCCGAGCGGTTCATCCCCATGCTGAACGCGGCCATGTCGCCCACCTTCTACGAGTTCGACTCCGGCGACCTGCTCAAGCTCTACCGGGAGATGGACGACCGCGACGAGGAACCGGTGGTCATCTACCACTCCCACACGGCGACCGAGGCCTACCCCTCCCGCACCGACATCTCCTACGCCAACGAGCCCGGCGCCCACTACGTCCTCGTCTCCACCGCCGACACCGACGCCGCCGGACCGTTCCAGTTCCGCTCCTTCCGGATCGTCGAGGGCGAGGTGACGGAGGAGGAGGTGAAGGTCGTGGAGGCGTACTGAGCGCATACTGAGCGTCGTACGCCGCCGGACAACTCGCCGTAACGGAGAAGGTGTTGACGCAGCCGACGCACACACGGCGCCCCACGCTGGAGGACGTCGCCCGCCGGTCGGGAGTCTCGAAGTCCACCGTGTCACGGGTGATCAACGGCGAGCCCCGGGTCCGCGCCGAGGTCGTCGACCGCGTCCGCGAGGTGATCGCCGAACTCGGCTACGTCCCCAACCAGGCCGCCCGGCAACTGGTCACCCACCGCACCGGAGCCGTCGCGGTCGTCGCGGCCCAGCCGGAGAACCGGCTCTTCCTCGACCCCTTCTTCGACCGCCACCTGCGCGGCATCCGCCGCGAACTCGCCCGGCACGGCGCGCAGGCCGTCCTGCTGTTCCTGGACGAGCCCGACGACTACGCGCGCGTGGCCGACTATCTCGGCGGCGGCCATGTCGACGGCGCCCTGCTGTTCTCCCTGCGCCCCGGCGACCGGCTGCCCGAGATGATCGACCGCCTCGGCCTGCCCGCCGTCTTCGGCGGCCGCCCGCTCCTCGGCGACGGCGACCCGGTCCGCGGCCAGGCCTACGTCGACGGCGACAACCGCGGCGGCGCCCGCCAGGCCGTGCGGCACCTGGTCGCGCTCGGCCGGACCCGGATCGCGACCGTCACCGGGCCCTACGACCAGGAGAACTCCGCCGCCGACCGGCTCGCCGGCTACCGGGACGTCGTACCGGACGCCTCCGCCCAGCTGATCGAGCGGGCCGACTACACCCAGCGGGGCGGCGCCGACGCGATGGCCGCGCTGCTCGACCGGTGCCCCGGCCTCGACGCCGTCTTCGTCGCCTCCGACCTCATGGCGTCCGGCGCCCTGCAGACGCTGCGGGAGCGCGGGCGGCGGGTGCCGCAGGACGTGGCGGTGGTCGGGTTCGACGACCTGAGGGAGATCGCCGAGTCCACCGAGCCGCCGCTGACCACGGTCCACCAGGACGTCGAGGAGATGGGCCGCCTGATGGCCCGGCTGCTGTTCGACCGCACCCAGCACCCCGACGCCCCGGCCCTCTCCTCCGCCGTCGTCCCCACCCACCTGGTGGTCAGGCAGTCCGCCTGAGCACGCCCAGGACCTCGCCGAACCCCGTACCGAACTGTGCGGTCTCACTCCCCGGCCGCAATCCGTCCGGAATGTGGGACCGTATTCCGGGACCCGGACCGGGAATCGATACGATGACCCCATGGTTCTTGACGACGTGAGCGAGAAGACGCCGGGCACGCTGCTCGTGGCGCGGCTGCACGTCGACCTGTGCAGGCTCGCCAGCGCCATCTGTTGACGCCGGTCCTGCCGCCGTACGGCCGTGAGCCGCGGCGCCCGACACGCACCACCCGCTGTTGAACTGCGCTGCCGCGCGCCCACCGACCAGACTTCTTCCGACAGGAGCCCGCAACCATGGCCATCGAGGTCCGCATCCCGACCATCCTCCGCCAGTACACCGACGGCCAGAAGGCTGTGGAGGGCAAGGGAGACACCCTCGCCGAGCTCTTCACCGACCTCGAGACCCGGCACTCGGGCATCCGTGCCCGCATCGTGGACGATGGCCAGCTTCGCCGCTTCGTCAACGTCTACCTCAACGACGAGGACGTCCGCTTCCTGGACGGCATCAACACCAAGCTCGCCGACGGCGACAACGTCACGATCCTGCCGGCCGTGGCCGGCGGCATGGTCTAAGGCCCGCTGACCGCTCATGCGTTACGACTCCCCGCTGGCCGCGGTGGGCAACACCCCTCTGGTGCGCCTGCCGCGGCTGTCGCCGTCCGCCGACGTCCGCATCTGGGCGAAGCTGGAGGACCGCAACCCCACCGGCTCGGTCAAGGACCGCCCCGCCCTGCACATGATCGAGCAGGCGGAGAAGGACGGCCGCCTGACCCCCGGCTGCACGATCCTGGAGCCCACCTCCGGCAACACCGGCATCTCCCTCGCGATGGCCGCCAAACTCAAGGGCTACCGCATGGTGTGCGTGATGCCGGAGAACACCTCACAGGAGCGGCGCGAACTGCTCGGCATGTGGGGCGCCGAGATCATCCCCTCGCCCGCCGCGGGCGGCTCCAACACCGCCGTACGCGTCGCCAAGGAGCTCTCCGCCGAGCACCCCGACTGGGTGATGCTCTACCAGTACGGCAACCCCGACAACGCGGGCGCCCACTACGCGACGACCGGCCCGGAGATCCTCGCAGACCTCCCCTCGGTCACCCACTTCGTCGCGGGCCTGGGCACCACCGGCACCCTGATGGGCGTCGGCCGCTTCCTGCGCGAGCACAAGCCGGACGTGAAGATCGTCGCCGCCGAACCGCGCTACGACGACCTGGTCTACGGCCTGCGCAACCTCGACGAGGGCTTCGTACCGGAGCTGTACGACGCCTCCGTCCTCACCACCCGCTTCTCCGTCGGCTCCGCCGACGCGGTCACCCGCACCCGGGAACTCCTCCAGCAGGAGGGCATCTTCGCGGGAGTCTCCACCGGCGCCGCCCTGCACGCGGCGATCGGCGTCGGGAACAAGGCGCTGAAGGCGGGCGAGAGCGCGGACATCGTGTTCGTCGTCGCCGACGGCGGCTGGAAGTACCTCTCGACCGGCGTCTACACGGCGGCCACGACGGAGGAAGCGATCGAGACCCTCCAGGGCCAGCTCTGGGCCTGAGCCCCGCTGGGCAGCCGCCCGTTACGTAGCCAGGTGACGGACCCGGTCCCACAGGACCGGGTCCACCACCCCGGCCCGCCGGCGGAAGTCCTCCACGTGCACCTCGCGCAGCTCGTCCGTCTCCAGGAAGCTCGCGCGCCCGCGCGCGTCGCCCACCGAGCCGGGCGGCAGCGGGATCACCCCGGCCCGTTCGTCGCGGCGCCTGCTGGTGATCTTCGCGACCATCGCCCGGTCCCCGTGCACCACCAGCACCAGACAGGGCCGGTCCTTACCGCCCGGCCCGTCCTCGTACGGCACGTTCGCCCACCAGATCTCCGCGGGCCGCGGACGGACCCCGCGCCTGCCCGGACGGCCGGGCGGCCGGGTCCGGCGAGCGGCGGGCCGATGCCCCCGCCCCCAGCCGTCGACGAGCACGGCGACCAGCGCCAGCAGTACCACCGCGGCGAGCGCGAGCCACCAGGACGTGTCCATACCAATGACGTTACCGGCGCGCGATCTCGCCCGCGCGCCCTCTCCCAAGTCTCTTGCGCCCCGAGGCCAGCCGAACCGGTGACAGCACAGGTGAGTTCGCCCACAACAGCCCTTGGCGGAGGAGCGACCGGGGGTTTTGCGCCTTACGCTCGATCCACCGCACGACCCCCGACGCCACCACTCTCTTCGTTCCCGCCAGCGGAGGTTTCTGCTTTATGAAGCTCACCGTCGTCGGCTGCTCGGGGTCGTTCCCGTCCGCGGAATCGGCCTGCTCGAGCTACCTCGTCGAGGCCGACGGCTTCCGGCTGCTTCTCGACATGGGCAACGGTGCCCTGGGCGAGCTGCAGCGCCACTGCGGTCTCTACGACCTCGACGCGATCTTCCTCAGCCATCTGCACGCCGACCACTGCATCGACATGTGCGCGTACTTCGTCGCGCGCTACTACCGCCACGACGGCGGCCGCTGCGACCCGATCCCCGTCTACGGACCCGAGGGCACGGAACACCGCCTCACCACGGCCTACGCGGACACCCCCACCGCCTCCTCCATGAGCGAGGTCTTCGACTTCCACACGGTCAAGCCGTCCACCTTCGACATCGGCCCGTTCACCGTCCACACGGAACGCGTGGCGCACCCGGTCGAGGCGTACGGCATCCGCGTCGAGCACGGCGGCAGGTCCCTGACGTACTCCGGCGACACGGGCGTCACCCCGGCGCTGGACGAACTCGCCCGGGACACCGACCTGTTCCTGTGCGAGGCCGCGTTCACGCACGGCAAGGAGAACATCCCCGACCTGCACCTCAACGGCCGCGAGGCGGGTGAGACGGCGGCCCGGGCAGGCGCCCGCCGCCTGGTCCTCACCCACATCCCCCCGTGGACCGACCCGCGGGCCAACCTCGCCGACGCGCGCGCCGTGTTCGACGGCCCGGTGGAACTGGCGACGCCGAGGCTGTCGTACGAGATCTGACCCCCACGCGTACGAGGGCCCCGGAACCTTCCCGGTTCCGGGGCCCTCGTCATGCCGTACGGCCGAGGATCACGCCTTGGTGAGGTCCTCGACCTCCTCCTCGGGCTCGCGGCCCGGGGTGGGGAGGTTCCACTTGACGATGGCGAAGCGGAAGACGGTGTAGTAGATCGCCGCGAAGACCAGGCCGATCGGGATGATCAGCCAGGGTTTGGTGGCGAGGTTCCAGTTCAGGGCGTAGTCGATGAAGCCCGCGGAGAAGGTGAAGCCCGCGTGGACGCCGAGCGCCCAGGTGACCGCCATCGAGACGGCCGTGAGGACCGCGTGGATCGCGTACAGCACCGGAGCGATGAACATGAACGAGAACTCGATCGGCTCGGTCACACCGGTCACGAAGGACGTCAGCGCCAGCGAGATCATCATGCCCATCACGGCCTTGCGGCGCTCGGGACGGGCCGAGTGGGCGATGGCGATCGCGGCGGCCGGCAGACCGAACATCATGATCGGGAAGAAGCCGGTCATGAACTGACCGGCCGTCGGGTCACCGGCGAAGAAGCGGTTCAGGTCACCGTGGACGACCGCGCCCGTGGCGTCCTTGAAGTCACCGAGCTGGAACCACGAGACGGTGTTCACGAACTGGTGCATGCCGATGGGGATCAGCGCGCGGTTGATGAGGCCGAACAGCGCCGCACCGAAGGCGCCCAGACCCGTCATCCACTCGCCGAAGTCGGAGATGACCTCGCCGATCGGCTCCCAGACCAGACCGAAGAAGACACCCATGACCGTGCCGACGAACGCCATGATGATCGGCACCAGACGGCGGCCGTTGAAGAAGCCGAGCCAGTCCACCAGCCTGGTGCGGTGGAAGCGCTGCCACAGCACCGCGGACAGCAGACCCATGATGATGCCGCCGAGGACACCGGGGTTGTTGTAGGTCGCGGCTATGTCCGCGCCCGCCTGGACCTTCGCCTCGGTGACCGGGAACGCCTTCAGGACGTTGCTGTACACCAGGAAGCCGACCAGGGCGGCCAGCGCGGTCGAACCGTCAGACTTCTTCGCGAAGCCGATCGCGACACCGATGCAGAACAGCATCGGCAGGTTGTCGAAGATCGCGCCGCCGGCCGTGGCGAACACGGCCGTGACCTTGTCCGGCAGATTCAGTTTGTCGTGGACGTCCTGCTGGCCGAAGCGGAGCAGGAGACCCGCCGCCGGCAGCACGGCGATCGGGAGCTGAAGGCTGCGGCCGACCTTCTGCAGGCCCTGGAACAGGCCGGATCCCCGCTTCTTCGCGGGGGCCGCCGGTGTCGCGGTGGCGGAGCTCATACTTCCTCCATCGGGTGGTGGTCTACACCACTCAGTGGTGTAGACCATGTTGTAGCACGATGAAGGTGAGATAAGGAACCCACGCATTTCATCACGGGTTGGCGACCGCCCTCCGGGTGGTGTAGACCAGCTACGCACGATGTCGGTATCACGATGTCGGTGCCACGACGTCGGTTCGCACCAGGGAGAAGGAACATGGCCACCAAGGCTGAGAAAATCGTCGCCGGGCTCGGCGGCATCGACAACATCGAAGAGGTCGAGGGCTGCATCACCCGCCTGCGGACCGAGGTCGTCGACGCCGGCAAGGTCGACGACGCCGCCCTCAAGGCCGCCGGCGCCCACGGCGTCGTCAAGATGGGCACCGCCATCCAGGTCGTCATCGGCACCGACGCCGACCCGATCGCGGCGGAGATCGAAGACATGATTTGAATCCTCCCCTCCCTTAGGGGAAGGGGATTCCTGGCTCAGGCCGCCTCCTGGAGCAGCGCTCCAGGAGGTCTTCCGCCATCAGCACCAGCCGGGTTGAGACCAGCCCGGACGAGCATCACACGTGCGGAGTTCTTGTCCCGTGGGGACACCGTTCCGCACGCGGTGCAGGTGTAGGTGCGCTCACCCAGCGGCAGGCGATGCTTGGCTCTCGCATCGCAGTGCGCGCAGTCCATCGTGGTGTGCGCGGGGTGGACCAGGCGGACGTCCCGCCCGTGCTTGCGGCCCATCTCGATCAGAGCGGCCTTGGTGGCGCCGATGGCGGCGTCACGGGCCTTGCGGGCCATGGTGGTCCTGGCCAGGAACTTCGGGCGGAAGTCCTCGACCGCGATGGCGTCGTGGTCGCGGACCACCTTCTTGGCCCACTTACGGCCGGTGTCCTCCCGCTGCCTCGCGACTTTCTTGTACGCCTTCGCCCGCAGTCTCTTCGCCTCGCGGTAGCCCTTCGATGCCGGTTGTCCCTTCTTCGGCTTGCGGCGGGCCATCATCCGGTCGTACCGGGTCAGCTTCGCCCGGGCCTTCTTGCCGTGCCCGGCGTGCGGCAGGTCGTGGGTGTCGGAGGTGGTGGTCGCGGTCTCCTTCACCCCCCAATCGACACCGAGTGCGCGGCCGATCTGCGGCAGGGGCTGTACCTGGGCGGGGACGACGAACGAGGCGTACCAGTGCCCGAGGCTGTCCTGGTACAGGCGCACCGAGGACGGCTCGGACGGCAGTTCCCGCGACCACACCACCGCCACCACGATGCCGCCCGCCAGGTGCAGCCGGCCGTCCTTCAACCGGAGCCGGTAGGTGTACCGGGCATGCCCGGCCTCCGCAACCGCCGTCACCTGCGCCACCTCGCCCCCCTCACGGTCTCGGCCGGAACACTGTGCCGCCCCGAACCCTCCGAAGGACCGTACGTACGACAGCCGCACAAACGCGCCCCGATCCCACAACCGCCATCCCGACCGGCGATCACCGGCACACGCGTTCGCATCACCTCAGCGACACCGACAGCAGTACGGGCGCTCCGCGCCCTGAAACCGGGAGGCGCGGCCTGTCTTGAAGGGGCCCTCAGCACCGCGAGAGGGGCCACCTGCGCAGGTACGGCTAGGCTCAGCGGCATGTCTCGAATCGACGGCCGCACCCCCGAACAACTCCGCCCGGTCACCATCGAACGCGGCTGGAGCAAGCACGCCGAGGGCTCCGTCCTCGTCTCCTTCGGCGACACCAAGGTCTTCTGCACCGCCTCCGTCACCGAAGGCGTCCCCCGCTGGCGCAAAGGCAGCGGCGAGGGCTGGGTCACCGCCGAGTACTCCATGCTGCCCCGCGCCACCAACACCCGCGGCGACCGCGAATCCGTCCGCGGCAGGATCGGCGGCCGCACCCACGAGATCAGCCGGCTCATCGGCCGTTCCCTGCGCGCGGTCATCGACTACAAAGCCCTCGGCGAGAACACCATCGTCCTCGACTGCGACGTCCTCCAAGCCGACGGCGGCACCCGCACCGCCGCCATCACCGGCGCGTACGTGGCACTCGCCGACGCCGTCGCCTGGGCCCAGGGCAAGAAACTGATCAAGGCCGGCCGCCAGCCGCTGACGGGAACCGTCAGCGCCGTATCGGTCGGCATCGTGGGAGGGGTGCCGTTGCTGGACCTCTGCTACGAGGAGGACGTCCGCGCCGAGACCGACATGAACGTCGTCTGCACCGGCGACGGCCGCTTCGTCGAGGTCCAGGGCACCGCCGAGGCCGAACCCTTCGCCCGCGACGAACTCAACTCCCTCCTCGACCTCGCCGTCGCCGGCTGCACCGACCTCGCGGCCCTGCAGCGCAAGGCGCTGGACACGGTCCTCGAAAAGTAAAGGACGCGCCAAGAAGGACGGCTCCGCCGGGCAACCGAGCCGACCGTCCTCGCGTCACTACGGGTACGGGCGCACGGCCCACCACCGTGCGCCCGGCCACACGGGGGCCCGCCGGGGGCCTGACCAACGGGAGGACCAGACCCATGGGCGCGAGCCGACGCCGCCGTAGCCGCCGTACCGTCATCGCCGCCGCCGTCGCGGCCGTCGGTCTGACGGTCGGCCTCACCACCGGCTGCGACGCCGTCAACAAGGCCCTGGACTGCGTCCAGACCGCCGACGCCATCGCCGACAGCGTCACCGACCTCCAACAGGCCGTGGAGAACGCGTCGAACGACCCCACGCGGCTGGAGGAGTCCCTCGACTCCATAGACAAGAACCTCGACAACATCGGCGACAAGACCGACAACGCCGACGTCAACAAGGCCGTCGACAGCCTGGGCGACGCCGTCGGCAACGTCCGCACGGCCGTCAAGAACGGCGACGAGACCCCCGACCTCAGCCCCGTCACGGACGCGGCGGGCGAACTGACCAAGGTGTGCACGCCGTAGTCCCGCCGGTGCGACCGGGATACTGGTGGACATGACCCGCCTGATCCTCGCCACCCGCAACGCCGGAAAGATCACCGAACTCAGGGCGATCCTCGCCGACGCAGGCCTGCCGCACGAACTCGTCGGCGCCGACACCTACCCCGACGTCCCCGACGTCAAGGAAACAGGCGTCACGTTCGCCGAGAACGCCTTGCTGAAAGCCCACGCCCTCGCCCAGGCCACGGGCCTGCCCGCCGTGGCCGACGACTCCGGCCTCTGCGTCGACGTCCTGGGCGGCGCCCCCGGCATCTTCTCGGCCCGCTGGGCAGGACGACACGGGGATGACCGCGCGAACCTCGAACTGCTGCTGGCCCAGCTGTCCGACATCGCCGACGAGCACCGGGGCGCCCACTTCGCCTGCGCGGCGGCCCTCGCCCTGCCGGACGGCACTGAGCGCGTGGTCGAGGGCCGGCTGAGGGGAGTGCTGCGGCACGCCCCCGTCGGCACGAACGGCTTCGGCTACGACCCGATTCTCCAGCCCGAGGGCGACACACGGACCTGCGCACAGCTGACGGCGGAGGAGAAGAACGCGATCAGCCATCGGGGGGAGGCGTTCCGGGCGTTGGTGCCGGTGGTTGGGGAGTTGTTGGGCTGAGACACAGGAGGGGCCGCCCAGACGGGCGGCCCCTCTATGCGTGCGGCCGATGGGAGTCGAACCCACATGGGCAAATGCCCCGAGGCACCTAAAACCTCTGCTTATACCATTCAGCAACGGCCGCGTGCAGGCCCATGCTACCGGGGATGAGCGCGGCGTCGGTTCCCGCCTCGACACCAGGTGTTTGTGATCGCGTGGCAGTTAGGGCACAGCAACCGCAGGTTCTCCCGCCGGTCGTCGCTCCAGTCCCCGTTGGTGTGATCGACCTCCAGGGTCATGGGTCTGCCGAGCCACTCAGGCCCCACCCCGCAGCCGGCGCATTGCTCGAGTACTCCGACTTCCCGGAGAGCGCGACGTAGCAGCGCGGTGTCTGTCCGGCGCTTGCCCTGGTGATGCAGCAGGATTTCCTCGGCGCCTTTGGCGTTGTGGCTCCGCTTGCCGCGCCGGTGTCCCTGGCCGAGGAAGTGAGCGGTCGAGATGCCCTCTTCGGTGATCCATTGACGCAGCAGAGTACGTTGCCAGTGGTTGTGGGGGCGACCCAAGCGGCGCAGTACTTCTGTGAGGGAGGCGGACTCGGCCACCACCTCATGCAGTTCGTCACGAGTGGGGCGCAGGCGTCTGCTGGAGCTACTCAGGTGCGAGACGTCAATGCCGAAGGCGGCGAATCGCCTCACGAGGTATCGCGGGAGGGAAGCGTATGGCCGGGTGCCGAGGAATGCGATGACCTCGTCGATGTCGGTGCATCGGGCGGCGGCTTCAGTCAGCCGCTCGCGGGTGTACTGCACACCGCTGCTCATCGCCCACCCCTGCTGCGCCCTCGATAAGTGTCCGTTGTGGAATGGCAGTTGGGGCATAGGAAACGCAGATTCTCGATCCGGTTATCGCGCCAGTTGCCGTCGATGTGGTCGACTTCCAGTGGGAGCGATTGCCCCTGCCAAACGGCGTCGATGCCGCACAGGGCGCAACGCTCTTCCACGCCTTGCGCGAGCATCGCCCGCCTGAGGCGATCGCTCGGGACGCGCCGGGCGTTACCGCCTCTCAGCTCGATGAGCAACGCTCCCGGCGACCGACGACGCACAGTGTCGGCACCTCGCGACGGCACCTGAAAGTGCGAGGTGTCGATGCCGTACGCCTTGATTCGGCGGCTGATGTGCGTGTGGTGACCGCCGACGACCTCCAACCCGAGATAGCGCAGCACCTCGCACATGTTCGTCGATGTCGAGACCGCCGCCTGAAGGATTTCCCTGGTCCATCGGACTCCCTCGCGATCGAAGTGTGAGACATCCACCCCCAGTCTCTTCATCCGCTCGAAGATGTACCGCCGCGTTGAACTCCGCGGATCCACTCCCAATCTCTCCAACGCCTCCGACAACGTCCGAGCCCCCCGAGCCGCCTCCTCCAGCCGCTCTCTCGGATACGCACTGGCCCCCATCGTTCCCCTCCGATCCCGGCCACACGTTCGTGACCTCGTACGGAGTAACGAACCGTTTATCGGACGGTCACGCGCGAAATGTAAAGGCAGTTGATATGCTCACCAGTGAGGCCTTCCGCCTGCGGACGCTTGTCCGTTCGGGAGGCTTTTTTCATGACCTCAGAACTGATCGTCCGACCGGCCCGCTCCGCCGATCGCCCCGCCGTCGAACGCCTCTGGCTCCTCTTCCGGCATGACCTGTCCGAGTTCGGTGGTCAACTGCCCAACCCGGACGGGACGTTCCGTAGTGAGTGGCTGGAGGCTGCCTTCTCCGGGGATCCGGACCGGGCGCCGTATCTGTTCGGCGTCGGGGAGCATCCCGTCGGGTTCGCGTTCGTGCGGGGGCTCGGTGGGGCTGCTCGGGTGGTCAACAGCTTCTTTGTCGTGCGGGGGGTGCGGAGGGGCGGGGTGGGGCTCCGGGGCGTACGGGAGGTGGTCGCCCGGCATCCGGGGGACTGGGAGATTCCGTTTCAGGACGAGAACACCGGTGCCGCCCGCTTCTGGCGGCGGGTCGCGACCGAGCTGGTCGGGGACGCGTGGACCGAGGAAGCCAGGTCGGTGCCCGAGCGGCCCGACCTGGCTCCCGACGTGTGGATCTCGTTCCGGTACCCGAGTGTCAGATACCCAGGTCCTTGATGATCTTCGCTACGTGGCCCGTGGCCCGGACGTTGTACAGGGCCCGTTCGACCTTGCCCTGTTCGTCGACGATGATCGTGGAGCGGATGACGCCCAGGTAGGTCTTGCCGTAGTTCTTCTTCTCGCCGTAGGCGGCGTAGGCCTCGGTGGTGGTCTTCTCGGGGTCTGCCAGGAGGGTGACCTTGAGGTTTTCCTTCTCGCGGAACTTCGCCAGCTTCTCGGGCTTGTCCGGGGAGATGCCGATGACGTCGTAGCCGGCGGCGGCCAGGACGTCGAGGTTGTCCGTGAAGTCGCAGGCCTGCTTCGTGCAGCCGGGGGTCAGGGCGGCCGGGTAGAAGTAGACGATGACCTTGCGGCCCTGGTAGTCCGACAGGGAGACGTTTTTGCCGTCGGCGTCGGGGAGGGTGAAGGCGGGGGCTACGTCCCCGGGCTGGAGTCGCTCGCTCATCGGGCCAGCGTAACCGGGGGTGTGACCGTGCGACCGGACGCGGAGCTGACAGACTGTCCAGACAAGCGGCAGCAACAGGTATCAGCTGACTTCGGAGGCCCCACGGTGGCGGACACGTCGGACATCAGAACCCCGGCGCAGATCGAGGCGGACATCAAGCGCCGCCGCGATGTGCTGGCCGAGACGCTCGACGAGATCGGGGTGCGGGTGCACCCGAAGACGATCGTCGGCGATGCGAAGGCCAAGGTCGTCTCCCATGTCGATCACACGGTGGGCCGCGCCTACGTCGGGGTCAACCGCGTGGTGAGCGACGTCAAGGCGCAGTTCGTCGACGAGGAGGGCGCGCCCCGGCTGGAGCGGGTCGTGCCGGTCGCGCTCGTGCTGGTCGGGGTAGTGGGGCTGCTGGCCCTGGGGACCCGGCGGCGCCGGGGCTGAGCGGGGCGACCCACCGGCTTACGGTCGCGGCAAAGGCAGGTAGGTTCAGTGGTGTGAGCGCCAACAGAAACGAGCAGAGCACCCAGCACGACAAGCTGCCCATCCGGATGCTGCACGACCGTGTGCTCGTGCGGCAGGACGCCGGCGAGGGGGAGCGGCGTTCCGGTGGCGGGATTCTGATTCCGGCCACCGCGGCCGTCGGGCGCCGGCTGGCGTGGGCGGAGGTGGTGGCCGTGGGGCAGAACGTACGAACCGTCGAGCCGGGTGACCGGGTTCTGTTCGACCCGGAGGACCGGGCCGAGGTGGAGGTGCGGGGTATCGCGTACGCGCTCATGCGCGAGCGGGATCTGCACGCCGTGGCCGCGGACCGGTTCGAGGGGTCGGAGGACTCGACGGGTCTGTACCTCTGAGGCAGTACCTCTGATACACGTTCGGAAGGGCTGGTGGCCGTCGTCACCAGCCCTTTCGGTCTTTCTTTGTCTTTCGTTCCTTTGTTATTGGCGGCGGGTGATGTTGTTCAGGCCCGGCCCCTCTGTCGTGCCTGTGTTGCCGCCCCCCGGTGTTCCTCCGGGGTCGCCGTCGGTTCCGTCCGTGGTGCCGCCGTCGGCCGTGTTCCCGGTGGTGGTGTCGCCGGTGGCGCCGCCGTCGGCGGTGGGGGTGCCACCGGTCGTGGTCGGGGTACCGCCGCCTGTCGGGGTGCCGACTGTGGTGCCGCCGTCGGTGGTGGGGGTGCCTCCGGTGGTGGTCGGGGTGCCGCCGCCTGTCGGGGTGGAGCCGGTTGTTCCGTTCGTGGTTCCGCCGTTGTCCTGGGCGCCGGTGGTCGGGTCGGTGGGGGCCTCGGTGCTCGGGGCCTGGGATTCGTCGGAGCCCGGCTGGAGGTCGAGGTCGAAGTCGGTGGCCGGCTTGCCCTTGAGGGCGTTCTTGGTGAACTGCGCCCAGATCTCGGTGGGGGCGCCGCCGCCGTTGATCCGTTCCAGGCCCATCGCGCCGTAGAGCGGCTCGTGGCCGGCGGTCACCGGGTCCTGGCCCATGACGGAGACGACGGTGGCGAGGTCGGGGGTGTAGCCGGCGAACCAGGCGGCGGTGTCCTTCTCGGCGGTGCCGGTCTTGCCGGCGGCGGGGCGGCCGGCGGCCTGGGCGGCGGTGGCGGTGCCGTTCTCGACGACGGACTGCAGGACGGCCGTCGTGGTGTCGGCTGCTTCGCGGCTGACGGCCTGGCTGGTCTTCTCGCGGGGCAGTTCGACCTCGTCGTTGCCGTCCTTGGTGATCTTCTCGATCATCGTGTACGTGCCGTGCCGGCCGTGGTTGGCGAGGGTGGCGTACGCCTGGGCCATGTCGAGGACGCTGGCGGTGGAGGTGCCGAGGGCGATGGAGGGGGACGCGGTCAGGTCGGGGGTGTTTGCGGGGATGCCGAGGTCGATGGCGGTCTGCTTGACCTTGTCGGAGCCGACGTCCACGGCCATCTGCGCGTACACCGCGTTGACGGACTGGTCGGTGGCGTCGCGCACGGTGATGTCGCCGTAGGAGCGCTGGTCCTCGTTCTCGGGGGCGTAGGTGCCGCCGTCCCAGCCGACGACGGGGCGTTCGTTGGTGCCGTCGTAGACGGTGTTCGGGGTGATGACGCGGCCGTCCTGGGTCTCGGAGTCGTTCTGGACGGCGGAGGTGAACACGAAGGGCTTGAAGGTGGAGCCGACCTGGAAGTCGCCGCGGGTGGCGTTGTTGGTGTACTGCTTCACGTAGTCGATGCCGCCGTACATGGCGATCACCTTGCCGCTCTTCGGGTCGACGGCGGCGCCGCCCGCGCGGACGTACCTGTCGACCTTGCGGTTCTTCTTGTCGAGCTTGGCCATCAGCTGGTCGTTGACGGCGTCCACGAAGGCGTCCTGCTTGCTCTTCTGCAGGGTGGTGGTGATGCGGTAGCCGCCGGCGTCGAGCTGGTCCGCGGTGAGGATCTTGTTCTCGGTGAGGTAGTCCTTGACCGCGTCGCGAATGTAGCCGCGCTGTCCGGACATGCTGGTGGAGACGGTGGTCTCCTTCGGCGTCGGGAACTTCATGCCGGCGCGCTCGGACGCGCTGAGCCAGCCCTTGGTGACCATGCCGTTCAGGACGTAGTTCCAGCGGGCCTCGGCGGCTGCCTTGTTCTCCGGGTGGGCGACGACGTCGTACTCGCTGGGCGCGTTCAGCAGTGCGGCGAGGTAGGCGCCCTTGGCGGGGTCCAGGTCGATGGCGTCGACGCCGTAGTAGGCCTGGGCGGCGGACTGCATGCCGTAGGCGTTGCGGCCGAAGTAGCTGGTGTTGAGGTAGCCCTGGAGGATCTCGTCCTTGGACTCGGTGCGGTCCAGCTTGATCGAGATGAAGAACTCCTTCACCTTGCGGGTGACGGTCTGTTCCTGGGCCAGGTAGTAGTTCTTCACGTACTGCTGAGTGATCGTGGAGCCGGACTGTTTGCCCTTGCCGGTGGCGGTGTTCCAGGCGGCGCGGACCATGGCCTTGGGGTCGATCGCGGACTCGCTGTAGAAGTCGCGGTCCTCGGCGGCCAGGACGGCGTGCTGGGCGTCCTTGGAGATCCTGCCGAGGGAGACGCTCTCCCGGTTGACCTGGCCGTCACGGGCGAGCTGGCTGCCGTCGGCGTACAGGTAGACGTTGCTCTGTTTCATGGCGGCGGCGTTGGCCGACGGGATCTTGACCATGGAGTAGCCGAGGAAGAACAGGCCGGTCAGCAGCAGGATGCCGATGATGAACGTGCCGAGCACCATGCGCCAGGTGGGGATGATCCGCCGCCAGCCGGTCCGCCTGGGCCGCTTCGGCTTCCTTCCCGCCTGACCGCCGGACCCGGGTTGTTGGGCCGCTCCCGGCTGTGTCGGTGCCCAGCCCTGGTTCGGCTGCTGCGGCTGCGGCTCGTCGCTCATGTCGTGCACGGACTCCTGTTTCGCGTCGTACGTTCCCGTACGCCCATACGTCTCGTATGCCTCGTACGCCTTCTGCGTCCCCTGTTGAAGACTCTCGCATCGGGCGTTCCGTTCCCGGCGATCGGCACGCGTCGCACCCGGAAAATGCCTGGCACACCGTGTCACCGGCGCACTAGGCTCCTGCGCTTCGGTGTCTCGCGGCGAGGAGGGCGACTGCGGTGGGTGCGGCGCGGTTGTACGTCGCCGTCGCGGCGGGCGGATTCCGACGGTACGCGACGTATCGGGCGGCGACGGCCGCGGGGGTGTTCACGAACACCGTTTTCGGGGTGATCCTCGTCTACACGTATCTGGCGCTGTGGGACGAGCGGCCGCATCTCGGGGGGTACGACCAGGGGCAGGCGGTCACGTATGTGTGGCTGGGGCAGGCGTTGCTGGCGGGGCTGGCCATCCAGGGCGGAGGCTTCGAGAACGAGCTCATGGAGCGTATCCGCACGGGTGATGTGGCGATCGACCTCTATCGGCCCGCCGATCTTCAACTGTGGTGGCTGGCGAGCGATCTGGGGCGGTCGCTGTTCCAGTTGCTGGGCCGGGGCGTGGTCCCGTTCGTGTTCGGGGCGCTGTTCTTCCCGGTGGCTCTGCCGGACGATCCGCTGATCTGGCTGGCGTTCGGTGTCGCGGTCGTGCTCGGGGCGGTGGTCAGCTTCGGGATCCGCTACCTGGTGGCGTTGAGTGCCTTCTGGCTGCTGGACGGCAAGGGCATGTTGCAACTCCTGATGATCACCGGGGTGTTCTGTTCGGGGATGACACTGCCGCTGAACGTCTTCCCGGGGGTGCTCGGCGACATCGTACGGGCCCTGCCGTGGTCGGCGTTGCTGCAGTTGCCCGCGGACGTCCTGATGGGGAAGGCCGATCCGTTGGGTGCCTATGTCTTCGCGGCGGCCTGGGCGGTGGTGCTGCTGGCGGGCGGTCGGGTGCTGCAGTCGGCGGCGACACGGCGGGTGGTGGTCCAGGGTGGGTGAGTCGAGCGGTCCGGTGGGGTGGAGCGGTCCGGTGGAGTCGAGCTGTCCGGTGGGGTCGAGCGGTCCGGTGGGGTCGAGCGGTCTGGTGGGGGCGAGCCGTCCGGTGGGCGGGCTGCGTGCCTACGGGCTGATCGCCGGGATGTGGATCCGCTCCAGCCTGGCCTACCGCGCCTCCTTCGCCATGACCGTGCTCGGCAATCTGCTGCTGTCCGGGCTGGACTTCGTCGCGATCTTGTTGATGTTCTCGCGGGTCGACGCGCTCGGCGGCTATCCCCTGCCTGAGGTCGCGCTCCTGTACGGCCTGTCCGTCACGTCCTTCGGTCTCACGGACCTGATGTGCAACTCGCTGGGCCAGCTGGGGCAGCGGGTGCGTGACGGCACCCTCGACACGCTGCTGGTGCGGCCGGCGCCGGTGCTGGCGCAGGCCGCGGCGGACCGGTTCGCGCTGCGCCGTGTCGCCCGCCTCACGCAGGGGATGCTGGTGCTGGGCTACGCGCTCGTCGCGGTCGACATCGACTGGACGCCGCTGAAGGTGTTGCTGGTGCCGGTCACGCTGGTCAGCGGGGCGGCGATCTTCGGTGCGGTGTTCGTCGCGGGCGCGTCCTTCCAGATTGTGGTGCAGGACGCGGCCGAGGTGCAGAGCGCGTTCACGTACGGCGGCACGACGTTGCTGCAGTATCCGCCCACCGTGTTCGGGAAGGAGCTGGTGCGCGGGGTGACCTTCGTGCTGCCGCTGGCCTTCGTCAACTGGGTGCCGGCCGCCTATGTGCTGGGGCGGCCGTATCCGCTGGGCCTGCCTCAGTGGGCGGCGTTCGCGCCGCCGCTGGTGGCGGTGGGGTGCTGTGCGCTGGCCGGGTCGGCGTGGCGGGTGGGGCTGCGGTCGTATCGGAGTACGGGAAGCTGAGGGCTGATGGATACGGTGTTCATCGAACTGGACGGCGTCGAGAAGGTCTTCGACGTGCGGAGGAAGACCGGGTTCCTGAAGCGGGAGCGGCGACAGGTGCGGGCGGTGGACTCCCTCTCCTTCACTGTGCCGCGCGGTGAGATGGTCGGCTACATCGGGCCGAACGGTGCCGGGAAGTCGACGACGATCAAGATGCTCACCGGCATCCTGACGCCGAGCGGCGGCCGGTTGCGGGTGGCCGGCCTCGACCCGTCCCGGGAGCGGACGCGGCTGGCGCACCGTATCGGGGTGGTTTTCGGGCAGCGTACGACGCTGTGGTGGGACCTGCCGCTGATCGACTCCTACCGGCTGATGCACCGTATGTACCGCATCCCGGACGGCCGTTACCGCGAGAACCTCGACCGTCTCGTCGAACTCCTCGAACTCGGTGACCTGTTGGACATGCCGGTACGGCAGCTCTCGCTCGGCCAGCGGATGCGCGGCGACATCGTGGCTGCTCTGCTGCATGATCCGGAGGTGCTGTACCTCGACGAGCCGACGATCGGGCTGGACGTCGTGTCGAAGGCCAAGGTGCGGGAGTTCCTGCGGGAGTTGAACGCCGAGAACGGCACGACGGTGCTGTTGACCACGCACGATCTGCAGGACATCGAGCAGTTGTGCTCGCGGGTGATGGTCATCGACCACGGGCGTCTGATGTACGACGGTCCGCTCACCGGTCTGCACGAGGCGGGGGAGAGCGAGCGGGTCCTGGTGGTCGACCTGGAGCGCGAACTGCCGCCGATCGAGGCGCCGCCGCCCGCGCGGGTGGTGAAGGTGGACGGGCCACGGCAGTGGCTGGCGTTCCCGGCGTCGGCGTCGGCGGCGCCGCTGGTGGCGCGGATCGCGGCGGAGTATCCGCTGGTGGACCTGTCCGTGCGGGAGCCGGACATCGAGGCGGTGATCGCGCAGATGTACGCGGGGGTGCCCGGGAAGGCGCAGAGGGTGGTCCCGTAGGGGCTGTGCGGCGGTCGTGGGGCGGTCGTGGCGTGGTGTCGCGAGGCGGTCGTAAGGCGTGCGCGGGGTGGTCGTAGCGTGGTCCCGGGGCGGTCCCGGGGCGGTCCCGGGGCGGTCGCGGGGCGGTAGTTCGTCCGCTCTCGCATCGGCTTGCGGCGTCTCGTAGCCGAGGGCCGGGTGAACTCGTACGCTGCTTTGCATGACCGACGACGCAGTCCCGGAGCTTCGCGCATCCGACGCCGATCGTGAACGAGTCGCCGACATCCTGCGGGACGCACTCGCGGAGGGCCGTCTCGACATGGAGGAGTTCGGGGAACGGCTGGACGCGACGTACAAGGCGCGCACGTACGGCGAGCTCGCGCCGATCACCCGGGACCTGCCGGCCGCCGCGCGCACCGACTCCGCTCCTCGGGTGTCGATGGCCAAGGAGTCGGCGCCGAGCGGGAGTTGGGCGGCGCGGGTCACCGGCGGCGAGGGGTCGTCGGACTGGGCGGTCGCGGTGATGTCGGGCTTCCAGCGCAAGGGCCGCTGGACGGTGCCCAGGCGGTTCAACGCCTTCGCCTTCTGGGGCGGCGGCGAGATCGATCTGCGCGACGCGGACTTCGCGGCCGGCGAGGTCGAGATCAACTGCGTCGCGATCATGGGCGGGATGCAGGTGATCGTGCCGCCCGGGGTCGAGGTCGTCGTCCGCGGGATCGGCATCATGGGCGGCTTCGACCACCGCGAGGAGGGCGTGCCGGGCGACCCGGGCGCCCCGCGGGTGATCGTGACGGGCTTCGCCTTCTGGGGCGGCGTCGGCGTCGAACGCAAGCTCCCCCGTGCCGAGCGGGAGCGCCTGAAGGAGGAGCGCCGCCAGGAGAAGCTGGAGCGCAAGCGGTCCCGGCGGGAGCTGGGCGAGTCGTTCCGCGACGATGTGCGGGGGGCCCACGGGGCCCACCTCGGCATGCTCGACGACCACCATGAGCTGATGCGCGAGCGCAGGCGGGAGCGCCGGGAGGACCGGGAGGGACGCAGGGAGGAGCGGCACCAGCGCCGCGAGGAGCGGGAGAGGCGACGGGACCGGGAGTACTGAACCCGGGGGGTGGGGGTCGCTCCGCGTACGGCCCCCCACCCGCGTACGCCCCCCATCCGCGTACCCTCCCGCCCCGCACGCCTACAACCGTGTAGGCGCCGACCCCTTCAGGCTGTCAAGGTCGAACGCCTGGGCCATCCGTTCGTACCCCAGGTCGCTGGGGTGGAGGTGGTCGCCGGAGTCGTAGTCGGGGCGGAACCTGCGTGGGTCGTAGGGGTCACGGACGGCCTTGTCGAAGTCGACGACGGCGTCGTAGACGCGGCCCTCGCGGATCTCGGCGTTGATGGCCCGGCGGACGTTCTCGCGGGCCTCGGAGTAGCCGCGGTGGCCGCCGAAGGGCATCAGGGTCGCGCCGATGACCTTGATGCCGCGGGCGTGGGCCTGGCGGACCAGGGTGCGCAGGCCGGCGAGGACCTGGTCCGGGTCGGCCAGCCGGGGGTTGCGCAGGATGTCGTTGATGCCGAGGTCGACGACGACGACCTTGACGTTGGTCCGGCCGAGCACGTCCCGGGCGAAGCGGCTCACGCCGGCCTGGTTCTCGGCGGGCCGGCCGAGGCCGTCGGCGAGGACCTGGTTGCCGCCGATGCCCTGGTTGACGACGCTGTAGCGGGGCACGTCCTGGCCCGAGTGGAGCGCCGCGCGCAGCCGGTCGGACAGGAGGTCGGGCCAGCGGCGGTTGGTGTTCTCGGTGGAGCCGACGCCGTCGGTGAGCGAGTCGCCGAAGGCGACGACGGTGCCCGCGGCCTCGTCGCTCAGCACGTCCAGCGCCGTCAGATAGCGCCAGTACTCGGTCCGTTCGGTGTACGCGGTGCCGGTCGGGTCCTCGGTACGGTCGCCCTGGGCGGCGTACGAGATCTGGCGGGCGCGCGGGTGGTAGGTGACCGGGCCGGACGGGGTGGGGGAGTAGGTGGTGACCAGGATGTCGCTGTCCGCGGGGACGCGGAGGGCGACGGTGTCGCTGAGCACCTGCTGTCCGGCCGGGATGACGGCGACCGTGTTGCCGCCGAAGGTGAGGCGCCGCATGGTCTCCACGACCGCCTCGGCGGTGCCGGTGCCGGCGGCGACGGCGATCGAGGCGTGGGTGATGGTCAGCGGCGCCTGGCCGTAGAGATTGGACAGCGTGATACGGGCACTCGTACCGCCGATGGCCGTGTGGACGACGTTGCGCAGCGAGCGGCCGGCCAGGCCGTCGGTCTCGGTGCCGGGTTCGCCGCCGACGGGGGAGGCGGACCAGCTGCCGACCCAGACTCCGGTGGAGGCCGGGGCGGCGGAGTTGTGCGGGGCGCGGGCCCCGGAAAGGCTGTTCTTGCTGCTCTCGTCGCTGCCGTTGTCGGAGGTGACCCCGAGGTATATGGCGGCGGACAGTACGACGATCAGGGCGACGATCGCGCTGAGCAAGGCATAACCGTGACGCCTGGTCATGCGGTTGCGTGTCTCCTTGGAGATGGGAGCCCGGGGCTCCGGTGTGATCACCTCATGATGCGTCATGAAGTCCGGGGTAGTGGAACAGGACCCCCCATGGGGCCGCCGGAGTTCTCCATGAGTTCCCCCCACCGACAGACGCCGGGAACTCTTGTTTCGTTCCGGGAGTCGGTCAGGAAGGGACAATGTGTGCAGGGGATCACGAACGGGTGGAGTGGATGGAACGTACGGAACCGGACCAAAAGGTACCAAGCAGGTCATCTGACGTGGGCCGGGATACGCGGCCGGCCGTGACTGCCGAGCGTGCAGCCGCCGCCGTCCCCGCTTCCGCCTCGGCCGCACGCGGGGTGCCCGCGGCGGCAGCGCGCGCCATGAACACGTTCAGCGAGGCGGACAAGGAGAAGCAGCGCGGAGTCCGCCGTATGAAGATCACCGCGACCAGCCTGCTGCTGTTCGTCGCGGTGGTGTACATCCTGGCGAAGTGGGCCTCGAACGAAGGCGCCGGCGCCTGGGCGGATTATGTCGCCGCGGCCTCCGAGGCCGGCATGGTCGGCGCGCTCGCCGACTGGTTCGCGGTCACCGCCCTCTTCCGCCACCCGCTGGGCCTGCCCATCCCGCACACCGCGATCATCCCCACCAAGAAGGACCAGCTCGGCGTCTCGCTGGGCGAGTTCGTCGGTGAGAACTTCCTCTCCGAGGACGTCGTACGGCAGCGGTTGCGCGCGGTCGGCATAGGAAGCCGGCTCGGCGTCTGGCTCGCGGACCCCGAGCACGCGGACCGGGTGACGGCGGAACTGTCGGCCGCCATGCGCGGGGCCCTGACCGTCCTGCGCGACTCCGACGTGCAGGCGGTGGTCGGCGAGGCGATCACGCGGCGGGCCGACGCCCAGGAGATCGCGCCCGGGATCGGCAAGTTGCTGGAGAGGATCGTCGCGGACGGCGGCCACCGGCGGGCCGTCGACCTGGTCGTCGCCCGCGCGCACGACTGGCTGGTGCTGCACAGCGACTCCGTGATGGACGCCGTCCAGGGCGGGGCACCCGGCTGGACCCCCCGGTTCGTCGACAAGAAGGTCGGCGAGCGGGTCTACAAGGAGCTCCTGCGCTTCTGCGCCGAGATGCGGGACATGCCGTCCCATCCGGCCCGCGGCGCCCTCGACCGCTTCCTCACCGACTTCGCCGCCGACCTGCAGTCCGACACGGACACCCGCGCGCGGGTCGAGCGGCTCAAGGGCGAGGTGCTGGGGCGCGGCGAGGTGCAGGACCTCATCGCCTCCGCGTGGACCGCCGTCCGCTCCATGATCGTCTCGGCCGCCGAGGACGAGCGCAGCGAGCTGCGGCTGCGCGTCCGCGCCTCCCTGCTGTCGCTGGGCTCCCGCATGGCCGTCGACGAGAAGGTGCAGGGCAAGGTGGACGGCTGGGTCGAGGGCGCGGCGGTCTACGTCGTCACCACCTACCGCCGCGAGATCACCTCCCTCATCACGGACACGGTCGCGGGCTGGGACGCGGAACACACGACCCGGAAGATCGAGGCACACATCGGCCGCGACCTGCAGTTCATCCGGATCAACGGCACGGTGGTGGGGTCGTTGGCGGGGTTGTTGATCTACACGGTGTCGCAGGCGCTGGGGGCGTAGCCGGGCAGGCAGCATGATCGGGCTGCTCGGCCACGTCGACGGCCGGAGAGGGGCCGGTCGAGCCCCAGCGAGGCCCGCACCAGGACCGGCCGGCAACCAGTGGAGCGTAAGGCGGCAGCGTAAGGCGACAGCGTAAGGCGGCAGCGTCAGGGCACCCGATGGAGGTTCCGCTCGAGGAGGAGGGAGCCCATGACCACCGCGCAGGCCGCGACCGGCCGCACCGTCACCACCAACATCCCCGCCCGCCTGGACCGCCTTCCCTGGTCCCGCTGGCACTGGACGATCGTCTTCGGTCTCGGCACCGTATGGATCCTCGACGGCCTCGAAGTGACCGTCGTGGGCAACATCGCCAGCCGACTCTCGGAGCCCGGCAGCGGCCTGCCGATCAGCTCCGGCCAGGTCACCGGTATCGCCGCCGCGCTCTACGTCGCCGGCGCCTGTGCGGGTGCCCTGTTCTGGGGCCGCCTGACCGACAAGTGGGGCCGCAAGAAGCTCTTCATGATCACCCTCGCGGTGTATCTCGCGGCCACCGCCCTCACCTCGGTCTCCTTCGACACCTGGTGGTTCTTCGCCTTCCGCTTCCTCACCGGCTTCGGCATCGGCGGCGAGTACGCGGCCATCAACTCCGCGATCGACGAGCTGATCCCGGCCCAGTACCGCGGCCGCGTGGACCTCATGATCAACGGCAGCTTCTGGCTGGGCGCGGTCGGCGGTTCGCTGCTGTCGATCGTCGCGCTGAACACCGACATCTTCCCGGCGAACGTCGGCTGGCGGCTGACCTTCGCGCTGGGCGCGGTGCTCGCCCTGGTGATCCTTCTCGTACGGCGTCATGTCCCGGAGAGCCCGCGGTGGCTGCTGATCCACGGCAGGGACGAGGAGGCGGAACGGATCGTCACCTCGATCGAGAAGCGGGTCGAGTCCGAGCAGAGCGAGCGACTGGTCCGGCCCGAGGGCGAGATCACCATCCACCAGCGCCGCAGCGTCACGTTCATGGAGATCGCCCGTACCGTCTTCGCCGACTACCGTCGGCGCGCGATCCTCGGCTTCGCCCTCTTCATCGGCCAGGCGTTCCTCTACAACGCGATCACCTTCGGCTTCGGCGCGATCCTGACGACGTTCTACGACGTCCCGACCGGCGACACCGGCTACTACTTCGCCGTCATCGCCATCGGCAACTTCTGCGGCCCGCTGCTGCTCGGCAAGCTGTTCGACACAGTCGGCCGCAAGGTGATGATCTCGGGGACGTACCTGCTCTCCGGCCTGCTCCTGTTCGGCACGGCCTGGCTGTTCGACCGCGGTTCGCTGAGCGCGACCACGCTGACGGCCTGCTGGTGCGCGGTCCTGTTCTTCGCATCCGCCGGCGCCTCCAGCGCGTACCTCACGGTCTCCGAGATCTTCCCGATGGAGACCCGCGCGATGTCCATCGCCTTCTTCTACGCCCTGGGCACCGCCGCTGGCGGCATCAGCGGACCCCTGCTCTTCGCCGACCTCACCGGCACGGGCAAGGTCGGCGACACGGTCCTCGCCTTCCAGATCGGCGCGGCTCTCATGTGCCTGGCCGGCCTGGTGGCCGCGGTCCTCGCCGTACGAGCGGAACGCCGCTCCCTGGAAGACATCGCCACGCCCCTGACGGCGGCGGACTCAACAGCGTCAGACCCGGCGAAGGACCCCAGCCCCTCGGCCCCGAGCTCCCGAACGGCAACGGCGTAGCCCCGCATCCGAGCCGGCGGGCAGCCACCTTCGCCAAGCTGCGGGCAGCCACCGCGGTCCGGCCGCGGGCAGCCACCGCGGTCCGGCCGCGGACAGCCACCGCGGTCCGGCTGCGGACAGCCACGGCGGTCCGGCCGCGGGTGGCTGCCCCGGTCCGGCCGCGGGTGGCTGCCCCGGCGTGGCTGTCTACTTACCGGCCTCGCGCCGCCCCTGGTCCCGCCTGCGCAGGAACAGCAGCCCGCCGGCAACCGCCGTGATCCCCGCCGCGGCCGTCCAGCCGACGACGTCGTCGGACCCGGTCGCGGCGAGGTCGCCCCCGGCCCGCGGGGACGCGGACGCGGCGGCGGAAGCCGCCGTCTGAGGCCGGGCGCCCGAGCCGGTCCCGGTCCCGGTCCCGGTCCCGGCGTCCCCGCCGGAGCCCGTCCCACCGGACCCGGCAGACCTACTGGACCCACCGACCGTCCCGGCCCGCCGATCCCGCGTGAACGCCAGCGTCCCGAACCCCAGCTGGTCGTACCCGCCGCTGTTGGGCCCGTAGTCCCCGCCACCCCCCTCGGGCGCGGCCTGCGCCGCGGCCCGGGTGAGGTACGTGGCCGACAGCCCCCGCCGTTTGGTGTAGTGGTTGGCGATCATCGCCCAGATCGGCCGCTGCATCCCCGGGATCACGCTCGCCACGTCGGCGGCGGTCTCGCGGCCGGACCACCCGTTGATCGCCCCCTTGGCCCGGGTGTTGGCGGTGTAGGACACCTCCCCGCCCAGACTCCACTTGGCCACGTACTGGGCGCCCTTGAGGAAACGGCTGTCGTCATAGCCGTACAGGTCGATCCCCTGGTTCCAGGCCATCTCGCACACCGTGCCCATCAGGCCCACGCCGAGCAGCGCGTGCCCCTGGTCGCGGCCGGCCTCCAGCCATTCGCCGAGCCCGTCGCCGTACACGACGGGGATGGCGTGCTTGACGGAACCGAGCCCCGCCCCGTTCTTGAAGTAGTCGACGGCCCGGCCGACTTGGGCCTTGTCGTCGCAGAAGATGCCGGTGGCCAGCACGCAGGCCATCGCGGTGAGGTCCCAGTTGGTCCAGTAGTTCGTGATGACGGCGCCGTTGTGATGGACCAGGAAGTCGTCGCTGAGCCGCGCGAAGACGGAGCTCAGCATGGACTGGAACCGCCCGAGGTCGAAGTCGGGGTGGTCACGGACGAGTTCGGCGGCGTTGGCGAACTGGTAGCCGTAGAGCCCGGCCGCGAGGAACCGGTCGGCGCTGCCTTCAAGGCTGGTCAGCTTGGCCGACCAGGCGTTCAGGATCGCGACCGCGGTGTCGAGGTGCGCGCTGTCGCCGCTGACGTGGCCGCGCAGGGCGTTCTGGTAGGCGGCGTGGATGTCGTTGTAGAGGATCTGGTAGTTCTGCGGGCTGCCCGCGCCCCGGTACACGGTCGCCTGCGGGTTCGCCGTCCAGCCGCTCTGCGCATGCCGGTTGGCGGTCAGCTTGGCGAAACCGGCGGTGTAGGGCGCGGCGCCCGCCTTCACCTTGGCCGCCATACGGTCCAGGTCGGCACGGGTGTGCAGCAGACCGGGGTGTACGAGGGTCGGGCCGGCCGCGTGAGCGGGGCCCGGCGTGAGCCCCGTACCGATGGCGAGGGCTCCGGCGGCCGTACCCGTGGCCTTCAGCATGCTCCGGCGGCTGAACTGTCGTATCACGTGGTCACACCTCAACGTCTCGACGTCTGTGCGTCTTGGGTCGCGTCCCTGGCGGGGACGGTGAGGAGACGTGCGGGAACGGCGGCGATAACGAAAACTGGGTGTGAGCCGATCGTGAGGAGCCGTGCCGGGGACCATGACCTCCCCGACCGTTCCGGTCCGCTCAACCGTTCCGGTCGGCCACCGCCCACGATGCCAGGGCCACCGCCCCCGCCACCCCGAACACGGCCGGCCAGGCGCCGACCTTCTTGGCGAGGGGGTGGGACCCGGCGAAGGCGGCGACGTACGCCGCCGTCAGCGCGCCCGCGGCCTTCCCGCCCGCCCGCTGCCGCCACTGTTGCGCGGCCGTGGCCCCGGCGACGACCAGCACTGCCCCGCCCAGCTGCCGCTTCTTCGTCCACCGGGCCACGCCGTACCCGCCGACGATCCCGCCCGCCGCGACCACCGCGCTGGGAACCTTCGCCATGCCTGCCTCCTGCTCACCTGGGTCTTCGGCCGATACCTCTTGGCTTGAGGCTAACGCTCACGTGGACCGCCGCCTCGAAACTGAGCCGGTGCTTGTCAAGTTTCCTCCTTCGAGCTATATAAGAAGGCGTAGGGCATCGCACAGAAGCGCCTGAAGAAAGGAGTGAACTGTGATGCTCATGCGCACGGATCCCTTCCGCGAATTCGACCGGCTCGCGCAGCAGGTCCTCGGCTCCACGACCCGCCCGTCGGCGATGGCCATGGACGCCTACCGGTCCGGTGACGACTTCGTCGTCCACTTCGACCTCCCCGGCGTCGACCCCGAGTCGATCGAGCTGGATGTCGAACGCAACGTCCTGAACGTCCGCGCCGAGCGCCCTTCCCCCGCCCCCGAGGACGCGGAACTGCTCGTCGCCGAGCGCCCCACGGGCACCTTCACCCGCCAGCTCTTCCTCGGCGAGACCCTCGACACGGAACGTATCGACGCCTCGTACGACGCCGGTGTCCTGACCCTGCGCATCCCGGTGGCCGAACAGGCCAAGCCGCGCCGCATCCAGATCACGGGCGGCGACAGCAACCGTAAGCAGCTCAACAGCTGACCGGCGACAGCCGCAGACACCGCAGACAACGTGGACACCGGAAGAGAACCGAAGGGAAACGAAGAGAACCGAAGACAGGTACACGCAGCCAGAGGCGCCCCGCGGGCATCCCCCACCCGCGGGCCGCGCCGCGCGCCCCCTCCCGGAGCGATCCCGCAATCCAGGAATCCCGCAATACCGCGATCCGCAATCCAGCAATCCCGCGATCCCGCGATCCAGAGAAGGAGCCTCGACGTGACCGTGCTGAGCGTGCAGCCCACGCCCCGGCAGAACGACACCGCGCAGGACCGGCCCAGTTGGACCGACCTGGTGGACGCGGTACGTGAGGCCGGCCAGTACCCGACCGCGGCGGAGGCGGAACGCGTCATCCGCATCGTCATGTCGGCCCTGGGCGGTCATGTGATCGGCGACGAACGGGTCGACCTGGCCCACGCCCTGCCCGAAGAGGCGGCCCGGGTGGTCGCGTCCCAGATCCCGGCGACCCGCCCCCTGACCGCGGCGGAGTTCGTCGACAGCATCGCGGACCGTATCCAGGGCGCCACCCCGGCCACGGCCCGCTGGGACGTCAGCTCGGTCCTGAGCGTCCTTCCGCCCCTGCTCGGTGACGACCTGGTGGACCGCATCCTCGCCCAACTCCCGCCGGGCTACGCCCTGTTGTTCGGCCGTCCCCAACTGATGCCCACGGCCTGACCCCACACGGCGCAACCCCCGCCGCGTATCCCCGACAAGGCTTCGCCCCGGCACCGGCCGGGGCGAAGCGCAGCAGGTCGGCGCAGCAGGTCGGCGTCGACGTACCGGGGCCGCCGATCGCGCCGTGGATCAACCGCGGGCCGTGTATGGGGCGATCGGGTCATTCCCGAAGACACTCGCCTGAATCGTTTCGCGTGAGACAACCTTTGCCAGAGCCTGAACGTCCAAAGAACAACAGGAGACACATCGTCTCTGTTGGGGGGAGCGTTCATGCTCAAGGTCAGCATCGTGGTGCCCGTCTACAACGCGGGCCGCTACATCGACATCTGCGCGCCGTCACTCTTACACCAGACACTGGGGGCGGACGCGTACGAAATCATCTACGTCGACGACGGCTCGACCGACGACTCCGCGCAGCGCCTCGACGCGTTGGCGGCCCAGCACGCACACGTGCGCGTGATCCACCAGGAGAACTCCGGCTGGCCCGGCAAACCCCGCAACGTCGGCGTCCGGGAGGCCCGCGGCGAGTACGTCCAATTCGTCGACCAGGACGACGAGTTGACCCCCGCAGCCCTCGAACACCTGCATCGCCTGGCCGGCCGCAACGGCTCCGACATCGTGCTGGGCAAGGTCGTCGGCACCATGCAGGGCCCCAGCAACGTCTTCAAACGCACCGTGGAGCGGTGCACGGTCGAGGACGCGCCCCTCATCGAGAGCCTCACCCCGCACAAGATGTTCCGCCGCGACTTCCTGCTCGCCCACGACCTCAGGTTCCCCGAGGGCCCGGTGCGGCTGGAGGACCAACTCTTCATGGTCCAGGCCTACTTGCGGGCCAAGACGGTCTCGATCCTCGGCGACCACCCCTGCTACGTATGGAAACGCCGGGACGACGGCGGCAACACCAGCAGCCGCGGCACCGCGCCGGAGGACTATTACGGCTACCTCCGCACGGTCGTCGAAGCCATCAAGCAGGACACCCGACCCGGACCCCTGCAGGACCACTTGCTCCGCCGCTCCTACCGCGTCGAACTCCTCCGCCCGGTGGGCGAACCCCGCGTCCTCAAGCGCACCGGCAAGAACCTCGAGCGCCACTTCGACGTCGTACGCCGCATGGCCCTCGAGGCCTACCCGCCCGGCGTACGCGACGGCCTCCCCGCCCTCACCCGACTCCGGGCGCACCTGCTGGAGGAGGGCCACCTGGACTCCCTCGTCGAACTCGCCCGCCGCACCCAGGGCATCAAGCCCGAGGTCACCGTCGACGACATCCGCTGGCGTGACGGAAAACTGCACGTCACCACCACGATCGGCATGCGCCGCGCCGACGGTGGACCTCTCGCCCTCGTCGAACGCTACGGCCGTATGCTCCTCGACCCCGACCTGTTGGCCGGCATCAAGGGCGCCGAGGGCTGGGAGGCCCCGCACCCCCTCGGCCACGCCCACGGCGAACTCCTCGTCCACGACACCGCCCAGGACCTGTGGTGGTACCCGGACGCCGACCTGACCCCGCGCACGCAACCGCTCGGCGGCGGCCGCCACCGCGTCGTGCTCACCGGCGAAACCGCCATCGACCCCCTCACCCTGGCCGGCGGCCGGCCGATGGAACCCGGCACGCATGTGGTGTGGGCCAGCGCCCAACTCCTCGGCGTGGGCCGCAGGGCGAGGGTGACGCGCAGCGAGGACGGGACGCGCGGTGCCGCCCCAGGCCTCGGGACCGGTCCTCGTCCCGGCTCCGGCCCCCGCGGCCTCGGCCTCGGTCTCGGCGCTGGCCTCGGTATCGGCGGCGGTCCCGGCTTCGGCGGCGGTCTCGGTTTCGGCTCGGTGAGGGTCGGCACTCCACCCCGCCTGGTGATCCCGGCCTGGGGCGGCCCGGCCGGCCAACTCCGTCTCTCCGTACGTTCACCAGGCCAGGACACGCTCCCGCACCGCATCCTCCTGCGCACCACCTCGGCCCCGCACATCCGCCGAGCCGCCCGCACGGTCCTCCACCGCCTCCCCCCGGACGTACGCCGCCGGGCGAAGAAGCTGGCGCGCAGGGCGGACCCCTGGAGCGGCGCCTGAGGAGAGGGAGAAGGGGACTCAGAGCTCGCGCAGATAGGCGGCTCCCCACACCGCCTATCTGCGCGAGCTCTTATGCGGTCGACCTGTCACGGTATGGGGCCAGGAATGCGGTCAGTGCCGACAGCATCGCCTCTGGGGTTTCCTCGGCGGGGTAGTGGCCACTCTCGGGGAGGACAAGGCTCTCCACGTGGTCGGCGGCAAGCTTCATCGTTGCGCCGACCGATGCGCCCAAGTTCTCCGCTCCCCCGATCGCCAGGACGGGGAGGGACAGCGGTCGAGTCTTGCGCTTCTGGTTCTGTTCGATGGTCGTATCGAGTGCGCGGTAGAACTCGAAGCTGGCTCGCAGGGCTTCCGGGTCGGCGGCGAGGGTGTCGATGTAGTGCTGGACGGCGTAGTCGGGCAGTGCCTTCGCGGATTTCGTGGCGAACTGGTGGCCGAAGTAGAGGTGTTCTCGTCCGCTGACCAATTGCTCGTTGACGTCGGTGAGGCGGTTGAAGGCGAAGTGCCAGAGGCGGTCGTTGGCGTCCCGGCTGCCGAAGAGAGGCGGTGTTGGGGAAAGCCCGGGGATCGCGGCCTCGGCGACGACCAGGCGGTCGAGCCGGTCAGGGTGATCCGCGGCCAGGGCGTAGCCGGTCCACATCCCAACGTCGTGACCGACCATGGCGAACCGCTGATGTCCGAGCGAGGCCATCAGCGCCACCATGTCGCGGGCAAGGGTGCCGGTGTCGTACCCGTCCTGGGGTTTGTCGGAGAGCCCGACACCGCGCGGATCGACCGCGACGACGTGGAAGTCCTGGGCCAGCGCGGGCATCAGGAGGCGCCAGGCGTACCAGGTCTGAGGCCAGCCGGCCAGCAGCAGCAGCGCGGGCCCTTCGCCGCCGGTGACGGCGTGCAGGCGCAGGTCGCCGGTGTCGACGTAGCGGCTGGTGAAGGTGTCGGTGAATCGGGCCGGGAGGTTCGGCGCCTGGGGGACGGAACCGCGTCCTTCGGGTGCGGGGAGGCTGGTTGATGACGGATTCATGATCATTCCTTCGGTGCGAGAGAGCGGCACGATGGTGGCCGATCAGGGGGTGGCGCCAGTGGGGCGGCTCAGTGCGCTGGTGAGGGTTGTCGCCATGACGGTGACGGCGAGGATCAGGGTTGCGACGTCCTGGTCGATGGTCTGGTCGAGGAGCCCGAGGGCCAGCGTGGGCACGATCGTGCCGGTGTAGGCGAACAGGAAGTACGTGGAAAGGAGATCCGCCCTGCGCCGCGGGTCGGCGAGCCGCTGGGTGACCCCGATGCCGCGGCGGAAGGCCAGGCCGATGCCGGCACCCGCCAGAAGGGTTCCGGCGGCGAACGTGGGCAGTGACCGTGTCCACAGGCCGGTCTCGAACACTGCGACGCCCGCTATGAGGAACGCCGGTACCGGCCAGCGCCCGGAGATCCACCGCTCCGGGGCGGCTACCTGAGCAATCAGGGCGACGATGAACAACAGCCCGACCTGTGCGCCGACAGCCGCGACGTTGTGGACGTGCAACTGTTCACGGAGGAAGGAAGGCACCAACGACGAGAACAGTCCCGCGACCGCGAACGCGGCGAGCACGGCTGTGGCCGCCTGCAGGAACTCGGTCCGCGCTGTCCGCTGGTCGGGAATGGTCGGCCGGCGCACCGACAGCGTGAGGCGCTGGCGGGCCGTGACGGTTTCGGGGGTGACGATGACGGCCAGCAGCGCCGGGCCCAGGGTGGCCAGGTAGGCCCAGAACACCAGGTGGGTGGGATCCGCCCCGTACTGCGCGAACAGCCCGGCGACAACGGTGCCCAGCCCCAGCCCGCCCATGTTCGCCACCGTGGAGACGGTCGACGCCCGCCGGGCGTGTTCGGCTCCGGCAAGCTCACCCAGCGCGGCCGTCGCCGTGGCGGTGAAGACACCGGTGCTCAAGCCGCACAGAAACCGTGCCCCCAACAGGGCTCCGACGTTGTGGGCGACGAGGAACAGCGCTGTGCTCGCCGCCGCGGCCAGGAGAGCAGCAGCCAGCACGGGACGGCGGCCCACGCGGTCGGAAAGCGACGCGAACACCATCAACGCGAGCACGGTCCCCATGGCATAGACGGCGAAGACCAGCGTCGTGGTGAAGGGCCCGAAGCCCATCTGCGGCGCCCAGAACGCATACAGCGGGATCGGCAGCGTGCCGCCCAGCATGACCAGCAGGTGCACCGCGGCTACGAGCCAGAACCCGGCGCGGGGCCCGCGTCCGTCAACGGGCGAAACCGCCTGTGTGCGGACGTCTGACGCGACCTTGTCGATCATCGTGTGGCCTTTCGAGTGCGGGAACGCTGGTCATCACACTACGCATCTTGGATCGATCGGTCAAAGATGATTTGACCGATCGATCCAAGATGTGGGTAGGCTCACAGCAGGCAAGGGAAACGGGAGGTGCACGCCATGTCCGGCCGGAAGCAGTTCGATGTCAGTGCGGCCCTGGACCAGGCCATGCGAGTGTTCTGGCAGCGCGGGTACGCCGAGGCCTCGCTCGATGCCCTCGGTTCCGCCACCGGTCTCGGCCGCGGCTCCCTCTACGGCACCTTCGGTACCAAGGACGCCCTGTTCCGCCAGAGCCTCGACCGCTACGCGTCGATCTACGGCGCGCAGTACGAGCAGGCACTCGCGGCGCACCCTGGTGATCCGGTGCGCGCGGTCGAGGCATTCTTCGACGTCATCCTGAGCCGCATCGCCGACCCGTCGGTCCCCGTGGGATGCCTCATCGCACAGTCCGCCGCACAGTCACTGACGCTGAAGGAGGAGAACAGTATTCAGGTGCGTGGCCTGCTCGACCTGCAGCGCCAACGGGTACGCGCGGCACTGGCGGACTCCTCGGCCGACACCCAAACGCTCGACGAACTCGCCACATTTGTCGTCGCCGTCAACCAGTCACTGGCCGTACTGAGCCGTGCCGGCGCTTCAGACGCCGAGCTGCGCTCCGTGGCCCGGCTCGCCTGCACAACAGTGGCGGACACCCTCACCCGGCCGGCATCCGAGAACCTCACCCAAGGCTGACGGGCACCGGCTCCGGTCGTAGGACTCCAGCGCGATCTGCTTGAGCCGGGCGAAGACACCGGGCCGGATCCACTCGTTGCGGCGGTTGCGGATGGTGGTCGCCGAACAGGTCGTGTCGGAGATCGCCTGGTAGGAGCAGCCGAACCGCAGGAGTTGTAGCAGCTTGTCGAACACGATCCGGTCGCTGATACGGCTGCGGTGGCAACCCAGCGGGTGAGTTGGGGCGACCGTAGGGCGCTTGGGCAGCAGTGCCGCGAATTGGTCCCAGAGCGGGTCGATCAGCCAAGTTGGAAGGACGGACACAGGTCTCCCAGTGGTCACAGAGCGTTGCAACTCCATGATCATCGGTACCTGTGCCTACCTTGTCCCCGGGGCTCCCCACACCTCCTATCTGCGCAAGTTCTCAGGAGGGAGGAGAAGAGCTTTCGCCCGCGCGGGCTACGGCGTCAGCACGATCCTCCCGAACACCTCACCGGCGTCCATCTTCCGGTGTGCCGACACGGCTTGCTCCAACGGCAGCACCTCGTGCACCACCGTCCGCAGTTCGCCGCCGCGGCTGGCGGCGGTGAACTGCTCGGACCGCAAGGCATGTCGATCGGGTCCGCTCACGGTGTCGGCGCTGAAGGTGGCGAACGACATCGACTTCCGGAACCCTGCGAGCATGCTCCTGCCGAAGTCGGCCGGCGGCTGCCCTGCGACGATCCCGACGACCACCATGCGACCGTTGGGATTGAGCCTGTCGAAGAACGACGGCATGTCCGCCCCGGCGACGATGTCGATGATGACGTCGTAGCCCGCTGGAGCGTCCTCGCCTCCCGCACCGGAGCGGTCCAGCACATGGGTCGCGCCGAGCTCGCGCAGACGGTCGCCACGCTCGGCCGACGACGTGGTGACCGCCACTGCCCCGGCACCACCACGAGCCGCGAGCTGGACCGTCATGATCCCGATACTGCCGGCCGCACCACGCACCAGCACTGACTCGCCGGCGGCGAAGTTGCCATGGGCGAGGCCGAAGTGGGCCACCACTCCGGAGCTCCCGAGCGTCACCGCGTCGGCAGCGGACAGGTTCGCGGGGAGGGGGAGGATCTCCTCCACCGGGGCGATCGCCTGTTCCACGTAGCCGCCGCCCATGCCCGTGAACGCCCACACGCGCCGGCCGATCCATGACGTGTCGACCCCGTCGCCGACCGCTGCCACAGTGCCGGCCACCTCGCTGCCGGGGACATGGCCTTCCTTGAAACCGTAGGCGGCAGCGAGAGCACCACCACGCCGGATCACGGCGTCGACACCGCCGACACCGATCGCCTCTGTGTCGATCAACACCTGTCCACCGGCGGGAGTCGGGGCCGGGAGGTCGATGACCGCCAGACCCTCGGGGCTGCCGAACGCCTGGATCGCGACTGCCTTCAATGTCGTCTCCTGGTTCTGGAACGGATCGGAAACCGTTGGGAGCGGCCGCCGTTCGAGCACCGCCCCTTCAGCTCAGGAAGCACAAAGCCTCCGTACCTGCCCACGGACGCTAATGGACGCCACCGTCCGTTTAACTAAAGTGAGAGTGGTGACCGACCATTTGCCTCACGCCCTGCGTTCCGACGCTCTGGACAACCGTGAACGCATCCTCGACGCGGCCCGCACGCTGTTCGCCACCGAGGGGCTGAACGTGCCGATGCGCGAGATCGCCCGGCACGCCGGGGTGGGCCCCGCCACCCTGTACCGCCGCTTCCCGACCAAGCAGACGCTGGTCACCGAGGTTTTCGAGGACCAGATGCGGACCTGCCACACCATCGTCGACGAGGGGCTCGCCGACCCGGATCCGTGGCGCGGCTTCCGCCGCGTGGTCGAGCGAACCTGCGAACTGCACGCAGAGAACAGGGGCTTCACCGAAGCCTTCATGTCGGCCTTCCCCGACGCGGTGGATTTCGCCGCGGACCGTGCGTACGCGATGAACGCGATCGCCGAACTCGCCCGTCGCGCCAAGGACACCGGCCGCCTGCGCCCCGACTTCGTCCTGGACGACCTGATCCTCATGCTCATGGCCCACAGGGGCATCCACGTACCGTCGACGGCCGCCCGGGTCGCGGCTTCCCGCCGCTTCGCCGCGCTGGTGATCCAGGCGTTCCAGGTCTCCCCGACGCACGAGCCGCTGCCGCCGGTGCCACGTCTGGCTCCCGCAGCCCCGTGAAGATCCAGCACTCGGCGACGAACCGAGCCCCACACCACCGGCCTTCGTCGGTTTCCGGCCGTCGGTTATGTTCCCAGTCGGGCGGAAGCAGGGCATGAGGGATCCCAGTCGGGCGGACAGCAGGACATGAGGGTTCCCAGTCGGGCAGAAGCAGGACACAGGGGAGGGGCTATGACGCAGTACTTAGGGCCGCTGGAGCTGATCGGGGAGCGGTGGGTGATCGGGGACCCGACGCGCAAGGAGGGCGTGTCCATCGTGCTCACGCCCGAGGGCCTGGAGCACCGCCGGCGAGAGGAGACGGCACCCCTGTTCACCATCGAGTGGTCCCGGTTCATGGAGCTGCAGGTGCGAGCCGCTTACCGGAGGTGGCACACCACCTTCGGCCTGGGCTTCGGCGCGCCGCCCGGTGCCGACATGGGCCGGGACGGCTGCTCTTTGCACGGCATGGTGCGCCATCCGTATGACCTGTGGTCGGTGCGGTACACGCATCACGAGCGCCGTTACACGGCCGCTCACGTCCACGTGCTGAAGGGGCTGTTCGGCGGGCTCACCGAGGCAAAGGCGCTGAACCGGCTCGGTGATGCCGAGTGGCTGGGCGCGGCGGTCGCCAAGCTGTCGTCGCACAACTCGCCGTACGCGCCCAAGCTCAACCGTCTGGTGAAGGAAACCCTCCAGAGTCTCGGCACCTGAGCGGTCACCCAGGGCACACGATCAGCGGGTGTCGTCAACCCGCTGTCGTGTCTTCAGCGCCCTGCGTCGTCGAGGGCGGCGACCTCGCGCACAGCCTCGGCGATGGCCGGGAAGTCCTTCTTGAGGATCGCCCCGTGGTTGCCGGCGACCTTCGCGCCGATCCGGATGTTCGGGTTGCGGGCGGTCACCGCGTCGAGGCTGGTGCGTATCCGTTCCTGCTCGTCACCGCGGCTTCCGAAGGACGCCCCCGAAGCGACCACGTACCGCACCGGGACGGTGATCTCGTCCAGTACGGGGCCCAGCTCGCGTTCGCGGGAAAGCCTGCCGAGCTCGATGTTGCTGTTCGCCTGCTGGTCGGCGGTCATCCGCGGGGCCAGGCCGGTCGGGCGCAGCAGCGGCAGGAACCAGCTCATCCGCTTGAACAGCTTCCGGATCCGCTGCTCCATGGCCTCGTCGAGCCAGTCGTACGGGAACGCGCCGTCGACCAGGACCGCGCCCAGGGCACGCTCCGGGTTCCGGCCGGCCCAGTGCGCCCCGACGACCGCCCCGTAGGACCAGCCCACCACCAGCGCCCGGTCCACGCCCCTGGCCGCGAGAACGGCATCGACGTCCCGGACGGCTGCCTCGAAGGAATAGTCCGCCGAACGCTTCGACTTCTTGCCGCGGGCCCGCTCGTCGTAGGTGATGTGCCGCCACCCCGCCCCCAGTTCGGCGACGACTCGCCGCCAGTACCCCTGAGTGGCGAACTGGCCGTTGAGGTAGACCACCGGGATACCGGGACCGCCGGTGTCAGTGACGGCCAGCGCCGTATCGTCCACCGGCACCATGCCGGTCCACTTCGCGCCGGTCGCCGAACCGGCCCTGGCCCCGTTCTTCGCGCCGGTCTCCGAACCGGCCGAGGAAGTGCTGTTCTTCGTCATGTGTTCCCCCTGGTCGTGTGCGAGCGTCTGGTTGGACTTCTCCAGGCCCTGCTCTGGATCGCAGGGATCCTGGTGTTGTGCCACCTCAGAGGCTGCGGGCGGTGATGTCGCCGTGCGAGGTGGTGGCGCGGATCTCGAGTTCGGCGGTGCCGTCGTTCTTGAGAGCGTTGCTGACTCGGCCGTAGCCGGTGTCGGCGTCCAAGGTGGCCGAGACGCCAGCGGCGGCGACCACCGAGATGTCGCCGGACTGGGTGCGGAGCACGACCGTGCCTCGCACGGCCTCGGCGATCCGGATGTCACCCTTCTCGGTGCTGATCTCCGCGGGGCCGCCCAGCCGGCCGACCTCGACATCGCCGTCGCTCGCGGTGAGACGGACGCTCGCGGCCTCGTCGATCTTGATCTGGCGGTACGCGCCTTCGAAGACGACGTCGCCGAGGCGTCCCACGCCACGGAGCTCGGCGCTGGCGGCCTTGGCCTCGATACGGGAGCCGGCGGGCAGCCGGACGGTGACCTCCAGGGCACCGGAGGGGCCGAAGAGCCGGCTGTCGGTACCCGAGGCCGTGATCCGCAGCACGCCGTCGGCGTAGGCGACTTCCGTCTGCTCGGCGGTCTTGGTGTCGCGGCTCTTGGAGGGGTTGGCGGGCAGGACCTCGACGGTGGTGTCGGCGCGGTCCGCGGCGATGAACTGGACGCGTCCCGCGGGGAGGTCCAGGACGGCGGAGATCGGGGCGGGGGTGTCGAACTTCTGCATCGTGCTCTCCCTTGCTCGCGCTGTTTCTGACACCGGAAACGCTACGTTGCTTTCCAGATTCAGGCAATGAGGTAATTGCAATAGAGCTACATATGCGCAGGTCAGACTATGAGAACTGTTGCAACGACTGTGAGTGCAATGCAACGACCATCGCTCTGCTCATTGCAATGAGTGAGACGTGAACGCTATGGTGTTGGTGGATCAGGGACAGCCGCGAAGGATCACCAAGGAGATCGCGATGCCGGGAGGCAGGCTCACCCAGCAGGAACGCCGGCAGATCGCGCTGGGGCTGGCCGACAGCCTCCCCTACGCCGAGATCGCCCGCCGCCTCGACCGTCCGACCTCGACGATCACGCGTGAGGTGATGCGCAACGGCGGCCCCACCGCCTACCGCGCCGACCTGGCCCACCGCGCCACCGAACGCCGCGCCCACCGGCGCGGGCCCGCCTCCTCCCGTGGACCGGAGTCAGTCCCCCAGCCGCACGGACGCGACGCCGAGGCCGTGGCCGAGTACGAGGAGACGCTCACCACCGCCCTCATGGCCTCGGGCCTGACCAAGATGACAGCCAGGGTGCTGACCTGCCTGTTCACCACCGACGCGGGCAGCCTCACCGCGTCCCAACTCGCCCAGCGCCTCCAGGTCAGCCCGGCGTCCGTCTCCAAAGCGATCACGTTCCTGGAGAGCCAGAGCCTCGTCCGCCGAGAACGCGACGAACGCCGTCGCGACCGCTACGTCGTCGACGACGAACTCTTCTACCAGGCGACGATCGCCAGCGCCCGGTCCAACGACCAGCTCGTCGAAACCGCCCGCCAAGGCGTCGCCGTCCTCGGCCCTCACACTCCCGCCGCCGCCCGCCTGGAGAACATCGCCCGCTTCCTCGACTTCATCAGCGAAAGCATCACCCGCGCCGCCGAACAGGCCCGCGAAGTCCTCCACACCGGGCCCGGAACAACGTCGAACGACCCCGCCCGTCCAAGCCCCGACCACGCGTGGACAGCCGCGTCGACCGCCCCGACCAGGGGCCGGTGAACGGGGATCCTGGCAAGATGGCGGCATGGAACGTGTGCTCGGAATCGGTGGATACTTCATGCGCGCCGCCGACCCGGCGGCCCTGGTCGCGTGGTACCGCGACTGCCTCGGCCTGGACGCCGACGAGAACGGCCTGTGGCGTCAGGGAGCCGGGCCGACGGTGTTCGCGACGTTCGAGTCCGAGAGCGACTACTTCGGGTCCCGCGCCCAGCAGACCATGCTCAACTTCCGGGTCCGCGACCTGGAAGCGATGCTCGCGCAATTGCGCGCCAAGGGAGCTGACGTGGCTGAAGAGACGCAGGACATGGAGGGTGTCGGCCGATTCGGCTGGGTCACCGACCCTGAGGGCAATCGGATCGAGCTGTGGCAGCCGGCCTGACCGCGTCCTCCCGCATGCGGTGACGTGCCGGCCAGGGCGTCTGTCAGCAGTTGCGCGAGGTGCTCTCCAGTCACCGTGCGGGCGCGCCTCCGCACGTGCGGCCCGGGCCGCACTCCGGTCAGACGCCCCGGGATCGTCACCTGAGTTGGCGTATGGCTTCCAGGGCCAGGTTCTTGATCTGTTCGTCGCCGAGCTCCGCAGCCGCGATGTAGGACTGCAGTGCGGCCGTCGTCTCCCCGCGCATCTCCTGGATCTCACCCATCGAATAGTGGGCGCCGGCGGTGAAGTCGTTCAGCTCGGCGTCCAGGATCCGCTGGTGGCACTCCTGCCCGCCGTCGAGATCTCCACGACCCACGAGTGCCCGTCCGAGATGGAATGTGGCCCGGTGTGCTTCGTCCGGGTGGCCGGTGGCGAGGGCATCACGGAAGGCGCTCTCGGCGGCCTCGAGCCGGCTGTTTTCCAGAGCGAGCGTGCCCAGCTCGACCATGGCCCTGGGAGCGTGGTCGGCATGTCCGGTCTCTATCGCCGCCTGTAGGCACTGCTCGGCGCCCTGTATATCACCGCGTCGCTTGAGCAACAGGCCCAGATTGACCCCACACATCGCCGCGACTTTCGGATGCCCGGACTCCAGGCCACGCCGGTAGGCGTCCTCGGCCCCGGTCAGCTCCCCCCGCCTTTCGAGCAGAATCCCGAGATTGAAGGCCCCGATCGGCCCGGCGGCGGTGTCGCCCGACTCCATGACCTGACGGAAATTGTCCTCGGCCGACGCGACTTGGCCCGCGTCGACCTGTCCGGCTGCGAGCCAGAGCATCGCATCCCAGGGCCCCATCTCGACGTCGTAGCGGGGGACCTTGGGCAACTGCTCCTTCTGGCGGTTACTTCGTCTCTTCCACAGTGCCATTGGTCCTCCTTTGACCGGAGCCCAACCCTCTCTGACCGGGTAAACACCCGTCAACGCCACACCTCCAGGAACCTCAGCGCCGGCCTGACGTCGACTGGAGCATGTCTCGCCGCTGGGCCGCTGTGTCAGTCCCGCCCTCTACGGTTTGCCCATGACTCCTGAGCTGTGGAACCGGTTAAGTCCCTTCCGCGACGAGGCGATCGCGCGAGGCATACCCGCCGACGACATAGAGCGATGGCTGGCCACCGCCCGCCCTTGCGCGACGCTGACGCGGGGCGGGGACGGGCCGGTCGTGGGCCGGTTCGGCGGTCCGCTCCTGCTTCCGGCCGACACCCCGGACCCCGAGCACCCGTACGTCGCCTCCATCGACCTCGCGGCCCTGCCCGCCGACGCGACGGACCTGCCCCTGCCTCCCGACGGCCACCTGCTGCTCTTCGCCTTCCCCGAGACCGCCGACTACCACGAGACCATGGGCAGCGTGGTGTACGTCCCCGCCGGTACGGCCGTCACGGAACGGGACAGGCACGCCTGGAACCCCTCCGACATCGACGACTACGAGGCGATGTTCAAGGAGTTTCCCGAGGGTCCGCTGTGGGCGACGCCCGACGTGTCGCTGCCCTACCACCACGCGGTCGAACTCTCCGAGGAGCCGTGGAGCGAGCCGCTTCCGGGGCATCCCCGCGCCGAAGAACTCGTCGCCGTCTGGGAGAGCACCCATGACGACATCGCCGCCAAGGGGCCGCTGCAGATCGGGGGATACGCCGATGAGGAGGCCATCTACAGCGATCCGGTCGCCGATGCCGTGTTCAATGCCGTGAAAGCGGCGGAACTGGGCCGGTGGGACGGACCGGCTTCGGCCGACGTCTCGGACTGGGTGCTCCTGGCCGACTGGCAAGCCGGAATGGACGTCCAGGGCTGGGAAAGCGCCTCCGTCCACTGGGTGATCCAGCGCGAGGACCTGGCCGCGCGACGCTTCGACCGCGCGTTCACCGGCGTCTTCTGGAACCCGTGATCGGTGGCCTGGGCCGTTTCTTCCGGGGGCCGGACGATGCTCGACGGAGCCGTGCTCAGATCCTGTGACCGGCTCCGTAGGGCCTACGCATCCACTGTTCCACCAGTCGAGGACTGTCTCGATCACAGCCCGGTGGCCAGCCAGATGGTCACGGCCGCGGTGGCGATGAGCCCGATGTTGAGTGCGATCCGGCGGTCTTCGCCGGTCAGGTGGACAGCGACCGCACCGGTCTGCAGGAGTACGAAGCCGATGGCTGAGGCCGGCGCCAGCGAGGGAGCGATGCCTGCCATTGGCGGCAGGATCAGGCCGGCCGCGCCGAGTATTTCGACCGCCCCCAGCGCCCTGAGGGCGGGCAAGGGTATGCGGTCGACCCAGGCCATCATCGGTCGGAGTTGATCGCGGCTGCGGATCACCTTCAGCGTGCCTGCGTAGAAGTAGAAGACGGCGAGCAGTCCAGCGACGACCCAATAGGCGATGTTCATGGTCCCGTTCATGGTTTCCGTTGATGGGCCACCGGTTCGCGGGGACCCGTCGGTTGCGTCGATTCCGTCGATTGCCGGGGAAGCCCCTGGAGAAGGCCCGGTCCGTCGTCCGAGGGGACGGACTCGGGCGGGAGCGCCACGGCCCCGCCGGTCGAAAGGAGATCGGCGGGGCCGTTCCCTCCCGTCGGCTCAGGCGAGGCCGGTGGCGGGCTCGGTCCCGTAGCGGCTCATGGCGTCGGCATTGGCCCGCGGCGTCAGCGGCCGGCCGTCGGCGAGCACCTCTTGGAGGTCTCGGAAGTACTGCACGTACAGGTCGGGGGTGAACGTGCTGAGCATGACGGCGGGTTGGTCGGTCAGGTTGGCGAAAGTGTGAGGGGTACCGGGCGGAACCATCACGAGCGTGCCCCTGGTGGCGTCGTAGTCCTCGGCCCCGACGGTGAATCGCACGGTGCCGGAGAGGATGTAGAAGCCCTCGTCGTGTTGGCCGTGGCGGTGCTGCGGCGGTCCCTGGGTGTGCGGGGCGAGGACGGACTCGGCGATCGCGAGGCGGTGCCCGGTGTGGCTGCCGTCCTCCAGAACGCGCATGTGCGTGGTGCCCAGAACGATCGTCTCGCCGCCGCCCGGACCCACCACCGATACGGCGGGGTCGGTCCGCGGCTCGCTGGTCCTTGCTTCTTCGGTCATGCTCACGAGTGCACCGCCGGGACCCTGCCAGTGTCCAAGACCCATTCCGCAGCGCCGATACCCCATGGGTATCGTGGCAGCGTGGAGCTACGGACCTTGCGTTACTTCGTGGCGGTCGCCGAGGAACTCCACTTCGGCCGGGCCGCCACCCGACTGCACATGAGTCAGCCGCCGCTGAGCCGGGCGATCAAGCGGCTGGAGGCCGATGTCGGGGCCCTGCTGTTCGTCCGCTCGCCCACCGGCGTCACGCTCACGCCGGTGGGCGAGGTGCTGCTCGACGAGGCGCGGGCCCTGCTCGACCATGCCGACCGCGTCGGTGTACGCGTGAGGGCGGCGGCCGGCGTCGCGATCATCACCGTCGGCATCCTGGGCGACGGTACCGACCCCGGAGTGTCCAGGCTGGCCGCCGCCTACCGCCGAAGCCACCCCGGCATCGACATCCGCATCCGCGACACTGATCTGACCGACCCCACGTGCGGGCTGCGCACCGGACTGGTCGACGTCGCCCTGACTCGGGCGCCGTTCGACGAGACCGCCCTGACGGTGCGTGTGCTGCGGACCGATCCGGTCGGGGTGGTCCTGCGCGCCGACGATCCGCTGGCCCGCCGCGACCGGCTGCGGCTGGCCGATCTGAGTGGACGCCGCTGGTTCCAGTTCCCACCGGGCACCGACCCCGTCTGGCAGTCGTACTGGAACGGCGGCAGGCCGCGCGAGGGCCCAGTGGTCCGCGCCGTCCAGGAATGCCTGCAGGCCGTGCTGTGGAACGGCACGGTCGGCCTGGCCCCGCTCGGGCACGACCTGCCCGCGGAGTTGGCCGTGGTGCCGCTGATCGACATGGCGCCGAGCCGAGTGGTGGCGGTGTGGAACGAAGGCAACACCAACCCGTTGCTCCGATCCTTCATCGAGATCGCGACAGCCGCGTACCGCCACTGAGCACCAGCGACGGTGCCGCGGCTCGTGAGCCATTCGAACGCGGCGGCGTCCGCAACGGGACGCGCCCCTACCGGCCCGTGATGCCCGCGGGCGAAACGGCCCCGGACACCTCTCGCCGCCCGCGCAGCGATGGCTGTCCGCGGGTCTGACCTCCCTGTCGTCGTGTCGGCGCAGGATTTCTCAGGCCAGGCCCCGGAGGAAGTCCGAGAGTGCGGTGTGCAGGGTTTCCGGCTGTTCCAGGTGCAGGTCGTGGCTGGTGCCGGGGACGCTCATGGACACGGTGGCGGGTCGCAGCCGGAGCATCTCGTCGGCTTCCCGCGCGGGGATGAAGCCGGCCTGGGCCAGGACGACCAGGGTGGGGCACGCGACCTGCTCCCACTCGTGCCGGAAGGAACGCCGGGCGTTCTCCGCCAGCGACCGGACCATCACGTCCCGGTCGAAGCGAGGCCACCATCCGCCCTCGCGCTCCTCCAGCCCGGCCGCCCAGCCCGCGCCGACCGGCCCGCCGCCGAGGAACGCGGCCGCCTCTTCACGTGAGGGGAACGGTGTCGGCCACGAATCGAGCCATCGGCCGATTTCCTCAGGAGCGTTCGGGTTCGGACCGCCGGGGCCGGCCTCGACGAGCACGAGCGCGCGGACCAGCGCGGGATGCGCGGCGGCGGTGAGCATGGCCGTGTGCCCGCCCAGCGACTGGCCGACCAACACAGGCCGCCGCAGCGCCAGTTGATCGGCAACGGCGACGACGTCGGCGACGTGGGCGGCGCGGGAGACGTCCCGCGGGTGGCGCTCACTGGCGCCATGCCCGCGCTGGTCGACCGCGACGACCCGATACCGGGAGCTCAAGTGCCGTGCCAGAGCGTCCCATTCACCTGCGTGACCGGCCAGTCCGTGCAGCAGCACGATGGGCTGTCCCGGCCCGCCCCAGTCCCGGCAGACAAGCCGGACACCGTCCCGCACCACCACGCGTTCGGACCATCCCACGGCGGACCTCCGGCGAATCGGCTGCTCTCCATCATGATCGGGACAAGTTGTCCCGAGGATGTCCGCAAGCATCCGGCCACCCCGCGCCGGCCGGTCGCCGCGGGTCAGCCGCGCACCGCGGCCAGGCATGCGTCGTACAGGTCGATGATGTCGCCCCTGCCGCCGTTGTCGACCCACGTCATCGACGCGGCATCCAGGCACGCCAACGCCGTCGCGATCACCGCGCGGGCCCGCGGGTCCGCGCCGCCGACAGCAGCGTCCATGCGCGCCTCGACAAGCGGCAGCAAGTCTTCCTGGAACCGCAGCCGTTTTTCGAGCCAACCGGCACGCAGCGAGGGCGTGTTGTGCAGGAGACGGAACCGCTCCAGGGCCTGCTCCCGGCTGTCGTGCAGGGCCAGTACGGCGGCAATGCCTGAGCGCAGGGCCTCCCAGACACCGACGTCGGCCGGCAGTTCGCTGATCGTGTCCGCCAGGACCTGCCCGAACCGGTCCTGGTCGCCACCGAGAAGGTCTTCCTTGGTGCCGAAGTAGCGGAAGAGGGTGCGCTGGGAGACCCCGGCCTCTCGGGCGATCTGGGCGATGGTCGTCTCGTCGTAACCCTGCTCGGTGAACAGGCGCAGAGCCGTGTCCAGGATCTCCTGGGAGGCCAGCCGCCGTGACCGGTCCCACAGCGTGGTCGGTGCGTCCGTCGCCGTCCCGGCTTCCTGCTTCATGCCCACCAGATTAGCCCAGCACTGCCAGAGTGGCACTCACTACCTACTTGGCAGTCGCTGCCATATAGGCATACGCTGCCGAAAGGTGACCGTCGCGGTACAGCCCTCCCCAACGGGCCGTAGCCGCTCACCGAGCACCCCTACCTCCCAGCAGCAAGCAAAGGAACGCATCATGTCCGCACCCGCAGCTTTGATCACCGGTGGAACCAGCGGCATCGGCAAGGCGACCGCGGAACTGCTCCACTCCCGCGGCTACCGCGTCATGGTCACCGGGGTGAGCAATACCGCCGACGCCGGACTCCCCGAAGACGTCACGGTCGTCCGGGCCGACGCACGGTCCCTGCCGGACATCGACCACGCGATGGAGCAGGCCCGCCGGCAATTCGGCTCCCTCGACCTGCTCTTCCTCAACGCGGGCATCTCCCGTCCCGGCCCGATCGAGTCAACCGACGAAGCCGCCTTCGACGCCCTGTTCGACATCAACGTCAAGGGCACCTTCTTCACCCTGCAGAAGGCCCTCCCGCTCCTCAACGAGGGCGCCTCGGTCGTGTTCACCGTGGGCGCCGGCGAAGGGCTCGGTGCCGCCATGACCGCCGCCAAGGGCGCTCTGGTGCCCCTCATGCGGTCTCTCGCGCTCGAACTCGCCCCCCGCCGCATCCGCGTCAACGCCGTCAGCCCGGGACTGATCAACACCCCTGCCTACAGCAAGATGGGTGTCTCCCAGGAAATGATCGACGCCTGGGCCGAGGGCGTCCCACTCGGCCGGGCCGGCGCTCCCGCCGACATCGCCGAAGCCGTGGCCTTCCTCGCCTCGGACGCCGCCGGCTACATCACCGGCGACAACCTCATCGTCTCCGGGGGCATGGGTGTGCACGCTCGCGCGTGACGGGCAGTTCCGGACTCGACTCCACCGGCACGGTGTTCCCGTCGACAGAGGCATAGCCGCGTGGCCCGCAGGGTGTTCCACCTGCTGGGCTTCCCTTCGCCGTCGTCGATGGAAAAGCGCAGCTCGCAGGGATGGGGGGTCTCCAGCGGCCGGCGGCCGTCCGCCTCGCGTTCGGCCCCGACCAGGTCGATCGCCTCGGCCACCCGGTCGTCGGGAATGACGCCGGCCGCGCGCAGGCAGCCGAGACCGCGCAGCACGTCGGCCCTTACCGCCCCGGCATCAGAGCCGCACTCCACCCGGCATCGTCGACCGCTCATCGCCGCCCCGACCGACCTAGTGTGGAAAACGGAGGCAACAGCATGGGCACATCGGAGTATGCCGGGCTGACGGCAGTAGTGACCGGTGGCGCATCAGGTATCGGACCGGCCACGGCGCGGCTGAGCACCGCCTGCGGGGCCGGGCCCGTGTCGCCTGCCTCGGCCTCAAGCCCGACGACGTGCCCGCCCCGCTGTGTGTCGACCCCTACACCGCCGACACGCCGTGGACCGGCCGTCTGCTGGACCGCGCCGCCGCCCCCGAGGCCGACGCGCAGCACCCGGCGCCCGCCGGCCGATGGGCCGACTTGTCACCACAGACGACGTCGCCGGCGCCATCGCGTACCTCGCGAGCCCGCTCTCCGGTTCCTCCACAGGTACTGGTCTCGCCGTCGACGGCGGCATGCACGGACCATGGATCCGGCTCCGCGTCTGACCTCCCGCACGAAACAGTCCGCAAGGAGACCCGTCCGTGAAGACTCGATGCCTCCGCTATGGCCTCGGCGCCGTCACTGCCCTCGCCGTCACGGTGCTCAGCGCCTGCGGCAGCTCCGGAGCGGACGCGGACCGCGGCCCGGTGGTGGGCGTCGACTACGCCCGCTCCGACACCGACTTCTGGAAGGCGTACGCCCAGTACACCCCGCGGTTCGCCAAGGAGCTCGGCCTGGAGCTGAAGACCACCCACTCGCAGAACGACGTCGCCAATCTCGCCGCCAACGCACAGACGTTCATCATCGACAGGGTGAAGGGCGTCGCGATGGCCCCGCAGGACACCGCCGTGATCGCGCCCACCCTCCAGCAGCTGGCCGCGCAGAAGATCCCCGTGGTCACCCTGGACACCCGCCCCGACACCGGCGAGGTCTACATGGTGGTGCGCGCCGACAACCGCGCGTACGGAGAGAAAGCCTGCAGGTTCCTCGGCACCAAGCTCGGCGGCGAGGGCAAGGTCGTCATGCTCGAGGGCGACCTTGCCTCGATCAATGCCCGGGACCGCACCGAGGGGTTCAACGAGTGCATGAAGGACAACTATCCCAAGATCAAGGTCTTCGGGGAGAGGACCAACTGGGACGGGGCGGTCGCGGCGCAGAGACTGCAGACGGATCTCACCACCCACCCTGATATCAAGGGCGTCTACACGCAGGCCAGCTTGGCGCTCTCCGGCACCCTGCATGTGCTCAAGCAGCAGGGTCTGCTGGTCGGCCCGAAGGACAAGAAGCATGTGTTCGTGGTCTCCAACGACGGCGTCCCCAGGGAGCTCAAGGACATCGCCGAGGGCAAGATCGACGCCACGGTCTCCCAGCCCGCCAACCTCTACGCCAAGTACGCCCTCTACTACCTGAAGGCGGCGATGCAGGGCAAGACCTTCAAGCCCGGCAGGACCGACCACGACAGCACGATCGTCCGAGTCCGCGACGGTGTGCTGGAGGACCAGCTGTCCGCACCGCTGGTGACCGCGGACGGCGGGACCTACGGCGGGGTTCCCAGTCTCAAGAGCGACAACCCGTCCCTCTGGGGCAACAACCTCGGCTGACCTCGCACGGGGTGCGCTCGGCGAACGCCTCCTGTGACGCCGCGCCCAACTGCTGCCCGCCGCCGTGCCGCGGGTCCCGGTATCGGCCCGCCAGGCCGCGTTGTGCCGGTACACCGGATCGACCGGCCCCAGCGGCAGGCGCGCCACCGGCACGACCGCACAGCCCGCTGGTGTGGGAGGCCCGTGAGCCGGCTGAGGATCGCGTCGATGGCGGTTCGGCCGTCGTCGACCGCGGCGTGTTCGTCCTCGGCCAGCGGGACGGAGCATCAAATCCCTGGCGGTGACCCCCGGTGCAACGGTTCGCGCATCATCACGGCGAACACCGGTGAATCGGCGAATGGCTGCTGTTCGCCGATCTTCCCGTACCCCCAACGCTCATACACAGCCTGGACTTTGCCGTCTCCCGCCTTCGGGTTGACGAGAAGCGTCACCCGCTCCTCGTCCCTGTTCGCCAGGAGCTCTTCGTGAACGCGGTGCGCGAGGCCCGTGCCGCGCCACGGGCGTCGGACCACGATCTCGTTCAGCGCGAGCGTGCGCTTGCCGGTCTCGGCCGTGTACCCGTCGGGCAGCGGGTTGGTCATGGCGGACCACCAGCGCGTGCTCGGGCCGAGCGGAGTGGCGTACGCGAAACCGGCCGGCTCGGTCCCGTCGTAGGCGATGACCGCTTCCCAGCCGGGCGACGAACGGTGACTCATCAGACGCTCGTTGAAGCGTTCGGCGGAGTAGAAGGGCGCGGTGAGGCCGAGGTCTCGCTGACGCACCTCTACGTGGATGTCCACGATCGTCTGTCGCACCAGATCGATATCGGTGTCGTGCCGCAGCTCAAGGCTCACAGGAGCTCCTTTTCGAACCAGTCGCGGATGGGGGGCATCGGGGGCGGCGCCGTGCATCTTTCCCGCGGCTCGCGGGGCGGCAGTGCCAGCCACCGGATCACCCAGTCAATACCCGGTTCCACGACTGCCCTTGGCCTCGCCCGACTGGTTCGGGAGTGGTACCGGTTCTGGAGCCGGATGGACCGTTTCTTGGTTCGCGCTTTAGGGCGCCCGTCTTCCGCTCACCAACGCTGCTATGAACACCCGCCATGCCTGACGTCGAACCACCACAACAGGCCCTACGTCGCTCTTGGAGTCGCGTACGAGGGCACCCTCCCCTGTACGCGCGCACTCGACGCACTCCGTCCCACTGCCCCCGCTGTAAGACGACTTGAACCACAACGGCGCGGATGGTGACGTCATCAACACTCCTTGTGTATCCGGGAGATGAGTGTTACTGAAGACTCAAGATCAAGCGCCTGTGCGCTCAGATACTGGAACGCCAACCTATAGCGATCCAGTTCCTGGGGCTTCTCCATGAAGAGTCCGCCGCCGAGTAGGTCTACGTAGACCACGTCCAGCTCGGGCTTCGGTCCGCGCAGGATGGCGAAGCTGCCAACTGCCGCAGCATGAGCACCCGTTGCGAAGGACAGCACCTGGATTGTGATGTTCGGAAGCTCACCCATGGTGAGCAGATGCTGCAGCTGCTCACGCATGACCTCGCGTCCGCCGACTCTGCGTCGGATGGCCGCCTCGTCGATCACGCACCAGATGTGCGGAGGCTCGTCTCGAGCTAGGAGTTCCTGCCGCTTCATGCGAATGTCGACCATGTGTTGCACTTCCCGCTCCGCACACTCGACCTCCGAAGCCCGGTGAACGGCCTCGGCGTACTTGCGGGTCTGGAGGAGGCCAGGAATGTACATACAGGCGTAGTGGTCCTCGCGTACGACCTCGTCCTCAAGCGTGAGCATGAGGTTCATGGAGTCGGGGATGGGGTCAGCGAGTGACCTCCACCAGCCCTGGATCTTGGCACCCTTCGCAAGTTCTACGAGAGCCCGGCGTTCTTCGTCAGTGGCTCCGTATTCGCGGCAAAGGGCGTCCACAGCCGGCCACTTGACCGTCCCTTCCTTCGTTTCGTAGCGACTCAGAGTCGCCTTCGAGATACCGACGCGCGCGCCTGCCTCCTCAAGGGTGAGGCCCTTGAGCTCGCGGATGCGGCGCAGGTCCGCGCCTAGTTGGCGCCTTCGCGTGGTGGGACCAATCGGCATACATGCAGCCCTTCGTGTCGATGCAACAGATCGTGCTGGTTGCCTGGACGAGTCGGCAAGGTGGTGTGCGCCGGGGGCGTGAGCCCTATGGGTGCGCTCCCGGCTCAGTCTTGTGAGAGTTCCATTTTGAGAGTTCCAATGCAACTCTAGGTGTGCGGCCGAGTGCACTGTGCAACTCGGTGGGCTGAGAAGGAGTTGAGCGTGGACTGCGCCACCTGCATGCCAAGGAAGGCCTGGGACCTTCACTTTCTGGCGGAGCCCGAGGAAGTAGCGGCCCTACGGCGTGTGCTCCGGGTCCATCTTGGACTCTGGGGCTTGGACGAGCTCATCGACGCAGCCCAACTCTGCGTCAGCGAGCTGGTCTCCAACGTCATCAGGCACGTCGGTCCCGGCACCCCCACCACCCTTGCCGTATCAATGAAGGGCACCCGCCTGCGAATCGAGGTCTATGACCCCGACATTCGCGCTCTGCCCACGCTCCTCAACCAAGGCGTCAACGCTGAATCTGGGCGAGGGATGGAGCTCATCACCTTCACCGCTGATCGCTGGGGCGTCCAACTCCTCGCCGACCGCAAGGTGACGTGGTGTGAGCTCCCCACCACGCTGACCTCGCCCAACGGCCATCACGGAGGTCCTCACCTAGCACGAGCGGAGGAGGTGCTCGGCCTCTACAGTGGGGCGAAGTTGCTGCCCACAGTCGACTCAGGTCGGCTGAGCGCGGCCATGGCAGAGGAAGCAGCCATCGGCGCCATCTCTGACCTTCTCCACTGGCTCCGGGCGCATGGCCGCGATGCAGATGACGCCTTGGACCGAGCCCAGATGCACTTCGAAGGGGAGTTGGGTGTGGTGAGCGGCTAGACGGGAGGCCCTACCCGGCTTTGATCGTCGAGTATGTCCAGACGTCCGCCGGAATCTCGTGCTTCAGCTTCCACGTGATCGCCATCGGTTTGCTACCAGTGTGCGTCTCGTACTCCGCCGGGCCGAGCAGTATCCACGGCTGAGCGCCGCCTATGTCGTTGCTCTTGTAACGGCGCACGAAGAGCAGGACGTGGCTTCCCTCAGCGGCATGATGCTGATAGCGCAGGCCAGTGGGGGAGGCCTCGGAAGTTTGGTTCTGGGACTCCCAATGGAAGAGAGTTTCGCTCTGTGCGTAGTCGTGGTACCGGGTCTGCGGCGAGAAGTCCTTCTCGTCCTTCTCCAGCGTGATGAGGAGCGCGTCCGTCTTGATCGAGTCGCACCACTTCACGCCCTCGCGGAAATCGGCCGGCATGAAGCCGCCGATGTACGACTGCCCCAGCGCAGGCAGGATCTCTTCGCGGCTGTACGAAGCGTGCACGGTGAGAGGGACGCCGCCCGGACCGCCCAAGCCCAAGAGAGGGATCGGTACGTGCTCGGTGTGGGCGAGGTTGTACTCCAGCACCTGCCGCAACTCACTGCGGACGGCGTGCTGCTTGCGCAGCGCCGCGAATCCGGCGTCGTAGTTGGCGTACCCCTTGCGGACGATGCCGCCGAGTGGCCACAACTGGAAGAAGAGCATGCGGGCGTAGGCCTGTCCCTGCTCGTCAAGGGCGGTGTAGGCAGGGGCATCGTCTTCCAACATCCGCGTGTAAGCAGCGACCCGTTGTGGGTCGTCTACGTGGAGGAATGCGGAGATGCGTTTGAGGAGCGCGGCCTCGCCTTGCGGAGCCTCACCCTTTAGGAGGCCGGAGCGGCGGAGTAGACCCGTCCAAGAGTTTCCGTTGCCCCGGTAGAGCTCCTTGAGCTCGCGTCCACTCTCGTCCAGGTAGCGGCTGAGTTTCAGCTCGGCGTAGTCCGCTACCTCGCGGGTCAGGGCGGTGACGTTGACGCCGATCTGTTCCTTGATGTTGGCGATGATGGTCTTCTTCGCCTTCTCCTCAAGGATGATCTCGCAGCCAGATGGGAGCTGCGGGAAGTCATGCTCGATGTTGTCCAAGAGCCGCTTGCGGGTCAGATTCGTCAGCGCACGGAACTGGTTTTCGAAGCGAAACTCCTTGCGGTGCTGGCCGATGAAATCCATCACGGTCAGCACCGCTTTGTTCTCGGTACGTCGGAGCCCTCGGCCAAGTTGCTGCAAGAACACCGTCGCACTGGAGGTGGGGCGCAGCAGGAGCAGAGTGTCTACGTCAGGGATGTCGAGGCCCTCGTTGAAGAGGTCGACCGAGAAGATCACCTGTACCGCACCAGAGGCGAGGTCAATCAAGGCCTGCTTGCGCTCGACAGCAGGAGTGCCGGCAGACAGGGCCACGGCATTGAGGCCGGCTTCGCGGAAGGACTCCGCCATGACATGCGCGTGCTTGACAGAGACACAGAAGCCCAACGCGCGCATGGCACTTGGATCGGCGACCTTCTCCTCAACGGCTTTCAAGACCAGCAGGGCCCGCGGACGGTTGGCGGACAGCGCTTCGCTCAGTGCGCTTGCCTCGTACGCCCCGCGATGCCACTTCACCGCGCTCAGGTCGGTGTTGTCGCTGATACCGAGGTAGTGGAAGGGGCTGAGTAGTTCGTTCTCCAAGGCCTCCCACAGCCGCATCTCGGCAGCGATCCGACCATCGAAGAACTCGTCCTGGATGTTCTTGCCGTCCATGCGCTCGGGAGTCGCTGTCAGTCCGAGCAGCTCCAGCGGCTCGAAGTGATCGAGTATCTTCCGATACGTCGGCGACGTTCCGTGGTGGAATTCGTCGATCACGATCACGTCGAAGTGATCAGCAGAGAGCCGGCCCAGTGTTCGCGCGTTCAGCGACTGGACGCTGGCGAAGACATGAGTCCAGCGCTCCGGGATCTCTCCGCTATGCAGGGACTCGCCGAAGTTTGCGTCTACCAAGACGTCTTGGTAGGTCCGCAGGGACTGCTGGAGGATCTCCTTGCGATGAGCGACGAACAGTAGGCGCAGGTCACGGCCGTGTTTCTTGCGTAGATGCTTGTAGTCCAGTGCCGCCATAACCGTCTTGCCCGTGCCTGTCGCGGCAACCAGCAAATTCTGGTGCCGGTCATGTACCTCACGCTCGACTTCGAGGCGCTCCAACATGTCGCGTTGGTGGGCATAGGGGCGGACTTCGAGACCGGACAGAGTGATTCTGCGATCCGCGGCTGAGGTATTCGAGGTGCCCCCGGCGATCGCCAACGCTTCCTGGAGTCGAGCGCCGTCGGTGTCCGGGTCGTACAGCTCGAAGGACGGGTCGCTCCAGTAGGCCTCGAAGGTCGCGTCGAACTTGCGCAGTACGTCGGGTGTGGCGATGGACGAAAGCCGGACGTTCCACTCCAGCCCATCGAGCAGCGCGGCCTTGGAGAGGTTGGAGCTGCCGACGTATGCCGTGTCGTAACCGCTCTTACGCCGGAACAACCATGCCTTGGCGTGGAGTCGCGTCGACCTCGTCTCATAGTTGACCTTGACCTCGGCGTTGAACTCCTGAACCAGCCGGTCCAGCGCGCGCCGCTCGGTCGCCCCGATGTAGGTCGTCGTGATGACGCGTATCGGCACGTCCCGCTCGTGGGCAGCTTGCAGAGACTGCTCGATGATCCGCAGACCGTGCCACTTCACGAAGGCACAGAGCAGGTCTACGCGGTCAGCGGTGGCCAACTCGGCACGCAACTCGAAGCCGAGGCTGGGGTCTTCCGGCGAGTTGGTGATGAGCGCGGTGTCGGAGAGTGGGATGCCCGGGCGTACAGCGAAGACACCAGGGGCCTCCTGCTTCGCCAGTGCCAGGAGTTGGCGGGGCCCGTCGGCGACTAGATCAACCCACTCCTGGGCCCCCGATAGCGTGCTAATGGACTCCAAGATGTGGTTGGCCGCGTACACCCGCTCTTCGGCTGGGAGATTCTGCAGGACGCGTCGTACCGTCCCTGCCACATGGCGAGCCAGGACATGAGGTACAGATTCCGCGCCCACCGAGTCACTCACGGGGTGCCATCCCAGGCTGGCGAGCTCCTTCAACTGCTGCTCAAAGCGGAGAGTGATGAGCTGCTCGTACAACCCAGCGTGAGTGACAGAGGCGTCGTGGCGGCCCTGAGCCATGGGTCTAATCCCCCGTTGAACGTGTAGCGGACAATGCACGTGTTCTATCCAGCGAGAGCCGACAACACATGGCTTTCTGGGATAACGGTGGTTGACCCGCACGCCGCGACTGTGGCCCTACGTGCTGGCCTGATCCGTGCTCAGCTGGATAAGACGCGGCACCGGCCCTGTTTGCTTGACCGCATCGTTGCCGACTCGCCGCGGCGTACTCCTCGGCTTGGCCTATCAGGCCAGGGCCCCGTGACACTCCCGATACGATTCTCCCGACCCACACCAACACCCCGCCCCCCGCTCCGGCGGCCACGACACCGCCCGCCCCCGAGCCGCCAACGTCGTCGCATACTGCGGCAGCAGTGACACGTCCTCCGGGGACGTGCCCTCCGACGCCGCGAAGGCCTCGTATGACGGGACCGTGCCCGGCACGATGCCCAGGTTGGGCGTGCCGGACGTGGCCAGTTCGCGCAGGGACGTTTCTATCGTCGTCAGGTGGGCCTCGTGTGAGGGGTACTCCGTGGCCAGTGACGGATACGCGTCCACCAGCTCCGCCAGTTCGTCCGCCGGCCAGTGGAGGACCGCTACCGGGAACGGGCGGGAGAGGGCCTCGCGGTAGGTGCCGAGTTCCGCTCTCAGGCGGGAGATCTCCGCTTCCAGTTCCGCCGGGTTGTCCGAGCCGAGGGACCAGACGCGCTTCGGGTCGTGGAGTTCGTCCAGGGACACCGGGGACGAGTGCAGGGTGTCCGCGAGTACGTCCCAGTCGTCGTGGGGGACGCCCAGCATGCGGCGGACCCGGTGGCGGCCGAACAGGAGCGGGTGCATGGAGTACGGGGGCTGCTGGACGTCCGCCAGCAGCAGCCTCGCTCCCTGCGTGAAGGTCTCCTGGGCCGCCTCCAGCTCGTCGTGGGATTCCAGGGCCTCCGCGACGATCACCCAGGGGGCCGGGTCGCGGGGGGACGCGGCGCGGACGCCCTCGATGATCGCTCGGGCCTCGGCCTCGTGACCGTACTCCCAGAGGTTCGCGGCCTTGAGGGCTCGTACCAGATGGGGGTTCTCCAGGCCGGTCGGTGACGACAGCAGGCGGTCGTAGAGGGTGCTCGCGGCGGGGCGGTCGCCGGCGAGTTCCAGGTGGGCCGCGGCCTGCAGGAGCAGGGCCTCGGCGTCCTCGGGATACAGGCCGGCGGTCCGCTCCAGGCGTGCCGCTTCGGCGGGGTGGTCGACGTTCTCGGCAGGCGTGTCGGGGCGCATGGGGGACACCGTACTGCCGAGAGGTGTCGGAGGAGAGGTACGTGCAGGCCAGGGCGGGCCAGAGGGCCATGTCTCCCGTGCACGGGTACCGGGCCGCCGGGCGGGGTGGGGTCGCCCCCGCCCCCCACCCCGGGCTGATCCGAACGACGGCCCCAGGGCCGCGGCGCGGGCGCTCCGCCGATGAGTTTCCGGCGGTCGCGCCGTCTAACCTTTCGACGAAGGGAGCGCACCATGCGCAAGATCATCGTTTGTACGTTCCTGACGCTGGACGGCGTCATGCAGGCGCCGGGCGGTCCGGACGAGGACGCTGAGAGCGGCTTCGAGCACGGCGGCTGGCAGAAGCCGGTGTCCGACGACGAGGTCGGCGCGGCCATCGCCGGTTGGTACGAGCACTCCGACGCGATGCTGCTCGGCCGCAAGACGTACGAGATCTTCGCGTCGTACTGGCCGACCGCCGATCCCGGCAATCCGTTCACCGACCGGATGAACAGCATGCACAAGTACGTGGCGTCTCGGACCCTGACGTCCGTCGAGTGGCAGAACTCCACGCTGCTGGAGGGCGACACCGTCGACGCCGTACGCGAGCTGAAGGCGTCCGACGGCGGCAACATCAACGTCGTCGGCAGCGGCGACCTCGCCCAGACCCTCATGCGGCACGGCCTCGTCGACGAGTACCGGCTGACCATCCATCCGGTGATCATCGGCACCGGCAAGCGGCTGTTCGCCGACGGAGCGATCCCCACCGCGCTGGAGCCGGTCAGCGTCTCGACGACGAAGGGCGGCACCGTCGTCGGCGTCTACCGGCCCAGCGGCAAGCCCACCTACGACAGCTACTAGGCGGCGTCCGGCCCGGTGCGGGGCCGCCCACGGCGGCGGGGAACGCACAGGCGTGCCATCGCCTCCATGAAGGGGGGCTCGCCGGCCGGGGCCCCTTCCGCGGGCCCCGGCCGCCTGGAACCACCTAGATCGTCACCCCGTCGATCTGCAGCGTCTGTACCGCCTTCGCCGCGAACGGGACCGCCACCGTCTTGCCGCTGAGGCGGGTGTCCGAGTACGCCGTGTACTTGTCGCCGCCCGTGGTGACCGTGTTCCAGCGCGGGACCAGGCCGCCCGAGCCGCCGCTGACCGTGGTGAAGCGGGAGAGGTCGAAGGTCAGGGTCTGGGCGGCGGTGGAGGTGTTCAGGGCGACGATCACCAGGCGCTTGGCCGAGGCGTCGTAGGCCGCGGCGGCGTAGCTGACGCCGGTGTCGAGGATCCGCATGCCGGGGCGGATGTGGCGGCTGAACTGGGCCATCACGTAGTGCTTCGTCTGGACCGTGGTCGGCTGCAGGGTGTTCGCGTCGTACGCGATCATCGCCCAGCCCGCGGACGGGTCCATGACCTGCCAGTAGACCCAGGCGGTGGGGTGCAGCCAACGGAAGTCGTAGAGCAGGTTGCTCGCCATGGTGAAGCCCGTGCCGTCCTTGTCGCCGGTCTCCGAGTTCCACAGCGCCTTGCCCGACGTGGTGACGACGTCCGAGTAGAGCAGGTCCCTACGGCCGCCCGAGCCCTGGTAGCCGTGTACGTTGACCCGGTTCACCAGGGCCTTCGTGGACGAGCTGAAGGAGTTCCAGGTGGTGCGCGCGAGGTCGTAGCTCGTCTCGTCCGAGGCCGAGATCCTGGTGGCGGTCAGACCGCGCTTGTCCAACTCGCTGCGCATGTAGGGGAGTACGGCCGACTGGACGGTGGCGTCCATGTGGCAGCCCTCCTGGGTGCCGGTCGCCGTCCACCAGGACGACGAGGGCTCGTTGAAGGGGTCCACGGTCGCGAAGTTCACGCCCCAGTTGTTCTTCGCGCGCAGCGCCACCGCGGCCAGATGGGAGGCGTGCTGGCGGTAGTTCCAGGACTGGAGGTTGTTGCCGCCGTCCGAGGCGCCCGACGGGTTGTGGTTGAGGCACATCCACCACATCGGGGAGTTCGCGAAGAGTTCGGTCGTCGCGCCCCGGGACGTCGCCTTCACCAGCATCGCGCGCTGCTTGGCGTCCGCGTTCCAGTTCCAGGCCGAGGACGCGGGGTCCTCGTTGTTCCAGTCCTGCCAGTAGCCCTCGATCTGCTTGAAGGAGGGGATGTTCGGCGAGGCGGTCATCGACGTGCCGCCCACGCTGTTCCAACTGCACGCGCCCAGGTTGTAGCGGGCGATGTTCAGCCCGAGGCCGGGCAGCGCCGTGCCGTTGTACGACACCGACTTGGTGGTGAAGAAGAGGTCGGCGAAGTCGTCCCGGGCGCCGAAGACGTTCGCCCACCAGGCCAGCGAGGTGCCCCAGCCCTCCCAATTGCCGTACGACGTACCGGGGTTGACGGCGATGGTGGCGTCCGCTCGCGCGGTGCCGGTCGCCAGGGCGCTGCCGAGGAGGGTGCCGCCCGCGGCCGTGAGCAGCGTTCTGCGTCGGATCATGGCTTCTCCGAACTCCGAGTCGATCGACGCCGGTCCCTGAACCGGGGTCGTGGCCTGTCCCGCTGATGCCAGGACGAAGCATCGGGTGTGGCGCGTGAGGTTGTCGAGGGTTCTGCAAGCCCTTTCTAAAACCTCTGGAGGAAGTCCGGTATACCGAACGGGCCGCCACACCTTGGGCGTTCGGGCTGGTGACTTCGAGGCCCCGCGCCTATCGTGCGGGCGGCCCCGGTCGAGGGCGTACAAAAGGGCGGGAGGCGGGAGGCGTCCGCATGCGGCTTCACGTCGTGCACCACGGCATACGACGCCGGCGCGCCCTGCGCCGACGGGCGCTGTGGGCCGGGGGCGAACTCCTCGTCACCGTCGGGGTCCTGATGCTGCTGCTCGTCGCGCACCAACTGTGGTGGACCAACCGCCAGGCCCGGCAAGGCGCCGAGCACCAGGTGGAGGCGCTGGAGCGGGAGTGGGAGGGCGGTCACGGCGACCCCGGCGGCAGCAGCGACACCGGCGAAGGCGGCGACCCCGGCGGCAGCAGCGACATCAGCGAAGGCGGCGACCCCGGCACCGGCGATGGCCGCGATTCCGGTACGTCCGTCCCGTCCGCGTCCCCGGACCCGCCGAGGGAGCGGCCCGCCGCCGACGACCGGCCCTCCACACCCCGCCGCTCCCAGGCCTACGCCATCCTCACCGTCCCCCGCCTCGACCTCCGCGTCCCCGTCGCGGAGGGCATCAGCAAGCCGAACGTCCTCAACAAGGGGTACGTGGGCCACTACCCCGGCACCCAACAGCCGGGCCAGGCAGGGAACTTCGCCCTCGCCGGGCACCGCAACACCCACGGCGAGCCCTTCCGGTACATCAACCGGCTGCGGCCGAAGGACACCGTCGAGGTCGAGACCGGGACCGCGACGTACACGTACACCGTCGACCGGACCCTCCCGCAGACCTCGGCCCGGGACGCCGGCGTCATCCAGCCGATCCCGCGGTCCACGGTCCACCCGGGCCACGGCTACACCGACCCCGGCTTCTACCTCACCCTGACGACCTGCACCCCCGAGTACACGTCCAGGTACCGGCTCGTGGTGTGGGCCAAGCTCGCAAAGGTGCGGCCGCGCTGACTTACCATGGCCGTGGCAGGCGCAAGAGTCGCAACAGCCGTACGAGGGGAGGGGAGTGGCCGTGATCCGTCGCTGGACAAGCTGGACGAGCTGGAGCAGTTGGACCAGCCCGCGCCCCTCCGCCGTACTGCTGATCCTGGTCCTCGGCGTCGCGCTGCTCGACGCCGGCGGCAGCCTCCCGGCCACTGTCGCGTTCGCCGCGACCGCCGCGGCCGGCGCCGCACTCGGCGTCTGCTGTCTGCTCGCCTCGCGCGCCGCGCCCGCCGTCCCGCCCACCCGGGTGCGTACGGCCATCCGCGACCGCGCCCGCCGTACGGCGTTCCTGCCGCAGCGAGACCCCGACGCCAAGGGGCGCAGTCGCCCCCGAGCGCCCGGGCACGCCCTCCCGACGACCGTCGCGTAGGGCACCCTCTTCCACGGGCCGGACCCCGCGCGGGTCGTCATGCCGTCCTCACCACTCCCGGCACGACGAGACCCCCGGAGGGCTCACCCATGTCCGTTTTCGCCGACCTGGTCCAGCACCTGGCCGACCTGCTCCAGCCGCTGTTCGGCGCCACCGCGGCCGCCGCCGCGATCGTCCTGTTCACCGCACTCGTACGACTCCTCGTGCACCCCCTGTCCCGGGCGGCGGCCCGCGGCCAGAAGGCGCGCACCCGGCTCCAGCCGAAGATCGCCGAGCTGCGGAAGAAGCACGCCAAGAACCCCGAGAAGCTGCAGAAGGCCGTCCTCGCACTGCACGCCGAGGAAAAGGTGTCGCCGCTGTCCGGCTGTCTGCCCAGCCTGCTCCAACTGCCCGCGTTCTTCCTGCTCTACCACCTGTTCTCCAGCACGACGATCGGCGGCCGGACGAACGAACTGCTCACCCACCGGCTGTTCGCCGCGCCCCTCGGGGACCGCTGGACGGACGCGCTCGGCGGCGCCGGGATGTTCGGCGGCGCGGGACTCGTGTACGTCGGCTTGTTCGTGCTCGTCGCCGCGGTCGCCGCGTTCAACTACCGCCGTACGAAGGCGATGACGGCCGCCGGTGCGACGGTGCCCGTGGCGGGCGGCGAGCAGCTGCCCGGGCTGGGCGCGATGAGCAAGGTCATGCCCTTCATGTCCTTCTTCACGCTGTTCACCGTGGCGGTGGTGCCGCTCGCCGCCGCGCTGTACGTGGTGACCAGCACGACCTGGAGCGCGGTGGAGCGGGCGGTGCTGTACCGCTGAGCCGGGGCCGCACCGAGAAGTACCGGGACCTGCGCCGGTCCAGTCCGTGAACCGGGTATTGCGGACTGGACGCCCAGCTTGGAGGATCGACCAGTCCTCCGATGGCTGCACCCGTCGGCGGAGCGCCCGCGATCGAGGGAGATTGGGATCATGAAGCTGCTGCGAGTCGGTACGGCGGGGTCGGAGCGGCCCGCGCTGCTGGACGCCGAGGGAGTCCTGCGGGACCTGTCCGGTGTCGTTCCTGACATCGACGGTCCGCTGCTCGCCGACGAGACGGCCCTGAGCCGGATCCGCGCCGCCGCCGACGAGGGCTCGCTGCCCGTGCTCGACGCCACCGGGCTGCGCGTCGGACCGCCGCTCGCGCGGATCGGCAAGATCGTGTGCATCGGGCTGAACTACCACGACCACGCCCGTGAGACGGGGGCCGAGCCGCCGCCGGAGCCGGTGATCTTCTTCAAGGCCGCGGACACGGTGGTCGGACCGCAGGACACGGTGCTGGTCCCGCGCCGGTCGGTGAAGACCGACTGGGAGGTCGAACTGGCGGTCGTCATCGGACGTACGGCCCGGTACGTGGAGTCGGCCGAGGCCGCGCTCGGGCATGTCGCGGGGTACGCCATCTCGCACGACGTGTCCGAGCGGGAGTTCCAGATCGAGCGGGGCGGAACCTGGGACAAGGGGAAGAACTGCGAGACGTTCAACCCGCTCGGGCCGTGGCTGGTGACCGCGGACGAGGTTCCCGACCCGCAGGACCTGTCACTGCGGCTGTGGGTCAACGGGGAACTGAAGCAGGACGGGACGACCGCGGAGCAGATCTTCCCGGTGGCGGAGGTCGTGCGGTACGTCAGCCAGTTCATGACGCTCTACCCCGGAGACGTGATCAACACGGGGACGCCCGCGGGAGTGGCGATGGGGCACCCTGAGCCGAAGCCGTATCTGCGGGCCGGGGACGTGGTGGAGCTGGAGATCGCGGGGCTGGGCCGGCAGCGGCAGGAATTCAAGGACGCGTAGCGCTCCGCGGACAGAGCCGGGGAACTGCGGCGAGCCCGCCGGCCGCGGGCCGGCCACGGCCCGTCGCGAGTTCCCCGCGCGGCCGGCCGTGGCCGGTCGCGCCCACGCGGCGGAGCCGCACATCGATACGGCCCGCGCTCCTCAGGCCAACAGATCCGCGAGTCGGCTCCAAGCCGCCCTCGGCAGGATGCCTCGCGGCTCGCCGTCCACCACCTGGAGGGCCACGTGGTCCGCGCCCGCGTCGAGGAAGGCGTCGATGCGGGTGCGGATCGCCGACTCCTCGCCCCAGGCGAACAGCGCGTCGATCAGGCGGTCGCTGCCGCCGTCCGTGAGGTCGTCCTCCGTGAAGCCGTGGCGGAGGAAGTTGTTGGTGTAGTTGGGGAGGCCGAGGTAGATGGCGAGGGCCCCGCGGGCCAGGGAGCGGGCCCGGGCCGGGTCGGTCTCCAGGACGACCATCAGCTCCGGGGCGAGGAGCGGGGTCTCGCCCAGGATCTCGCGGGAGTAGGCGGTGTGCTCGGGGGTCACGAGGTACGGGATCGAGCCGGCGGCGCGGTCGCGGGCCAGCTCCACGGTCTTCGGGCCGAGGGCCGCCAGGAGACGGCGGTCCGCGGGTACGCCCGCCGCGTCCAGTGCGTCGAGGTGCGCGACGAGCGCCGAGTACGGGCGGCGGTACTGGTCCGTGGTCTTGGCGTGACTGACGCCGAGACCCAGGACGAACCGCCCGGGGTGGGCGGCCTCCAGGTCGTTGAAGGCGGCGGCGGTGTCGGCGGGCTCGTGCTCCCAGATGCTCTGGATGCTGGTGCCGACGACGATCCGCGAGGTCGCCGCGATCAGCGGGGCCGCGTCGGCGGCGGAGGTGTTGCCGCCCAGCCAGATCGCGCCGTACCCGAGCTGCTCCAGCTCGGCCGCGGCCTCGGCCGCCGCGCCGCGCCGGGCCGGGTCCTTGGAACGCATGCCACCCCACCAGATGCCGTAGCGTCCTACGGTTTCCTTCACGGCGTTGCTCATGGATTCGGTCCCTCCGGTCGAGGTGCGGTACACGGGTGCCAACGGGAGGGTGCTCGGGGATCTTCCCCTGACTTCCCGTAAGGAGCTCCCCGTATCCTCCCGTCCCGCCCGTCACAGCTCCAGGAACTGCTCCAGCGCTTCTACGACGAACCGGTGGTCCTGCAACTGCGGCAGCCCGGAGACGGTCACCGCGCCGATCACGCCCACGCCCTCGACGGTGATCGGGAAGGAGCCGCCGTGGGCCGCGTACTCGTCCGGGTCGAGGCGCGAGGACTCCTCGAACGTCGTGCCCTTGGCGCGGCAGCGGGCGCCGACCAGGTAGGAGGCGGAGCCGTAACGCTCCACGACCCGGCGCTTGCGGGCGATCCAGGCGTCGTTGTCGGGGGCCGACCCGGGCAGGGCGGCGTGGAAGAGCTGCTGGCCGCCGCGGTGGATGTCGATGGCGACCGGCGCCTGCCGCTCCCGGGCCAGCTCGACGAGGAGGGAACCCAGCGCCCACGCGTCGTCGTAGGTGAACTGCCGGAAGACCAGGCGCCGTTCCTGCGTCTCCAGTTCCTCCAGGGGCGGGGTGAGCTCCGGGTGGAACTTCGGGGTGATCTCCGGGTTGTGCGTCACAGCTTCACCGTCACTCCATCGTGGGCCGAACGGCGTGCCGCCTCCAGTACGTCGAGGGCGGCGGCCGCCTCCAGCGCGGTCACCGGGTTGGCGCCGCCGTCCGTGAGGGCCCTGGCCACGGCCGCATAGTAGGCGGGGTAGTCGCCCGGCAGCGTCGGTTCGGGACGGCCGCCGCCGGTCAGCGGGGACTCGCCGGCGCCGACCCGCCCCCACAGGTCCTCGGGTTCCCGGCCCCACCCGGCCGCCGTCGTGCCCGGGCGCTGCCCCTCCCGCAGGGCCGCCTCCTGCGGGTCCAGGCCGTACTTCACATAGCCCGCCTTGGAGCCCAGCACCCGGAAACGCGGGCCGAGCTGGGCGGTGGTGGCGGTGGCGTACAGGTGGGAGCGGACGCCGCCGGCGTGGGTGATCGCGATGAACGTGTCGTCGTCGGTCTCCGCGCCCGGGCGGCGGATGTCCGACTCGGCGTACACGGAGACGGCCGGGCCGAAGAGGACCAGCGCCTGGTCGACGACGTGGCTGCCGAGGTCGTACAGCAGACCTCCGATCTCTGCCGGGTCGCCGGACTCCCGCCAGCCGCCCTTCGGCTGCGGACGCCACCGCTCGAAACGGGACTCGAAGCGCCATACGTCGCCCAGTTCGCCCTCGGCCAGGAGCTTGCGGAGGGTCAGGAAGTCGTTGTCCCAGCGGCGGTTCTGGAAGACGGAGAGGAGCAGGCCGCGGTCCTCCGCCAGGGCGGCCAGCTCGCGCGCCTCGGCGGCCGTACCGGCGACCGGCTTGTCGACGACGACCGGCAGGCCGGCCTTGAGGGCGGTGGTGGCGAGCGGGACGTGCGTCTTGTTCGGCGACGCGACGACGACCAGGTCCAGGTCGCCGGCCCGGTCGAACAGCTCGTCCGGCGTGGCGACCGTGCGCACGTCCGGGAACTCGGCGCGGGCCTGCCCCTGCCGCTCGGGGTCGGACGTCACCACCGTGTCGAGGGCGAGGCCCTCGGTGGCGGCGATCAGCGGCGCGTGGAAGACGGCCCCGGCGAGGCCGTAGCCGATGAGGCCCACGCGCAGGGGCGTACCGGCCGTGCCGGTCGAACCAGTCGATCCAGTAGTCGTACCTGTCATGTCTCCCACTTTCGCAACGCTGTTGCCAAAGTGCAAGCGGTGGGGAGAATGGTGAGGTGAAGAAGGCGGAGAGTGGCGAGGTGGACGCGTGAGTGAGGTGGGCGGGCGGGCCGGAGGCATGCGGGGAGTCGGCCTTGGCGTGAACCTGCTCGCCCTGCGCAGTCACAACACCGCGCTCGTCCTCGATCTGTTGCGTACGGCCGGTGCGCGGGGCGTCAGCCGGCTCGAACTCGCCGAGCGGACCGGGCTCACCCCGCAGGCGGTCAGCAAGATCACCGCGCGGCTGCGGGAGGACGGGCTGGCGGCGGAGGCGGGCCGCCGGGCGTCCACCGGCGGCAAGCCGCGCACGCTCCTGCGGTTGGTACCGGAGGCCGGACACGCGGCCGGGGTCCACCTCGACCGGGACGAGCTGCGGGCCGTGCTCGTCGACCTCACCGGCACCGTGGTGGGCGAGCGCCGGGCCGCGCTGGACCTGGGGGCGGGCGCGGACGCCGTGGTGACGGCGGTGGCCCGGGAGACGGAGGGCCTGGTGGCCGACGCGCTCGGGGCCGGTGGTGCGGGCTCGCTCACGGCGGTCGGTTCCCTCCTCGGGGCCGGCGTCGCGCTGCCCGGGCCGCTCGACCACACCCGGGGCGTGCTGCACCGCGTCACCGGGTTTCCCGCATGGGACGGGTTTCCCTTGCGGGACGCCCTGGCGCGGCGGCTGGGAGTGCCGGTCGTCGTCGACAAGGACACGAACGCCGCCGCGCTGAGACTCGCGGTGGTCGGCGAGGACGAGAGTGAGGACGGGGGCCGGTCCTTCGCCTACCTGCACCTCGGTACGGGGCTCGGCGCCGGGCTGGTGATCGGCGGGAGCGTGCACCGAGGGGCGCGGACCGGGGCGGGGGAGTTCGGACACCAGGTCATCCAGCTGGACGGACCGGTGTGCGGGTGCGGGAACCGGGGGTGCGTGGAGGCGCTGTGTCTGGAAGCGGTGGCGCGGGGGGAGTGGGAACAGGCGGCGCGGGTTCTGGGGGAGGCGGCGGCGAATCTGGTGGCGCTGCTGGATATCGACCTGGTGTTGCTGGGGGGCCGGACGGTGGCCGCGGATCCGTCGGTTTTCGTACGGGGGGTCGGTGCGGTGCTGTCGGATCGGGCCCGGCGCGCAGGGGGGCGGGACGGAGGACGGGGCGAGGGAACGGACGGGAGCGTGCCCGTGCGGGTTGCCTCCGGCGGGGTGCGGGGAGTCGCGGAGGGGGCGGCGCAGTTGCTGTTGTCGCCGGTGTTCGGGCGCGGGGACGGGTAGGCGGGGCTTGTCCTGGGCCACGGTGCTCGTCCCGCCGGGTAGGCAGGGCTGTCCTGGGCCCCGGTGCTCGTCCCGCCGATCGGGCGGCATCGCGCGTCCATTCGGTGAACCCCGCCGGGGCGGCGCCGATCACCCGGCATCCCCGCCCGGCATGGTCATGTGTTTATGCGACTGCCTATGACGTCTGTTCTGCTCTGTCTCGCCGTCGCCGCCGGTGTTCAGCTTCCGTCGGTGAGTCCGGCGTACGCCGACTCGTGCGCGGCCGGGTCCCAGGGGCCGGACTTTCCGGTCAGGGCTCGGATTCACGGAGGGCCCGGGGTCTATCAAGCCGGGGGCGGGTACGGCGTCTGGTATCTCGATCTGACCAACACCACCGACCGGACCTGCGGGAACATCCACCCGGTGGTGATCCTCGTCGACGAGCGGCGGGTTCTCGAACCCGGGCAGCCCCGGCTGGAGTTCTACGAGGAGACGGGCAACGGGACAGGGAGCGGTGGTGTCCGTGCGCACCCCGTTCCGTTCGAGCGGACCGACGCCGATGAGCTCGTCGGGGTCTTCGCGGGAGAGAGGGACCGGTTCCCCGGGTTCACCGTCGGGCCGGGGAAGACACTCAGCGTGAAGGTGCGGCTCGCGGTCGGCTCGGACGCCGTGGCGAACCAGGTCACCGCCAACGCGGCCGTCGTACAACGGCACCACGATGAGGATGACGGCGACTGGGTCGGGCAGTCGAACGACTACCGATTCCGGATCGACTCCGAGGCGGACGCCCCGATGCCACCGGAACCGTCGGCGCAGTCGCCGTGGCAGTCACCATCCCAGGCGCCATCGCCATCGCCATCGCAGTCGCAGTCGCCATCGCAGTCACCGCCGCTGTCGCCGTCGCAGCCCCCGCGTGTCGATGTCACCGCACCCGGGACCAGCCGCCTCCCCTTCGCCGACGAGCTCGCCCGCACCGGTCTCGGTCCGACCACCGGAGCCCTCGCCGCCGCCCTCGCCCTGCTCCTCGTCGCCGCCGGCACCCTGCTGCTGGTCCGCAGGCGCCGCTGATCCGGCCTCTCCCGCCGCCCCTGCCCGAACCGGCCATTCCCTCAAGATCCGGCGCTGTTTAGGCTGGGGCCCCGCAGCACCGCGTACTCGCGTACTCGCGTACGGCAGGAGATCCCGCACATGGCAGAACGCAGGCCCATCGAGTCGTGGCTCACCGACATGGACGGTGTGCTCATCCACGAGGGCGTACCGATCCCCGGCGCCGACGCCTTCCTGAAGAAGCTCAAGGAGTCCGGGAAGCCCTTCCTGGTCCTCACCAACAACTCGATCTACACCCCGCGCGACCTGCACGCCCGGCTGCGCCGCATGGGCCTGGACGTGCCGGTCGAGTCCATCTGGACCTCGGCGCTGGCCACCGCCCAGTTCCTGGACGACCAGCGGCCGGGCGGCTCGGCGTACGTCATCGGCGAGGCCGGGCTGACCACCGCGCTGCACGACATCGGCTACATCCTCACCGACCACGAGCCGGACTACGTCGTCCTCGGCGAGACCCGCACCTACTCCTTCGAGGCCATGACCAAGGCGGTACGCCTCATCGAGGCCGGCGCCCGCTTCATCGCCACCAACCCCGACGAGACCGGCCCCTCCACCGAGGGCCCGCTGCCCGCGACCGGTGCCGTCGCCGCGCTGATCACCAAGGCCACCGGCAGGCAGCCGTACTTCGCGGGCAAGCCGAACCCGCTGATGATGCGCACCGGGCTCAACGCGATCGGCGCGCACTCCGAGACCAGCGCGATGATCGGCGACCGGATGGACACCGACGTGCTGGCCGGCATGGAGGCCGGAATGCAGACGTTCCTGGTGCTCACCGGCCTGACCCGGCCCGAGCAGGTGGAGAACTTCCCGTACCGGCCGTCCACGGTCGTGGACTCGATCGCGGACCTCGTGGACCGCGTCTGAACCCTCCGGGAGTCCGAGCCGGATCTGAAACCCCGCGGGCGGGGAAAACGACCCGTTCGGAGCAGTGCCGCCCCGCCCGGGATGCGGGGGCGGTGCCCCGGGGGGAGTCTCCAGGTATCTGGAGGTTCACGATGGGTTCAGCAAGAATCACTCTCTGTGCCGGCGTCCTGGCGGCCGTCGCCGCCGTGCCGGTCGTCGCGTCCGCACCGACGGCGTACGCGCAGGACGGCGGCATCTCGGTCAGCCCCTCCGCCCCGGCTCCCGGCAGCGACGTCGCCCTGCGGATGAGCGGCTGCGGGGAGAAGACCGCCACGGCCGTCTCCGCCGCGTTCGTCGCGGACGTCGAACTCGCCGTCGTGGACGGCGTGCTCGTCGGCGAGAGCCGCGTGCGCTCCACGCTCACGGCGGGCACGTACGACGTGAAGGTCAGCTGCGGCGCCGAGGCCCGCAAGATTCCGCTGACCGTCGTGGACAGACCGGCGCGGCCCACCACCCCCGCCTCCCCGGTCGCCCCCGTGCACGCCGGCGGCGGCGGCACCGCGCACCTCGTCGCCGTGGACGAGGCCCGCGAGGCCGGTCCCGGCACGGTGCACGCGGTGATCGGGCTGCTCCTCGCCGGGGTCGCCGGGGTCGCCGTCGCACTGCGCGGCTGCCGCCGGAGCCGCAGGACGGGCTGACGGCCATGTCGGAGCACGAACACCTCTCCGCCGACGACCACCCCGCCGACGGCGCACGTCCCTCCGGCACCGGCCGGCTGGTCACCGGCGTGGCCTGGGCGCTCCTGCTGCTCGGACTGTGGCTGTGGGGCCGGGAGGTGACCGACGTACGGCCCGGCATATCCGCGCCGGCCACCGGCGACATGGCGGCGGTCGGCCGACCGCCGGACGTCGAACTGCCGCCCCCGCACCGGCCGCTCGCGAACGCCCTCCCGCAACGCGTCGACGTTCCCGAACTCGGCATCCAGGCACCGGTCGTGGCCCGCGGCCTCGACGGGCAGGGCGCGATCGACCCGCCGCCCTTCGATCAGGCGGGAGTCGTCGGCTGGTACGCGGACGGGGCGAGCCCGGGCGCCGCCGGCACCGCGCTGATGGTCGGACACGTCGACACCGAGACCCGGCCGGCCGTCTTCTACAAGATCAGCGCGATGAAACCCGGCGAGACCGTCCGGGTGGTCCGCGACGACGGCAAGGTCGCCGAGTTCACCGTCGACGACGTCCAGGTCGTCACCCGCGACCACTTCGACGCCCAGCAGGCCTACGGCCCCCGCCGGACCGGACGGGCCGAACTGCGGCTGATCACCTGCGGGGGCACCTTCGACCGGGAGACCCGCAGCTACACGGCGAACGTGATCGTCTCGGCGTACCTGACGGGCACCGGACCGTGACACGCGCCGGAGTGCCACGGCACCCGGCGTGTCACCGCACCCGACTGTGAGCGCCGGGCCGGTCGACGCGCCCGGCCCGGTCGGCGGCCCGCTCCCCCTGAAGCCGTCGACCGGGCTGGTCCTCAACCGCGCGCGCACGGGCCGCGGGAGTGACCCGGCGCCGGCGCGGGAGGTCTGGAAAGCGACGGTGGTATGTGACTGTGGCCGGGGACCGGGGCCGTATGACACGACTTTAGAACGGATGCGCGCCCCGGCCTAGAGGCTGATCGACGCCAACTCCCGCGCGGTGGCGATCCGTCATCCGCCCAGGTGGCCACGGTCGCGAGTGCGGCTCCCGCGGGCCGCTCCGACAGCGGGCGCGTACAGCCGTACCGCTACGGCGTCCCGTCACCCGGTCCCGCCGGCTCGCGGCGCAGCTCGGCGTCGTCCAGGAGACCCTCGACGACCGCGCTCGCCACCTGGTCCAACGGCAGCCGGTGGCGCCGCGCGTACTGTCTGAGGGCGTTGAACGCCTGGTCGACTCCGGTCTGCCGACGCTCGGCGAGCATGCCCTTCGCCTGCTCGATCCGGGCCCTGCTGGACAGCGCCCGCTGCAACTGCCCTGACCGGGTGCGGTACTGATCGTACGTATGGTGATTGCGCAGCCCGAGGGCCGCCGCGTCCGCGAGGGCCTGCGCCACCAGCAGTTCCCCGGCCGTGCCGTCCTCCTCCGGCGCGGGCGGCGGTGTCGCCACGAACACGGTGAGCGCGCCGAGGAGCGTCTCGTGGCGGCGCAGCGGGACCGCGAAGGTCGCCAGGATGTCGTGCCTGAGGGCCCGCTCCGTGAAGTCGGGCCAGCGGGCGTCCGCGTGGGCCGCCCGGATCGACACCGGCGGCACCGGCTTCCCGGAGTCGTAGCTCTCCATGCAGGGCCCGCCGCCGCGCTGCGCCTCCAGCAGCTCCAGCGCGAGTTCCTGGTGCCGGCTGCTGCCCGCCAGGGACACCGCCCGGCCGTCGTCGATGAGCATCACGCCGGCCGCCCGCGCGGCCAGGAGGTCGACACAGTGGTCGGACACGCGTTGTAAGTGAGGGGTGGGCTCGAAGCCGTCGGCGAGGGTGTCCGCCGCCTCCACCAGTGCCGCCGCCAGCCGGAACTCCCTGGTGGTGTACCGCATGCCGAGCACTCCCCTTCTGATGACGAGCGCCCCCGCAGGGCGCGCGCGCACCCCGCCGCCGGGGCTGTAACAGCTCACCGACAAGGCTCCGGCGACCTCGTGGGCGGCGCGAGTGGTGTGTCACGATTGAGACTTGGAACGGTGCACCCAAGGGGGAGTTGGATGTACGTCAGCAACGGGGCCGGAACGCGGGCTGCCGTAGCGGTGCTGGGGGTGGCGCTGCTGGTCGCAGGCTGTTCGTCGGGGGGCGGCGGGGGCAAGAAGGAAGGCGACGCGTCCGGTGCGGCGATCAAACAGCAGCCCAAGGAGGCCGACCCGTTCTGGGTGAACCCGGACGGCAACGCGGCGAAGCAGCTGGCGGCCTACCTGAAGGCCGGCAAGAAGGCGGAGGCCGAGCAGATCCGCAAGATCGCCGAGCAGCCGACCGGCGAGTGGATCGGCCCGGAGAACCCGGAGCAGGAGGCGCGCGGCTTCACCGAGGCCGCCGAGAAGGCCGACCGCACGGCCATCCTCGTCCTCTACAACATCCCGCACCGCGACTGCGGCCAGTACTCGCAGGGCGGCGCCGCCGACGGCGACGCCTACCGGGCCTGGATCGACGGCGTGACCAAGGGCATCGGCGACCGTTCCGCCACGGTGATCCTGGAGCCCGACGCCGTACTCCACCTCGTCGACGGCTGCACCGGCAAGAAGTTCCACGAGGAGCGCTACGCCCTCCTCAACGAGGCCGTGAACAAGCTGGCGGCCCTGAAGAACACCAAGGTCTACCTGGACGCGGGCAACGCCGGCTGGGGCCACCCCGACCAGATCTTCGAACCCCTCCAGCGCGCGGGCGTCGGGCAGGCCGACGGCTTCGCCGTCAACGTGTCCAACTTCTACTCCACCGAGGACTCCATCGCCTACGGCAAGAGGCTCTCCGCGAAGGTCGGCGACAAGCCCTTCGTCATCGACACCAGCCGCAACGGCAAGGGCCCGTACAAGGACGGCACAGCGAAGGAACGCTGGTGCAACCCGCCCGGACGGGCCCTGGGAGAGACCCCGACCACCAAGACGGCGGACCCCCTGGTCGACGCCTACGTCTGGGTCAAACGCCCGGGAGAGTCGGACGGCGAGTGCAAGGGCGGCCCGAAGGCGGGCCAGTGGTGGGCGGACTACGCACTGAACCTGGCCCGGGATTCCGGCTGACGGCCAGTTCCCCGCGCCCGAAGGGGCGCGGGGCCGGCGACAAAGTGACTCTGCGGAAGCGCTACGGCACCTTCACCCACTGCGCCTTGGACGGCGTGCCCTGGTCGTCGTCGACGAACAGCATGTACCACCCCGACTGAACCAGGTTCTTGTTCTTCGGCACGGTCACCGTGATCTTGTCCCCGGACGCCTTGAAGTCCAGGGCGATCGACCGCTGGTCCACATCCGTCACATGCGTCGAGGCGCTCGGCCGGATCAACCGCGCCTTCTTCACCGACGAGGCGTGCTGGGACGTGAACGTCCCCGACCCGCCGCGCTCGATGGTCTGCGGCCCGCCCGACAGCGACGGCCGGGAGTCCCGGTACAGATACGGCGGCGTGTACATCTCGATCCGCTGCTCGAACGTTCCCGGCTTGGTGTTCGCCTTGTCCCCGTACAGCGAGTCCGATCCGAAGAACATCACCCGCCCGTCCGGCAGCAGCAGCGACCCGGAGTGGTAGTTGCGCCCCACCAGCGGATCGGCGACCTCGTCGAACGTGTTGGAGTCCGGGTGGTACAGCCGGGCCTCGAGGATGTTGGAGTCCCCGCGTCCCCGGTAGTCCTCCGAACCCCCGGACACCAGGACGGAGTCGTCCGGCAGTACCGAGGCCTGCGGGTACCGCGTGCCCTTCTCCAGCGTCGGCCCGTCCACGAACTTCGGGTCGGCCGCCTTCAGGTCGACGATCCGGGTCCGGTTGCTGGACAGCTTGGACTCGCCGACCCCGCCGCCGCCGATCACCATGAACTTCTCGTCCTGTGCCGGAGGCAGCAGCACGGTCCCGGACGTCTCCATCCGGTCCGGGTCGCTCAGCCCCGGGATCTTCGTGAACTTGTTGCCGGCCACGTCCCACACGCCCGGGTCACGGCCCACGTCGTCCGGCCCGTAGCCCGCGTTCGAGCCCGAGTAGAAGACCTTGCCGTTCTGCATCAGGAACAGCGCGGGGTACGTCGGGAACTGACGGGTCTTCGGCAGGTAGGTCCACTTCCGGGTCTTCGGGTCGAAGACCTCGTTCTTGCCGGGGACCAGCTGCCCGATGTCGTCGAGGCCGGAGACGCTGAGGATCTTCCCGTTGCTCAGGGTGGTGAGCGTCGGGTACCAGCGGGCCTCCTTCATCGGGTCGACCTTGATGTACTTCTCGGCGATCGGGTCGAACTCGAAGGCGTCGCGGATGCCCTGGAAGTCCTTCTTGTCGAGGGCGAGTTTCTGCGCGATGCCGTACGTGTTCTTCGCGTCGGCGCCGGTGAGGCCCTGGACGGTGTAGTTGTCCTGGGTACCCGTCTCGTACGTGGCGCCGCTCTTCTGCGCCTCGACGTAGATACGGCCGAGTCCCGGGGTGTTGCCGAGGAACTTGCCGGTCTCCTTGTCGAATTTCTTCGTGGCCCGCTCGACGACGACCGGGTCCTTCGACACGAAGGTCTTGCCGTTCTCCTTGCCCACGAACTTCGTGCCCGCGGGCAGCGTGATCGGCTTGTCCGGGTTCTCGTTGTGGACGATCATCAGGCCGCCGGCCTTGGTGACGTCACCCTTCAGCTTCTCGTACCGCTTGGTGCCGCCCGCGATCAGCAGATTGCCGTTGGCGAGCTGGGTGTGGCCGGTGCAGAACAGGTCCTTCGGCGTCGGGATCTTCTTGATGGTGCCCTTGACGGGATCCCAGATACGGGTGTCGAACTTCTTGTCGTCGAAGTTGTCCTGGTTGTTGCCCGAACCCGCGACGAGCAGCACCTTTCCGGTGCGCAGCAGTGCCGCGTGAATGGTGTTCTGCCGGTACTTCTCCGGGAACTGGATGATGTCCCACTTGCCGTTCTCGGCTTTGTATTCGGGTTTGTTGATCTCGTACTGGTGGTATTTCGCGGTGCCGAAGCGGTAGAGCCACGGTCCGTTCATCCCGGCCAGCGCTAGCACCACCGCCGTGCCGATGGCGAGTCGACGGACACGGCGGCGGCCGGCCTGGTCCTTCATTCCTTACGTCCCCCAAGTCCACCAAGGGCGATCTGCATGGTCTGGTCGCCCGTGCCGTTCGAGTCGGCCCAGCTCGGCTTCTGCTGCGGGGCGTGCTGGGCCGCGGTGCGCTGCGTGGGCAGCGGATGCGGCTCGTAGGCACCCGCGGCGGCGGCGGACTGCGGGGGCTGGGCGACGGGAACCGCGTCCTGCGGCTCCTGCTCGGGCACCGCGGGCTTCTTCTTCGCCTGCCGCAGCATGTGACGCCAGGCGAAGATCGGCGTCGCGGTGATCAGCGTGGCGAAGGCCGCCCAGATGATCATCGCGGGGTGCGAGTGCCCGAAGACGAAACCGGCGGTGATCGAGGCGCCGAAGATCGCGATGAAGTACCAGTGGTACCGGAAGGTCGCGAACCACCGGTCCGGGCTGGCCGAATCACCCTTGGGAGTGACCACGAACTTGCTCTTGCGGCGCAGCACGGAGTCGAGCAGCGCCTTGGCGTAGAGCGGCGCGGACAGTGCGGACATCACCATGCCGGCCACACCGCCGGAGCCCTCCGGCTCGTGCGGGGAGACGTTGTGCCGGCGGTTCCAGATGTACAGGCCGATCTGCAGCGCGGAGGCGTTGCCGTAGAGCATCAGCCACACCGTCGGGTCGATGTTGACACCCGAGGCGCCCAGGCCCAGGAACAGCGCGCAGCTCAGCGCCGCGAGGATCCAGTTGAGGGCGGACATCGGGTAGAAGATGATCATCATCGTGTAGTTGAAGAGCTTGCTCGGCGGCAGCGAGTACCAGCCCTTCCAGTACTGCTTGAGGATCGTCTCGTACGTGCCTCGCGACCAGCGCATCTGCTGGGTGAAGAAGTCCGTCCAGGCGCTGGGGCCCTCGCCGACCGCGAGCACGTCCGGGGTGTAGACCGAGCGCCACTTCTTGCCCGTCGCCGGGTTCTTGGCGCGGTGGATCTCGAAGCCGGTGGCCATGTCCTCGGTGATCGAGTCGTACAGGCCGCCGATCTGCTTGAGCGCCTTGATCCGTACGGCGTTCGAGGTGCCGACGAACATGGGGGCGCCGTACCGGTTGCCGGCGCGCTGGATCAGCGCGTGGAAGAGGAACTGCTGCGACTCGGCGGCCTTGGTGACGAAGTTGTCGTAGTTGCCGTAGACCTGCGGGCCGATGACGAAGCCGATGTTCGGGTCACGGAAGAAGCCGAGCATCCGCTCCAGGTAGTTGGGCAGCGGTACGTGGTCGGTGTCGACCGAGGCGAAGAAGTCGTAGTCGTCGCCGTGCGCGTCCAGCCAGGCGTTGTAGTTGCCGTGCTTGGTCTTGGCGCGGTGCGGGCCCGAGGGCTGGTTCCACTTCGCGACGCCCTTGCGGGAGAAGTGGTGCACACCGAGGCGCGCGCAGACCTCCTTGACCGCCGGGTCGTCGCCCTCGTCCAGGAGCCAGACGTTCATGAGGCCGCGGTGGCGGATCCGCACCGCGGCTTCCAGGGTCTTCGTCACCATCTCCAGCGGCTCCTTGCCGGGCACGAAGGAGGTGAGGAAGGCGACTCTGGTGCCGGTCTCGGGCACCACCGGGATCGGGTCGCGGGCGACCAGGGTGGCGTGCGCGTTCGACAGCACGTTCATGCAGCGGAAGAACTCGATCAGACCGATCGAGACGAGCATCACGATGTCGAGCGCGGGCAGCCAGTCGAAGGCCGGGTAGTCGCGCTCGGTCCAGTGCTCGGGCTGCAGCAGCCAGCCCAGCAGCACCAGCGACAGCAGCGGGGCGGCGGCCAGCATCAGGGCGACCCGGATGCGGTGCGGCTCCTGCGAGATCAGCGAGCGGTACTGGACTCTGTAGGGCTTGGTCGGATCGGGCTGTGTGAGGGGTCCCGCGAGCCGGCTGTAGTGCTCGTAGTCGTACTTCGGCAGCGTCTTCTTTATCCGGCGGAAGGCACCGGTCCGATGCGAAGGCACCCTCAGTTGGGTGGTCTGGGACGGGTCGTGGTTCTGCCGGGCGCCCGTCGGCGTCGACGTCATGAGTCATCCCCCCACACGCGTGTCACCGCGTGGTGTCGTTTCTTTCCACTGGTCGGGTCCCCCTAGACCCTTCACAGTCGTACCAGCTGGGCCACAGTCGTCACATCGTCCACCTTCATGGACACAGGACTGAGGCCTTCCGGTTGCATGATGCCGTCCTCGGCATCACTTCATGAACGGGGCCCCCTCTCCCCGGCAACCGGCTCCTGCCCCCCAACTGCCGCGTATACGCAGCATCTTGAAAGCCAGGGTTCTACGGTGCTCATCATGATCGCAAGATGCGAAACGCGGTGTTTACCGGTCATACGCGTTCATTGTGGCCTGTGTGGGGACCTTGTGGAGCCGTTGTGGACAGGAGGGTGCGGATGTTGCCGAAGTGCTCGCTTGTGACCACCTCCGCACATGTCGCGAGACCTGACTGTGTGCCTCGCCCGGCGGCATGTCGGCCGGACCCCGGTGGAGGTGGCGTGAAACGCGCGGTCGGTCTCGGGGAGGCCGCCCCCCGGCGGCCTCCCCCTCCGGTTCCATACGGTCGACGGGGGCGTCCAGTTCAACGAGACCCGTTTCCGGGAACATCGCGACGAGACCGCCCTCCGGAAACGCGAAAGCCCCTCGCTCCCGCGAGGGGCTTCCCACTGTCGTGCGCCGCCAGGGACTCGAACCCCGGACCCGCTGATTAAGAGTCAGCTGCTCTAACCAACTGAGCTAGCGGCGCCTGCTGACCTGCACAACCTTACCGGATCTCGGAGGGTGCCCCGGACCACCCGCCCGCCCGTCGCCGACTGCCCGCCGACCGTCAGGGAGGGCCCGCCGTACATCATTCGGACCGTCAGCATGCGCGTCGGGACGACAGTTGAGAAACTGGCGAACGTGTACAGGATCGGACATTTCACCCAGGATGTGAGGGGAATCGTATGGCGGCTCCGGTCTTCGAGGAATTCGATCCCGCGAGCGACTGCGACTGCCCCGGATGCGTTCACTGGCGGCGCGTGCCATCGCGTGCCCGGACCGGCCGTCACCCGGCCGCCCATCGTGCCGTGATCGTCGCCGCCGCGGCCTCCGCCGCGCTCGTCGCAGGTCATACGGCACCCGCCGAGGCCGCCCCGCACGCCCCCGGGCGTCCGGGCGTCGCCCCGGACGGCGAGTCCGGCACCCCGCAGGGCGGCCGGGCGCCGCTGCGCGGCCCGACCGGAAACTCTCAGAAAGCCCCGGTCAAGGTGCCCACGACCACCCGCGCGGAGATCATCGAGCGGGCCCGGCAGTGGGTCGCCGCCAAGGTGCCGTACAGCATGTACGAGTCCTGGAGCGACGGGTACCGGCAGGACTGCTCGGGCTTCGTGTCGATGGCCTGGAACCTGCCGGGGAACGAGTGGACGGGCAGCCTCGACCAGTACGGGGTGCGGATCGCCAAGGAGGACCTCCGGCCCGGCGACATCCTGCTCTTCCACAACCCGGAGGATCCCGGGCGGGGTTCCCACGTCGTGATCTTCGGCGGCTGGACCGACTACCGGCACACCTACTACATCGCCTACGAACAGGCCCGCCCGCACGCCCGCCGGCGGGTCACCCCGTACGCCTACTGGAGCCACTCCGACGACTACGTCGCCTACCGCTACAAGGGGCTCGAGGGCGCCACGGCGGGCGCGACACCAGGGACACCAGGGACACCAGCGATGCCGACGACGTCAGCAACCCCAGCCACCTCGGCTACGTCGGCCACGTCGGCAGGCGCGGAACCCGACACCGCCAAGCCCGGTGCGGCCGCGCCGACGCCGTACCCCGGGCGGGCGTACTTCGGTCCCGGGGCGAACAACAAGTACGTCACCCAGCTCGGCCGGATGCTCGTCGAGCGCGGGGCCGGGCGGTACTACACCTCCGGGCCCGGCCCCCGCTGGTCGGACGCGGACCGCAGGGCCACCCGGGCGTTCCAGGAGGCGCAGGGCCGGCGCGGCCGGGGCGCCGGCGGGCTGCCGGGCCCGCTGACCTGGGAGCTGCTGGTGACGGGCGCGGGCCGGGACATCGGCGCGGGCGCGGCGGGTGCGCCCGCGCCCTCCTCGCGCGGGGTGCCCGCCTATCCGGGACGGGCGATGTTCCGGCCGGGCGCGCAGAACGAGTACGTCACCCGGCTCGGGGAGCAACTTCTGAAGAAAGGGTTCGGCATGTACGGCACCACCGGCCCGGGACCGCGCTGGGGGGAGGCGGACCGGCGAGCCGTCGAGGCCTTCCAGCGCGCCCAGGGCTGGCGTGGCGGCGCGGCGGACGGCTTCCCGGGCCCCGAGACCTGGCGTCGGCTCTTCTCCTGACCACGATTTCTTTCGCCGGCCACGGCCTTCTGTCCTTGGCAACGGCTTTCTGCTTTGACACGGCTTCCTGCCGTGACCCCCTGTTGTGAAGCACCTGCCGCGGAGGCTGGAGGCACCCATGAGTACGACCACTTCCCACATCCCCGAATCCGAGGGCCCGGCCGGGAGTACGTCCCGGCCCGCCCGGCTCATCCAGAACGAGGCGACCACCGAGATCCCCGTCCATCTGCTGTTCCGCGACGAGCCCGACCAGGTGACGGTGCCGCTGGAGCCCGCGGTCGTGGCACGCCGTCAGGGAACAGGCGAACAGCCGCGCGTGCGACGGCCGATGCCGTCCACGCCCCGGCCCGAACCGGAGGTCGACCCCGAACTGACGGAACGCCCCGCACGGGTGCTGCCCGGCGCGGTGGGTGTGCTCGCCGGTGCCTGCGGGGTGACGGGGGGCGTGGCCACCTCGTGGTGGACGGGCGTGCTGCCGCCGCTCGCCGTACACGCCCTCGGGCTGCCGGCGTCCACGGCGGCCGGACTCGGTCCCGTGCAGTGGGCGGCGTACGCCGGGGCGGGCGCCCTCGGGCTGTTCGGCTTCGGCGGGCTGGCCCGGGGCCGGGCCGGACGAGCCTGGGTGCTCGGCCTGTTCGGCCGCTACCGGGGCACGGTCCGGCGCACCGGCCTGCTGTGGGTCAACCCGCTGCTGCTGCGCCGCCGGGTGGACGTACGGCTGCGGCACTGGCGCAGCGAGGAGATGCGTGCCGCCGACGCGAGCGGGGTCGCGCTGCGGGTGGTGGTGCTGGTGGTGTGGCGGGTACGGGACACCGCGCTGGCCACGCTGGGTGTCGAGGACCATGAGACGTATCTGCGCGAGTGCGTGGAGACGGGCCTGGCCCGGGTGGCGGTGGAGGTGCCCGGCTCGGGCCGGGGGTCCGCCGACGCCGCCGCGGAGGCACTGACCCGGCGGGTCGCGGCGGACGCGGCTCCGGTCGGCATCGAAGTGTTCTCGGTGCAGCCGCTGCGGGTGGAGTACGCCCCCGAGGTCGCCGCCGTGATGAACCGCCGCCGGATCGCCGCGCTGGACGCCCAGCAGCGGGCGAGCGTGCTGACCTCGGTGGTGGACTCGGTGGAGGACACGGTGACCCGGCTGACCATGCGGGGACTGGTGGAGCTGGACGACTACGAACGCAAGGCGCTGGTGAAGGACCTGACGGTGGCGTTCTGTTCGGGACGAGGGGAAGCGGGCTGCTGATTGGTATGGACATGTTCAAGTAACCGCAATAATCTGGCACTTGGTCTAGACCTACCTGCACAGCTCACTGAACTTCCCCCACGTTCTCCAGGAGCGGCAGCATGCGCAAAAAGACCAAGTGGTACGCCGCCGTGCTCGGTCTCGCGACGACCGGAGCGCTGGTTCTCTCGTCCCAGGGCGCGAGCGGGCACGGCTACACCGACCTCCCCGTCAGCCGTCAGAAGCTCTGCCAGAACGGCTCCGTGGCCAACTGCGGTGACATCCAGTACGAGCCGCAGAGCGTCGAGGGCCTCAAGGGCTTCCCCGGCTCCGGTCCGGCCGACGGCCGGATCTGCTCCGGCGGCAACACCCGCTTCGCCCAGCTCGACAGCCCGAAGACCCCGTCGGGCGGTGCCTGGCCCACCACCAGGGTGACTGGCGGTCAGAGCTACACGTTCCGCTGGCAGTTCACCGCCATGCACGCCACCACCGACTTCAAGTACTACGTCACCAAGCCGGGCTGGAACCAGAACCACAACCTGGCCCGCTCCGACCTCAACCTCACCCCGTTCCTGACCGTCCCCTACAACGGCCAGCGCCCCCCGTCCACGCTCTCCCACTCCGGCACCCTGCCGTCCGGCCTGAGCGGCCACCACGTCATCGTCGCGGTGTGGACGGTCGCGGACACGACCAACGCCTTCTACGCCTGCTCGGACGTCACGTTCTGACCCGGCTCGGGGGGTGCCGCAACCTTGAGGGTTCCTTGAGGCCGTCCGGCACTCCCCGCGGGTAGGTTCCCCTCACGCCGCCGAACGGGACGGCGTACGGATCTCGGGGGACACCATGGAAGCGTTCTTCTACGTCGTGCCGCTGCTCATGATCGGTCTCGTGTCGTTCAGCGCGTTCACCGTGATCCGCCGGGCCCGGGACATCAGCAGTGCCTGGGGCAGCGGCCTGACGGCGGAGGCGCGCTGTCTGCGGACGTACACGACGACCAGCGGCGGCGGCCAGACGTCCGTGAGCACGACACTGCACCACGTCTACGAGTTCGCCACCCGCGAGGGCCGTCTCGTCCGGTTCGACGAGACGGGCGGCCCGGGCACCACCGTCGAGGGCGATTTCGTCACCGTGCGCTACGTGGCGGACCGCCCCGAACGGGCCACCGCCAAGGCGCCGGCGCCCGGGAAGCTGGCGGCGGGCACCGGCTGCCTGCTGACGCTCTTCGCGGTGATCATCCTTATCTGCCTCGGTTTCATGGTCGTGGCCCACACGATGTTCGGCGCCATGGGCGACTCGGTTCCGTAGCCGCTCTCCACATCTGACGGTACGTCAACTACCGTGCCCGCCCATGGAGTCCAGTCGGCGCGGCACGGTGGCGGAGTTCGTGGCGGCACGGTGGGACGACCACCGGCCGGGGCTGTGGTGCGGGGAGCGGACGCTCACGCACCACGACGTGGCGGCGGGGGCCGCGGCCCGGGCCGCCCTCCTCGAAGATCTCCTGCCACCCGCCTCACACATCGGCGTCCTGCTCGACAACACCCCCGAGTACCCGCTGTGGCTGAGCGCGGCCGCCTTCGCCCGAGCCGCCGTCGCCGGCATCAACCCCACCCGCCGAGGCCCCGAACTGGCCCGCGACATCCTGCACACCGAGTGCCGGGTCCTGATCACCGAACGCACCCACCTGCCCCTGCTCAAGGGCCTCGACCTGCCCGGGGTACGCCTGCTGGTGACGGACACCGAGGAGTACGACGCCCTGCTCGCGCCCTACGCCGACGCCCGGCCGGACCCCTCCCGCGCCGCCCCCGCCGACCGCCTCCTCCTCTACTTCACCTCGGGCTCGACCGGCGCCCCCAAGGCCGCGCTCTGTTCCCAGGGCCGGCTGGCGGCGGCCGGCCGCTCGCTGGCCGACCAGTTCGCCGTACGTCCCGACGACGTGCACTACGTCTGCATGCCGATGTTCCACGGCAACGCGGTGATCGCGGACTGGGCGCCCGCCCTGGTGGCCGGGGCGGGCGTGGCCCTGCGCCCGCGGTTCTCGGCGTCACGGTTCCTGGCGGATGTGCGGCGGTACCGGGCGACGTACTTCACGTACGTGGGCCGTGCCGTGCAGTACATCCTCGCCACCGAGGAGCGCGACGACGACCGGGACAACCCCCTCCGCCTGGGCTTCGGCACCGAGGCCGGCGCGGTGGACGCGGCGGCCTTCGAGCGGCGGTTCGGGGTGCGGCTGGTGGAGGGCTACGGCTCCTCGGAGGGCGGGGCCGCGATCCAGTGGCGGCCCGGCACACCGTCCGGCGCGGTCGGCCCGGCGACACCCGGCCTGGTCGTGCTGCACCCCGAGACGCGTCAGGAGTGCCCGCCGGCCGTCCTCGATCCGGCGGGGCGGCTGCTGAACGGGGACGAGGCCATCGGGGAGCTGGTGAACTTCGGGCCGAACCCCTTCGAGGGCTACTGGCGCAACCCTCAGGCGGAGTCCGAGCGCCGGCACGACGGCGGCTACTGGACCGGCGACCTCTTCTACCGGGACACCGACGGCTTCCTCTACTTCGCGGGCCGCACGGACGACCGCCTCCGCGTCGACGGCGAGAACCTGGCCGCCGCGATGATCGAGAACATCCTCGCCCGCTACGGGGGTGCGGAGGCCGTCGCCGTCTACGCCGTCCCGGACCCGGTGACCGGGGACCAGGTGATGGCGTCGATCGCGGGCGACTTCGACCCCGGCGACTTCGCGGACTTCCTGGACGCCCAGCCGGACCTGGGCACGAAGATGGCACCCCGGTTCGTACGGGTGGTGCGGCGGATGCCGGTCACGGCCACGAACAAGATCCACCGTTCGCGGCTCAGGAAGGAGGGGGTCCGGTGCGCCGACCCGGTGTGGTGGCGGCCGCCCGGGGAACAGACGTACCGGCGGCTGACCAGGGAGGACGCCGAAGGGCCCCTCGTATCCCGAGAGGCCCTTCACCGGTGCGCCGCCAGGGACTCGAACCCCGGACCCGCTGATTAAGAGTCAGCTGCTCTAACCAACTGAGCTAGCGGCGCGTGACTCCCGTCGACCGCGCTCGGCGGTCGACGACGGAGAAAATACTACCTGGTGTTCAGGGGTGCTCCCGACCACCCCAGGGTGCCTAGATCGCGAGGGACAGCAGGACCGGTGCCGCGCCCCGGTTCAGGCGGTCCGCGGCCTGGCGCAGGCGGTGGGCGTGCTCGACCGGGAGGGACAGGGCCAGGCAGCCGACCGATGATCCGGCCGTGATCGGGACGGCCGCGCAGACCGTGCCGACCGCGTACTCCTGGAGGTCGAGGTGGGGCACGGTCGGCGGCTGGGACTCCAGTCGGGACAGCAGCAGCTTGTCGCTGGTGATGGTGCGCGAGGTGAGGCGGGCCATCTTGTGCCGGGAGAGGTGGTCCCGCCGGCTGTTGTGGTCGAGCTGGCCGAGCAGGCTCTTGCCGATCGCGGTGGCGTGGGCGGAGTAGCGGAAGTCCACCCACTCGTTCACCGCGGGAGTGGTGGGGCCGGCGGCGTACTGGGTGACGTTGATCTCTCCGTCGACGTACCGGCTGATGTAGACGGCGGCGCCGACGGAGTCGCGCAGCCGGTCCAGGGCACCCTGGAGCTTCTCGCGCAAGGCCTGGTCGCGGTCCTGGGCGGAGCCCAGGCGGGTGAGGGCGGCGCCGGTGACATAGGCGCCGTCGGTGACCTGCTCGACGTAGCCCTCGCGGCGCAGCAACCTCAGGAGCGTGGTCAGGCGCTCCGGGTCGATGCCGGTCAGGCGGGCGAGCAGGCTGTCGGTTACTCCGGTGGTGTGCCGTGCCACGGTCTCCAGGACGCGCAGGGCGTCCTGGGTCGAGTGGTACGGCGCGGTCGGCTCGTGCATCAGCGCCACGGTGTTCCCCCTGCGCTCGCTCGGTCGCTCAACGACTGGGCCGTAATCCGGACAGCGGATCCCTCCACGATAACCGGCAAGAGGCTTGCGGTGAGCGGTTGTTGGGGAGATTGCGACGGGCCCGTGCCGCTCTCAGCAGGGGCGCTGACCCCTGCCATATGCCAGCGGCAGGACCCGGCGCCGCGACCTCGGAAGTTGAACGTCGTTCACTTCTCAGGGGGCCTCAGGGACCTCGGAGATCAAAGCACCGCCCCGAGAAACTCGCGCGTCCGGTCGTGCTCGGGCTCGCCGAAGATCTTCTCCGGGGGCCCGGACTCGATGACCCGGCCCGAGTCGAACATCAGGACCTGGTCGGAGATGTCGCGGGCGAAGTTCATCTCGTGGGTCACACAGAGCATCGTGATGTCGGTGGTTTGCGCGATGTCCCGCAGCACGTCCAGGACACCGGCGACCAGCTCCGGGTCCAGCGCGGAGGTGACCTCGTCAAGGAGCAGCACCTGCGGCCGCATCGCCAGCGCCCGCGCGATCGCCACCCGCTGCTGCTGCCCGCCGGACAGCTGGCTCGGGCGGGCGTCCGCCTTGTCCGCGAGGCCCACCAGGTCCAGCAGGTCGCGGGCCCGTTCGTCCGCCTCGTCCCGGGACATCCCGAGGACGGTGACGGGGGCCTCGGTGATGTTCCTGAGGGCGGTCATGTTCGGGAACAGGTTGAACTGCTGGAACACCATCCCGATCTTCTTGCGGACCTCGCGGACCTGCTTCTCCGGCGCCGGGAACAGCTTGCGGCCGTCGACGGTGATCGTGCCCTCGTCGGGCTTGGTCAGCGTCATCAGCAGCCGCAGGATCGTCGTCTTGCCGGAGCCGGACGGACCGATCAGCGTGACGTGCTTGCCGGAGTCCACGGAGAAGTCCAGCCGGTCCAGGACCGTGTTGGACCCGAACCGCTTGGTGACGTGCTCGAGACGGATCAGCTCGCTGCCGTCCACCGGCGGGTTGGAGTGGGAGTCGGGCTCTTTCATCAGGGGGGCGTCAGTGGACAAGACGTCGCTCCAGTGCTCGCAGGAGAAGGGAGGCCAGATAGGAAATGACGATGAAGGCCACGCCGATCACGGTCAGGGGCTCGGTGAACTGGAAGTGCTCCTGGGAGTACAGCCGCGCCTGCCCGAGCATCTCCAGCACCGTGATCACCATCAGCATCGGCGTGTCCTTGAGCATCGCGATCACGTAGTTGCCGAGCGCCGGCACCACGCGGCGGATCGCCTGCGGCAGGATCACCACCCGCCAGGTCCGGGCCACCGGCAGGTTCAGCGCCGTCGCCGCCTCCCACTGACCGGCGGGCACGGCCTCGATACCGGCCCGGTAGACCTGCATCGTGTACGTCGAGTAGTGCAGCCCGATCCCGATGACGCCGGTGGTCAGGGCCGACAGGGTCACGCCCCACTCGGGCAGCACATAGAAGAGGAAGAACAGCTGCACCAGCAGCGGGGTGTTGCGCACGAACTCCGTGATCACCCCGACCGGCCAGCGCACCCAGCGGGTCGGCGTGCGCATCAGCAGCGCCCACACCAGGCCCAGCAGGAAGGAGATGACCGACCCCAGCGCCAGCGCCTGCAGGGTGACCAGCACACCGTCCCAGAAATGCGGCATGAAGCCGCTCACCGCGTCCCAGTCCCACTTCACTAGATACCACCTCCGACCCCGGTCGTCTCGGCGCGCTTCAGCTCATGCGCGGACACCTCGCGCTGCGGCGCCTTCCCGACGCCCGTCTTCAGCTTCTTCTCCAGCCCGCGCATCAGACGGGTGAGCAGGAAGGCGATCGCGAAGTAGATCACCAGCAGATACGAGTAGATCTCCGCGCTCTCCTGCAGCGCGAGGCGCACCAGGTTGCCGCTGAACGCCAGGTCGCCCATGCCCATCACCGACACCAGCGCGGTGCCCTTGAGCAGTTCGATCAGCAGGTTGGAGAACGGCGGGATCATCTCCGGCACCGCCTGCGGCAGCAGGATCAGCCGCATCCGCTGCCAGGGTGTGAAGCTCAGCGCGATCCCGCCCTCCTGCTGCGCCGGGTCGACGGCCTTCAGCGCACCGCGCACGATCTCCGAGCCGTACGCCCCGTAGGTCAGCCCGAGCGCGAGCGTGCCCGCCCACATCGGCACCAGCTGCCAGCCGAAGGCGATCGGCAGCACGAAGAACACCCAGAAGATCATCACCAGCGCGGAGGTGCCGCGGAACACCTCGGTGTAGAGGCCCGCGAGGAAGCGCACGATCCACAGCCGGTGGGTGCGGGCCACGCCCGCGACGAAGGCGACCGCCGCGCCCAGCAGCGCGCTGAACACGAGCAGCTGGACCGTGGTCCATATGCCCTTGAGTACGAGTTCCCACAGTCCGGAGGTCATCCGCCGCACAGCTCCTTCGCGGTGAGGTCGGTCATTTCGGCCTGGGTGAACCCGAAGGGCTTGAGGATCCGGAACAACTCCCCACTCTTCTTCAGCTTCCGCAACTCCACGTTGAAGGCGTCCCGCAGCCCGGTCTCGGTCGGCCGGAACGCGAAGGCCCCCCCGTCGACATGCGGCTTGCCGTCGACGAGCGGGGCGAAGGCCTTGGTGGCCTCCGCCTTGCCGGACTTCTTCACCACCTCACGGGTGGTCAGCGCGGTCCCGGCGAAGGCGTCGACGCGTCCGGCCTCCACCGCGTTCAGCCCGGCGACCTGGTCCGGCACGATCAGGATGTCGCTCTCCTTGTACCCGGCCTCGACGGCGTACTGGATCTCCGCGTATCCGGTGCCGGTCGCGAACTTGGCCTTCTTCTCGACGATGTCCTTGTAGTCGTGCAGGCCTTTCGGGTTGCCCTTGCGCACGATGAAGGAATCGAGCATCTGGTAGTCGGGATCGGCGAAGATGACCTGTTCGCAGCGCTCGGGATTCACGTACATCCCGGCGGCGACGACATCGAACTGCTGGGAGTTCAGACCGGGAATCAGCGAGCCGAACTCGGTCGGCACCGGCTGGACCTTGTCGATGCCGAGCCGTTTGAAGATGACCCGGGCGAGTTCGGGTGCCTCGCCGGTCAGGTCGCCGTTCTTGTCGATGTACCCGAAGGGAATCTCACCCGCGATTCCCAGCCGTACGACACCGGCGGCCCTGAGCCGGCCGAGGAGATCACCGCCCTCGGTGGTCGAGGCGGTCGCCACGCGCGAGCAGCCCGCCGCACCCAGCGCGCCGAGCGCCGCCACCCCCGCGAGCAGCGACCGGCGTGTGGGTCCGGACGTGTGTGCGCCATGTTCCGTAGGTGGAGCCATGGCGGCGCAGCTACCCGAGAGCATGCGAGTTATGCAGGCCGATTTCAGCCCCGATCTTCGACCGGGCCCTCTTGACTGCCGGGAGACCATGGAACGCATGGCTGACCGATTTATCGAAGTCTCGCTGGTCAAGCGCGGAATCACCGCTACGGCAAAGCTGCTCGACGATCGCGCGCCGATCACCTGCGCGGCTGTCTGGGACGCCCTTCCGCTCGCCGGAGACGTCTACCACGCCAAATACGCACGCAACGAGATCTACGCCCTGTTCCCGCCTTTCGCGACATCAGAGCCACCCCTGGAAAACCCGACAGTCACCCCCATTCCCGGCGACCTCTGCTATTTCTCCTTCGCGGGCGCGGAGTTGGGCACCAAGGCCTACGGCTACGACCGCGAGGTCCGCCCCGGCACCACGGTCGTCGACCTGGCCCTGTTCTACGAGCGCAACAACCTGCTCCTCAACGCCGACGTCGGCTGGGTGCCGGGCATCGTCTGGGGCCAGATCGTCGAGGGTCTGCCGCAGCTCGCGGACGGGTGCAACGACCTGTGGCGGACCGGGGCGGCGGGGGAGTCCCTCAGCTTCCGCCGGGCGTGATCCCGACCCCCGCCTCGTACAGGGCGTGGGCCGCCCGGAGCACCAGGTCGTCGCGGTGCCGGGCGGCCACCAGCTGGAGCCCGACGGGCAGCCCGTCACCGTCCGTGCCCACCGGGACGGAGGCGGCCGGCTGCTGGGTCATGTTGAAGGGGTACGTGAACGGCGTCCACCCCGTCCAGCGGCGGTGGCCGGAACCTTTCGGCACCTCGGCGCCCGCCTCGAACGCGGTGATCGGAAGCGTCGGGGTGACCAGCAGGTCGTACGCGTCGTGGAAGCGGCCCATACGGCGGCCGAGTTCCATCCGGACGTCGACCGCGGCCAGATAGTCCAGGGCGCTGTAGCGGGCGCCCCGGTCGCAGATCTCCCGCAGCCCCGGGTCGAGCAGCTCCCGCTGCCGCGGTCCCAGGGACTGGGTCACCCGGGCCGCGCCGCTGAACCACAGGGTGTGGAAGGCGTCCACCGGGTCCGTGAAGTCGGGGTCGGCCTCCGTGACGTACGCCCCGAGCTCCGCGAGCCGCTCCACGCCCCGCCGCACCGCCGCCTGGACCGCCGGCTGCACCGCCACCTGCCCGCCGAGGGACGGCGAGTAGGCGACCCTGAGCCCGCGCACCCCGCCCGTCAGTCCCGCGGAGAAGGCGCCGGGTGCGGGGCTCAGCGCCGACCAGTCCCGGGAGTCCGGGTTGCCGATGACGTCGAGGAGCAGGGCCGCGTCCGCCGCGTCCCGGGTCATCGGGCCCACATGCGCGAGGGTGCCGAAGGCGCTCGCCGGGTACAGCGGCACCCGGCCGTACGTCGGCTTCAGGGCGAAGATCCCGCAGAACGCCGCCGGGATACGGACACTGCCGCCGCCGTCGGTGCCGAGGGCGAGCGGTCCCGCGCCGAGGGCCACGGCCGCCGCCGCGCCGCCGCTGGAGCCGCCCGCGGTGCGGGCCGGGTCGTGCGGATTGCGGGTCACCCCGGTCAGCGGGGAGTCGGTGACGCCCTTCCAGCCGAACTCCGGGGTGGTGGTCCTGCCGACGAAGACGGCACCGTGCTCCCGCAGCCGGGCCACGGACGGAGCGTCCTCGTTCCATGGGCCCTGCTCGGAGATGGTCCGCGAGCCCTTGAGGGTCGGCGTCCCGCGCTGCAGCAGGATGTCCTTCACCGTCACCGGAACCCCGTCCACCAGCCCCGCCGGCTCACCCCTGCGCCACCGGTCGGCCGACTCCCGGGCCCGCGCGAGCGCGTCGTCCGCGGTGAGCCGTACGAACGCGTTCACCTCCGGCTGGATCTCCGCCGCCCGGTCCAGGGCCGCGCGGGTCGCCTCCACGGGGCTGAAGTCGCCCTTGCGGTAGCCGTCGACGAGTTGCAGTGCGGTCAGTTCGGTGAGCTCCGTCATCCGGCCCCTCCATAGGACGTCAGTGCCCGGGTACATACCCCCGCTGCTTGTCCACCACGTTCGGCAGCGATCCGCCCGCCTCCCAGCGCTCGTACAACTCCACGAACTGCGCGCCCAGTTCGTCCCGCCAGCCGACCGTGTCGCCGCTCATGTGCGGGGACACGATCAGGTTCGGGACCTGCCACAGCGGGCTGTCGGGGGTGAGGGGCTCGTGCTCGAAGACGTCCAGGGCGGCGCCCGCGATCCACTGCTTGGTCAGCGCCTCGACCAGCGCGTCCTCGACGACCAGCTGTCCCCGGCCGATGTTGATGAAGCGGGCGGACGGCTGCATCATCCCGAAGCGGCGCGCGTCGAACATGCCGTGCGTCTGCTCCGTCAGCGGCGCCGCCGCGATCACCCAGTCCGCGCGGGCCATCAGCCGGTCCAGGTCCTCCGGGCCGTGGACACCGGTCCGCGGGGTGCGGCCGACCAGGACGGCGGTGATGCCGAGCGCCTTCAGCGTGGAGACGATCGCCCGTCCGATCGGCCCGGCCCCGACCACGCACGCGCGCGTGCCGGCCACCCGCTGCGACTCCCGGTGCCGCCAGGTCCGGTTCCGCTGCAGCTCCAGGGTCCGCGGCAGGTCCTTGGCCATCGACAGCACCAGCGCGGCGACGTACTCGGCGATCGGCCGGTCGAAGACGCCCCGCGCGTTCGTCACCACCGTGTCCGAGGCGGCGAGTTCCGGACACATCAGGTGGTCCACGCCCGCGCTCGCCGTGTGCACCCAGCGCGGCCGCGGCCCTTCGCCGGGCCAGGCCGCGCGCACAGCGTGCGAGGTGAAGTCCCACACCAGCAGCACATCGGCCGACGGCAGCCGCTCGGCGAGCGTCGACGCGTCCGCGTGCTCGATCCGGGCGCGGCCGGTGAGCTTGCCGAGCCGGGGCAGCGGGTCGGCGTCCAGGACGAGCACGGTGGGGGAGGCTGCGGGGTCGGAAGGGGACGCGGAAGCGGGCATTTCCTGAGCCGTTTCTCGGACGGTGACGGCCGTCTGACGTGGGGCGGACACGAGCGGGTCACCGATGCGTGACGCGGGTGTGACAAGGGCGGATTGACCACGCTCGCACCCGAACCTACCTTCGTCAACACGGGCGTGCGTACGGTCCGTTGTCCCCTGGTCCCTCAGTGTGAGGCCGGTGTCTGTCATGGACGTTTCGTTTCTGGGGGGCCCACGCCCCCAGCGCGGTGTCGGGGTCGTCGCCCCGTTCGACTTCGCCCTCGACCGCGAGCTGTGGCGCTGGGTGCCCGATGAGGTCTCCCTCCATCTGACCCGGACGCCGTACGTCCCGGTCGAGGTCAGCCTCGACCTCGCCCGCCTGGTCAGCGAGCACGAGACCCTGCACGACGCGGTGCGCACGCTCACCGCCGTCGAGCCCGAGGTCGTGGCCTACGCCTGCACGTCCGGCAGCTTCGTCGGCGGGATCGCCGGGGAGCGGGCGATGTGCGAGGCGATGACCCGGGCGGGCGCGCTGCCGTCGGTGACGACGTCGGGGGCGCTGCTGGAGGCGCTGGTGGAGCTCGGCGCACGCCGGGTGGCCCTGGTGACGCCGTACACCGTCTCCGTCACCCGCGCGCTGGAGGAGTACGTGGCCCAGGCGGGCGTCACCGTCAGCGGGTGCGCGTACATGGGCCTGACCAGGCACATCTGGAAGGTCCCGTACCGGGACGTGGCGACCATGGCGCGCAAGGCCGTCCGCGGCGGAGCCGACGCGCTGTTCATCAGCTGCACCAACCTCCCGACGTACGACGTGATCCCGCAGTTGGAGGCAGAACTGCGGATCCCGGTGATCTCAGCCAACCAGGCCACGATGTGGGCGGCGCTGCGCCGACTGGGTACCCGAGCGGTGGGACCGTACCAGGCGCTGATCGATCCGGCCGCCCGGCTCGGTCCCGCACTGCCGGACGTGCCGGGCCTCCCGGACGTGCCGCGACTGCCGGACGAAGAACAGCAGCAGGAAGGCTGGACATGACAGCACTGGGATTCCTCTACCCGGGCCACTCCGCCGAGGACGACTATCCACGCATCGAGCAACTGCTCGGGAGCGACATCCGGCTGGACCTGGTGCACACCGACATCGGCGAGGACGCCCACCGGGTCGACGCCCTCCTCGAGATGGGCTCGGCGGCCCGGCTCGCGGCGGGCGTCGAGGAACTGCGCATGTCGGGCGCCGAGTCGGTGGTGTGGGCCTGCACCAGCGGCAGTTTCGTGCACGGCTGGGAGGGCGCCCACGAACAGGTACGCACCCTCGCCCGCACCGCCGGCCTGCCCGCCTCCTCCACCTCCTTCGCCTTCGTGTACGCGGCACGGGAACTCGGCGTGAGCAGGGTCGCCGTCGGCGCGACCTACCCGGACGACGTGGCCGGCCTCTTCGCCGACTTCCTCCGCGCGGCCGGCATCGAGGTGACGGGCGTCCGCGGCTCCGGCATCATCACGGCGGCGGAGGTCGGCACGTGGGGCGAGGCAGAGGTCGTCGCCCTGGCCCAGGAGGCGGACACCCCCGACGCGGAGGCGCTGCTGCTCCCGGACACGGCCCTGCACACGGCGGCCCACATCCCGACCCTGGAAAAGAACCTGGGCAAGCCGGTCCTCACCGCGAACCAGGTCACGGTCTGGGAGGCCCTGAGGCTGGCGGACCGCCGGGTGAACGCGCCGGCACTGGGCGCCCTGTTCACCAGGGAACCGATCATCCAGGCCTGACACGGCCCCGACACCGGCACGGGTACCAGGGGTGCTCCGCCCCTGGACCCCGGGCCGGGGGGCGGAGCCCCCGGAAACCCCCGCACCAGCGCCGCCGCCGACCAGGAAATAAACGGAGACCCCCTCCTGTTAACCCCCGGAGGACATCACACCGGCCCACACCAGGAGGCACCACAGTGACGGCAACGGCAGACGAGATCCGGGGAACCACCCACGGCACCGCCCCCACCCCCCTGTCCGTCCTGGATCTGGTCACCGTAGGCGCGGGCCGCACCGCCACCGACGCCCTTCGCACCAGCGTCGAGATCGCCAAGCTCGCGGAGTCCCGCCGCTTCCACCGCTACTGGGTCGCCGAACACCACTCCATGCCGGGCGTGGCCTCGTCCTCCCCCGCCGTGATCCTCGCCCACCTCGCCGCCCACACCACCCGCATCCGCCTCGGATCGGGCGGCGTGATGCTCCCCAACCACGCCCCGCTGGTCATCGCGGAGCAGTTCGGCACGCTGGAGGCGATGGCCCCCGGCCGCGTGGACCTGGGCCTCGGCCGTGCCCCGGGCACGGACGGCGCCACCGCGGCAGCCCTGCGCCGTACCGACCGCCTCAACGAGGGCGCCGACGACTTCCCCCAGCAGCTCGCGGAGCTCATCCGCTTCCTCGACGACGACTTCCCCGACGGCCACCGCTACCGCCGTATCCACGCGGTCCCCGGCCCGGTCCAGGCGACCTCCCCCGGCGGCGTGCAGTCCCCGCACCGCCCGCCCGTCTGGCTGCTCGGTTCCTCCGGATTCAGCGCCCGCCTCGCCGGCGCCCTCGGCCTGCCCTTCGCCTTCGCGCACCACTTCTCGGCCCAGAACACCGTCCCGGCCCTTGACCTGTACCGCGAGTCCTTCCAGCCCTCCGCCGTCCTCGACGAGCCGTACGCCCTCATCGGCGTCTCCGCCCTCGCCACCGACGACGAGAAGGAGGCCCGCCGCCAGGTGCTGGCCGCCGCGCTGAACATGGTCCGCCTGCGCACCGGACGCCCCGGACTCGTACCGACCCCGGAGGAGGCCGAGGCCTACGAGTTCAGCCCGATGGAGCGCGAGTTCGTCGACTCCTGGAACTCCAACGTCATCCACGGCACCGCCGACGAGGTCCGCTCCGGCCTCGACGACCTCCACAAGCGCACCGGCGCCGACGAGCTGATGATCACCGCCAACGCCCACAGCGGCGACGTACGCCTGCGTTCGTACGAACTCATCGCGGACGCCTACGGACTGCCGGCCGCCTGAGCCCGCACCCGCACCTCAGACCCGGACCCCCAGCAACCCGGAGATACGATCCGGCGGCACCGGCCGTGAGTACAGCCACCCCTGGCCGGTGTCGCAGCCGATCCGCCGCAGCCGGGCGGCCTGCGCCGAGGTCTCCACGCACTCCGCGGTGACCGTCAGCCCGAGCCGGTGGGCGAGCTGGATCATCGCCTCGACGACGACCTCGTCGGCCGGGTTGGGAGCAACGCCCTCCCCCTCGTACTGGAAGCCCCGGACGAACGAGCCGTCCAGTTTCAGCACCGACACCGGCAGCCGGCTCAGATACGCCAGGTTCGAGTAGCCCGTACCGAAGTCGTCGATGGCGATGTGCACGCCCATGTCGCTGAGGGCCTGGAGCGCCTGGAGCGGGCGGCCCGCCGAGCCCATCACCGCCGACTCCGTGAGCTCCAGCTGCAGCAGGTGCGGCGCCAGGCCCGTCTCCGCGAGGATGTCCGCCACGTCGGCGACCAGGTCGGAGTCCCAGACCTGACGGACCGCCACGTTCACGCTCACGAAGATCGGCGGCTCGCCGGGGTGGTCCACCTGCCACCGCCGGGCCTGCCGGCAGGCCGTGGCCAGCACCCAGCGGCCGAGCGGCACGATCGAGCCGTCCTCCTCGGCCAGTCCGATGAACCGATTCGGCGTCAGTAGGCCGAACTGGGGATGGTTCCAGCGCACCAGCGCCTCCACGCCCCGCAGCCGGCTGTCCTCCATGCGGACCAGTGGCTGGTATTCGAGGGTGAACTCTCCGCGTTCGATCGCCGGGCGGAGGGTCGAGGCGAGGGCCTGCCGGGTCATGCGGTGCGCGTTGCGCTCCGGGTCGAACAGGGTCCAGCGGGCCTTGCCGTCGGCCTTCGCCCAGTACAGCGTGGTGTCGGCGGCCTGCATCAGGCCGGTGGCGCTGGTGCCCTCCGCCCGGCGCTCCACCACGCCGATCGAGGCCGACACCGACAGCCGCTGCCCCAAGAGGTCGAAGGGAGCCTGGACCGCGTTCAGTACGGCCTCGGCGAGATCGGCGAGCTGCTCGGTGCCGGTGGAGTCCTCGACGAGCAGGGCGAACTCGTCGCCGCCGAGCCTGGCCACCAGCGGCGCGCTGACCCGGCCCCGCCCGGCCTCGTCGGCGCACCGGGTGAGCCGGTCGGCCACGGCGGCCAGCAGCCGGTCGCCGACGCGGTGGCCGAGGGTGTCGTTGACCGCCTTGAAGCCGTCGAGGTCCAGGTAGCACAGGCCGACCCGGCCGGTGCCGCCCGGCCCGTACGCCTCCGCCTCCAGCGCGGCTGTCAGGCGCTCGAAGAACAGGGTGCGGTTGGGCAGCCGGGTCACCGGGTCGTGCATCTGCAAGTGCCGCAGCCGCGCCTGCAGTTCACGGCGGGCGCTGATGTCGGCGACGGACAGCAGTACCGTGCCGGGCTCCTCGCCCCGGAGGGGAGCGACCGTGACCTGCGCCCAGAGGGACCGGCCGTCGGGGTGCTTGAGCCGGCGGGTGCAGCGCAGCCGGGCCTGCCGGCCGCGCAGGACCTCGCGGTAGGCGTGCCAGGTGCGGGCGTCGGAGGCCAGGTCCACCAGGTCGGCGGCGATCCGTCCGGTCAGCGCGTCCGGCTCGCTGCCGAGCAGGTCGCCGAGGGCGGAGTTGGCGCCGACGACCAGGCCCTCACGGTCGACCACGGCCATCGCGAGCGGGGCGGACGTGAACGCCGAGCGGTAGGTCCGGGGCTCGGTACGGCCAGCCGCGACGGCATCACTCTCTGTGACGGCTGACCGGTCGAGGTCTGCCGCGGGCGTCGGCCCTTCGGACGTTCCGCTCACCGCTCGCTCCCGCAGTGCACTCGATCGCTGTCCGGCAGGAAAGTGTGCCGATCATAGAGGCTGCCCCAAGGGCCTACCAGCCACTCCCCAGTCTCCCGGAACAATCGGCCTTTCTGACAGATCGTTTCTGCTCGGACCGTGGACGGCTTCTTCAGGCGCCTGACCAGTTGTGACGTTCCGTGAGCGGTCCGGGGGTGTGGCTTCTGGCGGCCGTTCGGCCCTTCGGTCCTCTCACTCGTCTGGTGCAGGTAAACAGGGCTTAGTACGACAAATACACACAATCTGGGTGCGGTATCCCGTGAACCGTTCCCGGAGGTCCCTGTGCCGCGTCCGTTCTCGCGCCCCCGACTGCGCAGCACCGCGGCCGTGTTCACCACCCTCTCCGCCCTCGCGGCGACCTCCCTCGTCACCGGCCCCTCGGTCGCCGAGCCGTTCTCGGCGGCGCCCTGCGCCCTCCAGCGCACCGCCGCCCACCACTCGGAGGGCCTGGACACCTGGAACGCCGCCTATCCGCGCCCCACGCGCGAGCTGGACGCGGTGATGGTCTTCCTGTCCTTCCCCGACTCGACCCACCTCACCACCCCCGCCCGGCTGGCCGCCGACCACTTCCCGGCCACCAGCCGCTTCTTCGCGCGTGCCTCCTACGGCCGGTTCGCCCTGCGCCCGCACCCGCTGCGGCACTGGATCCGGATGCCGAAGCCGTCGACCTCGTACGCCATACAGCGCGACTGGAGCGCCTCGCACCGCTCCGCCTACCTGCGCGACGCACTCGCCGCGTCCGACGCGCAGGTCGACTTCTCGCGGTACGACATCGTCTACCTCGTCGCCGACCCGGACGCGCCCGGTGTGGACTCGGACGCGACGAAGGTGGTCAACCTGGACACCCCGCTGCGGGCCGACGGCACGGACATCCGGCGGGTCGTCACGGTGTTCGAACAGCATCCGCCGGACCGGCTGGTGCTGGCCCATGAGACCGGGCACGTCTTCGACCTGCCGGACCTCTACCACCGTCCGGTCGACGGCAAGGGCGACTGGGACACGTACGTCGGCGACTGGGACCTGATGGGCAGCCAGTTCGGGATGTCACCGGACCTGTTCGGCTGGCACAAGTGGAAGCTCGGCTGGCTGGATCCCAGGCAGGTGGTGTGCGTACGGCGGAGCGGACCGACCTGGCTGACACTGGAGCCGCTCGGTGCGGGGCCGGGCGTCGAGGCGATCGGTACGGCCGGGGCGCCGGCCTTCGGGCTCGGTCAGGGGACCAAGCTCGCGGTGGTCCGCACCGGCGCGGACAGCGCGCTCGCCTTCGAGGCGCGCGGCCCGGTGGGCAACGACACGGGGGCCTGCCGGCCCGGCATCCTCGTCTACCGGATCAGCGGCGCCGCGGAGTCCGGCCGCGGCCCCATCGAGGTGATCGACGCCCATCCGCACACCGACGCCTGCTGGGAGAGCTCCGTCTATCCACCCCTCGCGGACGCCCCGGTCGCCCTCGGTGAGACCTTCACGGTCCCCGGCGAGAACGTCCGGGTGGAGGCGGAGGGACGGACGGCTTCGGGGGCGTGGACCGTGGAGATCACGGTGACGTAGTCCGGGCCCGGGGGTTGGGTGGTCCGGACACGCGATAGGCCCCTCGCTCTCGCGAGGGGGCTTCACCGGCCGGGTGGCGCTCGGCCTACGGCCGCGATGGCCGACGGTGGGGGGGTGTGGGTGGCGAAGCCCCACGGCGCGCGGCGAAGCCGCGCAAAAACGACGAGGGCGAGACGGTTCGCGCTTTCCGCGAACACTCCTCGCCCTCGACATCGTGCGCCGCCAGGGACTCGAACCCCGGACCCGCTGATTAAGAGTCAGCTGCTCTAACCAACTGAGCTAGCGGCGCCTGCCGACGTCGTAGACCTTAGCACCCTGATCGGCGCGAGGAAAAATCGATATCCGCACGGCCGCGCGGGCCGCTCGGACGGCCGCCCAGAGCAGGATTTCCGGGCCCGGCAGCCAGGGGTGGCGGGTGTCCGGGGCGACCAGCCAGCGGGCGTCGGGGCGGGCGGGGGAGCCGTCGGCGGTGATCGGCGCGGGGACGGTCACCGCGTCGCCGGTGCCGTGGCACAGCAGCGGCGGGATCGCCGCCGTACGGCCGAACTCCTCCCAGTGCAGCAGCGAGGGCAGCCGCTGTGCCGTGCCGGGCGGGGCGAACAGCAGCATCCGGCCCCGGAACGCCGCGACCGGTCCGGATCCCGGGCCCTCCGTCCACAGCCGGTCGACCATGCGGCGCCCGAAGACCGCGGGCGCGCTGACCACGTCGAAGGCGGAGCCGCAGGGCAGGACGACCGGCGCGTCCGGCCGCTCCTCCCAGAGCGCGAGGGTGCTGCGCGGGTAGGCCCCGGCCGAGGCGAGCCAGGCCGCCCCGTCCGGGGTGACGCGCGTCTGCTCATCCCGTGCGGTGCAGACATCCCGTGGACCGCCCGGATTCGGTGTATCGCACATATCCCTTGCACTGCTCATGGGGATATATCTACGGCCCGTGAGCGTTCCCTTCCCCAGAGTTGCCGAAAAACCGGACGGGAAGGGGTGAGGAGGAGTATCTTGCCCGCCTGGCATATGCCATGGCGTGAGCTCGGGGGAGTCCGCGGGGAGGCGTCTCAGACCGGGTCGGCCGTACCCCGGCCCTCCGCGTCACCGCGCATCAGGTCCCGGCCGAACTCGACCATCTTCTTCGCGTAGTCCTCGGTCCACTCGGCCCGCGCGGCGATGTCCGCCGGCGTCAGCCGGTCGAAGCGGCGCGGGTCGGCCAGCTGGGCCGCCGCCATGGCCTGGAACTCCACGGCGCGGTCGGCGGCGGCGCGGAACGCCTGCGTCAGTTCCGTCGCCCGGGCCAGCAGCGCCCGGGGGTCGTCGATCGACTCCAGGTCGAAGAAGTGCTCGGGGTCCTCGGCGGCCTGCGCGGGCTCGAAAAGCAGGGGCGCGGGGCGTAGCCGCGGTTCGTTCCGACGCGGCGTTGGCTCCGCCATGTCTTCTCCTCACTCGTACGTACCGGATGACCCCCTTCGGAAGGGCCACCGTCCATTGTCCCGCGCCCGTGCAAGAGGGCCGGGGAGTCCGGCGAAGTCGATGGACACTCCAGCGGTGTCAAGGTATGCGGACCACGCGATGTTCCCCGGAATGCTCCGGCACCGCGTGATGCGCCCCTCGTCCGTGGGCATGACCAGCGCGTTCACGGCTGCCAGGTGACCCGGTGTTCCGCCAGGTGTGCGAGCACCGCGTGGTTGGCCTCCCAGCCGTCCGGGAACTTCACCACCGTCCCCAGCTGGACCGGTTCCGTGGACGGGTAGGCGTCGAGGAGGTCGGTCACGCCCGCCCGGCAGACCACGACGCAGGCGTGCCGGTGGCGGGAGGCGAGGACGCACAGGCGGCCGGTCTCCAGGTGGAACGCGGTGGCGTCGGGGCGGCCGGAGAGCGGGTGGAGGACGACCGTGACGTCGTACTCGCGGCCCTGGAGCCGGTTCGCCGTGTCGACGGTCACGTCCGTCACGCCCAGCTCGGCCAGCGCGGCGCGGACCGCTGCCGCCTGGTCCCGGTGCGCGGTGCCGACCGCGATCCGGCCGGCGGTCAGCGGCGTGGGGTCGGGGGAGCGCTCCGAGGCGGCCGCCCCGCCCCGGTCCAGCAGCCGGCGCACGACGGTCGCCACCGCCCGCACCGCCTCAGGATCCGTGCGCGGGGTGTGCCGCGCGGGCAGCTCCAGCAGGCCCCAGCCCGACTCGGCGGCCTCGTCGATCACCTTGTCGGGGCCCGAACCGTCCGAGGGGACCGCGAAGGCGAGGCGGCGGTCGTGGTCACCCGTGCCGCTGCGGAAGGGGGTGTACGGGTAGAACGCGGCCGAGACCAGCGGCGCCGCCGACGCCGGGAGGCGCCAGGACACCGGCAGGCGGTGCTGCGGCAGCTCGGGATTGTGGGCGAGCAGGGTCGTCACGGCGGAGGCCGAGGGGTCGTACGACAGCCCCGCCCACTGTTCGCTGCCGACGATCGCGAACGGGTCCAGCTGGCCCGGGTCGCCCACGAACAGCGCCCGCTCGAAGAGACCGGCCACGGCGAGCAGCGCGTCCGAGCGCATCTGGTAGGCCTCGTCGACGATGGCGTGCCGCCACGGCTCGTCGACCCGCACATGCCCCCACTTTGCGGCCGTCGAGATCACCACCGCGAGCCCGCCCAGATCGGACGCCTTCGAGGACTTGCGGACGTTCGGCAGGTCGTCGAGCGCCTTGTCGTACGGATCGCTGTCGCTGCTGTGCAGGCGGCCCACCGGCAGGTCGGGGCTCTTCTCGGCGAGCCTGAGCACCAGGTCGTCGACCTGGGCGTTGGTCTGCGCGACCACCATCAACGGGCGCCCAGCGTCGGCAAGTTCGAGCGCGGCCCGGACGACGAGCGTGGACTTGCCGGCGCCGGGCGGGGAGTCGACGACGACACCGCGGTGCATGCCGCGCAGGGTGTCGTGGAGGATCGCGTCGGTGGCGCGGGAGGCCTCGGCGCCGGGATCGAAGGGCCCAGTCGTCACAGCAGGTCCTCCTCGGTCACGGGGTCGGGATCGGGCACCGTCGCCTCACCGGGCGGTCCGCCGTGTGTCCACGGGGTGTCCTCCGGGTCGGGCAGTTTCGCGCCGCCGCGCTGCTCGTGCTCGAAGAGGGTGAAGCAGACCCGGTCGCCCTTCTCCGGCACGGATCCGGGCTCGGGCTCCTTGCCGCGGCCCATCTTGTCGACGATCCGCAGGACCAGCAGGTCCTCCGCCTCCAGGCCCACGAACTCGGCGGCCTGCGGTTTGCCGCCCAGCGAGCGGAACGCCTTCGCGCGCTCGCCCAGATGCGGCCGGTCGTCGGTGCGGACGGTCACCAGCGGACGGGGGCTGGGCCGCTTGCCCTCGCTGTACGCCATGACGACATCCGTGACCTCGCCGGCGAACGCCTCCCCGGCCAGCCGCCGCCCCGCCATCACCAACGGGTCGTCGAGGGCCTCCTGGGCCTCCAGGCGGGCCTGTTCACGCTCGCGCGCGGCGAGCTTGTTCGCGGCGGTCACCGCGTCGTCGCGACGCGGCTGCGGGGGCTCACCGGCCAGCACACGGTCGCGGTGGGCGGTGAACGACCAGCGGTCGCGCGTCCACCGCTCCTCGACGTGCGCGCCTTCCGGCAGCGCCCGCAGCAGGTCCAGGCCCCGCCACACGGCGTCCCAGGTGGGACGCGTCCGGCTCTCGACCAGGGCGTGCAGTTCGCGTTCGGCGGCGGTGAGGATGCCGAGCCGGTCGTCGGCCTGCGGACCGTCCTCGGCGGTGGCGAGGGCGGTGCGGGCGCGGTCGTAGCGCTCGATGGCGGGGGCGAGGAGTTTGTTGTCGAACGCCGGGTCGGTGGCCGGGCCGGCGGGCGGGCACACCAGCTGGCCGTGCGCGTCCCGGCGCAGCTCGGCATCGAGGGCCGCCTCGGCGCCGGAGACGCCCTCGGGCGGGTCGATCCAGGCGAGCAGGGCACCCAGGTGCTGGTCCTCCAGGGTGGACTGACCGGTGGCCCAGTGCCGGGCGAGCACGTCGGTCATGGCCAGCAGCAGGGAGGAGCCGGGCACCCGGGCGCGCTCCCCGAAGTGGGTCAGCCACCGGCCGAGCAGCGGCAGCCGGGGCGGGGCGGGGTAGGGGGTTTCCGGGTCCTGCTCCGCCGTACGCCGGAAGCGCATGGAGCGGCCGAGCAGTCGTACGAACTCGACGCCCGCGCGGCTCGGCACGATCAGCTGCGGGGCGTCCGTGCACAGGTCCACCTCGACCTTGACCCGCTTGCCGGTCTCCGGGTCGGTCTCGGTACGTTCGGCGGCCTCGACGGACTCGGCGTACGTGTCGACGTACGGCAGGACGATGTCGGCGAGTTCCGCGAGGAACGCGAACCTGAGGTCGCGGTCGCGGGGCTGCGGTACGACCAGCAGCCGCGGCGCGTCCCGGTCGGTGCCGACCAGCGCGCCGAGCGGGGCGCCGGCCTCACCGGCGGTGGTGAGCGGCACGAAGACGAGCGGCCGCTCGGCCAGCCGCCGGTGCCGGACGGTGGCCGCGGGCTGGGCCCGGCCGGTGCTGACGGCTTCGAGACGGGCGAGAGTGGCGATCAGCGACACTGGGCACCCTCCGGGCCGGAGGCCGGTGCCCCCGCCGAGCTGAGGGCTTCCGCCCTCAGTTCGGCCGCCCTCCTGAGCGCTGCCACCGCCGGGTCGTCCGGGTCGCCGGCCTGTCCGTGGGCCGCTGCCAGGACGTCGTCGACCGTGGTCAGGCCGCCCAGTTCGGCGCGGACCGAGCGGCCGAGGTAGGTCACCGCGCCGGCCGTGCGGGAGCGGCCGCGGCAGTGGAAGGCCAGCTCGCAGGCGGACAGGCACTCGGGCGCGTACGTCGCCGGGACCGCCTCGACGGCCGCCGTGAGCTCCTCGGCGGGCAGCTCGGGGGAGAAGCAGATGCCCTCGGGCAGGGTGTCGGCGATGTCTTTCAGGCGCGTGAGACGGGTCAGCTGACGGGCGGTCACCGCGCGCTGCTTGCGGATGTCGACGGCGGAGGCGGTGGCCAGGTTGGAGAAGTCCTTGGGGCAGACCAGCAGGACGTGGTGACGTACGCGCGCGGGTGGGTCCAGCCGGGCTGCGACCTCCTCCAGGGCCAGGACGTACACCGCGGCCTGCCGGGCGGCCGCGCCGACCTTCGCCGGGTCCGCGGAGCCGTCCAGCATCGGGAAGGACTTGATCTCGACGACCGTCCAGCCGCCGTCCGGGTGCACGACCACCGCGTCCGGCTCCAGGAACGCGGGGGAACCCGCCACGTCGAGCGCCAGCATCGGGTGGTCGAGCAGGGTCCAGGCGCCGGCCGCGGTGGCCTCGCGCAGGGCGAGCGCCGTACGCGCCGTGCGGCCCTCGGGGCCGATCGCGGTGAGGTCGGGAACCTCGGCGGCCGACGGCGGTTCGGCCCCGCGGTCCAGTTTCTCGTGCACCAGTCGCAGCAATTCCGCGCCGCCGTCCGACTTCACCCGTGCCTCGAACGCGTTGCCCCGGGTGAGGGCGAACTGCGACTGCCCGAACGCGGACGGCGCGCCCAGAGCGCTCGCCAGGGCTGTCTTGTTCACCCCGGCGCCGTCGAGGATCGCGCGCCGCTCGCAGCCCGGGTTGGCGGCGAGCGCCGCCAGGGCGCGTGCGTCCAGCGCCTTGGCCGGGATCTCGGGGCCGCGCAGCTCAGCGAGCCGGTGCCGGAGCGCCGTCCCCCGCGTCCGTGGGGGAGGCACTCGGCTCGGCTCCGTCTGCGAACCGGGACTCGCGCTGCCGTGGAATGTGCTCACCCGCGGAAGTCTTGCATCCGGCACTGACAAGTGGGGCCGGTGCGTCGGCAGAGCCCGCCGGGACGCCCGCGAACCGGGCCCGTGCGCTCGCCGTCGCCCGCTGAGCGATCCGCATGACGTAGGGCGCGAGCAGCAGTCCGACGCCCATCACGGCGGCGCCCGCGACCGCGTCCAGGGAGTAGTGGTTGGCGGTGCCCATCACCACGATCGTCGTCACCAGCGGGTAGACGACACCGGCGGCCTTGGCGGTAGGCGTCCTGCCGTAACGCCACAGCAGTACTCCGCACCACAGAGCCCAGCCCACGTGCAGGCTCGGCATGGCCGCGTACTGGTTGGTCATACCGCCCATGCCCCGCGGGGCACTCGCCTCGCCGCCCCACCAGCCGTACGAGCTGTACTGGGCCATCGTGTCCACGAAGCCGTGGCCCGAGGAGAGCAGGCGAGGCGGACAGGTCGGCAGCAGGGTGAAGCCGATCAGGCCGATGAAGGTCGAGGTCATCAGCCAGGTGCGGGCCATCCGGTAGTGCTCGGCGTGCGACCGGAACACCCAGATGAGGACGGCCGGCGTGACCACGTAGTGCAGCGACGCGTACCAGAAGTCGGCCGGGACACCCAGCCAGGCCTCGCGGGTGAACAGCCGGTTGAGCGGGTGCTCGGCGTTGATGCGCAGGAACTTCTCGATGCGCAGGATCGTCAGACCGTGGTCGACGGCGGTGGTCACGTCGCCCCGCGCCAGCAGCCGGCCCGCCGAGTAGCAGGCGTACACCAGGAGGATCAGCGGCAGCTCGGTCCACCAGCGCAGCCGGGTCCGAGGGGCCGCCTCGATGCCCGGTGTCACGGTCTGCAGCATCCGATCGCCTCCCCCTTCGTCTCGCGCGCCCGGTGATGTCTGGCCCGTCGGGTCACCTTACGGCGTGTTCACACTCCCCCATGGAGTGGCCCCCGGCCCTCAAAGACGCAGAGATCGCCCGCCGGGTTGCCCTCGCACAGCGTGCGGGATGATGGAGGGATTCCACCTGCGATTCACCCGGAAAGGTCCCCCATGGCACCGCGCATCCTGCTGGCCCGGCACGGACAGACGGAGTGGTCGCTGTCCGGACAACACACCGGCAGGACCGACGTCCCCCTCCTGGAGGAGGGCCGGCGCGGCGCCAAACTGCTCGGCGAGCGTCTGCACCGGGCGCCGTACGACGGCCTCGACGGGGTGGAGATTCGCACCAGCCCGCTGGCCCGCGCGCGGGAGACGTGCGAACTCGCCGGCTTCGGCGAGCGGGCGCACACCTGGGACACGCTCATGGAGTGGGACTACGGCGCCTACGAGGGTCTGACCCCGCAGGACATCCAGGCCCGTCGGCCCGGCTGGCTCATCTGGCGCGACGGCGTGCCGGAGGGCGAGTCCCCCGCCGAGGTGACGGCCCGCGCGGACGAGGTGGTCGCCTGGGCGCGGGAGGCCGACCGGGACGTGCTGGTCTTCGCGCACGGGCACATCCTGCGCTCCATAGGCGCGCGCTGGCTCGGCCTGCCGCTGGACTTCGCGGCGCGGATCCGGCTGAACCCGGCCTCGCTGTCGATACTCGGCTGGGCGTACGGCGAACCGGCCATCGAGAGCTGGAACGACCTGGGGCACCTGTCCTGAGACGCTGACCCGCGCGGGCGGTCCGCGGCGGCGAGGCGTGTCGCCTTGGGCACGTGTCCTGAGGCGGGCGGCCGGTTCAGGCGGTACGCGGTTGTCAGGCCTGCTGACCTGGCGCACGTGATCCTGAGGCCTGGTGACCCGCCCGGGCGGTCCGCGGCGGCGAGGCGTTTCTGATCTTCGGCACCTGTCCTACCGCCTCCTACCGCCGGCGGCACTCTCAAGCGGTCCGCGGCTGTGAGGCGTGCCTCTCCAAGAAGGCCGACACCCCGGACGCGCGCCGGTGCGGACGCAGGACCCGTGCCGTGGCCGCCAGCATCGTCTGGACGCGGGACGACTGGACCTCTCCCAGCAGGTCCAGCACCTTCATGCCCGCCGCGGCGGCCTCGTCGGGTCGGCCCCCGCGCGCGAGGTCGTCGGCCAGCTCCGCCGTGTACAGGGCGATGTTCCGGGTGAAGTGCGGATCCTGTAGGCGGGCCGCCCGGCGCGCGTGCCGGGCCGCGCGCGGCCAGTCGCCCAGCGTCGACCAGCACTGCGCCTCCAGGCCCTCCAGCTCGGCCTCTCCGTAGAAGCTCATCCACTCGGGGTCGGCGTCCGAGTGGCCTCGCTCATAAAGGGCCTGCGCGCGGGCGAGCGCCTGTTCGCAGCCGGTGCGGTCGGCGAGCCCCGCCCAGCCGCCCGCCTCGCGCAGCGCGAGCAGGGACATCAGCCGGGCCGAGCCCAGCGGGCGGGCGACGCGCTGCGCGGCCTGCGCCGCCCGGACCGCCTCACGCGGGCGTCCGGCGTCACGCGCGAGGAACGCCGTGTTGCAGAAGGCGTGTGCCTCCAGGGCGTCGTCGCCGCTCATCCGGGCGGTCGCCAGGGCCTCCGCGTAGTGCGAGCGGGCGTCGTCGTAGCGGCCCGAGTCATGGGCCAGCCAGCCGACCGAGATGGCCAGTTCACCGGCCCCGGAGTGGAGCCGGTCGGCGGTCGTCTGGCGGGTCACGCCGGCGTCCAGCAGCGCGTACGCGGCGCGCAACGGAACCGCCGCGCGCCGGTAGAGACCGTCCGCGCCGTGCCGGTCGTCGAGCAGCCGGATTCTGCGGACGGCCTCCTCGAGGGCGGTCGCCTCGCTCCCGCCGACCCGGCGGACGGGACGGTCCGCGGCCGCGGCGTCGAATGCGAGACCCAGCGGGCCCAGCGAGGCGGCGGCCACCGTGGCGCCCCCGCCGGTCATGAATGCGCGACGCAGCACGTCGCTCTCCTCGTAGTTGTCGTGCGTCTCGTACGGTCCATGTGTGCCGTACGGATCTTGTGTGTCCTGTGTGTCATACGGCTCGTCCGCCCCCCGCGTCTCGCCCGGGGTGTCCGCCGGGCTTGAGGTGCCTGCGGGGGGCGGGTGCTCGGCTGCGAGCGGCCGGCGTCCGCGTACGGACGAGCGGGGCGCGAACCCGAGGTCGGTGAGCGTGCGGCCGGGGAACATATGCAGGAACACCCGTTCGTACGCGTAGTTGGGGCAGCGGATCTCACCGGCCTCGACGCGGCCGACGTAGCGCGCGTCGCAGCTGACCCGCTCACCGATCTCGCGGGCGGCCCGCCGTACCGCCGCGGCGAACTCGGCCGGCGAGCGCTGTCCGCGCAGCTGCCGGAACGCGAGATTCGGCCGAGGTGGTGTGGGGGGCTGAGACGAGGTCACCATTGACGACGCCATGGCCGGGTCCTCTCGTGCGAACCGTCGAACCATGCCGGAAGCGGGGTGAACGCGCGGTGAGCCGACTGCTGTGCCGACGTGGTCACCCTGGTTTCCGGCGGGCAAGAACGTACCCGCTGTGCACGGTCCGCCACGCAGGGTTTGGCTACAAACCGGATATCTCATACGGGATCTGCCATGAACTGCCATCCTTTGCGGCGTACTTCGGCCGTAGCCGTTGACGTGTCGCCGCGTTGGACTCGGTGGACCGGGAGCCGCCCGACTCCCGACCAGGTCGTTGGAGGAGGGGTTCCGTGGTGGAGGCCGCGATGGAGACCAGCCAGAGCACCGATCCGTGTACGCAGGCCGCGGCCGGCGTGCCGCCTTCCTGTCCGGACACCGCGTGCGATCTCGTGACGGTGCCGACCCGACAGGGGCTGGAGGCGGTCGACATCCTGCGCCGGGGGGTGGGCGACGCGGTGGGGCCCGTACTGCACGACGACGGCGGCGGCACGCTGGGGTTCCTGGTCCCGCCGGGCACCGCGGCGGCGTGGGACATGCCGGGAAGCACCTGCACGGAGACAGACGGGCAGGGCCTGAGACTCAGCCCCGAGCCGCCGGTCGAGGGCTCGGACTGGCTGCTGCCGCCGGGGGACGCGGACCTCGCGACGGATCCGGCGGTGCTGCGAGCGGCACTGGGGGAGGCGGCACGTTTGATCGAGGTGGCGGACAACTGCCGGTGACCTTGACGCGGGCTGAGGCCGTGGACCGGTGTGATGATCTCGGCGTGGGCTTCGGTTGTGGACCGGTGTCGATGATCTGGGCGCGAGCCGAGGCTGTGGACCGGTGTCGATGATCTGGGCGCGGGCCGAGGCGGCGGACCACCGCCGGTGAACTTGGGCGCGGGCCGAGGCGGCGGACCACCGCCGGTGACCTGGGCGCGAGCCGAGGTGGCGGCCAAGCGTCCATGACCCCTGCGCGAGATCGCTGAGCCGTCCCCTCCGCCGCACCGGATAATGGCGCAATGGGAAAGTCCAGGAACCCCCGGCGCCAGAGCGCGGCCGTGAGCGCCGTCGTCGAGGCCGTCGACGGTGGGCTCGCCGAGCTCATACCGGACCGGGACCGGGCACGGGCCTGGACGTTGCTCCTCGACGGAGCGCCGCAGTCGCATGTGGACCTGGACGATCCGGCGTATCTGTCCTTCGAGTACCAGCGGCGGCTCGGGCATGTCGTCGACCTGATCGCACCGCCCGGCCGGCCCGTGCACGTCGTGCACCTCGGCGGCGGCGCGCTCACCCTCGCCCGGTACGTCGCCGTCACCCGCCCCCGCTCCACCCAGCAGGTCGTCGAACGGGACACGGCCCTGGTCCAACTGGTCCGCCGAGAGCTGCCGTTGGCGCCGAACGCACGTATCCGGGTCAGGTCGGCCGACGCCCGCGAGGGCCTCGCCAAGGTGCCCGACGGCTGGGCCGACCTCGTCATCGCCGACGTGTTCAGCGGGGCCCGCACCCCCGCCCACCTCACCTCCACCGAATTCCTGGACGATGTCCGCCGGGCCCTGAAACCCGGCGGCTGCTACGCCGCGAACCTCGCCGACGGACCGCCGCTGGCCCATCTGCGCGGTCAGATCGCCACCGCGGCGGCTCGTTTCGGGGAACTCGCACTGGTCGCCGACCCGACCGTGCTGCGCGGCAAACGCTTCGGCAACGCGGTCCTCGTAGCCTGCGACCACCCGCTCCCGCTCGCCGAACTCACCCGCCGCGCCGCTTCGGACCCGCACCCGGCCCGCGTCGAACACGGCAAGCAGCTCACCGACTTCACGGGCGGGGCGGTCCCGGTGACGGACGCGGCGGCCGTGGCGTCGCCCGCACCACCGCCGTCCGTCTTCCGGTGACCCCGCCGTCCGTCATCGGCCGACCCGGCCGTCCGCGGTCCGGTGCCCCCGCGGTCCGGCGGCCCAGTGGGTCGTGCGGTGGCTCAGTAGGTCCCGATCTCCACCCGCGGCGGCCCGTCGTGCCAGGTGCAGAACACCGACACCCGGTCCACGCCCGAGGCGAACTCCACCCGGATCCACGACTCCGTCTTCCACACCTGCATCGACCAGCCCGTGCCCGGCGTCGCCGAAACGAGCGTCGCGGAGGTCTTCCCGAGGTCGAACACCGCGCGCCCGCCGTCGGTGTCGTAGCTCTTGACCTGGCCGGATGTGGTGGCGGAGGGGCTCGCGGCCGGGGTTTTGGAGGGAGCGGAAGCCGACTCGCCAGACCGCGTCCCGCTCGGGCCCGGGGACGGACTGCTCGCCGACGGACCGCTCGGTGACGGACCGCTCGGTGACGGACCGTTCGTCCGCGAAGGAGTCGGCCGGCTCGTCGAGGACACCGGCGGCTTCGACTCCCGCGCGGTCGCGCCCGCCGCCGTGACGGGCAGGGCGCGCGGCGGATCGTAGGCCGTGCCGGCCATCACCGTGTGGACGCCCCACCACGACAGCGTGACCGCCGCGCCGGTGGCGAGGAGCCAGGCAAGCAGGTGTACGAATCCTCTGCGCATCGCGGGCCATCCTGCCTCACCCGCCCCACCCGTGTACCCCGGCCTCCCGGGGTTGTCCACAACCGGGAAGTTGTCCACAGGCGCCGGAAGGGCCTGTGCCGCATGGCGTACGGTGCGGCGCATGGCAAGTGTTCTCGTGGTCGAGGACGACCAGTTCGTACGCTCGGCGCTCATCCGGCACCTGACCGACGCCGCACACACCGTGCGCAGCGTCGGTACGGCACTGGAGGCGCTGCGCGAGGTCGCCCACTTCCGTTTCGACGTGGTCATCCTGGACCTCGGGCTGCCCGATCTGGACGGCTCCGAGGCCCTGAAGATGCTGCGCGGCATCACCGACGTCCCCGTGATCATCGCCACCGCCCGGGACGACGAGACGGAGATCGTGCGCCTGTTGAACGCGGGCGCGGACGACTACCTGACCAAGCCGTTCTCCGTCGACCACCTCTCGGCCCGCCTGGCGGCCGTCCTACGACGGTCCCGCACCGCCTGGGGGGAGGCGCCCTCGGGCACCGTGCTGCGCGTCGGCGGCCTGAACGTCGATCCGCTGCGCCGGCAGGCCGAGTTGGACGGCGTAAGGCTGGACCTCACCCGCCGCGAGTTCGACCTGCTGGCCTTCCTGGCCGGCCGGCCAGGAGTCGTCGTCCCCCGCAAGGAACTCCTCGCCGAGGTGTGGCAGCAGTCCTACGGCGACGACCAGACCATCGACGTCCATCTGTCCTGGCTGCGGCGCAAGCTCGGCGAGACGGCGGCGAACCCGCGCTATCTGCACACCCTGCGGGGAGTCGGCGTGAAGCTGGAGCCGCCGGGAGCGGAGGCACCGCGATGAGATGGGCCCTGGTCAAGGTGTCGTTGGCGGTCACCACCATGGTCGTGGTCGCCTTCGCGATTCCGCTCGGTCTCGTCATCAGGGAGATGGCCCGGGACCGCGCCTTCTCCAACGCCGAACGGGAGGCCGCGGCCGTCGCCCCGGCCCTGTCCATCACCACCGACCGCGACCAGTTGGAGCGGGTCGTCGCCTCCGCGGGCTCGGACGCGGGCATGGCCGTGCACATTCCGGCGTCCGGATCCGCAGCGGCGGTCGACCTCGGGCGCCGGCGCGCCGCCGACGCGGACATCGCGACCGTACGCAGGCTGGGCCGGGCCTCCACCACCGAGGTGCCCGGCGGTTCCACCCTGCTCCAGCCGGTCGCGCTGAGCTCCGGCGAGATAGCGGTCGTCGAGGTGTACGTCCCCGAGTCCGAGGTCAGCAACGGTGTCGCCACCGCCTGGGCGGTGCTCGCGGGCGTCGGGGTCGCCCTGGTCGTCGGGTCGGTCGCGGTCGCCGACCGGCTGGGCGTACGGATGGTGCGGCCGGCCCAGCGGCTGGCCGAGGGCGCGCACGAACTGGGGGAGGGGAAGCTGGGCGCACGGGTGCCGGAGGAGGGGCCGAGCGAACTGCGGCTGGCGGCGGTGGCGTTCAACTCCATGGCCGACCAGGTCGTCCAGTTGCTGGCGAACGAGCGGGAGTTGGCGGCCGATCTGTCCCACCGGCTGCGGACCCCGCTGACCGTGCTGCGGCTGAACGCGGCCTCGCTCGGGGACGGGCCGGCCGCCGAGCAGACCCGGGCCGCGGTCGCCCAGTTGGAGCGCGAGGTGGACGCGATCATCCGGACCGCCCGGGACGCCAAGCCGCAGACCGCGGCCGCCGGACCCGGTGCCGGGTGCGACGCGGCCGAAGTGGTGCGGGAGCGGATGGCGTTCTGGTCGGCGCTGGCGGAGGACGAGGGCCGTAAGTGGCGGATGGCCGGGGCGGACCGGCCGGTGCGCATACCCGTGGCCCGCGCGGACCTGGCCGCCGCCCTCGACGCCCTGCTCGGCAACGTGTTCCGGCATACCGCGGAGGGCGCCGCCTTCGCGGTCGACCTGCACAATGGCGAGGACGCGGTGATCGTGCTCGTCTCCGACGCGGGGCCCGGTATACCCGACCCGGAGGCGGCGATGGCGCGCGGCCGGGGTTCGGGAAGCGAGGGCTCGACCGGGCTCGGGCTGGACATCGTGCGCCGGCTCGCGGAGTCGACGGGCGGCGACGTACGCATCGGCTCGTCCGTGCTCGGCGGGACGGAGGTGCGGATCTGGATCCAGCTGGACGGGCGGGAGGGGGCGCCGCCGAGACGGGGGCATCGAGGCTCGGTACGACGCCGTCGGCCCGGCCGATCGGTCACTGCCTTCAACCGGTCCCGATCCCTTCCTTAAGGGCGCCCTGCGATCCTCAACGCCCAACCCGACAGGCCGTTTGCCCGATTCCGGATCGCCGGCGTGCTGCCGCACCCCACCCCGGGGAACGCCCGGAAGCCCCGGGAAACCCCCGGGACCCCGGGAAACCCCGTGAGCAGCGAAGGCAGGTACGCGCATGAGCACGCGTCGACGCGAGGTCAGTGGCAGGAACAAGGCGATGGGCGGGGCCCTCGCCGCGGCCGTGGTCGGCGCTGGCGCGCTCCTGTCTCTGAAGGGTCCCGCCAGGCCCCCCAGCCGCACCACTCGGGGCGCGGCACCCCCGCCGGATGCCGCGCCCCGTCCCCCCGCTCCCCCAGATGTCAGTCCGTTGCCGCCAGTGGCGGCAGGTCGGCCTCGGTGACCGGCGGGAGGGTGCCCGTGCGGGCGGCCTGGGCGTACCAGTGGGCGCTCGACTTCCGGGTGCGGGTCAGGGTGGCGTAGTCGACGTAGACCGCGCCGAAGCGCTTGCCGTAGCCGTAGGCCCACTCGAAGTTGTCCATCAGGGACCACAGGAAGTAGCCACGGACGTCCGCGCCGTCCGCGATCGCACGGCGGACCGCCGAGAGGTGGCCGTGGAGGTAGGCGATCCGCTCCGGATCGTGCACGCGGCCGTCGGGGTCCGGCTTGTCGTCGTAGGCCGCGCCGTTCTCCGTGATGTACAGGGGGAGACCCGGGGCCTCGCGGCTGTAGCGCATGATCAGGTCGTGCAGGCCGGTCGGGTCGATCGTCCAGCCCATCTCCGTGCGCTCGCCCGGTGTCTGGTGGAAGGCGACGTCGTCCGCGCCCGGCCAGGGGGAGAAGGAGCTGGCGCCGTGACCGTCGGCGCGCGGGGCGTCGGCGTGCGGGTCCGCCGCCGACACCAGGGCCGGCGTGTAGTAGTTGAGGTGCAGCGCGTCCAACGGCTGGTGGATGGCGGCCAGGTCGCCGTCCTGGACGTACGACCAGTCCGTGATCCTCTCCGTCGCGGCGTACAGCGTCTCCGGGTACGCCCCGTGCAGCATCGGGCCGTGGAAGACCCCGTTGGCCAGGTCGTCGATCTTCTGGACCGCCGCCAGGTCCGACGACTCCCGCGAAAGGGGCCGCACCACCGAGGAGTTGAGGCTGACCGCCACCGAGTTGCCGGCCGGCATCCCCGCGCGCAGGGCCGTCGTACCCAGACCGTGCGCCAGGTTCAGGTGGTGCGCGGCCTTCAGGGACGCCGCCGCGTCCGTACGGCCGGGGGCGTGCACGCCGGAGCCGTAGCCCAGGAACGCGCTGCACCACGGCTCGTTGAGCGTGATCCACTGCTCCACCCGGTCGCCGAGCGCCTCGCCGACGATCTGCGCGTACTCCGCGAAACGGTACGCCGTGTCGCGCTCCGGCCAGCCGCCCGCGTCCTCCAGCGCCTGCGGCAGGTCCCAGTGGTAGAGCGTGATGGCCGGCTTGATGCCGTGCGCGAGCAACTCGTCGACCAGCCTGCGGTAGAAGTCCAGGCCCTTCTGGACGGCCGGCCCCCGGCCCGCCGGCTGTACCCGCGGCCACGAGATGGAGAAGCGGTACGCGCTCAGGCCCAGGTCCGCCATCAGCGCCACGTCGTCGCGGTAGCGGTGGTAGTGGTCGACAGCGATGTCACCGGTATCGCCGCCGGCCGTCTTGCCCGGCGTGTGGCTGAAGGTGTCCCAGATGGACGGCGCACGGCCGTCCTCGCGCACCGCCCCCTCGATCTGGTACGCGGAGGTCGCGGCGCCCCAGAGGAAGCCTGGAGGAAAAGTCACGCGCTTGAGGTCGGGCATGGAATCGCTCTCGTGAGTCGGGGGCACCATTATGCATGGGAGCGCTCCCACGGCAACAGGGTGCTGAGAGAAGATCAAGGGGGGCCACCAAAGCAGGGCGAGGAAGGGCGAGGGGGTCGAGGAGGGGCGAGGAAGGTCGATGAGGGGGCTCCTCCTCAGTTCGTTCGCTTCGGTCCAGGCTGCGCCCATGACCCCCTCCGACGACGGACCTCCGGGACAGCGGGCAGCTGTCCGGCGGCGCTCATCGTTCACCTTCCGGAGTTCGGCGGGCGGCCCGCCTCCGCCCGGCGCGGAAATTCCCGCGACGACACCGGCGGGTGGCGCGGGCGCCGTGACCCCGGGAGCGCCTCGCCGGTGATCTGCGTGAATCCTGCGGGAGGCCGACTGATGTCCGGCCGGCGACGCGTCGCCGTGCGACACATTGACGTGACGCCCGGAACACGCTTGCGCAACAACGCCGTCTTCAAGTCTTGACACTCGGCCCGGCAGCAAGGAGTCTTCCGGCATGCCGCGTGGGAGCGGTCCCACGGAGTGTCGGGGGCTTGCTCCCGTGTGGACCGAACTACCAAGGTCCTTCCCTCTGTCTCACATGGCACATGCGTTGACCAGCACTTTTTCACCGCACGTCGAGTGCTGTGAGCTGTCCGCTGCTGGAACCGAGAGGGCAGGTCGGGAGCGTCGAACCCCGACGGTCCGATTCCTGAGATCCCGTTCCCACTGGAACAAGGAGTAGTGGAATGCGCATCACCCGTACCGGCGGTGGTCGCGGCCGCCATGCAGCGGTCCTGACCACAACGGTCCTGACGGCCTCGGCCCTGCTGCTGACCGGCTGCAGCGACGACGGCTCCTCGAACACCTCGGACTCCAACGGGAACATCACTCTCACGGTGGCCGACTACGGACAGTTCGGTTACAAGGAAGCCGGCCTGTTCGCCAAGTACCACGAGCTGCACCCGAAGATCACGGTGAAAGAAGAGACCACCGCCAACGAGCAGGACTACTACCCGAAGCTTCTTCAGCAGCTGAATACGGGCAGCGGCCTGGCGGACGTCACCGGCATCGAGGTCGGTCGCGTCAAGGAGGTCGTCGACACCCAGGCGGCCAAGTTCGCCGACCTGAGCAAGTCGATCAACGTGGACGACTGGCTTTCCTGGAAGGAGAAGCAGGCCACGGCCAAGGACGGAACGGTCATAGGCGCCGGCACCGACATCGGCCCGATGTCGCTGTGCTATCGCAGGGACCTCTTCGACAAGGCGGGCCTGCCCAGCGACCGCGAAGCCGTCGCCAAGGCGATCACCGGCGGCTGGGAGGACTACCTCAAGCTCGGTGAGCAGTACAAGAAGAAGGCTCCCTCCGGTACCTACTTCATGGACTCCGCGAGCGCCATGTACAACGCGGTCGTCAGCTCCAACGCGAAGCAGTACTACGACGCCGACGGCAAGGCGATCTACAAGGACAGCCCCGCCGTGCAGCAGGGCTGGAACCTGGCCGCCGAGGCCGCGTCGAAGAAGCTGACCAAGGGCCTGGCCCAGTTCCAGCCCCCCTGGCAGGCGGCGCTGCGCAAGGGCACCATCGCCACCGTGGTGTGCCCCGCCTGGATGGCCGCCCAGATCTCCACCTACTCCGGTGACTCCTACAAGGGCAAGTGGGACATCGCCCGTGCGCCCGGTACGACCGCGGCCAACTGGGGCGGCTCCTTCCTGGCCGTCCCCAAGAGCGGCAAGCACGTCAAGGAGGCCACCGACCTGGTCAAGTGGCTGACCTCCCCCGAGCAGCAGGCCGCCGTGTTCAAGGCGGTCGGTATCTTCCCGTCGAACAAGGGTGCTTACGAGCTCGCCGATGTGAAGAACGCGAAGCTTCCGTACTTCAACAACGCCCCGATCGGCCAGATCTACGCCGACGAGGCCGCGGCCATCCCCGAGGCCGTACTCGGCCCGAAGGACGCAGCGATCAAGGACACGATCTCCACGCAGATCAACAACATGGAGCAGCGGGGCACCAAGCCCGACAAGGCGTGGGACGCGGCGACCGAGACGATCGACAAGGCGATCGGCTGACACGCGCCGGTGCGGGCGGCCCCGCTGCCCGCACCGCGCTGTGGCGCGCGGGGCCGTGGGGCGGCTCCTGCCGCAGGCGCGAGCGGACCGGTCGTCAGACGCCGGTCTGCTTCGCGGCGTCCGGCAGACACTCACCGGACGTCGCGGAGCCGACCGGCGGCGGGTGACCGGAGCCCGACGACGTGACCTGGGCCGAGTGCTCGGCTCCGTTCGAGCAGGAAGCCCCACGTCGCCCGCCGCGGCAGCACCTGGTGTCGCGGCACCCGCCGCCCGGCGGCCGCACCCGCCGGGCCGACCCTGCCCCACACGGGCTTCGGTCCGCGGCGCGGGCCGCTCGCTCCCGTACCGATCCGCACAGGGAGCGGCGGGGCCGGCGCCCGGCCCGTAACCTCGCCTCCCGCCCGTACCCGGCCGAGATCCCCAGGGAAGGACTCCCTCCGTGGCAACGACAGTCCCCACACGGGGTGCCCACACCCCGCCAACCGGCGGCTCCGGCGCCGCGTCGAACGGACACAGCAAGTGGCGTACCCGGCTGTGGCGCTTCGACGACAAGGCGTCACCGTACGCGTACATCGCTCCCTTCTTCCTCGTCTTCGGCGCCTTCGGGCTCTACCCGCTCCTGTACACGGGCTGGATCGCCCTGCACCGGGTGGAGATGACGAGCCTGAACCAGTCCGAGTGGGTCGGCTTCGACAACTTCACCAGGATCCTCCAGGACTCCGAGTTCTGGACGGCCGTCACCAACACCTTCGTCATCGGCGTCATCTCGACCGTCCCGCAGCTGATCGTGGCCCTGGGCCTGGCCCACCTGCTCAACTACAAGCTGCGCGCCAGCACGTTCTGGCGGACGGTGATCCTCACCCCGTACGCCACCTCCGTGGCGACCGCGGCCCTGGTCTTCGCCCTGGTCTTCCGGGCCGACGGCGGCCTGCTCAACTGGGTGCTGCACTTCGTCGGCCTCGGCGACACCGACTGGGCCAACGGCGAGTGGACGTCCAAGATCGCCATCTCGGTCATCGTGATCTGGCGCTGGACCGGCTACAACGCCCTGATCTATCTGGCGGCCATGCAGGCCGTGCCCACCGACCTGTACGAAGCGGCCTCGATCGACGGAGCGACGCGCTGGCAGCAGTTCCGCAAGGTGACCATTCCCTCGCTGCGGCCGACGATCCTGTTCACCATCGTCATCTCGACCATCGGTTCCATGCAGCTGTTCGGTGAGCCGCTGCTGCTGGAGGGCGGCACGCTCGGCTCCGTCGGAGGCAGCGAGCACCAGTACGAGACTCTCAGCATCTATCTCTTCAACTACGGCTGGAAGCTGGGACATCTGGGGCCGGCCGCGGCCGTGGCCTGGGCCATGCTCGTCCTGCTGCTGCTCATCGCCCTGATCAACTGGATCGTCGGCCGGCTCGTGCGCAAGAGCGCCGCGGCCTGACGGGAGCGATATCGATGACCACGACCAGTCCCATCAAGACCGCACCGGACTTCGTCCCGGCACCGCCGGCCGCCTCCGCGGGCAAGCGCGGCGGCCGTTTCAAGCTCGGCGCCGGCCAGCAGCTCAAGGGCGGCCCGTTCACCTATGTCGCTCTGATCGTCGTCGGCCTGGGCTCCATCTTCCCGCTGTACTGGACGCTGGTGGCCGCCTCGCACGACCAGCAGCGGGTCCTGGACAGCCCCCCGCCGCTCCTGCCGGGAGGCCGGCTGTGGAGCAACCTCCAGGCCGCCTGGGAACAGGCCCACCTGGGGAAGGCGATCGTCAACAGCGTCGTGGTGGCCGGCTGCATCACCGTGGCCACGCTGTTCTTCTGCACCCTCGCCGGTTACGCCTTCGCCAAGATGCGCTTCCGCGGCCGCGGCGCCCTGATGACCGCGGTCATCGCCACCCTGACGATCCCGCCGCAGCTCAGTGTCGTCCCGCTGTTCATGATGATGTCGGACATCGGCTGGGGCGGAAAACTGGAGTCGGTGATCTTCCCGACCCTCGTCGGCGCGTTCGGTGTCTTCTTCATGCGCCAGTACCTGCTGGAGGCTCTGCCCTACGAGCTCATCGAGGCGGCCAAGGTGGATGGGGCGAGCAACATCCGCATCGTGTGGAACGTGGTCCTGCCCGCGGCCCGCCCCGCGATGATGGTGCTCGGCATGCTCACCTTCGTGCAGGCGTGGAACGACTTCTTCTGGCCCTTCCTCGCCCTGAACCAGGAGAACCCCACCCTCCAGGTGGCACTCGGTCAGCTCAGCGCCTCCTACACCCCCGACCAGAGCATCGTCATGGCCGGAGCGCTGATCAGCACCCTGCCGCTGCTGCTGGTCTTCGTGATCTTCGGCAAGCAGATCGTCGGCGGCATCATGGCGGGCGCCGTCAAGGGCTGACGCCAGGCCGCCGCCAGGGTGCCGGTCCGACAGTGCCGCGCACCCGCCCCGTTCGCCGTTCCGTACGGCCCGCCCCACGTGGGCCGTACCCGGCCGGGCGCCCACCGCCGTGCCCCGTCCGCTTCCCCCCGCCCGGATCACCGTCCGGCCCTTCCTCAGCCACTTTGGGAGCGTTCTCACCATGACCGCCGTTCGACCCGAGACCATGGCCCAGTCGGCCGCAGACCTCTCCTTCCCGCCCGGCTTCATCTGGGGTGCCGCCACCGCCGCGTACCAGGTCGAGGGTGCCGCCGCGGAGGACGGCCGAACCCCCTCCATCTGGGACACGTTCAGCCACACCCCCGGGAAGGTCCGCAACGGCGACACCGGTGACATCGCTGCCGACCACTACCACCGGTACCGCGGCGATGTGGCGCTGATGAAGGAGCTCGGCCTCAAGGCCTATCGCTTCTCCATCTCCTGGTCCCGCGTGCAGCCCACCGGCCGCGGGCCCGCTGTCGAGCGGGGCCTCGATTTCTACCGCCGGCTCACCGACGAGCTCCTGGAGGCGGGCATCACCCCCGTCGTCACCCTCTACCACTGGGATCTGCCCCAGGAACTGGAGGACGCGGGCGGCTGGCCGCACCGCGACACCGCGCGCCGCTTCGCCGATTACACCGAGATCATGGCCCGGGCCCTCGGGGACCGGGTCGGCCAGTGGACCACCCTCAACGAACCCTGGTGCTCGGCGTTCCTGGGCTACGGCTCCGGCGTGCACGCTCCCGGGCGTACCGACCCGGCCGCCACCCTGCGCGCCGCTCACCACCTCAACCTGGCTCACGGCCAGGCGATCGGGGTGCTGCGCGCGAACCTGCCGGCGTCCGCGCAGACCTCCATCACCTTCAATCTGCACGAGGTGCGTCCGCTCACCGGCAGCCCCGAGGACGCCGAGGCCGCACGCCGCATCGACGCGGTCGGCAACAGGATCTTCACGGGCCCCGTCCTGGACGGCGCCTACCCCGAAGACCTGCTCGCCGACACCGCCCGCATCGTCGACTGGGCAGAGCTCGTGCACGACGGCGACCTGGCCGAGATCTCCCGCCCCATCGACGTGCTCGGCGTCAACTACTACGCGCCGACCGTGGTCTCCATGGCCGACGGTGGTGCCGGCGCCGGCACCACCAAGAACGACGGGCACGGTGCGAGCGACCACTCTCCGTGGACCGGCTCGGAGCACGTCGACTTCCATCTCGCCAACGACGACCTCACCGCGATGAACTGGGCCATCGACCCCAATGGGCTGCACACCCTGTTGACCGCCCTGGCCGCGTCGCACCCGGGGCTGCCGCTGATGGTCACCGAGAACGGCGCCGCCTTCGACGACTACATCTCTCCCGAAGGCCAGGTGAACGACCCGCAGCGGATCGCCTACCTGCGCTCCCACCTGGACGCCGTTCGACGGGCCGTCGCCGACGGGGCGGACGTGCGCGGCTACTTCCTGTGGTCCCTGCTGGACAACTTCGAATGGGGCTACGGCTACTCGAAGCGCTTCGGTGCCGTCTACGTGGACTACTCCACCCAGCGCCGCATTCCCAAGGCGAGCGCCCGCTGGTACGCCGAGGTGATCCGCAGGAACGAGCTGCCGACCGCCGGCGAGCAGGAGTGAAGCCCGACCGCCCGCGCTGAGGGGCGCCGCCCCGACACCGGCGGCGCCCCCGTGCGTCCTTACGGCGACTCGGTGGGAGAACCCCGGTCGACGAGGGACGATGCGGTCGGGGGCGGCCGGGCCCCCGGCTGTTACATTCCTGGCCTGAAGGCTGCAAACGGAAGGCGGCGACTATGCCGGTCAACGGTGGACGAAGCCGGGGCGGGCGACGGCCGACCCTGGAAGAGGTCGCCGCACGCGCCGGCGTCGGCCGCGGCACGGTGTCCCGGGTGATCAACGGTTCGCCCCGGGTCAGCGACGCGACGCGCGCGGCGGTGGAGGCCGCGGTCGCGGAGCTCGGCTATGTGCCCAACACGGCCGCGCGCGCCCTGGCGGCAAACCGCACGGACGCGATCGCCCTGGTCGTCCCCGAGCCGGAGACCCGCTTCTTCGCGGAACCGTACTTCTCCGACATGTTGCGGGGTGTCGGCGCGGAGCTTGCCGACACCGAGATGCAATTACTGCTGATCTTCGCGGGCAGCGACCGTGAGAGGCAGAGACTGGCCCAGTACCTGGCGGCCCACCGGGTCGACGGCGTCCTGCTGGTCTCCGTGCACGCCGACGACCCCCTGCCCGACATGCTCTCCCAGCTGGAGATCCCGGCCGTCATCAGCGGCCCGCGCTCGGCCGCGGAGACGCTCCCCTCCGTCGACTCGGACAACTACGGCGGCGCCCGCTCGGCGGTCGAGCACCTGCTGGCCCGCGGCAGCCGGGCGGTCGCCCACATCACCGGCCGCCTCGACGTGTACGGCGCCCAGCGCCGCGTCGACGGCTACCGCGACGCCCTGCTCGACGCGGGGCACAAGGTGGACGAGCGGCTGATCGAGACGGGTGACTTCACCGAGGAGGGCGGCCGACGGGCGATGACCAGGTTGCTGGCCCGCCGCCCCGACCTGGACGCGGTCTTCGCCGGCTCGGACGTGATGGCGGCCGGCGCCGGCCAGGTCCTGCGCGAGGAGGGCCGCCGCATCCCCGACGACGTCGCCCTCGTCGGCTACGACGACTCCGCCATCGCCCGCCACATGGACCCGCCCCTGACCAGCGTCCGCCAGCCCATCGAGGAGATGGGCCGCCGGATGATCGACCTGCTGCTCACGGAGATCGCGGACCGCCGCCCGGCGGTCACCCGTGAACTGGAGCGGCGCAAGGTGGTACTGGCGACGGAACTGGTGCCGCGGCGGTCGTCCTGACGCCGTCTCACGGGTGACGGCGAGCGGCGGGAGCGGGCCGGCATCAGCGTGCCGTTCAGGCCCGCGGCGCCGCCGCCGATCACCGTCTTACGGGTGACGCCGACGGCCCCGCCCCGCGAGGTCACGCCGGTGCCATCCCCGGTGCGGTCGCCGCCGGGGCCGTTCGGTGCGGTGGGTGGTGAACCACGCGATGCCCAGGATCGCCTTCGGCCGGTGCGGCGAGTGCGGGCACCTCCCGCGCCCCCGCCCTTGAGGCAGTGGGGGAGCGTGCCGGGCGTCGCGACGGGGCGAACGTTGCCTGACGCGGTGAGGGTCGCGGGAGGAGACACCCGGGCGGGGTGGACCCCCGGCCCGCTCTTCGCTCCCCGCGGCACCAGCCCGCGCGGTGCGCGACGGCCGCCCCGCGCTTGCGACCGCTGCCGGGTCTACGCGCCTCCCGCGCTTGCGACCGCTGCCGGGTCTACGCGCCTCCCGCGCTTGCGACCGCTGCCGGGTCTACGCGCCTCCCGCGCTGTAGGGGCACGCGGACTCCGCCCGCCCCGCCGCCCCGGCGATGGTCGGCGCCGGCACGGGCGGCGTCCGGTTCTCGCGCGGGCGCAGCCGCACCATCACGTCGCGCAGGGGCCGCAGGGAGATGACGGGAGAGCCGTAGCGGAGCGCGTCGCCCGGGATGAGGTTGATGCGGAACCGCTGGTTGATCATCGCCACGATGATCCGCAGTTCGAGCAGGGCCATGGAGTTGCCGACGCACTGCCTCGGGCCCGCTCCGAACGGGAAGTACGCCATGCGCGGGCGCTCCCGTACGGCCTCGGGGGTGAAGCGGTACGGATCGAAGGCCAGTGGGTTGTCCCAGTGGCGCGGGTTGTGGTGCGAGGCCAGGGGCGAGAGCAGGATGGACGAGCCGGCCTCGATGTCGTAGCCGCCGAGGGTGTCGGGGCCGACGGCGGCGCGCGGGAAGATCCAGATGGGCGGGTACATCCGCAGGCTCTCGTCCACCACCATCCGCGTGTACGTCAGGTCGGCCGCCGTTTCGGCGTCAGGGGTGCCGCCGCCGAGAACACGACCGATCTCCTCGTCCAGCTCGTCCTGCACGTGCGGATGGTTGGCGATCGACAGCAGTGTCCAGCACAGGGAGACGGCCGTGGTCTCGTGGCCGGCAAGGTAGATGGTGAGCAGTTCGTCCCGCAGTTGCCGGTCGGTCCACGGCTCGCCGGTGACCGGGTCCGTGGCCTGTTCCATGAGGGCGATCAGCGGACCCTCACCGGTGCGCGCGTAGCTCTCGCGGACATCCCGGACCACCTTGTCGAAGACCTGGTGGATGTGGGCGATCTTGCGGTTGCGGGCGGTGGGCAGCCAGGACGGGAGCATCTCCGACGGCGTGCCCCGCCGGAACATCACCTCCACCACGTCGTCCACGATCCGCTTCAGTACGCGGGAGGAGGGCTTGATGTCGTAGGCGAACAGCGAGCGGCTGAGCGTGACCAGGGTGAGCCGCAGCATCTCGGTCATCAGGTCCACGGGCTCGTCCCGCGCGGTCCTGGCCTCCCACTCGTCCAGCATCTCCCCGGTCGCCTCGACGATGTTGGGGACGATGTCGGTGACCGCGTTCTTGAGGAACACCGGCTGCACCGCCCGGCGGTGCCCGCGCCAGAACTCGCCGTCCGTGGTGAGCAGGCCCTTGCCCATCACCACACCGAACTGCTCGTACAGCGGCCCGCGGACGTAGTTGGCGTTGTTCTCCACCAAGACCCTGCGCACCGCGTCGGGGTGGGTGACCTGATGGACGGTGAACGGCCCGAGCCGCATACGGACCATCTCTCCGTGGTCGCGCTGGAGGCCGAGCAGGAAGTCGGCGGTGTTGCGGCGCCAGGGACCGAGACTGCCGAGGAGAGGAGCGCCCTTGGGGCCGGGGGCGGTGCGCGTGGCCGGTGCTGCTGTGGTGGTGGTCATCGGGGGTCCTTCCCTGGGGAGGAGGTGCGGGTGAGAGGTGCGGTCCGCCGGCCCGCGGACGTCGCACCGGCCGGGACGGGCCGCCCGGCGGTCCGGCGCGGCACCGGGAACGCGCGCCGCACGAAGAGGTGGTCGAAGACCGCGTCCGGTGCCAGCCGCCGCAGTGCGAGGGTGCTGCGAGCGAGGAACCCGACGGTGTAACGGGCGCGGGGGCGGCGTTTGCGGGCAGCGCGTTCCACGACGCGGGCCACGTCGTCGGCCTGCACGGTGAAGGTGCCCGCCAGGGTGCGGCGGCTGCCGGTGTAGATCGCTTCGAAGTACTCGGCGGTGCGCTCGCGGAACTCGTCGTAGACCTCGCTGACCGACGGCAGGTTGTCCACGTACGTCGCGCCGAAGTTGGTGGTGCGCACCGGGCCGGGCTCGATGAGTACGACCTTGACGCCGAAATCGGCCGTCTCCAGACGGAGCGCGTCGCTGAGCGCCTCGACGGCGTGCTTGGACGCCTGGTAGAAGCCCCCGCCGGGGACCGCGTACCGGCCGAAGATCGAGGAGATGTTGATGACGGTCCCGGTGCCGGCGGCCCGCATGCCGGGCAGCACCAGCTGGCTCAGGCGGGCCAGGCCGAAGACGTTGGTCTCGAACTGCCGCCGCATCTTTGCGAGTCCGATCTCCTCGACGACACCGGAGGCCGCGAATCCGGCACTGTTCACCAGGGTGCCGACCGATCCGTGGTCCGCTTCGACGGCGTCGACGGCCACGCGCATGCTGTCCTCGTCGGTGACGTCCAGCCGCAGGGTGCGGATGCCTTCGGCGGCCAGCTCGGCGAGCGTTTCCGGCCTGCGCGCGGTGGCGTACACGAGCATTCCGGCTCGGTGCATCCGTCGGGCGCAGGCCCGTCCTATACCGGATGAACAGCCGGTGATCAGTACGGGGTCGGGTCGGGTGTTCAAGATGTCCCTTTTCTCTTGGCCGAATCGGACGGTTTGGGGCGGGGGTTTCCGGAAAGGCGACCGTGCATGTATCACCGGATCGTGGCCGCGAAGCTGCGCAAAGCATTCTCCGACATCAACTCCGGAAACTGGCAGTCCATGGTGGACACTCTCGCACCCGAATTCACTTACGTCTTCTACGGTGAGCACGCGCTCTCCGGCGAGCGGAATACAATCGAATCCATGAGCCTGTGGTGGGAGCGGGTTTTCCGTCTCATTCCCGATGCCGAATTCGAACCGCAGGAGATCGTCATTTCCGGTGGCCCCTGGCTGACCAAGGTGGCCACCCGGGTACAGATCGGCGGACCACTGCCCGACGGCACCCGCTACGACAACGTCATGACCCAGTTCATGTATCTCAAGTGGGGGCGCATCACCGAGATCCACACCCTGGAGGACACCGTCGTCCTCCAGCGGGCGCTGGACCGGATCGCCGCCTCCGGCAACACCGAAGCCCACGCCGAGCCCATCACGGACAAGCGCTAGGCCCCGCGACCGGCACCGGCACCCGCGCGGGTGCCGGTGCCGGCGTGTGGTCAGCCGAAGGCGCCCAGCTGCTTGGCGAGGTCGAACGCGTCCAGGGAGAACCAGCTCTCCACGATCACCCCGTCCCGGAACTCGTCGATGACGATTCCGGGAACGGCGAACTCCCGGCCCACGGCCGGAATTCCCTCGTACGGCTCCCCGGTGTGGGTTCCCCGCGCGGTGAACCGGCTGACGACCTTGTCGCCCTCCAGGATCCAGTCGTCCACCGTCACGTGCAGGTCGGGGAAGGAGGCCCGCTGGATCCGCACCCATTCCTTGAGGTGCTCCACACCCTCCTCGCTGTTCGGGGCCGTTCCGTGACTGATGTGGTCGGAAGCGGCGCCCTCGTAGATGACGTCCAGGTTTCCCTTGTTGAGGCACTCCTCGTAGTAGCGCTCCAGAACGGCCTTGTTCCTCAGGGTGTTCGACATTTCTTGGCTCCTCTCATGGGGAAATCAGTGTCAGTGGGCTGCGATCGGGCCCTCGAAACCCGTCAGCGTCATGACGCGGGCACCGGAGGACGCGCTGTTCACTTTCCATATGCCGAGCACGGGATCCCCTTCGATGAGGGAATTGCCGTCCTCCGCGGCGTGCAGCGTGACGCGTCCGACGGTCAGCGGGTCGACGGCGACCGAGAGACCCGCCCCTTGCCGCGTGCACAGCCGCACCACGTTCTCCAGCGCGGACACGGGCAGGCCGGTGCGCGGGACGGCCGGTGTCGCCCACAGGTCGCCCGGCGCGCAGGGGCGTACCTCGCCCGCCCAGCGGCGGTCCTCGGTACGGGTCCACCGCGCGCGAGGCACCACCGACGAACGCCAGCGCAGGCGCTCGGGCCCGGAGCGCCAGGTCGTCGTCGGGGTGACGCCGCTGCGGGGAGGGGCAGGCGGGCGCGTGCCCCCCGGGGCGTAGACGATGCGTGCCCTCGCCTCCGGGGCCGGAGCGCTCATGCCGCCGGGGCGGCGGAAGCGCGCCTCGACCGTCCAGGTACGTCCGTCCTGGGCGCCCCGGATCTCGCGTTCCAGGACCGTCGCGGTGCCGTCGAGCCCGAGCAGGTCCAGCGGGATGACGACGTCCTCCAGGCAGTCGATCCTCAACTCCGGGAAGTCCGGGGGCACGACCCACTCCGCGCCCCTGAGCGCGTTCTCCAGCAGCAGGCTCACCGGGACCGCCTCGGCGCCGTCCACCAGGAAGTCCGTCAGGACCGGCGTCGTCTCCCGGTCGAAGCGGACCTGTGAGACCAGCCGGGCGTGCGGCTCGTAGGAGGTGACCTCGCCGAGGTGGTGGATCTTCGGGTAGACGTCGGCGTATCCGGGCAGGTCGGGCACGACGGGGTAGCCGGTGGCCTGGCCGGGGTCGATGGCGTCGCCGAGCGGTCCGACGAAGGTGACCTCACCGCAGGAGCCCGCCAGCAGCTCGTCCCGCCACTTGGCGAGGCCGTCCGAGACGCCGAGCGGGGCCATGTAGCGGCGCGTCGCCGAGAAGTTGGCGATGAGGCCGATGCGGTCCCAGGTCGGCCAGGCGAGCGTCATCACCGGGTAGTCCGCCCGCCGCTCGGCCCAACGGCCCAGCCGGGCCAGGCCCTCGTTCGCCGCGGCGTACTCCAGCTGGCCGACCATGCCGCCCAGCCGGCCGGTGAGCGAGCCGACGTTGCAGAAGAACTTCAGCCGGTGGCCGGCGAGTTCCCCGAAGAGGTGGACGAAGCTGCCGATCTTCGTGCCGACCGTGCGAAGGATGTCGTCGTCCGTCTTCTTCGGCAGCCTCGCCGCGTGGTCCACGCCCGCGTTGTGCACGACGCCGGTCAGCGCGTCGCCCTCCCTCCGCAGCAACGCGCGCACCTGCTCCGGGTCGGTGAAGTCGCACGGGACGTACTCGATGGGCAGTCCGCGCTTCCGCGCGGCGGTGAGGTTGCCGGCGAGTTCCCACAGGCGGCGGGTACGGGCGATCTCGCGGCGGATCTCGGGCAGCGGACGCCCCCGGCGGTCCGACCACACCTGCTTCTCGTACGCCTTCAGCTCCGCCTCGGTCACGCCGAACCAGGGCTCTCCCTCGGAGGGGAACGGCTCCCGGCCGGTCACCAGGATCCGGGTGCCGTGCTTCTCGGCGAGGGTGCGGGCCAGCTCCCAGCCGATCCCGCGCCCGCCGCCCGAGACCAGCACACAGTCGTCAGGGCCCAGCCGTACGGTGGGCGGACCGGCGGGGCGGGCGCCGGGAGACAGGGTGAGGCGGCGCCCGTCGCGGTGGCCGACCTCGAGCTCGCCCGGTCGGCCCAGCTCGCTCACGACAAGGCCGGGCAGGTCCGCCACGGCGGACTGCGCGATGTCGACGACCCGGGCGTTGCAGTTGGGGAACTCCCGGTGCAGGGTCTTCGCCAGCCCCGCCCAGATGCCTCCCAGGGGCTGGGCCAGGTCGTCGTCCGGGTGCTGTCCCATGCCGCCGCCGAGGTAGGTCACGGCCAGGTAGAACAGCCGTCGTGCGGAGGTCTCCGCGGCCCAGTCGTCGTAACTCTCGCGCAGTGCGGCCACGGTCCGCAGGAGGGGTTCGCGCCATACGTCCGCCAGGTCCTCGTCGGCGGTCGTGTGCAGGGTGAGGTCGACGATCGCGTCCACCGCGCCGTCGCCCGGGGCCGGGGCGGGCGTGTCAGGCGTGCGCCTGCGCACCCGTGCCCCGTGCGCGGTCAGTTCGCGTTCGACCGCCTCGGCGCTCACGTCGTCGGCGGCGAGCACCAGGACCCGCATCCCGGCCAGGCGGGACGGGTCCCCGGTGAGCGGCGGCAGGGTGGTGGGCCGCCACACCATGCGGGTGGCGGGCTGCACCGACGGGTCGGTCGCCTCCCCGGTACCTGTGGGGATCTGCGAGGACGTCAACATGTCCGCGCTCCTTCCTCGTCGCGGCGGTTCAGGCGCCATCGGCCGGGACCGCTTCGCCGGTCAGGGCGTCGACGTACCCGATCAGGGCCGCCCGGAGGTCCTTCATCTGCAGGACCATCCGGCCGTCGGGGCGGGCCGCCACGAACCGGTTCTCCGCCCGGTCGGCGGCGAGGCCGAAACCGGGGGGTGTGGCGTACAGGTCGACGGTGCTGTCGCCGGTCGACAGGGTGTGGTCGTTCGCCTCCTCGTAGAGGTCGATGCGGCGGATCGACAGCGGGGCGGCGACCGGCACCAGCCGGCCGTCCACCAGGTCCAGCACTCCGACCCTGGCCAGACCGTCCAGCAGCACGCACGGGACGGTGAACCGCTGCCACACCTCCTCCGGAGGGAGCAAGAGGTCGTAGCGGCCCCGCTTGCCACGGGGGTGGACGGCTGTGCCCGTCGTCGACACGAACGGTCCGCTCAGCCGGACCGGGGAGCCCGGCTGGTGGTACGGGTCGGGGACGGGGGTGTCGTCCGCGCTGTCCCATGGCTCCCAGCGGGGGGCGTCCGGATATGTGTCGGCCAGGAGGACGCGGGCCGCGAAATGCGGCCTGTCCTCGACCAGGACGACGCCGTTCGGTGCCACCACGTCCTCGGTGACATGGACCTGGACGACGGTCGCGTCCCCCTCGTCGTCGACGATCTCCGCCCTGATGCGCTTCGGCGGCGTGGGGACGTCCCGGTACACCCGCAGGAAGTGCTCGAACCTCAGGTCCTCGAAGGCGACCACGTGCCGGTCGGGTACCAGGTGGCGGGCCGCCTCGGCGGCCAGCTCGGTGACGAAGGTGCCGGGCAGCGTCGGTTCGCCGCGCACGGTGTGGTGCTCCAGGTAGCCGTCGGTCCGCAGGTCGAAGGGGCACTCGAAGACCGCGGACCGGTCGTCGAAGGACACCAGGCGGCGCAGGAAGAACCCGTCGGGGCGGGGCGCCGCGGTCTCCCGGGTCAGATAGCCGGGGTAGAACTTCTCCACCGTGGCCTCCTCCGACTCCCCCAGGTGCACGACGGAGGGCCGCCGGACGGGGGTGTGCAGCTCCTGCACGAAGTGGTGGACGCCCTCGGGCACCGGCATGCTGCTGTACGAGCCGGCTCGTTCGTAGTACGCCTTCGTCAGTTCGCCCGCGCCCATGCCGACGCCGCCCCACAGCGTCCAGCCGATGGTGAACTCCTCGTGGTCCGAGGCGGCCGCCGCGTAGGTGGCCGCGCTGGCCAGGAAGTCGTTGGCGGAGGCGTAGTCGGCTTCGCCGAGCTGTCCGAAGTAGCCCAGCAGGGAACCGAAGTTGCACCACAGGCGGGGCGGGGCGTCGCGCAGGGCGTACTTCAGGTTCAGATACGACTGCACCTTCAGGTCCCGGATGGCGGTGAACTCGGCGAAGTCCTTGTCCTTGATGAGGGCCGAACGCTGCAGCCCCGCCGCGTTGACGAGCAGGTCGATGGTTCCGTGCTCGCGCAGGACCTCGCCGAGGGCCTTCTCCACCACGGCGCCGTCGCGCATGTCGCAGGTGCGGTAGGTGACCCGGTCCGGGCCGCTGTACGCCGCCATCTCCTCCAGGTTGCGGCGTGACTCACGGGCGTTGAGCATCCGGTCGAACTCCTTGGTGATGCTCGCGACGTTGCGGCCGTCGCGTTTGGCGAGTTCGGTCGAGATGAACGTCGCCCGGCCGGCGGCGAACTCCTCGTCGGTGCCGGCGAAGACGGACGGCGGGTAGGCGTCGAGGGCGTTGCTGCCGAGCACGTGGATGCGCGACCCGAACTCCTTGGCGAGCGACTTGACCACCTCGGCGGTGATGCCCCTGGTACCGCCGGCCACGACGATCACGGAGTCCCGGTCGAGGGCGGCGGGCGTCGCCTCGGCCGGCGCGGCCGGTTCGTCCCGCAGACGGTACGTACGGCGGACACCGTCCGTCTCGACGACCACGGGGAAGTCACGCCGGGCACGGCTCTCGGCCTCGACGCCGCGTATGGCCGCCGCCACATCGCGGCCGGACGTGAGGAAGGCCAGACTGCCGCCCTCGGACAGCTCCAGCCCGGCGCTCTTCAGCAGACCGGTGAACAGTCCGGAGAAGGGGTGCGGTGTGCCACCGGGCACGGCACCGAGCAGCAGCATCGTCAGCGCTGAACCGGGCCGGGCCAGGTCGTCGTAGGCGTACTGAACGGCCAGGTACGTGGCGTCGTGCAGGGCGAGCAGGGACGGCGGCGTGCCCGTTACGGGCCCCTCGTCCGGCGGTACGGCACGACTGAGGTCGCTCACCACCCGCACCTGCGTGACCGGCCTCCCCACATCGGCCATCGCCTCCCGGACCGCCTCCGGCGTGACCCGCGCCAGGTAATGCCAACCGGCACGCGGGACGTCGAGCGGCGTGGTGGACAACACCGTGAGCGCGGCCTTGGGGTCCGCCACCTGGGCGAGCAGAGCGGGTGCGTCGGTGACGACGACGGCACCGTCCGGCAGAAACGTCGCCGGTTCCCGGACCGGGACCGCCGGAGTGTCCTCCAGCACGGGCACGCGACGCCGTACGAGCAGCGGTTCCCCCGCCTCGGTGTGGGTGGTCGAGCGGAAGGGGGCGCGGAGCGTTCGGGCTCCGCCCGGCGCGTCGTCGTCCCTCTCGTCCGGGATCGTCAGCCTGAGGTGGGCTCCCGACGAGTCGCCGGTGCTGGAGACCGTCGTCGTGCCTGCGGGGCCGTGCAGGGCGCGGAGGATGGCCAGCCCTCCGGAGGCGCCCAGGTAGCGGGCGTTTTCCGGGGCGGCGGGGCCGCACAGGACGGGTTCCCGGGTGGGGGCTTCGTCCAGGGTCTCGTCGATGTAGGCGAGGACGGGGAGGCCCGCCTGCCGGGCCCGGTCCTCCGTCGTCAGGGCGAACAGGAAGGCGCCCTCGGCGAGTTCCGTCCGGTTCTCGGGCAGCAGGTCGCCGATGAGGGAGCGGTACTCCGGGAGGCTGTTGCCGTTGATGCCGCCGGCCAGGGCGAAGTCCAGCTCCCCGGTGCGCAGATAGCGGCCGGCCAGGGTGATCGAGGACAGGGCGGAGGAGAAGCCGGAGTCGACTGTCATGTTGGAGCCGTTGAGGTCGAAGTAGTTCGCCACCCGGGCGGAGATGATGTTGGGCATCTGGCCGGGGAAGGAGTCCTCGTTGGACTCCGGGATCGCCGACCGCACCTGCTCCCGCAGCCGGTCCAGCACCCGCGGCACCTCGGCCGACCCGGCGAGCGGTGACTCGGCGAGCGCCTCACCGATGTCGTCCAGGTAGCAGCGGTTCGCATACTGCATGGCGGCCCTGGTCGGCCCCATGTGTCCCACGAACACCCCGGTCTTCGGCGCCTGTTCGCTCCAGAAGTCCGGCATCTGGTCGCGCAGCTGGTGCGCGCACTCCAGGACCATCAGCTGGCACCGGTCCAGGGCGCGGATCGTCTTCGGGGGCAGCCGGATCTTCTTGAACGGCGGCACCGGATAGTCCGCCCCGAAGGTGTCCCGCGGCCCCGCGCCGCCCGAAAGCCAGCGCGTCACTTCCGTACGCCCGTCAAGGCCCGGCACATGCGCCGACCAGCCGACGAGCGCCACCCGGCTGTCGGTGGCCGGAGCCTTCGTGGTGGGGGTCTCCGCGGCCGGCGCCCCGGCGGGAGCGCGGTTCTCGGAGACGATGAGATGGGCGTTCGTACCGCCGAAGCCGAACCCGGACACCGCCGCCAGCCGGGGCCGCTCACGGCTCTGAGGCCACTCACGCGGCTCCGAGGTGACCTCGAGCTCCGTCTCGTCCAGCCGGAAGTCGGCTCGGGGCGTGTCGAGACGGAACTGGCCGGGGATGGTGTGGTGCTCCAGGCCCTTCAGGCTTTCGATGAGCGAGACGACGCCGGCGGCCCAGCCGGTGTGGCCCAGCAGCGATTTGTTGGACGTGACGGCCGTCGGCGCCGAGGTGCCGAAGTGCTCCCGCAGCGTCGTGAACTCCTCCAGGTCACCGGCGGGCGTACCGGTCGCGTGCGCGTTGATCCACCGCACGTCCGCGGTGTCGACCTCACCGCCCTCCAGCGCCCGCCGCACCGCGAGGGACTGCCCCCGGGCGTTCGGGGCGTAGATCGCCTTGCCCTTGCCGTCGGAGGACGAGCCGAAGGCCCGCAGCACCCCCAGCACCCTGTCGCCGTCCCGCTGGGCATGGCTCAGCCGCTTGAGGACGACCAGGGCGGCGCCGTCGGCGAAGATCACACCGTCGGCGCTCTCGTCGAGGGCGTGCACGGTGCCGCGCTTCGACAGGCCCTGCAGCTTGGAGAACAGCACGGTGCCGCGCGGCGCCAGCGCGAAGGCCCCGCCGCACACGGCGATGTCCTGCTTGCCCATCAGCAGGCCCTTGGCCGCGATGTCGATGGCGTACAGCGACGAGGAGCAGGCGGTGTCGACCATGTGGAGTTCGGTGGACGGCGGCAGTACGCCGTCCATGGCCACCTCGCCGACCCGGTGGGGCAGGAAGCGCGAGGGGGAGCCGGCGCCGCGCCGGTACCGGTCGGTGAGGGTGTGGTCGATGCCCTCGCGGAGCGTCTTCCGTCGCTCGCCGGGGACCTGCAGGTCGTCGAGGATGCCGTGCGTCAGCCGGGTCGCACTCTGCAGGACGCCCGCCTCTTCCAGGTGCTGGCTGCCGTCCGGGGTGTAGCCGACCACGAAGGAGCACCGGTCGGTGTCGCGGCGGTGGACGCCGTCGAGTGCCTGCACGAGGCTGTGGCGCAGCCACTTGGTGGTGAGCTCCTGGTCTCCGGGCTCGCCCGGCATGCCCTCAAGGGCGCCGTCGGCAGGGGCGAAGTCCGTGATGAACACGCACTGTTCGGCGTACGCCTTGTCCTCGGCGGTCAGGTCGGGCGAGTGGAAGCTGTCGTGCTGCCAGCGGTCCCGGGGCACCTTGACGAAGAGCTCGTCCCCGGTCGTCCGCAGCTTCCAGAACTCGTCGGGGCTGTTGGCCCCGGCGACGGCCATGCCCATGCCGACGACGGCGATGGCGTCGTCGCCGAACTCTGCCTGCTCGACGGACTCGTGCGATACCTCGGGCGCCTCGGCACGCTCCGCCGGAGGCGAGAGCAGCGCCGCGCCGAGCGTGAGGCCGCCGTCGGCCAGGACGACCTGTCCGGTGATCCACCGGGCGTCGTCGGAGGCGAGGAAGGCGACCAGCCCGGCGAACTCCTCCGGCCTGCCGAGCCGTCCCCAGGGTGTGGACCGTTCGATGATGTCCCGCATCTGGGCGGCCCGGGGGAACTTGTCCGCCACCTCGCTGCTCAGCATCGCGGCGGACGCCACATTGACGCGGATGCCGAGCGGGGCCAGTTCCACCGCGAGGTAACGGGCGGAGGCCTCCGCGGCGGCCTTCGCCGGGGCGCACGCCGAGTAGTTGGCCATCACCATCTGCGAGCCGCCCAGTGCCGAGACGGTGACGATGGAGCCGCCGCCGTTCCTGGCCATCAGCGGCGCGGCGGCCCGCGAACAGCGCAGTCCGCCCTTGTAGTTGGTCTCGATCGCCTTGTCCAGGTGCTCTTCGGTGACCTCGTCCGGCGGCAGCAGGGCGCCGTTCGCCGCGTTGTTGACGAGGATGTCGAGCCGCCCGTGCAGCCGGTCGATCTCCTGGAACATCCGGTCGACCTGCTCCTGCCGGGCCACCGAGGCCCGTACGAGGTCGACCCGGGCGCCTGCCGCCACGAGTTCGTCGCGGGTCTGCTTGGCCTGGTCGTGCGAGTGGAAGTAGTTGAGGACGATGTCGGCCCCGCGTGCGGCGAGCTCCCGCACGACGGCCTTTCCGATCCCTCGTGACCCGCCGGTCACCAGTGCCACCTTGCCGGTGAGGTCCTTCATGGAAAACGCGTGTCCTTCTGGGAGGGGCGAACGGGCAGCGAAGCGAGGAGCGGTCAGCCGGCCGGCGCCGGCTCGGGCCGCCGTTCCAGCTCCGCGATGACGAAGTCGGCGATCGCGTCGAGCGTGTTGTAGGGCGCGAGCCGGAAGTCGGCCTCGCGTGGCGGCAGCCCGTAGCGCTGGGAGACCCGGGTGAGCAGTTCGACCTGCTTGACCGAGTCGACGCCGAGTTCGGCCTCCAGCTGCACCCCGGCCTCGAAGACCTCCTCCGGGTACTCCAGGGCCTCCGCGTACAGGGTCCGCAGCTCGGCGAAGAGCTCGTCCCGGTCCAAGGCCGCGTCCGGGGGCGCCTGCCTGGCTCGGTCCTCCTGCGACTCGGTCTCCGGTGCCACGGGCTCGGGTGTCACGGCGCCCGGGGCCTGCTCCGGCTCCTGCTCCTGCTCCGGCTCCGGCTCCCCGAAGGTCTCCAGGTCCGCCCGTATCCGCTCCACCACCTCGTGGCCGTGCGCCTTCCAGTACTCCTCGAAGACGTGCGAGGGCACGGAAGGAGCCAGGAGTTCGGCGAGGCCGGTACCGGAGGGGCCGTGCGGGTCGGCCAGTCCGGCGTCGCGCAGTTCCCGGAGCGTGGCATCCAGCACCAGCCGGCCGCCGTCGTCGAGCGAGAGGGTGGGCAGGGAGCGTACGTCCGAGCCCTTCGTCAGCCGGGTCACCAGCTTGGACAGCGCGGGGCGTCCGCCCGCCTCCACGAAGGTGGAAACACCGTCCCGGTGCAGGCGGCGTACCGCCGCGGCGAAGCGGACCGGCTGGACGAAGTGCTCCGCGAGGCGCCCCGCGAGCGCTTCGCCGGGCTCGTAGTAGCGCTGGAGGATCGGTGAGTACACCGGCAGCCGCAGGGGATGCTGCTCCAGCGTGCGGACGTACGCCTCGAACTCGGGCGCCGCGGGGGCCAGCGCCGGGGTGTGGAAGGGGAAGGGCGCGTCGATCTCGATCGCCCCGATGTTCAGCTGTGCCGCGATCGCCGTCACCTGGTCCAGCACCGCGTCCGGCCCGCTGACCACGGTCTGTTCGTCGTGGTTCTCCGTGGCGACGGCCAGCAGCGGGTGGTCGAGCAGACCGAGGAGCATCCGTACGCGGTCGGCCCCGGCCGACAGGGCCACCATGCGCCCGTCGACGCCGTCGTGGCGCTCGATGACCGCCACGCGCTGGGCGACGATGCGCACACCGTCCTCGGCGGAGAAGGCGCCGGCGGCCACGAGGGCGGTGATCTCACCGAGGCTGTGCCCGGCGAGGACGTCCGGGCGGACGCCCTGGTCGGCCAGGATCTCGTGGGCGGCCAGGCCGGCGCCGTAGATGGCCACCTGGGACATCCAGGAGTCGCCGGCCAGCAGGGAGCGCAGGTCCGTCTGTTCCGGGCCGAACAGGATGTCGCTGATACGGCGTGAGAAGAGGGCTTCGGTCGTGGTGTCGAGGCGGGCGAACACTCGCTGGACCTGCGGGTACGTCTCCTTCGCCCGCCGCAGGGCGGTGCCGTCGAAGCCGCCCTGGCCGGGGAAGACGAACGCGGTGGTCAGGTCGGTGGAGGTGTTTTCGGGCATGCTGATCCGTCCCTTGGTGAAAGCGGGTGGGATGTGGTGTGGAAAGTGACTGTGTGAGCCGTGCGGCTAGCGCGCCGGCCGGGCGGCGTTCTCGAGCAGGTACTGCCCCATGGAGCCCAGGTTCCTGGCGATCAACCGGTCACCGGCCCGCGCGGCCGGGGGAATGTGCCGGGGTGCTCCGCGCACCAGCCAGCGCACCATCCGCACCTTCCAGCTCGTGCCGGGGCCGGACTCCACATGGTCCAGCAGGGCGTGCATGTTGGCGGCGGAGTAGAACCGCGCGGGGTCCACGATCGTGGCGAACACGCCGACCATGTCCCGGCCGTGCGTGGCGCTTCGGCTCATGGCCCGGATGAACTCGACCTCCTCGGGGCTGTGATTGTCGATGAGGGCGTGGTCACAGGTGTACTGATAGTGCCCTTTGACCATGTCGTCCCGTCGGCGGCCGTAGCCGGCGAGCGCGTCGGACAGTCCGGCGCCGCCGGACCCCGACCAGGCCGCGTCGACGGCCTGCACGAGGAGTTCGGCGCTGCGCAGGCCGTCGCTGATGCCGGCGGCCGTGATCGGGTCCCGGGTGTAGCCGGCGTCGCCGACCAGCGCCCAGCCGGGGCCGTGTGAGCGGCGCAGGAAGTTCGGCACGGAACCCGTCATCCAGCGGCCCGCGCGCTTGGTCTCGCGCAGCAGCGAGGCCCACTCGGGGTCCACCGCCTCGAAGGCGTCGATGACGGTCCGGTCGCGCTCCTCCTCCCCGCTCGCCTTGAAGTCCCTCGTGGGCAGGGCGACGCCCACGATGGTGAGGTCGTCGTGGGTAGGCCAGGTGAAGGTGTGCTTGTGGGTGTGCCGGTGGGTGCGTACCCGGCCGTCGTGCGGCAGCCCCTCCCAGTAGGCCCAGTGGCTCTTGTTGAGGACCGGGCGGGTGGCGTACTTCTCGGCGCCCGTGAGGCGGGCGACGGTGGAGTTGGAGCCGTCGCCGCCCACCACGAGGCGGGCGTGCTCGGTCACGGGCGAGCCGTCGCCGGTGCGTCCGCGTACGCCGGTGACGGCGCCCGCCTCGTCCGTGCACAGTTCCTGGACCGAGAAGTTCTCACGGAACTCGGCGCCGGACTCGATCGCGGCCTCCAGCAGGATCCGGTCCAGCGTGGCCCGGTCCGGGGAGTAGGCCTCGTCGACCTCGTCGACCGCCGGAAGTGGGGCCATCAGCCGGGCCCGGCCGCTCTGCAGGCCGTACTCGCGGATCGGCGGGCAGCCCGTGACGGTCAGCCGCTCCAGCAGTCCCCAGCGCTTGAGCCTGAGGATGCCGGGCGGGTGCACCAGGTTGGTCGCCGCGGCCTTCCCTCCGGGGAAGACAGCCCGGTCGAGGAGAAGGACCCGGTATCCGGCCCTCGACAGGAGCATGGCTGTGGCGGCACCGCTGATCCGTGCGCCCACCACGATGACGTCGTACATTCCAGTCCCCCAGTTGCGTGTCGTGGGTTCGCGTACCGGGCCGGCGCGGGTCAGCCCCTGGTGTTCTCCAGTGCGGGAGCCGCGCTCGCGCGGTCGTCGCCGCGGGTTGCTTCCGCCGCCTTCCTCTCCTGGGAGCGGCGCGGTGCGGTGAGCATCGCCAGGACGCCGAGCGCGGCGAATCCGGATCCGGCCCAGGCGGCAGGGACCAGGCCGTCGACGAACCGCTGCGGGGTGCCGTAGCCGCCGTGCGAGGTGAAGATCGAGGTCAGCACCGCGACGCCGAGGACGCCGCCCAGCTCCCGGAACGTGTTGTTGGCGCCGGAGGCGATGCCCTGTTCGCGCGGGCGGACGACGTTCATCGCCATCTCGGCGGTGGGCGCGAAGAACAGTCCGAGACCGATACCGCCCAGCACCAGACCGGGCACCTGGTCCGCGTACGCGGTGTGGACCTCGGTCACCGAGGCGAGCCAGCCAAGCGCCACGGCTTCGGACAGCAGCCCGAGGGCCACCACGAGCCGGTTGCCGATCCAGGCGGTCAGGAAGGACGCGAGCGGGGCGACCAGGACGGGCATGGCCGTCCAGGCGAGCATCCGCACCCCCGCCTCCAGGGGAGTGAAGCCCTGGATGTTCTGCATGAACTGGGTGAGCAGGAACACCAGCCCGAACATGGCGGCGAACATCAGCATGCTGGTGACGTTGACGGCGGTGAACGAGCGGTTGCGGAAGAGCCGCATCGGCAGCATCGGGGCGGGGGCGCGCATCTCCCACAGGACGAAGCCGGCGAGCAGCACGACCCCGGCGATCAGAGAACCGAGCACCTTACCGGTGGTCCAGCCGTCGTTCGTGGTGCTGACCAGGGCGAAGACCACGCCGAGCATGCCGAGGCTCACCAGTACGGTGCCGGTCAGGTCGAGCCGTGCCTCGGGCTGCCTGCTCTCGGCCAGTTGCCACAGGCCCAGCAGCAGGACGACGACGCCGATCGGCACGTTGATCCAGAAGATCCACTCCCAGGAGATCTTCTCCACGACGGCACCACCGACCAGCGGTCCGAGCGCGACCGCAAGACCGCTCAGCGACCCCCAGACGCCGAGGGCGATGCCCCGCCGCCGTTCGGAGACCGCATCGGTCAGCAGCGTGAGGGTCAGCGGCATGACGATGGCCGCGCCGAAGCCCTGCACGGCCCGGGCGGCGATCAGCTCGCCCGGCGAGCCGGCGAGGGCGCACGCCGCCGACGCGGCGGTGAACACCGCGAGCCCTATGAGGAACATCCGCCGGCGTCCGAAGCGGTCACCCGCGGCCGAGCCGGCCATCAGGAAGACCGCGAAGGCCAGCGTGTAGGCGTTCACCGTCCATTCCAGGTCCTGCAGATCCGTGCCCAGGGACTTCTGGATTGCGGGCAGGGCGGTGATCACGACGAGATTGTCCAACGCGGCCATGAAGACCGCGAGTCCGCTCACCGCCAGGGTGGACAAGGCGTTTCCGCGTGCGGGGGACCGACCGAACATAGAGATCCTTAGTCGAGACTTCGGGGGCGTGCTCCGGGTCAGGCGGTGACGGACAAGGTGTCCAGCGCCTCGCGCCACAGGCCGGCCAGCCGCTCCGCTCCGGGGAGCGCGCGGTCGTACAGGAAACCGACCCGGACCTGCTGCCCGTAGGACAGGAGTGTCACGGACAGGGCGTTGCCCGGCAGGAGGACGCCGAGCGGGGTCGCGTCGATCGCCGGGGCGCCCCGGAAGGAGAGCGCCGCGGGCAGGCTGAAGTTGGAGGCGTACAGCGGTGACGCGTGCGGGTTCAGCAGACGGCGTACGGTCCACCGCGTCACCGGCGACGGCAGGATCCCGACGAGGGCCCTGCTGGCCGGCCTGAGGCCGTGGGCGCGCATCCGCCGGGTGCGCTCGGCGAGCTGCGGGAACGCGATGTCGAGCGGCGTCCCCCGGACGGGCAGGGTCACGACGGCGGTGGTGAGGTGGTTGCCGAGGAGCCCCTCCTCCCCGGGCAGGCGGGTGCTCAGCGGCATCCGTACCGGAACCGGTGCCGTCCGGAAGAGCGATCGTACGTCCCTGTCGCCGTCCGCGCTCCAGTCGGCGAGGGCCTGCCACAGGGTCATGAGGAACGCGTCGTTGAGGGTGCCGCCGAACCGGCGGCTCAGCTCCCGCAGTTCGTTCCAGGCCGCTCCCGCACTGGCCACGCCGAGGCGTTCGGGGCGTGGCTCCGGCGCCCTGGGCCAGGACCTGGCGGGCAGGAGGGCGCGGGCGAGTCCGGTGCCCACGCTGACCGTTCCCCGGGCCAGTTCGCGCGCCGAGCCGCTGATCAGCGGCCGTGGTCCGGCCGGTCGCCGGGTCCCGTCCGGCGGGCCGCCGTCGCCGAACAGCGTGGTGACGATGTGGGCGGCTCCCATGCCGTCCTCGGCGCTGTGGTGGACCCGGTAGCAGATCGCGAACTCGCCGCCGGCGTAGCCGTGTACGAGGTGCATCGACCACAGCGGCGCGCTGTCCAAAAGCGGCTCACGGGCCAGGGCGGTGAGCACCGTGTCCAGGGGCGTTTCCGCCGGGAACGTCCGCTCGCCCACGTGCGACGCGGGGTCGAAGCCGAACACCGGCTCCCGCCGGGGCCGCCGCCCCCGCGCCGGGGTCATACGGTGGGTCAGTCCCGGGAGTGCGGGCAGCCGCTCGGCGACGTGGTCCCGCAGTTCCTTCAGGGGCGGCGGTTTGCCGCTGAACCGCAGGAACTGGCCGTGGGTCAGAGCCTCGCCCGTGATGGAGAGGAAGACCTCGTCGATCGGGTTGAGTCGGTGGTTCATGCGCTCGGCTCCCCTGCCGGTCGCGTCGGTCGGCGTGCGGCGCCCGTCACGTGGGCGGGTTGCCGTGCTTGCGCGACGGCAGGTCGGCGTGCTTGGCCCGGAAGGTCCGCAGCGCCTCGATGAGCGTGGAGCGGGTTTCGGCCGGGTCGATGACGTCGTCGACGAGGCCGCGCTCGGCGGCGTAGTAGGGGTGCATCAGCTCGGCCTTGTACTCCTTGACGAGCCGGGCGCGGGTCTCCTCGGGGTCGTCGGCCGCGGCGATCTCCCGCCGGAAGACGACGCCCGCCGCACCCTCCGCGCCCATCACCGCGATCTCGTTGGTGGGCCAGGCGTAGGCGGCGTCGGCGCCGATGGACCGGGAGTCCATGACGATGTAGGCGCCTCCGTACGCCTTGCGCAGCACCAGGGAGATCCTGGGAACCGTCGCGTTGCAGTACGCGTACAGGAGTTTGGCGCCGTGGCGGATGATGCCGCCGTGCTCCTGGTCGACGCCCGGGAGGAAACCGGGCACGTCGACCAGGGTCACCAGGGGGATGCTGAAGGCGTCGCAGATCGAGATGAAGCGGGCGGCCTTCTCCGAGGCGTGGATGTCGAGCACCCCGGCGAGGCTGGTCGGCTGGCTCGCGACGACACCGACGGTCTGCCCGTCCAGCCGGGCCAGTACGCACAGCACGTTGGTGGCCCAGCCCTCGTGGACCTCCAGCCAGTCGCCCTCGTCGACGATCTCCGTGATCACCGCGCGCATGTCGTAGGGACGGTTGCCGTCGGCCGGCACCAGCTCGGCGAGGCCGTCGTTGCTGCGCTCCGCTGGGTCGGCGCTGTCGTAGGCGGGGGGTAACTCGCGGTTGTTGGCCGGGAGCAGGGACAGCAGGTGGCGCACTTCCTCCAGGCACTCGGCCTCGTCGTCGTAGACGAAACCGGCGACGCCGGACACCCCGCCGTGGACGTCCGCGCCGCCCAGTTGCTCGTGGGAGATCTCCTCACCCGTGACCGACTGCACCACGTCGGGGCCGGTGATGAACATCTGGGAGGTGCCGCGCACCATGAAGACGAAGTCGTTGAGCGCCGGTGAATACGCCGCGCCGCCCGCGCACGGGCCCAGCATCACCGCGATCTGCGGAATCGCTCCGGACGCCCTGGTATTGCGCCGGAAAATGCCGCCGTATCCGGCGAGCGCCGAGACACCTTCCTGGATACGGGCACCCGCGCCATCGTTGAGGGAGACCAGCGGCGCCCCGGCCGAGAGGGCCATGTCCATGACCTTGTGAATCTTGTCCGCATGGGCCTCGCCGAGTGATCCGCCGAAGATACGGAAGTCGTGGGCGTAGGCGAACACCGTCCGTCCGTGCACGGTCCCCCAGCCGGTGACGACCCCGTCGGTGTAGGGCTTGCGGTGTTCCAGTCCGAAGCCGGTGGCGCGGTGCCGCCGCAGCCGCTCGACCTCGTGGAAGGATCCGGCGTCGAAGAGCAGGTCCAGGCGTTCCCGCGCGGTCAGCTTGCCGCGGGCGTGCTGTTGTTCGGTACCACGGGAGCCGGGGCCGCGCTCCGCGTCGAGTCGGGTGGCGTGCAGGAGGGCGACGCTGTCCCGCATGTCCGGCGGGGGGGTGTCGGATCGGACCGTCATACGCGTGTCTTTCTCCGTACTCGGGGGTTGGCTCTCCTTTCCTTTTCGATTATTCGAGGGTCGCCGCACCGCATGTCAAGGGAAATCATAACTATCCCGCGGGGCGAGAAATGCGCCGAAATCCCGCCTCACGAGAAGGGTGAGATTACGTGAATGCCGCTGCTCATTGCGGGTACGCGGAATCATTTTAACGACGGACGGAAGTTTCCCCGGTGGGTGGATGGAGTGTCTGATGGGGTCCCTGATAAAACAGGGCACCCGGCCGGAAACAGCCGGGTGCCCTGTCTGTGCGCGGGCCGGAGGTCGCTCAGTAGGAACCCGGCGCCTCCGCGGACCAGGGCCCGTGGTCGTCCGCCGGCGTGAAGCGCGCGGCGGCCTGCTTCACGGCCTGTACGGCAGCCGCGGGCCAGGCCGACAGGTCGTGCAGGGGCTTGAGCACGGCCACGGATCCCATGATCAGCCCGTCCCACCGGACGGGCGCCGCGCAGCCGGCCCAACCCGCCGCCCACTCCTCGGCGTCGACCGCGAGCCCGTCCTTGCGGACCGACTCTAGGGAGGCGAGCAGCCGCCCGTTGTCGCGGTACGCGCCGGGCCCCGCGCCGTCGGGGACCGGCTCGGCCAGGACCCGGTCCTGAATGACCTTCGGGAGGTACGCGAGGACGGCCCGCCCCGCCGCGCCCGTGCGCAGCGAGCGGAAGCTCTCCAGCAACGCCCTGGGACTGATGCCGAGTTCCGACAGGTCCGAGGTGCCGACGGCCATGTCCAGGCACTGCTTGCCGGCCCCGCCGAAGGGCGCCAGGGCGAACAGGAACGCCAGCCCCCCGTCGGTGGCGGCGCGCAGGTCCTCCAGAACGGCGTGCACGACACGCTCGTTGGGCGCGTGGGCCACGGATTTCAGCCCGAGCCGCGCGGCACCGGCGCCCAGCCGGTACAGACCGTGCCCCTCGCGGGCGAAGATGCCGTCGTACACGCCGGACTGGAGAATGCGGTGGACCGTGGAGTCGTCCAGCCCCGTCACTTCGGCTAACTCGCCCGGGCCGTGCATCTGCCCTTCGACCTCGGTGAACGCCCGCTGGACCCGAAACACCCGGTCGGCGTGCGCGCTCCCGCCGAGCGTGCTGCGCTTGCTCATACCTTGCTCCCCGTTGCGTGGCGCCGTCCCACCCCCGGTGGGACGGCCTGTCCAGGGCCACCACGGTAATCGCCCGGCCATCCCTGCGGCTATGCGGCCACTGCGACCGGGAATCCCCGCACTTTTCCGCGCGATAATTTCCTTGTGAATCTACGGCACATTCAGCCGTCTTCCGCGGCCTTGTCGAACAACCGGAAAACGACAGCCCGTACACGTACAACTCAGCCCGCCGCCCCGACCTTGACGCGGTCTTCGCCGGCTCGGACGTGATGGCGGCCGGCGCCGGCCAGGTCCTGCGCGAGGAGGGCCGCCGCATCCCCGACGACGTCGCCCTCGTCGGCTACGACGACTCCGCCGTCGCCCGCCGGCGGAAGGTGGTACCGGCGACGGAACTGGTGCCGCGGCGGTCGTCCTGACGGAGCTTCACGGATGACGCCGGCGGCCCCGCCCCGCGAGGTCACTCCGGTGCCATCCCCGGTGCGGTCGTCGCTGGGGCCGTTCGGTGCGGTGGGTGGTGAACCAGGCGATGCCCAGGATCACGACTCCGGCCAGCCAGAAGAAGATCACCAGCCAGGCGCCGAGGAGGGAGTCCGGATTGGTGGCGCCCCCGCACAGCCTTCCGACGCACCCCTTGCTCGCCGCGTCCAGAGCGATCACGAGCCACAGCAGCATGCCCAGGTTGAACCCGAGAAGCACCCAGGTCAGCACCCGCCACCGGGGAACGTGCCGCCAGGCCCGCATGACGAGCCTCCCAACCTCACGAACGGCTCTTATGCCGACCATACGCTGAGCCCCATGAGCCCTCATCCACTGCTGGACGTCGACCAGGTCCCCGACCTCGAACCCCGCCTGCGCACAGTGGGTGAGGTGTTCAGTGTCTTCCGTGCCCTCGGCACCCAGGACTCGGGCTGCGTCTCGCACGGCGTCCGCCTCCCGGACGGCACCCGCTGGTGCGTCAAGGAGGCCACCACCGGCCCCGCCCGACGCTCGCTCGACCGGGCCTGGGCCTTCCACCGGGCGGTCCGGCATCCGGTGATCGTGCCGCACCTGCACCGGATCGCGGTACGGGACGGCCGTACGGCGACGGTGATGCCCTGGCGGGCGGGCGAGTACCGCCCGGGCCCGTTCGTGCCGGCGGCGGACCGTCTCCCCGGCTCCCGGCGCTTCATGGCGCCGGAGGAGTGGCGGCGGGGCGCGGTCATCGACATCCGCACCACGGTCTACGTCCTCGGCCGCACCGCCCGTCTCCTCCTGGACGCGGGCGACGACGAGCGCGCCTTCCTTGGTACGGCCGCGCAGCTGACGGTCATCGAACGCGCCACCCGTGCCGATCCCGGCGAACGCTTCGGCGGGGCAAGGGAGTTGGCGGCGGCGTGGCGGGCGGCGTCGGAGCCGTGGGCGTCAGGGCCGTAGCGCCAGCCGCCAGAGGGTCTCGCCGTCGTGCGTCTCGTCCGTGGGGGACAGCCCGGCCGCCTCGGCGACGGCCGCCGACGCGCGGTGGTCGGGGTGGATGTGGGCGACGACCGTACGGACGTACCGCCCCACGAGCCAGGTGACCAGCCCGCGCGCCGCCTCGGAGGCGAATCCGCGGCCCTGCCAGGGTGTGCCCACGATCCAGGCGATCTCCGCGGCGTGCCGACCGGTGACCGTTGCCTGGACGGTGCCGATGAGGCGGGGTTCCTCGCGCGACCGCAGCACCCAGTTGCACCAGGAGACACCCGGCTCGGGCGCGCCGGCGACGAGGCGCTCGTAGCGGGTCCGCAGGTCCTCGGCGGTGAGGGGCGCGCCGCCGATGAACGCGTGCAGCGCCGGATCGGACAGGACGACGGCCATCTCCTCGGCGTGCTCGACGCGCAGCGGGAGGAGGTCGAGGCGGGCGGTGCTGATGGGGTCGGCCTGCACGGGGGCCTCAAGGGGGCTGTGTGGTGCTGTGGAGGGGTTCGGCGTACGGAACGCGATCAGCCGGTGACCTTGTCTCCAAGGTCACCGGCTGATGACTCAGGGTGAGTGACGGGACTCGAACCCGCGGCATCCTGGACCACAACCAGGTGCTCTACCAGCTGAGCTACACCCACCATGTCGGCGGCCCGGGTTTCCCCGACCGGCCGAGAAAAAGTGTACAGGGTCCGAAGGGGTGCTCGCGCCAGGCTTTCCCGGTGCCCCTTCGAGGGCTTCTGACCTGCGCTACTGCGCGGGCAGGACGTACTTGGCGGCGATCGTCTTCGCGGTGTCGGAGTCCGGGCCCGGCTGCGGTACGAAGACGGCCTCGCGGTAGTAGCGCAGTTCCGCGATGGACTCGCGGATGTCGGCGAGGGCGCGGTGGTTGCCGTTCTTCTGCGGGCTGTTGAAGTACGCCCGCGGGTACCAGCGCCGGGCGAGCTCCTTGATGCTGGAGACGTCGACGATGCGGTAGTGGAGGTAGTCCTCCAGCGTCGGCATGTCCCGCAGCAGGAACCCGCGGTCGGTGCCGACCGAGTTGCCGCACAGGGGGGCCTTGCCGGGTTCCTTGACGTGCTCCCTCACATAGGCGAGGACCTGCTCCTCGGCGTCCGTGAGCGTCGTACCGCCGGACAGCTCCGTGAGCAGTCCGGACGCGGTGTGCATCTGACGCACCACCTCCGGCATCGTCTCCAGTGCCTGGTCCGGCGGGCGGATGACGATGTCCACACCGTCGCCGAGGATGTTGAGCTCGGAGTCGGTGACGAGGGCGGCGACCTCGATGAGCGCGTCGTCGGACAGCGAGAGGCCGGTCATCTCGCAGTCGATCCACACCATGCGATCATTCATGCGACCACCCTACGGCTGACGTCCGCCTTCCGGGATGCCCGGTGCCGGCCCTGACCTTGCTGGGGAGCGGCAGCCCCCGGGACGGAGGGGGAGGGCAGGGGCGGCGGGGGCGAGAACCTCCCCGCGCCGCCGCCGCCACCGGCCGAACCGGACCTCACATGCCGCTGCGCTGCCCCGGCAGACTCGCCCGGCTCCCCGCGTACGCCTCGCGACCGTTCTCCGAGGCCGACGAGGAACTCGAAGACGATGACGACGATGTCAGAGAACCTGACGTCCCCACCGGGCTGGGCGCCGACGTACGGCGGCTCTGGAGCGGGACCGGCCCGCCGCCGTCCTGGTGCAGCGCGGCCGCCGACGCGCTCGGCTGACCGGCCGCCGCTGCCACGCCGTCGCCGTCCACCGGCGGTCGGTCCCCCTGCGGCCTGCGGGCGCGGTACGCGGCCCGGTAGGCGGCCGGGGACGAACCCAGCTGGCGGCGGAAGTGTCCGCGCAGCGCCACCGGCGAGCGGAAGCCGCAGCGCCCCGCGACCTCGTCCACCGAGTAGTCCGACGTCTCCAGCAGCCGCTGGGCCTGCAGGACGCGCTGCGTGATCAGCCACTGCAGCGGGGCACTGCCCGTCAGCGAGCGGAACCGGCGGTCGAACGTACGACGGCTCATGTACGCGCGGGCGGCCAGCGTCTCCACGTCGAACTGCTCGTGGAGGTGCTCCAGCGCCCAGGCGACGACCTCGGCGAGCGGGTCGGCGCCGATCTCCTCGGGTAAAGACCTGTCGAGGTAGCGCTCCTGGCCGCCCGACCGGCGCGGCGGCACCACCAGGCGCCGGGCCAGCGCGCCCGCCGCCTCGTTGCCGTGGTCCGTCCGCACGATGTGGAGACAGAGGTCGATTCCGGCCGCCGTACCCGCGGACGTCAGGACGTCGCCGTCGTCCACGAACAGCTCGCGCGGATCCACGTGCACCGACGGGTAGCGCTTGGCCAGCGTCGGCGCGTACATCCAGTGTGTGGTCGCGGGGGCGGCCGTCCAGCAGGCCCGCCGCCGCGAGGACGAAGGCGCCGGTGCACAGCCCCACGATGCGGGCCCCCTCCTCGTGCGCGCGGCGCAGCGCGTCGAGTGCTTCCTCCGGTGGCGGAGAGGTGATCGAACGCCAGGCCGGCACGACGACGGTGCCCGCCCGGGAGATCGCTTCCAGGCCATGCGGCGCGGTGAGTTCCAGGCCCCCTGTGGTCCGCAGCGGGCCTTCCTCACCGGCGCTCACCAGCAGTCGGTAGCGCGGCACTCCGGCGTCCTGGCGGTCGATCCCGAACACCGAAAGCGGTATGGAACTCTCGAAGATGGGGCCGCCGCTGAACAGCAGCACCGCGACGATCTCCTTGCGGCGTCGCCCGGACAGTTTCCGGGCGGCGGCTTCCGGCGTGGCGGTGGCGTCGTGGCTCATACTGCTAAGCCCCCCTCGGTGGTCGCGGCTCCTCGGTTGTGTCGCTCCTGCACGTTTCCCCTTGGTCCTGCACGAGTCCCCCGCCGTAAGACAGTCAAGATCGAATCTACTGCGTGCTGTGGTGTCGTCGTGACAAGTCCGTCATCCGGCACATTGTCGACTTGGCAACTTGGCGTGAAGCATTCGATCACGAAGCGTTGCACTCGTGGGGCGTGCAGGGAAGTGCGCCTTGTCGCAGTGGCCAATCCACGTAGGGTGCGCAGACCCCCGAAGACCCTTTCCGTGCAGGTGGAACGGGGGTTGGGGGGTGGTTCGGCCAAGGGGTGCGCGGGGGTCGGAAGTTGGCTGAAAAGAGTCGGCCGTGTGCGCGGAAACCGGTCAGCCGACCGGTGTATTTCCCCCGCTGTGACGTCCGCCTCGGTGTGCTCCCACTCCGGCCCGGTGATGGCGGACGTGCGAGCGGCCGTGGTGGGAGCCGCCACGGGGATTGCGCTCATGCGGAACCGGGCGGGCCGCGCCGCGTTCCGACTGGCGCAGGAGGATACGGCAGGCCGCGGTCACGGCGGCCAGACCGAGCGCGGCGCCGGTGGCGCCGGCCAGCGAGGTGCCGAACCACAGGAGGACCACGGGGACCAGGACGCAGCTGAAGGCCGCCCAGCGGATGACCTCCGTGGCGGAGTCCTGGCCGGGTGAGGCCGCGCGGGGGGACTCGGGACGGGGTCTGGGACCGGACATGCGTGCTCCCTGGGGCGTGGCTCAGGGGGTTCAACGCGTGTTCGATCCATCGGTCACTCTGTGTCTGCCGGCCGGACACTGTCAGTTCGGCAACGGCCCGCCGGGGCACTGCCTCTCGGCCACGGTCCGCCGTTGACGGTGGGCCCGGCAGGGGGTCGGCAGGTCGGCCCCGTGCAAACCGCCTGTACAGCGCAGCAACCATTGCGTTACCGGCGCCCCCTCGTGCATGCTCCCTGGAACCCCCACGGACCGTGGGCGGGAACTGGGCTAAGGAGGCGTGCCGCCGTACCCTTGAGGGTATGGGGTCGGGAAGATGATTCCCGGACACAGCTCCGCCGCACACTGTCGTCCCTCCCAAAAAGGATCACAACGCCGAGACAGCCATGGCCGGTCACGAATTCTTCGAACCCGCGGACCGCAAGCGGCCCGTCGCCGATCCCACGGCGGCCGAGCCCCTGGCGGCGGAAGAGCCACGCCATTCCTGCGACCCCGCTTTCAAGCACGGCGTCGTGGTCGGCTTCGACGGCTCCACGTCCAGTGAGCGCGCCCTCGCGTACGCCATCGGCATGGCTCATCGCTCCGGATCGGCCCTGATCATCGTCCATGTCGCCAACCGGCTGCCCACCACCGTGTGGGCGGGCTGTGAGCCCCCGGTCTTCGTCGACGTGCCGGACCACCGCACCGAGGTCCTCGGTCTCGAACTCGCCTGCGCGGACTACCTCGCCGAAGTGCCCTGGATCCTTGTCGAGCGCGGCGGCGACATCTGCCACGAGCTCGAAGAGGTGGGGCGCGAGTACGAGGCGAACGCGATCGTCGTCGGGTCGACCCACGGCATCGTCGGCCGGATCTTCGGCTCGGTCGCGGGGCGGCTCGCGAAGCGGGCGAAGCGGCCCGTGATCGTCATCCCGTAAGCCCCCGCGCTTCTGTCGTTGTCATCCCGTAACTCGCCGTTCTCCCAGGTGAGATGAGTCCTGGGTAGTGCCGACTCCCTTTGTGCGCCGCGTAAATCTACTCGTGCGTAGATGTGTTTGTGCCCTTGTGAAGGGCATATACCGGGCACCGCACAACCGCACAGCATGAAGGGAGCCCGCCGTGGACAACGACGTCTCCGCGGGAAGTACCACCACGATCGTCGGCCGACTCGCGCTCGGCATCACGCTGTTGGCCTTCGGCCTCGGGTACACCGACGTCATCGACGGTGTGACGGCCGCTGACGCTGTATCAATCGCCCAGTACGTGGGCGGAGTTGCCCTCTTCGTCGCCGGACTGATGGCGTTCCGCGACGGTGACTCCGGCAGTGGGACGGCTTTCTCGGCGCTCGGCGCCCTCTGGTTCACGTGGGCCGTGTCGGCCGACAACCAGGTGTCTGCCAACGCGGCCGGACTGTTCCTGCTTCTGTTCGCCCTCGTGGCGCTGTCCCTCACCGTCGCCGGCGGCGACCCGCTGGGCCGGGGCGCCTACGGGTTGTTCTTCGTCTCGCTGGTCCTGCTCGCCGTCGCGAGGTTCGCCGACAACGACTCTCTCGTGAAGGTCGGGGGCTGGTTCGCCGTGGCGGCCGGGGCGGTGGCCTGGTACGCGGCGACCGCGGCGCTGGCCCACTGGCCGACCGCCCTCCCGCGACGCGCGGCGGGCCGGGGCGTGACGGCCACGGGGTAGCTGCCGCCGGCTGGGGGGTTGGGCGGCTCCCCGGCGATGGGACGGCCCCCGCGTGTTGGTGGCAACACGTGGGGGCCGTCCTCTTTGTTCGGCCTCTGCGGGTGCGTTGGGGTTGCTCGCGCAGTTCCCCGCGCCCCTTTGGGGCGCTACTCGACCGTCACCGACTTGGCGAGGTTCCTGGGCTTGTCGATGTCCCTGCCCAGGGTCAACGCCGTGTGGTAGGCGAGGAGTTGGAGGGGGATGCCCAGGAGGATGGGGTCGAGTTCGTCCTCGTTCTTCGGGACGACGATGGTCTGGTCGGCCTTTTCCTGGCACTCGTGGGCCACGGCGAGGATCCTGCCGCTGCGGGCCTTGATCTCCTCCAGGGCGGCGCGGTTCTTCTCCAGGAGGTCGTCGTCGGGGACGATCGCGACCGTGGGCAGGGCGGGCTCGATGAGGGCGAGCGGGCCGTGCTTCAACTCCGAGGCGGGGTAGGCCTCGGCGTGGATGTACGAGACCTCCTTGAGCTTCAGGGAGGCCTCGCGGGCCACCGGGTAGCCCCGGACGCGGCCGATGAAGAGCATGGAGCTGGCCTCGGCGTACTGGTCGGCCAGCTTCTTGATCTCGTCCTCCTGCTCCAGGATCTCGGTGATCTGGCCGGGCAGTTTGCGCAGGCCCTCGATGATCCGCTTGCCGTCGCGGACCGAGAGGTCGCGGGTGCGGCCCAGGTGGAGGGCGAGCAGGGCGAAGGCGACCGTGGTGTTGGTGAAGCACTTCGTCGAGACCACGCAGACCTCGGGGCCCGCGTGCACGTAGATGCCGCCGTCGGCCTCGCGGGCGATCGCCGAGCCGACCACGTTGACCACGCCCAGCACCCGGGCGCCCTTGCGCTTCAGCTCCTGGACGGCCGCCAGCACGTCGTACGTCTCACCGGACTGGGAGACGGCGACGTAGAGGGTGTCGGGGTCGACGACCGCGTTGCGGTAGCGGAACTCGGAGGCGGGCTCGGCGTCGGCGGGGATGCGGGCCAGCTCCTCGATCATCTGGGCGCCGATCATGCCCGCGTGGTACGAGGTGCCGCAGCCGAGGATCTTCACGCGGCGGATCTGACGCGCCTCGCGGGCGTCGAGGTTCAGGCCGCCGAGGTGCACGGTGGAGAAGCGGTCGTCGATGCGGCCGCGCAGCACGCGGTCCACGGCGTCGGCCTGCTCGTGGATCTCCTTGTGCATGTAGGTGTCGTGGCCGCCCATGTCGTAGGAGGCGGCCTCCCACTCCACGGTGGTCGGCTCGGCGGTGGTGCGGGTGCCCTCGGTGGTGTAGGTGCGGAAGTCGTCGGCCTTGAGGGTGGCCATCTCGCCGTCGTCCAGGGTGACGATCTGGCGGGTGTGGGCGACCAGGGCGGCGATGTCCGAGGCGACGAACATCTCCTTCTCGCCGATGCCGAGGACGACCGGGGAGCCGTTGCGGGCCACCACGATCCGGTCGGGGAAGTCGGCGTGCAGGACGGCGATCCCGTACGTGCCCTCGACGACCCGCAGGGTCTCGCGGACCTTGTCCTCGAGCTTCTCGTTCTGCGCGCGGGCGATGAGGTGGACCAGGACCTCGGTGTCGGTCTCGGAGAGGAACTCGACGCCGTCCGCCTCCAGTTTGCGGCGCAGGTCGGAGGCGTTGTCGATGATGCCGTTGTGGACGACGGCGACCTTGCCCTCGGCGTCCAGGTGCGGGTGGGCGTTCACGTCGGAGGGGGCGCCGTGGGTGGCCCAGCGGGTGTGGGCGATGCCGGTGGTGCCCTTGAAGCGCGCCGGAACCTTGGCCTCCAGGTCACGGACCCGACCCTTGGCCTTGACCATCTTCAGGCCGGACGTCTTCGGAGAGGTGACGACGATGCCGGCCGAGTCGTAGCCGCGGTACTCCAGGCGCTGCAGGCCCTCCAGGAGCAGGGGAGCGACGTCACGCTTCCCGATGTAACCCACGATTCCGCACATACAGATGTGTCCCTCAGCCGTAGACGATGCGGCGCAGCTGCCGGAGCGTGAGCTCCGCCGGTGCCACCGCGCGGTATTTGAGATCCGCCGCGATCCGTTCGAAGATCTCCGCGTTCACCAGGCCCTGGGCCTGCAACTCGCGGTGGCGGCGACGGACGAATTCCTCGGTCGTCTCGTCGAAGTAGGCGAGCACGTCCTGGATCACCCGCAGTGCCTCGCCCCGGCTCAGGGGCGTGGACCGCGTCAGATGATCAACGAGTTCGTCGTGCACCCGGTAGATCCTGGAGGACTGACGGCGCTTTCGCAAGAATCCTGCCCGATTCCGGGCAGGCCTTTGTTGGCGATCTTTGGTCGAACGTTGAATCTGTCATGAGGACCTGTTCTCGCGTCGTCCATCCGGCGTCTTGCGCTCCGTCGCCTGGGGGGACGAGTTTCAGACGCCATGGACATTCCTCGCATGGGAGTACCCGAGCAGCTGGCCGAGCGCATGAACATGGCAGAGCAGCACGAATACCTGCGCGCCAGATTCTCGCGGCGCACGATGATCAGAGGCGGCGCGGTCACGCTGGGCGCCGTCGCCGGTGGCGCGTTCGTGCCGGGTGCGACCGCCCAGGCGGCCGTACCGACACAGACGGCCGTCAGCACGGAGACCGTCGACGGCGCGCTCGTCGCCCCCTTCGGCCGGCACCTCGCCTACGGCAACGACCCGCGCACCGAGATCACCGTCTCCTGGCAGGTCCCGGTCGCCGTCAAGAAGCCCTTCATCCGGATCGGCGCCCGCCCCTGGGACCTCTCCCGCAAGATCGAGGCCGAGGTGCGCACCCTGTACACCCCGGCCGGTGTCGGCGCCAGCGGCGACCACACCCAGTACTACCTGCACGCCAAGCTCACCCACCTGCGCCCCGGCCAGACCTACTACTACGGCGTCGGCCACGCCGGCTTCGACCCGGCCGAACCGCACCTGCTCGGCACCCTGGGCACCTTCACCACCGCCCCCGCCCACAAGGCGCCGTTCACCTTCACGGCCTTCGGCGACGAGGGTGTCAGCTACCACGCGCTGGGCAACAACAGCCTGCTTCTCGGCCAGAACCCGGCCTTCCACCTGCACGCCGGAGACATCGCCTACGGCGACCCGGCCGGCCAGGGCAAGAGCACGGACACCGGCTTCGACTCGCGGGTGTGGGACCAGTTCCTCGCCCAGACCGAGTCCGTCGCCAAGTCCGTCCCGTGGATGCCGGCCTACGGCAACCACGACATGGAGGCCTGGTACTCGCCCAACGGCTACGGCGGCGAGGAGGCCCGCTGGACCCTGCCGGACAACGGGCCCGACAAGAAGAACCTCCCCGGCGTCTACTCCTTCGTCTACGGCAACACGGCGGTCATCTCGCTCGACGCCAACGACATCTCCTTCGAGATCCCGGCCAACCTCGGCATCTCCGGCGGCACCCAGACCACTTGGCTGGAAGCCCAGCTGAAGAAGTTCCGGGCGTGCGACGACGTCGACTTCATCGTGATCTTCTTCCACCACTGCGCCTACTGCACCTCCACCGCGCACGCCTCGGAGGGCGGTGTGCGCCAGGAGTGGGTGCCGCTGTTCGAGAAGTACACCGTGGACCTGGTGATCAACGGTCACAACCACCAGTACGAGCGCACCGACGTCATCAAGGCGGGCAAGGTCACCAAGAAGCTTCCGATCGGCGGCACGGCGTACCCCGAGACCGACGGTGTCGTGTACGTGACGGCGGGCGCGGCAGGCCGCAGCCTGTACGCGTTCAGCGCCCCGCTGTCCTACGAGGGCCACGAGAACGAGGTCGACTCCGTGGCCTCGTTCATCAACACCAAGGACGGCAAGCAGAACGAGACCGTCACCTGGTCCCGGGTGCGCTACCTCGACTACTCCTTCCTGCGCGTGGACGTCACCCCGGCCGCCAGGGGCCGCACGGCCACGCTGACGGTGCGGGGCATCGCGGAGAGCGGCGCGCGGGTCGACCACTTCACGGTGGCGCGCAAGGCCAAGTAGGGCTCTAGCCGAGGTGCGTGTGCCCGGAAGGCGGGGCGCACAGCGGGCGGGCGGTCCTCACATCGTCTTGAGGATCGCCTGCTTGGCCACCGCGAACTCCTCGTCGGTGAGCACACCCGAGCGGTGCAGCTCGCCCAGTTCGCGCAGCCGCCGCAGCACCGCGTCGTGGTCGTCCTCGACGGCGGGCGCGGGCGCGGCGAGCGCCTCGGGCCGGGTGGGCCGTACGTCCTTCGTCTGGGTCGCCGGATGCGGCAGCCGTACCTGGACGGCCGCCGCGACCAGGGCCATCAGCGGGTCCCTGCGGAAGTTCCACAGCTCCACGGCGTTCGGGTCGTACTTCGGCGGGGCCTTGGTCGGGGCGTTCCTCACGGTGAAGCGGAGATGGCCGTTCTCCAGACCCGCCCCCGGGTACCACTCCACGGCGGTGATCTCGGAGAGAGCGAGGGTGCGGGCGCCGGCGGCGGCCTTGGCGTCCTCCGTCTTCCAGTTCCATTCCAGCCGGACCTGCTCGCCGTCGAAGCTCGCGGTGCCGTCCCCGGCGGAGACCGAGATCGGCACGGCCGGGCCCGGCAGCAGATACGTGTCCACCGGGTCGGCCGGAACCCGGTCCAGGAGCAGCGCGCCCCGCACCTCGTCCACGAAGTACTCCGCGACGCCGTAGCGGTCGGACTCGACGACCAGCTGGTACGGGTCGTGCGGCTCGGTGAGCCGGCCGCCGGTGGCCAGCAGCAGCGGATCGGCGCCGTCCCGCAGCCGCAGCCGAAGCCGCCCGCTCTTCTTGCCCTGTTCGAAGGAGATGCCCGCCAACGCGCCCAGGGGGACGACGAGTTCACCGAGCGTCCTGCGGAGCAGGCTGACGTTCTTGTCAAGTCCGGGAGTCAGCCTCAGGGCATCACCGTCGAACGCCCAAGTGCCGTCCTTCTGGAGGATTTCCGCCATGAGGGGATTGTTTCACCGGTTCCGAGGCAGGATTGGTCCATACCTATAGACCTCAGGGAGGGATCGCTGGTGAGACAGCACCACAGCACGACCCGTCTTCTCGGTTCACTGCTGCTCGTCGCGACGGCGGGCGCCTTCTCCGTCGCCGCGGCACCGGCCGCCGGGACACCGGCCGCCACCCCGCTCGACCGAGTGGTCCCGGCGCCCGCCTCGGTCACACCCGGAGGATCGCCGTACCGCATCACCAGTGACACGCACATCCGCGTCGACGACTCCCGCGAGGCACGCGGGATCGGCGCCTACCTCGCCCAGCTGCTGCGCCCCTCCACCGGCTACCGCCTCCCCGTCACCACCCGCGGCCGCGGCGGCATCCAACTGCGCCTGGCCAAGGGCCCCTTCGGCGCCGAGGGATACCGCCTCGACAGCGGCGCCAAGGGCGTCACCATCACCGCCGCCCAGCCCGCCGGGCTCTTCCACGGCGTCCAGACCCTGCGCCAGCTCCTGCCCGCGGCCGTCGAGAAGGACACCGTGCAGCCCGGCCCCTGGCTGGTCGTGGGCGGCACCGTCCGGGACACCCCGCGCTACGGCTGGCGCGGCGCGATGCTCGACGTCTCCCGGCACTTCTTCACCGTCGACCAGGTCAAGCGCACCATCGACCAACTCGCCCTCTACAAGGTCAACAAGCTGCACCTGCACCTCAGCGACGACCAGGGCTGGCGCATAGCCATCGACTCCTGGCCGCGCCTGACCACCCACGGCGGCTCCACCGAGGTCGGCGGCGGCCCCGGCGGCTTCTACACGAAGGCCGACTACCAGGAGATCGTCCGGTACGCGGCCTCCCGCTACCTGGAGGTCGTCCCGGAGATCGACATGCCGGGCCACACCAACGCGGCCCTCGCCTCCTACGCCGACCTGAACTGCGACGGTGTCGCGCCCCCGCTCTACACCGGCACCGAGGTCGGCTTCAGCTCGCTGTGCGTGCGGAAGGAGATCACGTACGACTTCGTGGACGACGTCATCCGGGAGCTGGCCGCCCTCACCCCGGGCCGCTACCTGCACATCGGCGGCGACGAGGCGGACTCCACGAGCCACGAGGACTACGTCAAGTTCATGGACCGGGTCCAGCCCATCGTCGCCAAGTACGGCAAGACGGTGATCGGCTGGCACCAGCTGACCGGCGCGACCCCGGCCAAGGGCGCGCTCGCCCAGTACTGGGGACTCGACTCAGACACCGCCGAGGAGAAGGCCCAGGTGGCCAAGGCCGCACAGAACGGCACCGGGCTCATCCTCTCGCCCGCCGACCGGATCTACCTCGACATGAAGTACGACGAGGACACACCCCTGGGGCTGGACTGGGCGGGACACGTCGACGTGAAGCGGGCCTACGACTGGGATCCGGGCGCCTATCTGCCGGGGGCACCCGCGTCGGCCGTACAGGGCGTCGAGGCGCCGCTGTGGACCGAGACGCTCGCGACGAGCGCGGACCTCGAGTACATGGCCTTCCCGCGGCTCGCGGGCGCCGCCGAGCTCGGCTGGTCGCCGGCGGCCACGCACGACTGGGACGCCTACAAGGTGCGGCTGGCCGCGCAGGGGCCGCGGTGGGACGCGTTGGGGATCGGGTACTACCGGGCACCCGAAGTCCCTTGGCCCACACGGTAGTTGAAGCGTCCGAGCGGACGGGCACCCCGGAGGACCGTACTCCGGGGAGCCCGTCCTTCGGTCGGGGGCCTACAGCCCCGCGATGGGGTTCTGAAGATTCCCGACCAGCTGGAGCGCTCCGGACGGATCCGCCAGGTCCACCATCTGCCTGTTGTCGCGCAGCTGGAGCCGGTTCAGGCAGGACAGCGCGAACTCGGGGGCGAACATGTCGTACCGCTTGAACTTGTCGCCGAGTTCGGGCACCGACCGCTGGTAGTCACGGGTGACCTCGGCGACCGTGCGCCAGAAGTCCTCCTCCTCCAGGATATGCTCGGTGGCGAGGTTCGCGGCGAGGAAGCGGAAGAAGCAGTCGAAGACGTCCGTGAAGACGGACAGGAGCTTCTTGTCGTCCGGGACCTCGACGCGCAGCCGCTCCACCGTCGGCGGCAGCACCGCGTCCGGGTCCATGACGGCGATCTCCTCGGCGATGTCCTTGTAGATCGCGCGCTGCACCACGCCGTCCTTCAGGACCAGGATCACGTTCTCGCCGTGCGGCATGTAGACCAGGTCGTAGGCGTAGAAGCTGTGCAACAACGGGGTGTAGTACGCCTTCAGGTAGCGGCGCAGCCACTCCTTGGGCGGCAGCCCGGACCGCTCGATCAGGGCGCCCGCGAAGGAGGCGCCCTGGTGGTCCACGTGCACGAGGGAGGCCATCGTGGCGAGGGACTCGCCGTTACGGAGGGACGGGACCGGGCTCTCCCGCCACAGCGCGGCCAGCATCTTGCGGTACGGCGAGTAGCGGTCGGTCGCCTGCTCGTACTCCAGGTGCCGGTAGCCCACGGCCGCCCGCTCCCGGATGATCGTGAGGCCCGTCGACTTCAGCACGGGGTCGCCCTCGATCAGCTGGGCGAGCCAGTCGTTGATCGCCGGGGTCGCCTCCATGTACGCGGCCGAAAGCCCGCGCATGAAGCCCATGTTGAGCACGGACAGGGCCGTCTTCACATAGTGCTTCTCGGGGTGGGACGTGTTGAAGAAGGTCCGGATGGACTGCTGGGCCAGGTACTCGTCCTCGCCCTCGCCCAGACACACGAGGTGGCCACGGGCGACCTCGGCGGCGAAGGTGACGGTGAGCTTGTTCCACCACTGCCAGGGGTGGACGGGTATCAGGAGGTAGTCGTCGGGGTCGAGGCCCCGGTCGGTGAGCTGCTTCTCGAACCGCTCGACCGTCTCCTCGCCCAGCTCCTCCCGTACGAAGGACTCGTACTCGATCCCGACACCCGCCGTGAACGCCGCCCGAGAGCGGTGCGCGGCCAGCCACACCAGGCGGACCGGGCTCGCGGTCTCGGGGGCGTACGAGAGGTACTCGTGGATCCCGAAGCCGAGCCGCCCGTTGTTGGCGACGAAGCAGGGGTGGCCCTCGGTCATGCCGGTCTCGATGGCCTGGAAGCCGGACCGCGCCAGCTCGGCGACCGGGACCTGCGGCTTGGTGAGCTTGTAGCAGGTGCTCGAGAGGGTGGAGGAGATCTCCTCCAGGTAGACCGGCAGGATCTCGTCGCTCAGGCCCAGCGCCTTCCTCAGCTCGATGAAGAAGTCCAGGGCGTCGACCGGGAGGTCCTCGCCGTCGCGGGTACGGGTGATCGAGTCGGCGTCCACCTGCCAGTGGTCGAGCGCCCGGCGGGTGGCCGAGAAGCGGTAGCGGGTGAGGCCGTCGTCGCTGCTGACGACGTACCGCCCGTCGGCTTCCTCCGGCGTGACCAGCCGCTCGTGCGCGAACTCCGCGAGGGCCTTGCGCACGAGGAGACGGTTGGCCTTCTCCCAGCGTTCGGGGGAGAGGTGGGACACGGCGTCGGCGAGGGTCATGCGGACACCGCCGTGGCCGCAGCGAACCGCTCCCGGGTGCAGAAGCTCAGCAACGCCTTCTTCTCCGGCTTCTGTATCTCCCGCTCGGGCACGAACCCGACGGCCTCGTTCAGGGCGTGCACGGCCTTGTTGGACACGTCCGGCTCGACGACGACGCGTGCCACCGCCGGGTCCTCGAAGAGGTGCGCCATCACGGCCGTGATGACCGCCCGGGTGAAGCCGTGCACGGGCCGGTCGGTGGGCGCGACCAGGAAGTGCATGCCGACGTCGCCGGGCCGGGGCTCGTAGAGGCCGACCAGTTCGCGTTGGGCGGGGTCGTACTTCTCCATCAGGAACGCCGGTTCGCCGTCGTGCAGGCCGAGCAGGGCGTGGTGGTGCTCGTCGGCGGCGATCTCCATGTACGCCCGCTCGACGTCCTCCAGCTTCGCGTCCTGCATCATCCAGAAGGCCGCCTTGGGGTGCGTGACCCAGGAGTGCAGCAGCTCGGCGTCGCTCAGGGGGTCGAGGGGGCGGAAGGTGAAGGTCATACGGCGAACTCCTGGAACGCGATCGTCTTCTCGACCGGGTAGTACTCCGTGCCGAGCAGCTCACGGATGATGCAGCTGTTGCGGTACGCACCCATGCCCAGGTCGGGGCTGGTGACGCTGTGGGTGTGGACGCCGGCGTTCTGCAGGAAGACGCCGCGTCCGGTGACGTCGATGGCGTAGTTGCGTCCGACGTCGAAGTTGCCCCGGGAGTCGTAGCGCAGGCGGCTCTTGACGGGCCTCAGGAACTCCGGCTCGGCGTAGTGGTAGCCGGTGGCCAGGATCAGGCCCTGGGACTCGATCTCGTAGTCCTTGCCCTGCTCCTCCTGGCGGAAGGAGAGGGTGTACGTGCCGTTGTCGTACCGGGCGCCGGTGAGGGCGGAGTTGGTCAGCAGGCGGGTGGGCACCGGACCGCCGAGGTTCTTCTGGTACAGCAGGTCGAAGATCTCGTTGATGAGGTCGCCGTCGATGCCCTTGAACAGGCCCTTCTGCTCGGCCGTGAGGCGGTAGCGGGTCTGCTCCGGGAGTGCGTGGTAGTAGTCGACGTACTCCGGGCTCGTCATCTCCAGCGTGAGTTTCGTGTACTCCAGCGGGAAGAAGCGCGGGGAGCGGGTGACCCAGTTCAGCCGGTAGCCGTGGACGTCGATCTCGCCGAGCAGGTCGTGGTAGATCTCGGCGGCGGACTGCCCGGAGCCCACCAGCGTGATCGACTCCTTGCGCTGGAGCTCGGCCCGGTGCTCCAGATAGCGGGAGTTGTGGAGGAAGTCGCCGCCCAGGCCCTGGCAGGCCTCGGGGACGTGGGGCGGGGTGCCGGTGCCGAGGACCAGGTGCCGGGCGCGGAACTCGTCGCCGGCGGCGGTCCGCACGACGTAGACCTCGGCCCCTTCGTCGTACGTGACCTCGGTGACCGTCGTGCCGAAGCGGACGCTGCTCAGCTTGTTCGCGGCCCAGCGGCAGTAGTCGTCGTACTCGACCCGCAGGGGGTAGAAGTTCTCGCGGATGTAGAACGAGTACAGTCGGCCCTTCTCCTTCAGGTAGTTGAGGAAGGAGTACGGCGAGGTCGGGTCGGCGAGGGTGACCAGGTCCGACATGAACGGGGTCTGGAGGTGGGCGCCGTCCAGGAACATGCCGGCGTGCCACTCGAAGTCGGGCTTCGACTCCAGGAAGACACCGTCGAGTTCGGCGATGGGCTCGGTGAGGCAGGCCAGGCCGAGGTTGAAGGGGCCGAGCCCGATCCCCACGAAGTCGTGAGTCGCGTAAGAAGGGGCCGGGTTTTCAGGACGCGCGGTCAAGGGACTCTCCCAGGTACTGCTCGGCGTGGCCGGCGATCAGGTCGAGGACGCCGGCGATGTCGTCGACCGTCGTCTCGGGGTTGAGCAGGGTGAACTTCAGGTAGTGCCGGCCGTCGACCTTGGTGCCCGCGACGATCGCGTCCCCGGAGGCGAACAGGGCCTTGCGGGCGTACAGGTTGGCGCGGTCGATCTCGGCGGGGTCGGTGACGGCGGCCGGGATGTGACGGAAGACGAGGGTGGAGAGGGCCGGCTCGACGACGACGTCGAAGCGGGGGTCGGCCGTCAGCAGTTCCCAGCCCGCCACCGCCAGGTCGCAGACCTCGTCGAAGAGCTGCCCGATGCCGTCGGCGCCCATCACCCGCAGGGTCATCCACAGCTTGAGGGCGTCGAAGCGGCGGGTGGTCTGGAGGGACTTGTCGACCTGGTTGGGGATGCGCTCCTGCACCATCCGGCGGGGGTTGAGGTACTCCGCGTGGTAGGTGGCGTGGCGCAGGGTGGCCGCGTCCTTGACCAGCACCGCGGACGAACTCACCGGCTGGAAGAAGGACTTGTGGTAGTCGACGGTGACCGAGTCGGCGCGCTCGATGCCGTCGATGCGGTCCCGGTGCCGCACGGAGGCGAGCAGTCCGCATCCGTAGGCGGCGTCGACGTGCATCCACACGCCGTACTGGGCACACAGCTCGGCGATCTCGGGCAGCGGGTCGATGGAGCCGAAGTCCGTGGTGCCGGCGGTCGCGACGACGGCCATGGGGACCAGGCCGTCCTGCTTGCAGCGCTCCAGCTCGTGGGCGAGCGCGACGGTCTGCATCCGCTTGTCGGCGCCGACGGGGATCGACACCACGGCGTCCTGGCCCAGGCCCAGCAGTTTCGCGGACTTCTTCACACTGAAGTGGCTGACCTCGGATGCGAAGACGCGCAGTGTGGCCAGGCTGTCGCTCTTGGCCTCCTCGCGGGCCAGCAGCAGCGCCTGCAGGTTGGACTGGGTGCCGCCGGAGGTGAAGACACCGTCGGCGTTCTCGCCGAGCCCGATGCGGCCCGCGGTCCAGTCGATGAGCTTGCGCTCGATGAGGGTGCCGCCCGCCGACTGGTCCCAGGTGTCCAGGGAGGAGTTGACCGCGGAGAGGACCGCCTCGCCGACCACGGCCGGGATGACGACCGGGCAGTTGAGGTGGGCGAGGTAGCGGGGGTGGTGGAAGTAGACCGCGTCCCGGAGGTAGACGTCCTCCAGTTCGTCGAGCACCGCCGCCGTGTCGTGCAGCGGCTGGTCGAGGTCGATCTCGTCGATGCGCGGGGAGAGGGCGTCGACGCTGACTCCGGTGAACGGACGGGACGTGGTGGCGAGTTTGGCCGCCACCCGCTCGATTCCCTCGGTCACGGAGCGTCGGTAGTGCTCCGCGGTCGTGTCGTTGAGCAGGTGCGAGCGCATGTGCGGGTCCTCCGGTGGGGACGGTCCGTGGGGGGCGGGGAGCAGGACGGAGCCTCGGCTTTAACTTAGGTTAGCCTAACCTAATTCACGCGACGAAACCCTGCCTCTGCCGTGACCGCCGTCACTCTGAACTCGGGCCTGTAGTAAGGGAGTTGGAGGGGGCGAGCAAGGCGGTTTCACTCCTGCTCGCGGAGCTCCTCCTCGGAAAGGCCCTGCCGCCAGTAACCCACGAAGGTGACCCTGCGCCGGTCGAACTCCCGCTCCCGCACGAAGTGCCGGCGCAGCTCCTTCACGCAGCCGGACTCGCCCGCGATCCAGACGTACGGCCGCTCGGCGGGCGGCAGGTGGCAGGCGCGGATGGGGTCGAGCGCGAGCGGGGAGCCCGTGGCGTGGCTTTCGTCCCGCACCAGCCAGGTGATCTCGGCATCCGCCGAGGTCACCAGGTCCTGTACGTCACCGGCGTGCGGCACCTCCAGCCAGACCCGGGCACGGGTGCCGGCCGGCAACGACTCGACGATGGAACAGGCGGCGGGCACGGCGGTCTCGTCACCCCAGACCACCACCAGATCGGTGTCCTCCGGAGGCCGGAAACGGATCGCCCGGTTGTCCGCGACCGCCGGCCCGATCAGCAGCACCTTGTCACCGGCGGCGGCCCGCGCCGCCCACGCGGAGGCCGGGCCGGCCGGAGTGTGCAGCACGAAGTCGATGTCGATCTCGACGGTGTGCCCGTCGGGCCCGCGCCGAAGGTCCCGCAGCGTGTACGAGCGCATCACCGCCCGTACGTCGTCGGGGAGTTCGCGCCAGCCCTGCCACCAGCCGTCACCCAGCTCGATCGGGACGCGGGGCTCGGACTGACCGGGGTGCGGGAGGAACAGCGACAGCGACTGGTCCCGCCCGTCGGAGAGGAAGGCGCGCAGATCCTCCCCGCCGAAGCTCACCCGGACCAGAGACGGCCCCAGCCGCATCGTCCGCACGACCTGGAGGGAGAAGAAACGGAACGGAGCGGCTACTGCGGTGGTCATGGGGTAACTCCTGAATCGACGTCAGGGACGCTTACCTGGGTGCGCGGTTCAACCGACCTTCTTCGCGCCCTCGATGGCCTTCGCGAGGTTCTCCACCATCGGCACGCACTTGTCGTACGACAGAATCGGCTCCGGAGAGCGCGAGATGACCTGCCCGGCCTTGACGGCAGGCAGCTTCTTCCAGGTCGCCTCGGTGATGTCGGCGGGCTGGATCGTCGCGGTGCGGTCGTCCATCATGATGATGTCGGCCGGGTACTTGTCGACGTTCTCCCAGCTCAGCGTCTCGTACCAGCCGCCGGTCGGCTTCTTCGCGGACTCCGGCGGCTCGACGAAGTTCACGCCGAGGGCCTTGAAGTACTCCAGGTCGACGGAGAGGTTGGTGCCGGAGACGTAGAACGAGGTCTCGGCGGCCGAACCCGCCAGCACCTTGATCTCGGGCCGGGCCTTGGCGGCCTTGCGCAGCCGCTCCGAGGCGGCCTCGAAACGCTTCTTGGCGTCGGTGACCTTGGCGGCCGTCATGTCCGCGCCGAGCGACTCGGCCAGCTCCCACATGCGGGCGAGCGGCTTGGTCAGCTGACGGTCGTAGACGGAGATCGCGACGCTCGGGGCCAGCTTGGCGATCTTGTCCTTCGACGCCTCGGGCACGTACCAGAGGGTGCCGGCGGCGTCGAAGGTGGTGGTGATCAGGACCTCGGGTGCGAAGGCCGCGTACTTCTCGACGTTGAACTGGTCCCACACGTTGCCGAAGACCGTCAGCTTGCTGACGTCCATGTCGCCGGCCTGGACGTCGGCCTTGCCGCTCTTCGTCGTGGTCGGGCCGAACACGCCCGTGATCTCGATGCCGTAGTCGAAGAGGGCGGCGGCGACCCCGGTGAAGGCGACTGTCTTCGTCGGGACCTCGTCCAGCTTCACCGTCGTACCGCGGTCGTCCTTGAAAGACCACGGCCCGGCGGCTTTGGAGGGCGCCGTCGAGTCCGAGCCGCCGCTCTCCGCGTCACTGTCGCCGCACGCGGCCAGGAAGGCGCCGAGGCCGAGCGCGCCGCCGGCGGCGAGCAGGCCGCGGCGGGAGAGATGGGCGTTTCCGGCGTTCGGCATGGAGGGGTCTGCTTTCGTGCGTACGGGGGGCAACTGGACGCGCGCCAACGGTGAGCGGCGGATCAGGCTTAGGTTAGCCTAACCTTCTATTTTGTCCAGAGGGCACCCGGCCCCTGTGCCCGTCCTGTGTGGAGCGATGCCCGCGCGGGCGTGGTGCGGGCTGCTCGATGCGGCGGCCATCCCTGACCTCGGCGACGCGAAGGGTGGAGTCGTACGCGACGCTCGACGCGCCTGCCATGTCGACCCGCGAGTTGGTCAGGCCCTCCGTGCCCTGCTCGAAGGCAAGAAATCCGTCGGCGCCCGGGTCGGCAGGTAAGGTCCGTGGAATGCCGAGAGTCAAGGTCAGCGTCATCGTTCCCGTCTACAACACCGGGAAGTACGTCGACGAGTGCGCGCCGTCGCTGCTGGGGCAGAGCCTGGCGGCCGACGAGTACGAGGTGATCTACGTCGACGACGGGTCGACGGACGACACTCCGGCCCGGCTGGAGAAGATCGCGGCCGCGCATCCGAACGTCCAGGTGCACACCATGGCGAACTCGGGGTGGCCGGGTGCGCCGCGCAACCTCGGTATGCGGCACGCCAAGGGCGAGTACATCCAGTTCGTCGACCATGACGACACGCTCGGGCCCGAGGCCCTGGAGCGGCTGTACGAGCACGCGACGCGCAACGACGCCGACGTGGTCATCGGCAAGATGTCCACCGACATGGCGCGGCCCCGGCGGCTGTTCCGGCACACGGTGGACGCCTGCACGATCGAGAACGACGAGCTGATGCAGAGCTTGTCGCCGCACAAGATGTTCCGGCGGGCGTTCGTCGAGGAACACGGGCTGCGGTTCCCGGAGGGGCCGTGGATCATGGAGGACCTGGCCTTCGTCAGCGCCGCCTACCTGAAGGCCGAACGGATCTCGATACTCGCCGACTACCCCTGCTACTACTGGATGAAGCGGGACGACGGCGGCAACAACACCCGGCACCGGTTCAACCCCCGGCACGGGTTCTGGCCCAACCTGCGCACCATCGTCCGCCAGATCAAGGACGGCACCACTCCTTCCGACGACATCGACGCACTGCAGAACCGGCTGCTGCACCGCCTCTACCACGTGGAGATCCTCTCCCGGACCCGTGAGCCGGAGATCCTGCGCGAGGACCCGGCCGAGCAGCGGCAGCGCTTCGAGGCGGCCCGGGAGGTGGCGCGGGAGGAGTTCCCGGCGGCCGTGCGGGAGGGGCTGCCCGCAGTGTCACGGCTGCGGGCCGAACTGCTGGAACGCGGGGACTTCGACGGGGCGGTGACGCTCGCGGAGCGCGTCCGCGACGTGACGGCACGCGGCCTGGTCGGCGAACCGCGGTGGGAGGACGGCTGCCTGGTCGCCGACGTCACCCTGGACCTGCTGCGTGGGGACGGCGAACCGCTGGTCCTCGTCGAGCGGGACGGGACGTGGTGGCTGGACCCGGAGCTGCTGGACGGCGTGCCGGGGACGGAGGACGGCTGGGAGGTTCCCGACCCGTTCCGGCGGGCGCACGCGGAGCTGGTGGTGAAGGACCGGGACCGGGAGGACTGGTGGTACCCGGAGGGCGACCCGGAGGTGCGGCTGCAGCCGCTCGGCAAGGGGCGGTCGCGGCTCGTCGTGTCCGGGCGGCTGCGTCTCGACCCGGAGCGGCTGGCGGGCGGCCGGCCACTGAAGCGCGGGGTTCACGACCTGTGGGCGCACGTCATGTTGCTGGGCGTCGACCGGATGGTCCGTGTGACCGGCGGCGGCACTGCGGGCGGTCCGGCCGCGGGCCCGGCGCTGACCGGCGGGCGGCTCGCCCTGCCGTACTGGACCAAGGGCAAGGGTCAGCTCGCCCTCGACCTGGACCAGCGTCTGCGCAGGCTCGGGCCTGACACCAACGGTGTCGTCTCCGCGAACACCTCGCGTGCCCAGCGGTCGCTCGGGCTGCCGTACATGGCCGCCGCGCCGGGCGCCCCGCTTCCCGTCCAGGTCACCGTGTCCACCCTGACGGTCGAGGCGAAACTGGCCCCCGGAGCCGACGGAACGGCACGACTGCGCCTGCCCACCCGCCTCAAGCTTCCCGCCGGACGTCACCCGGTCACTTTCCCGAAGGCGGACACCCCGGTCGCGTACGCCGTGGTCCGTGACGGTTCCCTGCTGCGTCTGGAGGGCCCGGCGTACCAGGCCGGCACCGGGCGTCGGCTCCGGGACGCGGTCGCCGACAACCGCCGGATCCGGCGGCTGCGGGGGCGGTTGGGCCGGTAGGGCCGGGCGGCCGACAAGGCTCGGCGGCCGACTCCCGGCAGCCGTCGGCCCGCTCCGTCCTCGGCTGACGGCGGCCGACTCCCGACGTTCGCCGGCCCGCTCCGCCCCGGCGGACGCGGGTCGACGCGGACTGGCGACCGGAATCAGCCCGCCAGGCCCAACTCCCTCGCGATCAGCATCCGCTGGACCTCGCTGGTGCCCTCGCCGATCTCCAGGATCTTGGAGTCGCGCCACATGCGGGCGACCGGGTACTCGTTCATGAAGCCGTAGCCGCCGTGGATCTGGGTGGCGTCGCGGGCGTTGTCCACGGCGATCGTGGACGAGTACAGCTTGGCGAGGGCCGCCTCCTTCTTGAAGGGGTCGCCGGAGACGAGGCGGGAGGCCGCGTCGCGCCAGGCGAGGCGGGCGGTGTGGGCTTTCATGTCCATGTCGGCGATCTTGAACTGGATGGCCTGGTTGGCGCCGATGGGGCGGCCGAAGGCCTCGCGTTCCTTCGCGTACTTCACCGACTCGTCCACACAGCCCTGCGCCAGCCCGGTGGCGAGGGCGGCGATGGCGATCCGGCCCTCGTCCAGGATGCGCAGGAACTGGGCGTAGCCGCGGCCCTGTTCGCCGAGCAGATTCGCGGCCGGGACACGGACGTCGGAGAAGGACAGCTCACGGGTGTCCGAGGCGTTCCAGCCGACCTTGGAGTACGGGGCGGCGACCGTGAAGCCGGGGGTGCCGGACGGCACGATGATCGCGGAGATCAGCGGCCTGCCGTCCGCCTTGCGTCCCGTCACCGCGGTGACCGTGACCAGGCCTGTGATGTCCGTGCCCGAGTTGGTGATGAAGCACTTGCTGCCGTTGATCACCCACTCGTCCGTCTCCGGGTCGAGGCGGGCCGTCGTCCGGGTGGCGCCCGCGTCCGAGCCGCCGCCGGGCTCGGTCAGCCCGAACGCGCCGAGGACCTCGCCGGAGCACAGCCGGGGCAGCCACTGCCGCTTCTGCTCCTCGGTGCCGAACAGGTGGATCGGCATCGCGCCCAGCGAGACGCCCGCCTCCAGGGTGATGGCGACCGACGAGTCGACCCGCGCCAGCTCCTCCAGCGCGATGCCGAGGGCCAGATAGTCGCCGCCCATGCCGCCGTACTCCTCTGGGAACGGCAGCCCGAACAGCCCCATGCGGCCCATCTCACGGACGATCTCGTACGGGAACTCGTGCCGCTCGTAGAAGTCGCCGATCTTGGGCGCCACGACGTCGTGCGCGAACTCCTCGACGGTACGGCGGAGTTCTTCCAGTTCGGGGGAGAGTCGGTGGTCCATCGTTGTTCACTGCTCCTGGGGGGAGAGGGCTCGGACGGTGCGGGACGGGCTGGGCCGGCCCAGGTGCGCGGCCATCCACACGCTGGTGGCGACGAGACGGCCGAGGTCGACTCCGGTGTCGATGCCGAGACCCTGAAGCATCCACACGAGGTCCTCGGTGGCGAGGTTGCCGGTGGCGGACTTGGCGTACGGGCAGCCGCCGAGGCCGCCCGCGGAGGCGTCGACGGTGGTGACGCCGTACTGGAGCGCGGCCAGGGTGTTGGCGAGCGCCTGGCCGTAGGTGTCGTGGAAGTGCACGCCCAGCACCTCGGTGGGGACCCGCGCTTCGGTGAGCGCGGTGAGGAGGGCGAGCACATGGCCGGGCGTGGCAACCCCGATCGTGTCGCCGAGGCTGAGCTCGTCGCAGCCCATGTCGAGCAGGGCCCGGCAGACCCGGACGACCTGCGGGATCGGCACCGGGCCCTCCCACGGGTCGCCGAAGCACATGGACAGATAGCCGCGCACGTGCACGCCCTCCGCCTTCGCCCGGGTCACCACCGGCTCGAACATCGCCAGCGCCTCGTCGACCGTGCGGTTGAGGTTCGCCTTGGCGAAGGACTCGGTGGCGCTGGCGAACACGGCGACCCGGCGGCTGCCGAAAATCAGGGCCCGGTCCAGTCCGCGTTCGTTCGGGACGAGGACCGGGAGGTCGACGGGGAGATCGTCGATCAGCGGGAACAGCTGCTCGGCGTCGGCGAGTTGGGGCACCCACTTGGGGTGCACGAAGCTGGTCGCCTCGATCGTCGTCAGGCCGGCTCCGGCGAGGCGGCGGATGAACGCCGCCTTGATCTCCGTCGGGACGGCCGTCTTCTCGTTCTGCAGGCCGTCGCGTGCGCCCACCTCGTGGATCCGGACACGGGCGGGCAGGCCCGGGGCCGGTACGACCATGGGGAGGCCCAGTTCGGGAGTGCTCATGGCGTCTTCTCCTCGACGGGGGCGGACTCGAAGGGGGTGGTCTCGAAGGGGGTGGTCTCGGAGGTGGCGGTACCCGCGGTGGCGGTACCCCCGAGGGCGGTATCCGCGGTGGCGGTATCCGAGCTGCCGGTACCCGAGCTGCCGGTCTCCGCGGGCGCGATGACCGCCAGCACCTGGTCCATGGCGACCGTCGCCCCCGGCACGACGTCCAGTTCGGCGACCGTGCCGGCGTGCGGGGCGGAGATGACGTGCTCCATCTTCATCGCCTCGACGACCAGCAGGCTCTGGCCCGCGGTGACCTCGTCGCCGACGGCGACCTTCACGACGGTGACCGTGCCGGGCATCGGTGCGGTGAGCGAGTCGGCGCCCGCATGGGCCGCGCCCGTGAGGGACGCGGCGACCGGGTCGTGGTCGCGCACCTGCCAGGCGTCGCCGTCGCGGCCCAGCCAGGTGCCTCCCGGCAGGGCGGCGAAGGTGTGGGCGATGCCGTCGAGGTGGAGGGTGAACCGGGACCGGGAGTCGCTGTCCGTTCCCGGGGGCGGCCCGGCGTGTGCCCGGAGCGGTGTCCGCGCGCCGTCGGCGAGTACCTCGGCCCCGCCGTCCGCCGTGCCGCGCACCCGGACGGTGCGCGGCTCGTGCCCCGCCACCTGGAGGTGGTGAGACGTCCAGGCCCGCTCGCCGCCCAGACGCCAGCCATCGGCGACGGAGAACGGATCCACCCAGCCGGGCCCCGCCGCGCCGAGGGCGGCCTGGCGCAGCAGCGCTGCCGCCGCGTACACCTCCTGCGGGACCTCGGCCGGTACCAGTCCCTCGACCTCCCGCTCCACCAGCCCGGTGTCCAACTCGCCCGCCACGACCGCCGGATGGGCGAGCAGCCGCCGCAGGAATCCGGCGTTCGTCGGCACGCCCAGCGTGACCGTCTCCGCCAGGGCGGCCCGGAGTTTCCTGAGCGCGGTGGCCCGGTCGGGCCCGTACGCGATCACCTTGGACAGCATCGGGTCGTACAGGCTGCCGACCTCGGTGCCCTCGCTGAGCCCGGAGTCGGTGCGGACGCCGTCGCCCTGGGGTTCGTGGAGTTTCAGGACCGTGCCGCCGGAGGGGAGGAACCCGCGCGTGCCCTCTTTGACCGACACCGTCTCGGCGCAGACGCGGGCCTCGATCGCGTGGCCGGTGAGGGCGATGTCGTCCTGTCCGAAGGGCAGGGGTTCGCCGGCCGCCACCCGCAGCTGCCACTCCACCAGGTCCAGCCCGGTGATCAGCTCGGTGACCGGGTGCTCCACCTGGAGGCGGGTGTTCATCTCCATGAAGTAGTACGACGACGGGTCCTCGCCGGGGACGATGAACTCCACCGTGCCCGCGCCCCGGTAGCCGCAGGAACGGGCCGCCTGGACGGCCGCCTCGCCCATCGCCGCCCGGGTCCTGTCGTCCAGGAGGACGGAGGGCGCCTCCTCGATGAGCTTCTGGTGGCGGCGCTGGAGGGAGCACTCGCGCTCGCCCAGGTGGATCACCCGGCCGTGGCCGTCGGCCAGGACCTGGATCTCGATGTGCCGGGGCCGGTCGACCCACCGTTCGACGAGCAGGGTGTCGTCCCCGAAGGAGGCGCGGGCCTCGCGGCGCGCGGCGGCGATCTCGTCGGCGAGCAGGGCCGCCTCGCGCACCAGCCGCATGCCCTTGCCGCCCCCGCCGGCGGAGGGCTTCAGCAGCACCGGCATACCGATCTCCTGGGCGGAGTCGGCGAGTTGGGCATCGCTCAGTCCGCTGCCGCTGGACCCGGGGACGACCGGCACCCCGGCCGCCCGCACCGTCTCCTTGGCGCGGATCTTGTCCCCCATGAGGGCGATGGCGTCCGCGGGCGGCCCGATGAAGACCAGCCCGGCGTCGGCGCACGCCCGCGCGAAGCCGGCGTTCTCCGCCAGGAAGCCGTATCCCGGGTGGACGGCCTGGGCGCCGGTGCGGGCCGCCGCCTCCAGGAGCCGCTCGACGGACAGATAGCTCTCGGCGGCGGGCGCCGGGCCGAGCCGCACGGCGGTGTCGGCCTCCCGGACGTGCCGGGCGTCGGCGTCCGCGTCGGAGAAGACGGCCACCGAGCGCACGCCCAGCGAGCGCAGCGTACGGATGACGCGGACGGCGATCTCGCCCCGGTTGGCCACAAGCACTGTGTCGAACATCGTCGTCAGGTCCCTCACATCCGGAAGACGCCGAACTGGGGGTCACCCAGGGGCGCGTTGGCGCACGCGGTCAGAGCCAGGCCCAGCACCTGCCGGGTGTCGAGCGGGTCGATGACCCCGTCGTCCCAGAGCCGGGCGGTGGCGTAGTAGGCGTTGCCCTGACGTTCGTACTGCGCGCGGATCGGCGCCTTGAACGCCTCTTCCTCCTCGGCGGGCCAGTCCTCCCCCCGGGCCTGAGACTGGTCCCGCTTGACGGTCGCGAGGACGGAGGCGGCCTGCTCGCCGCCCATGACGGAGATCTTGGCGTTGGGCCACATCCACAGGAAGCGGGGCGAGTACGCCCGCCCGCACATGGAGTAGTTCCCGGCGCCGTACGACCCGCCGACCACGACGGTCAGCTTGGGCACGCGCGTGCACGCCACCGCGGTCACCATCTTGGCGCCGTGCTTGGCGATACCGCCGGCCTCGTACTGCTTGCCGACCATGAAGCCGGAGATGTTCTGCAGGAACACCAGCGGGATCCCGCGCTGGTCGCACAGCTCGATGAAGTGGGCGCCCTTCTGGGCGGACTCGGAGAACAGGATGCCGTTGTTGGCGACGATCCCGACGGGGTGGCCCTGGATCCGGGCGAAGCCGGTGACCAGGGTCTGCCCGAACTCGGCCTTGAACTCGGCGAGACGGGAACCGTCGACCACGCGCGCGATGATCTCGCGCACGTCGTACGGGGTGCGGGAGTCGACGGGCACGGCGCCGTACAGCCCGTACGGGTCGAGCTTCGGCTCGACGGCGGGCCGGACCTCCCAGGGGAGGGGCCCGCGCGCGCGGAGGGTGGCGGCGATGTTCCGCACGATGCGCAGGGCGTGGGCGTCGTCCTCGGCGAGGTGGTCGGTGACGCCGGAGATCCGGGAGTGCACCTCGCCGCCGCCCAGCTCCTCCGCGGTGACGACCTCCCCGGTGGCGGCCTTCACGAGAGGCGGACCCCCGAGGAAGATCGTCCCCTGGTTCCGCACGATGACGGCCTCGTCGCTCATCGCCGGGACGTACGCCCCGCCGGCGGTGCACGACCCGAGGACCGCGGCGATCTGCGGGATCCCCGCCCCCGACATCCGGGCCTGGTTGTAGAAGATCCGCCCGAAGTGCTCACGGTCCGGGAAGACCTCGTCCTGCAGGGGCAGGAAGGCGCCGCCGGAGTCGACGAGGTAGACGCAGGGCAGGCGGTTCTCCAGGGCCACCTCCTGCGCGCGCAGATGCTTCTTCACCGTCATCGGGTAGTACGTCCCGCCCTTGACGGTGGCGTCATTGGCGACGATCACGCACTCGCGTCCGCTGACCCGGCCGATCCCGGCGATGACCCCGGCGGCCGGGGCCTGCCCCTCGTACATCCCGTCGGCGGCGAGAGGGGCCAGCTCCAGGAAGGGCGAGCCGGGATCGAGGAGCGTGTCGACCCGGTCGCGCGGCAGCAGCTTCCCGCGCGCGGTGTGCCGGGCCCGGGCCTTCTCGCCCCCGCCGAGCCGGGCCGCGGCGAGCTTGCCGCGCAGCTCCCCGACGAGTGCGAGATGCGCCTTCTCGTTGGCGCGCCAGGCTTCCGACGCGGGATCCGCCGCGCTCGTCAGCACTGCTGCCTCCTGCATCCTCAGGTCCCCTCGGCTTGTTAATGAGCGTTAACCATCTCCTTCAGGTTAACGACCGCTAACCGCTCTGTCTAGAATTGCTTCCATGGCCACCAGAACCGACGCTCCCACCCGCCGCGAGCAGATCCTCAAGGAGGCCGCGCGGCTCTTCGCCGAACGCGGCTTCCACGGCGTCGGTGTGGACGAGATAGGGGCCGCCGTCGGGATCAGCGGCCCCGGTCTCTACCGCCACTTCACGGGCAAGGACGCGATGCTCGCCGAACTGCTGGTGGGTATCAGCGGCCAGCTGCTGACAGGCGCCAAGCGGCGCGTCCAGGAAGCCGACGGGGTGCCCGGCGACGCGGTCCTCGACTCCCTCATCGAGGGCCACATCGACTTCGCCCTCGACGACCGCCCGCTGATCACACTGCACGATCGTGAGCTGGACCGCCTCCGGGACACGGACCGCAAGCTGGTACGACAGCTGCAGAGGCAGTACGTCGAGCTGTGGGTCGGGGTCGTGCGCGAGGTGTACCCGGGGCTCTCCGAGCCGACGGCGCGCTCCGCCGTCCACTCGGTGTTCGGGCTGCTGAACTCCACCCCACACCTGGGGAGGGCGGGGTCCTTGCCGGGGCGGGTGGCCACGGCGGAGCTGCTGCACCGGATGGCGCGGGGCGCGTTCGCGGCGGCGGAGTGACAGGCCCTGCGGCACAAGCCCAGAGGCACAAGCCTCGCGCGCGCATCGAGCGGCCGTACGTGATGAGCGTTACCTGGACGCGCCTCCCTACTCGCCGGTACCTTGAGTGAGCAAGCGCTTAGCCGTTGTGACCTCAACCATCAGTTGAGGAACCCCGACGGCGAGCGACCACATTCGCGAGAGCGGCGCCGGCTTAGGCGCAAGGAGGTGCGGCGGTGCGCCGTACGGTGTTCAACGAGGATCACGAGGCGTTCCGGGAGACCCTCCGGGACTTCATCGAGGCCGAGGTCGTCCCCGTCTACGACGAGTGGTTCGCCGCGGGCCAGGCACCGCGCGACTTCTACTACAAGCTCGCCGAACTCGGCGTCTTCGGGATCCGCGTCGACGAGGAGTACGGCGGCGCCGGCATCGACTCGTACAAGTTCGAAGCCGTGATGTACGAGGAGACCGCGCGCGCGGGTGTCCAGTTCGGCGGCTCCGGGGTGCACGTGCTGCTCGGCCTGCCGTACATCAAGATGCTCGCCACCGACGAGCAGAAGAAGCGCTTCCTGCCGAAGTTCGTCTCCGGTGAGGAGATGTGGGCCCTCGCGATGACCGAGCCGGGCACCGGCTCCGACCTCGCGGGCATGAAGACCACCGCCAAGCTCTCCGAGGACGGCACGCACTACGTCCTCAACGGCTCCAAGACCTTCATCACCGGCGGCGTCCACGCCGACCGCGTGATCGTCTGCGCCCGCACCTCGGCGCCCACCGCCGAGGACCGCCGCCACGGCATCTCCCTGTTCGCCGTGGACACCAAGTCCGAGGGCTACTCCATAGGCCGCAAGCTCGACAAGCTCGGCTTGAAGACCTCCGACACCGCCGAGCTGGCGTTCGTCGACGTCAAGGTCCCCGCCGAGGACCTCCTCGGCGAGGAGAACAAGGGCTTCTACTACCTCGGCCACAACCTGGCCTCCGAGCGCTGGGGCATCGCCTTCGGCGCCTACGCCCAGGCCAAGGCCGCCGTCCGGTTCGCCAAGGAGTACGTGCAGGACCGCACGGTCTTCGGCAAGCCCGTCGCCTCCTTCCAGAACACCAAGTTCGAACTGGCCGCCTGCCAGGCAGAGGTGGACGCCGCCGAGGCCGTCGCGGACCGCGCCCTCGAGGCCCTGGACGCCGGCGAGCTGACCCCCGCCGAGGCCGCCAGCGCCAAGCTGTTCTGCACCGAGGTCGCCCACCGCGTGATCGACCGCTGCCTCCAGCTGCACGGCGGCTACGGCTTCATGAACGAGTACCCGATCGCCCGCCTGTACGCGGACAACCGCGTCAACCGCATCTACGGCGGCACCAGCGAGATCATGAAGACGATCATCGCGAAGGACATGGGCCTGTAAGGCCCCGGAAATTACCGGCCCGTAGAAATAGCCGTATGAGTCAGGCACTGGACGATCTCCTCGATCTGCTCGACCTCGAGCAGATCGAGGAGAACATCTTCCGCGGCCGGTCCCGGTCCTCCGTCGTCCCTCGGGTCTTCGGCGGACAGGTCGCGGCCCAGGCGCTCGTCGCCGCCGGGCGGACGGTCCCCGAGGACCGCCTCGCCCATTCCCTCCACGCGTACTTCCTGCGCCCCGGTGACCCCGGCGCGCCCATCGTCTACACGGTCGACCGGATGAACGACGGCCGCTCCTTCACCGCGCGCCGGGTCCTCGCGGTCCAGCACGGACAGCCGATCTTCGCGCTGTCCGCCTCCTTCCAGCAGTACGAGGAGGGCTTCGACCACCAGGCCCCCATGCCGCCCGCCCCGGACCCCGTCACGCTGCCCACCTCCGAGGAGCGGCTGCGCGGCTACGACCACCTCGACCCCGAGATCGTCGAGAAGTTCCTGGACGCGCGCCGGGCGATCGACCTGCGCTACGCCGAGGAGCCGCCGTACGGACAGTTCGGCGAGCCCCGCGAACCGCACTCGCAGGTGTGGTTCCGCACCAACGGCAAACTCAGCGGCGCGGTCGACGTACCCCTGCTGCACGTCGTCCTCGCCACCTACGTCTCCGACATGACACTGCTGGACTCGGTCCTGCTCGCGCACGGACGCGGGGGATGGGCGGTGGGCGACCTCGTGGGAGCCTCGCTCGACCACGCCATGTGGTTCCACCGCCCCTTCCGCGCCGACGAATGGCTCCTCTACGACCAGGAGTCGCCGTCCGCCCACGGCGGCCGCGGCCTGGGCCAGGCCCGGATCTACACCCAGGACGGCCGGCTCGCCATCTCGGTCATCCAGGAGGGCGTGGTCCGCGCCCCCAGACGCTGAGGCGCTCACCGGACTCTGAGGCGCTTCCCGAACGCTGAGCGGTCAGACCAGCCCCGCCTCCGCCAGCAGATACGCCGTCATCGGGTCGTAGTGGCGCGGGCTGACCACATGGTCGTCGAGGGGGACCGTCACCTGCACGGTGCCCTCCGCCTCGGCGAGGAAGAGCGCCGGGTCGTTGCAGTCGGCGTAGCCGACGGAGTCGACGCCGTGCTGCCCGGCGTATCCCGCCCAGCCGTGGTCGGCGACGACCAGGTCGGGCAGCGGGCGGCCCTCGTTCTCCAGGGCGGTCAGGATGGCCTTCATCGGCTCGCCGGAGTGCGTGTGCCACAGCGTCGCGCCGTGCTCCAGCACCGCCACGTCCGCGAACTGCATGACGTACCCCTCGTCCGTCTGCAGCCCGTCCGGGATCACGACGATCTCGCAGCCGGCGGCCCGCAGCGCGGCGGCCGTGGCGCGGTGCACGTCGAGCAGACCGCCCGGGTGGCCGGTGGCGAACAGGACCCGCTGCCGGCCGTCGGCCGCCTTGCGCAGCCGGCCCGCCAACCGGTCCAGCGCGGCCACCGTCAGACCGGGGTCGATGGTGTCCTGGCCGTACCGGTACTCGGGGTCGTCGTTCACTCCGACCCGCTCCGCCATCACCGCGAGCACGTCCTGCTCGTCGGTCCACCGGTCGCCGAGCTCCAGGCCGAGCCAGAAGTTGCGGACACCGTTCGCCAGCTGGCGGTAGTGGGAGAGGTTGTTCTCACGAGGGGTCGCGACATCGCCCGCGATACGGGTCTTCACAAGGTGGTCGACGAGCTCGGCGCGGCTGGGTGTCCCGGGTATCGGCATGCCTCCCATTGTGAGGCAGATCGCGGAGGGATCACTCGGCATCCCGCACGCTGGGACGCGCGTCACGCGATCACAGGTGCCGCAGCGCGAACCACAGTTCCATCCGTACGTCCGGGTCGTCCAGGTCCGCCCCCAGCAGGGCCGCGCACCGGGCGATCCGCTGCCGCACGGTGTTGCGGTGCACGGCCAGCGCCACCGCCGTACGGTCCCAACTGCCGTGCAGCGACAGCCAGGTCCGCAGCGTCTCGGTGAGCGCCGGGGTGGCCGCGACCGGCGCGAGCAGCGTACGGGCGTACGCCTCGGCCTCCTGGCCGGGGACCAGGTCGGCGAGGGCCGGGCGGGCGGCGTGCCGGACCAGCGGGACACGGGTGGCCAGGGCGCGGGCCAGGGCGCGGGCCGCCTGGGTGTCGGCGGGCGCCCACTCGTGCGGGCCGGCGACCGCGCTGACACCGAGCGTCCAGCCGGACTGCGGGGCCGGTTCGTGCTCGGCCGGCACCAGGACCCGTACGACGTCCCGGTCCAGGTCGACCAGCGGGGAGCCCAGCGCCGCCCCGAGCGCGGCAGCGGCCACCCCGTCGGGAGGCTCCGGCGCCTCGGTCCGGGCGTGCACGACGACCCACCGCTCCCCGCCCAGCAGGGGTGCCACCTCGTCGGGACCGGCCCCCAGCAGCAGCCGTACGAGCGCTGAGGACCGGGCCGCTCCCGTCCTGCTCTGGTGCTCGCCGGTGAGCAGGGAGAGCAGCACGGCGGCGACGGACGCGATGGTGTGGTGGGCGGGGTCGCGCCGGGGCGCCGCGACGCCGAGCACGAAACCCTGGCCGGTGCCGAGGGCGTAGGCGGCGAGATGGGTACCGGCGGGGGTGGTGTCGGTGGCGGTCGCGGAGGAGCGGCTGGTGACGATCCGTGCGAGCCTGACCAGCGCGTCCCCCGTCTCGCCCGCCCGTTCCCGTCCTGTCGGCGTGTCCCGCGCCTCGCCCGCCTGTCGCCGTCCCGCCGGCGCGTCCCGCGCTCCGCCCGCCTGTTGCCGTCGCGTCAGCGTGTCCCGTTCCTCGCCCGCCGGGTTCCGCCCCGCCGGCCCCTCCCGCACCTGGCCCCCCGGCTCCCGCCCCGCCGCCGCGATCTCCGCCCCCTCCGGGCCGTACAGCACCGCCCGGCCGCCCACCCGCTGGGCGAGCTGTCGCAGGACCGAGGGGACCGGGTCGGGGCGGGAGGCCGCGGCGGCGAGACTCTGCTGGGCCTCCGTGACGCGGCGCAGTTCGGTGTGCCGGGCCTGGGCCATCAACTGCCAGACCGCGCGGGCCACGCCCGAGAACGTGGTCCGCGGCGGGACCTCGACCAGCGGCAGCTCGTACGCCTCGCAGGCCGCGACCAGCGCCCGCGGCACCGTGTCGTGGACCGGCGCCACCCCGAACCCGAGAGCCGCTCCGCCCGCCGCGACGATCCGGGAGACGTAGTCGTCGAAGTAGGTGCCCGACCCCGCCGCCTCCGGAATGTGCACGCCCGCCGTCAGCAGCAGCTCACCGCCGAGCAGATACGGATACGGGTCCGCCATCTCCGATGTGTGGGCCCAGTGGACGACGATGTCCGGATCGTGGGGCCCCGCGATCTGCCGCAGGGCCAGGTCCTCGCGGGCCAGGAGAGCAGCGAGAGGCACGGGCGGGGTCGGCGGAACGGCGGGATCCGACACGGTGGACGTTCCTTCCATCCTGCTCGGCTCGAATGGATGAAACGTACACTTCGCAGTCGCTTTCCGGCCACCTAGTGTCGGTGCTCGTCACCCGCCGGCGACATCGAGTGAAGGAGGGCCCTGTGGCCGTCGACTACGCAGTCATCGTCGTCTATCTGGCCGGCATGCTGGCCATGGGCTGGTGGGGGATGCGCCGCGCCAGGTCGAAGAGCGAGTTCCTGGTGGCCGGGCGCCGCCTGGGACCCGTCATGTACTCCGGCACCATGGCCGCGATCGTCCTCGGGGGCGCGTCCACCATCGGCGGCGTGGGCCTCGGCTACCAGTACGGCCTGTCCGGCGCCTGGATGGTGTTCACCATCGGCCTCGGCCTGCTCGCCCTCTCCGTCTTCTTCTCCGCACGCATCGCCCGCCTGAAGGTCTACACCGTCTCCGAGATGCTGGACCTGCGGTACGGCGGCCGGGCGGGCGTCATCTCCGGCGTGGTCATGTGGGCGTACACCCTGATGCTCGCGGTCACGTCGACCATCGCGTACGCCACCATCTTCGACGTCCTCTTCGACATGAACCGGACCGCCGCGATCGTCCTCGGCGGCTCGATCGTCGTCGCGTACTCGACCCTCGGCGGGATGTGGTCGATCACGCTGACGGACATGGTGCAGTTCGTGGTGAAGACCATCGGCGTCCTGCTCCTGCTCCTCCCGATCGCCGTCGTCAAGGCGGGCGGCTTCGGCGAGATGAGGGCGAAGCTGCCCACCGAGTACTTCGACCCGCTCGGCATCGGCGGCGAGACGATCTTCACCTACGTGCTCATCTACACCTTCGGCATGCTCATCGGCCAGGACATCTGGCAGCGGGTGTTCACCGCCCGCGGCGACCGGACCGCCAGGTGGGGCGGCACGGTCGCGGGCACCTACTGCCTCGTCTACGCCCTCGCCGGCGCCGTCATCGGCACGGCGGCCAAGGTCCTCTACCCGAAGCTGCCCAACGCGGACGACGCCTTCGCGACCATCGTGAAGGACGAACTCCCGGTCGGCGTACGGGGGTTGGTGCTGGCCGCCGCCCTGGCCGCCGTGATGTCCACCTCCTCCGGCGCGCTCATCGCCTGCGCGACCGTCGCCAACAACGACATCTGGTCGCGGCTGCGGGGCGCCACGGACACCGCGGCCGACGACCACGACGAGGTGAGGGGCAACCGCGCCTTCATCCTCGTCATGGGCGTGGTCGTGATCTGTACCGCCATCGCGCTGAACAACGTCGTCGAGGCGCTGACCGTCGCCTACAACCTGCTCGTCGGCGGCCTCCTCGTGCCGATCCTCGGCGGACTGCTGTGGAAGCGCGGCACCGTGCAGGGCGCCCTCGCCTCCGTCGTCGTCGGCGGTCTCGCCGTCATCGGCCTGATGGCGGGCTACGGCATCCTCGCCAACGAGCCCGTCTACTACGGCCTCCTGTCCTCCCTCGCCGCGTACCTCGTCGTCTCCCTGGCGACCAGGCCCACCGACGCGGCCGTCCTCACGGCCTGGCGCGAGCGGCTGGCCGGCCGCGGTGCTCCCGAACGTGTGTCCGAACCGGTTCCGGCGCCCCACTAGAGTCGTCAGAAGAAGCAGTTCATACGCGACGAAACGCAGGAAAGAAGGCATGACCCCATGAGCAGCAACGAGCCGCCCCGCGGCCCCGTCGACTCGTCGCGCATCCCGCGGTACGCCGGTCCCGCGACCTTCGCCCGGCTGCCGCGCCTCGACGAGGTCGGCCGGGCCGATGTCGCCGTGGTGGGGGTGCCGTTCGACTCGGGCGTCTCCTACCGGCCGGGCGCCCGCTTCGGCGGCAACGCCATCCGCGAGGCGTCCCGGCTGCTGCGCCCGTACAACCCGGCGCAGGAGGCGTCCCCCTTCGCCCTCGCCCAGGTGGCCGACGGCGGCGACATAGCCGTGAACCCGTTCGACATCCACGAGGCGGTCGAGACCATCGAGGCCGCGGCGGACGAGCTGCTCGGCACCGGTGCCCGCCTGATGACCCTGGGCGGCGACCACACGATCGCGCTGCCGCTGCTGCGGTCGGTCGCGAAGAAGCACGGCCCGGTGGCCTTGCTGCACTTCGACGCCCACCTCGACACCTGGGACACGTACTTCGGCGCGGAGTACACGCACGGCACGCCGTTCCGCCGGGCGGTGGAGGAGGGCATCCTCGACACCTCCGCCCTGTCCCACGTCGGCACCCGTGGCCCCCTGTACGGCAAGCAGGACCTGGACGACGACGCCAAGCTGGGCTTCGGCATCGTCACCTCGGCGGATGTGATGAGGCGCGGCGTCGACGAGGTCGCCGACCAGCTGCGGCAGCGCATCGGCGACCGTCCCCTCTACATCTCCATAGACATCGACTGCCTGGACCCGGCGCACGCCCCCGGCACCGGCACGCCCGAGGCGGGCGGCATGACCTCCCGTGAGCTGCTGGAGATCCTGCGCGGTCTGGCATCGTGCACCCTGGTGTCGGCGGACGTCGTCGAGGTGGCCCCCGCGTACGACCACGCGGAGATCACTTCGGTGGCGGCGTCCCACACGGCGTACGAACTGACCACGATCATGTCCCGTCAGATTGCGGAGGCCCGCGCGAAGTGACCCACGACCACGACCTGGTGCTCCGTCCGACGCCGTCCCAGACGAAGGCCGCGCTGAACCCTCCCCCCGGCCGCACCGGCGGAGACCTGGTCGTGGAGACGCTGGCCGGCCTCGGCGCGACCACCGTCTTCGGCCTGCCCGGCCAGCACGCGCTGGGGATGTTCGACGCCCTGCGCCGCTCGGACCTCAGGTTCATCGGCCTGCGGGTGGAGAACAACGCGGGCTTCGCGGCGGACGCGTACGGCCGGATCACCGGCGAGGCGGCCCCGCTGCTGCTGTCGACGGGCCCGGGCGCGCTGACGTCGTTGGCGGCCCTGCAGGAAGCGGCGGCCGCGTCCGCGCCCGTCCTGGCGATCAGCAGCCAGATCCCCACCTCCGGCCTGGGCGGCGGCCGGCACGGCTATCTGCACGAACTCCCGGACCAGGCGGCCTCGTTCCGGGGCGTGGTGAAGTCCGTCCACACCGTCCGCACCCAGTCCCAGATCCCGTCCGCGATCGCGGAGGCGTGGAAGTCGGCGCTGACGGTTCCGCACGGCCCGGTATGGGTGGAGATCCCGCAGGACGTCCTGCTGGCTCCGACACCCGTCCCGGTGGTGACCGGGGGCGACGCCTTCCCCGAGGAGCTGCCGCCGCGCCCCGAACTGACGGCGCTGGCGGCCGACCTGCTGTCCCACGCCTCCCGCCCGGCGATCATCGCGGGCGGGGGAGTGGTACGGGCCGACGCGTCGGGCAAGCTCCGCCGGCTCGCCGAGAAGCTGAACGCCCCTGTGGTCACCACTCCCGGCGGCAAGGGCGCGTTCCCCTGGACGCACCCGTTGTCGTTGCGGTCCTGGCTGGAGGACCGCCACACGACGGACTTCCTTCAGGACGCGGACGTACTCCTCGTCGTCGGCTCGGGCCTCGGCGAACTCTCCTCCAACTACCACACCTTCAAGCCGCGAGGCCGGGTCATCCAGATCGAGGCGGACCTCGGCAAACTGGAGTCCAACCACCCGGCCCTCGGCATCCACGCGGACGCGCGCCTGGCTTTGCAGGCGCTGCTGGAGACGGTGTCGGAGCGCTCGGACCCTTCCGCGCCGGAGCGGGTACGGGACCTCCTCGGGCAGGTGCGCGAGCGCATCGCCGCTCAGGAACTGACCCTGGAGCAGCAGCTGCTCGCCGATGTGCGGGAAGCGCTGCCGGACGACGCACCGAGCTTCTGGGACATGACCATCCTCAGCTATTGGGCATGGTCCGCGTTCGACGCCAGGCAGCCCAACACCATGCATTCGGCCCAGGGCGCCGGAGGTCTCGGCTACGGATTTCCGGCCGCCATCGGCGCGGCGGTCGCGGACCCCACCAAGCCGGTCCTGGCGGTGTCCGGAGACGGCGGTGCGATGTACTCGATCGCCGAACTGGCGACGGTGAAGCAGTACGACCTGTCGGTCACCTGGCTGATCGTGGACGACGGCGGCTACGGCATCCTGCGCGAGTACATGACGGACACCTTCGGCCAGGCCACGGCCACCGAACTCACCCGACCGGACTTCGTGGCCCTGGCCGAGTCGTTCGGCGTACCGGCGACGCGTACGACTCCGCGGACGTTCCGCGACGACTTGGCTAAGTCGCTCACCGAACCGGGCCCGTCCGTGATCGTGCTGCCCGCGACCTTGCGGATGTTCGCTCCGACGCACCTCGAATGAGACTGACGGCAGCGGCGCGCTCGCGTGTGGGGTGAGCGGTACGCACCGCAGGGCCCTCCGGAAACTGCCCGAGGACCCTGCTCCGCGCCGTGGTGCCGTTTCCTACCAGATCGCCTCGACCCACTCCGGATGGTCGATGAACGGGTTGCGGTTGTGCTGGTAGGTGTCGTAGATGACCTGGTTGCGCTTCTCCTCGAAGGCGCTCGGCGGGTCGGCCTCGTTCCATGCCTTGAGAACGGAGAGCTTGCCGATGTACGGGTTGCTGCCGTTGCCGACCTTCTCGTTGGGCTCCAGGTCCGCGAAGCCGTCGTCACCCTCGTAGCGCACGGCCATGTAGAGGATCATGCGGGCCACATCGCCCTTGTCCGCGGCGCGCGGCTGGAAGGAGTCGGAGTCGACGAGGCTGCCGCCGCCGTTCGTGACCGTGCTGCCGCCGTTGTCGAAGTCCAGGTTTCCGCGGATGGAGTTGACCTGGACGTCCGCCGGACGCAGGTGGTGCAGGTCGGTGCCGGGACCGGTCACCTCGCCGAAGTCGCCGTGGGACTTGGCCCACACGTGTTCACGGTTCCAGTCGCCGACGTCACCGCCGTTGAGGGACTTGCTGCGGGAGACCCCGCTGTACAGCAGGATCACGTTGTTGCTGTTGTTCGGGTCCTGGTCGGTGACCTTGAGGGCGTTCCAGACCGCGGAGTACGAGATCTTCGTCTGGCTGCTGATGATGGTGTGCAGGGAGGACTTGAGGCTGGTGCCCGTCTTGCCGACCGCGTTCTTGTAGTACGTCGTGTCGTACGCGGTCGTCGTCGCCGCGGCCGGGGTCGCGGTCAGGGTGGACGCGGTGAGGCCGGCCAGGACGGCGGCGGTGGCCAGCGCCACCGGCTTCCAGCGGCGTATTCGTGGTGTCGCCAGCATGTGGGGGTCCCATCTACGCGGGTTGATTGAAGGCGGCAACGGGACTGTGACATGGACATGCGGCCGTGTAAATGAATGCGGCATGTCGATCGGATGACGGAACCCGGCAAGTCGGGCAATGCGGTGCCGGTGCGTGAAGAGTCCAAGAAGATGCTCCCGATTCGTACAACCTTTCCCCTGGACGTGTGAGTCAAGTGGTGCATGACTTCTGTGACTTCACGCAGTACGAGGACTTCACGCCGTACGAGACTCCTTGCGGCCGGCCTGGCCGTCGGCGCGCTCATACCCGTCGTGGCCGCCGCCGCGCCCGCCGCCGCCGCCACCCCGACCGTCAGCTGTACGTCCGCCAGGGCGGGCCTCGCCGACAAGCTGAAGAGGGACATCACCGCCGCCCTCGCGAACCGCAGGGGCACCATCGCGGTCGGCGTCTACGACCGCCCGACGAAGACCACCTGCACCCTGCGCGCCTCCACCGCCTTCGACTCGGCCAGCGTCGTCAAGGTCACCGTCCTCGCCACGCTGCTGTGGGACGCGAAGAAGCACAACCGGTACCTGACCGACACCGAGGCCTCCCTCGCCAAGGCCATGATCACCAAGTCGGACAACACCGCGACCAGCAAGCTGTGGAAGCAGCTGGGCATGACCAAGATCAAGGGCTTCCTCACCGCGGCCGGCATGACCCAGACCAAGCCCGGCGCGAACGGCTACTGGGGCCTGACCCAGATCACCGTCACCGACGAGCAGAAGCTCCTCAAGCTGATCACCGCCAAGAACACCGTCCTGAGCGACAACTCCCGCGCGTACATCCTCAAGCTGATGAGCCAGGTCATCTCCTCGCAGCGCTGGGGAACGCCGTACGGAGTGCCGTCCGGGGTCACCGTGGCCCTCAAGAACGGCTGGCTGGAACGGGCCACCAACGGCTGGCGCGTGCACAGCATCGGCGCGTTCAAGGGCAACGGCCACGACTACATGATCACGGTGCTCACGCAGGGTAACAGCACCATGAGCTACGGCATCACGACCATCCAGGGCGTCGCCAAGGCCGTCCACCGGGACCTGGCCGCGAGCTGACCCGTCATGAGGTGGCCTCCCGTGCGTCACCGGGCCGCCCTACGGTGGCCTCCATGCGCTTGCGAACCGTACTCGCCACGACCACCGCGGCCCTGGCGGCGGCCGCCTGTCTGACCGCCGCCGGTCCCGCGAACGCCCAGGAGAACCACGCCTGTTCGCCGTCCGTCTCCATCGACCGCTTCTCCGACGCGCTCGACAAGACGACGTTCGACGGCACCTTCGTCGGCAACCTCTCCGCCCTCGCGCCGGACCCGGACGGCTCGCTCGCCGCCCTGTCCGACCGCTCCTCCCTCTTCGGCCTGGACGCGAGGACCCTTCAGCCGCGCCGAGTGGTCCCCCTCGCCGACGAGAACGGCGCCGCACTCGACTCCGAGGGTCTGGCGATCGACCGTGACGGCACCCGGCTGGTCACGTCCGAGACCGAGCCCTCGATCCGCCGCTACTCCCGCGACGGCAGGATCCTCGACCGGCTCCCCGTCCAGCCCTCCCTCCAGGTCGCCCCGGCCGGCCGTGCCGTCTCCAACGGCACCTTCGAGGGTCTGACCCTGCTCCCCGGCGGCCGTACCCTCCTCGCGTCCATGGAGTACGCCCTGACCGGCGACAGCTCGACCCTCGTGCGCTTCCAGACCTGGCAGCGGACAAAGGGCGGGCGCTTCACGCTCGGCGCCCAGTACGCCTACCCCGTCGACGCCGGCCTCGGCGTCCCCGAGGTCCAGGCCACCCCCGACGGCCGCCTCCTCGTCCTGGAACGCGGCTTCGCCTCCGGCGTCGGCAACACGGTCCGCCTCTACCTCGCCGACCCCCACCACGCCACGGACACCAGCGGCGTCGAGAACCTCACGGGACAGACGGGCGTCCGCCCGATCAAGAAGACCCTGCTCGCCGACATCGCCGACTGCCCGTCCCTCGGCGCCACGGCCAAGCAGCCCCAGCCGAACCCGCTGCTGGACAACATCGAGGGCATGGTGATCACGGGACACACCGAGGGGCGCCTGAAAGTTGTCCTGGTGAGCGACGACAACCAGAACGCGGTACAGACGACGCGGTTCTACTACCTGCGCGTACGTGTCTGACGTGCCCGCGAGCGGACGGTCGCGCCCTCGCCCGCGAGTTGTTGCGGAGGGATGAAATCCGCTTCATCCGGTGTTGGTGTCTTCCGGAAGATCAGGTCTGAAGGAGGACACCGCGTGGCAGCGCACCAGGGGGACGAACAGGGCTGGGCTCGCAGGCTGGCCGGTTACGCGTGGCGCCACCCCCAGGATGTCGTCCTGGCCCTCGGGTCGAGCCTGGCCGGGATGGCCGTGCTGGCCGTCGTCCCCCTGATCACCAAGGTGATCATCGACGACGTGATCGGCGACCACAGCCGGGACATGGCTCCCTGGGCCGGCGCGCTGATCGGCGCGGCCGTCATCGTCTATCTGCTCACCTACGTCCGCCGCTACTACGGCGGACGTCTCGCCCTGGACGTCCAGCACGACCTGCGCACGGAGATGTTCGGGACGATCACCCGCCTCGACGGCCGCCGGCAGGACGAGCTGTCCACCGGCCAGGTCGTCGGCCGGGCCACCAGCGACCTCCAGCTGATCCAGGGCCTGCTCTTCATGCTCCCGATGACCATCGGGAACTTCGCTCTCTTCCTGATCTCCCTCGTGGTCATGGCGTGGCTGTCCGTGCCGCTCACCCTGGTCGCCCTGGCCGTCGCGCCCGCCCTGTGGTGGATCGCGAAGCGCTCCCGCACCAGGCTGCACCCCGCCACCTGGTACGCCCAGGCCCAGGCCGCCGCCGTCGCGGGCGTGGTCGACGGCGCCGTCAGCGGCGTACGCGTGGTGAAGGGCTTCGGGCAGGAGGACCAGGAGACGGGCAAGCTGCGCGAGGTGGGCCGCCGTCTGTTCGCCGGCCGGCTCCGCACCATCCGCTTCAACTCCCGGTACACCCCCGCTCTGCAGGCCGTCCCCGCTCTCGGCCAGGTCGCGATGCTCGCGCTCGGCGGCTGGCTCGCGGTGCGCGGGCACATCACGCTCGGCACGTTCGTCGCCTTTTCCACCTACCTCGCCCAGCTCGTCGGCCCGGTGCGGATGCTCGCGATGGTCCTCACGGTCGGCCAGCAGGCCCGCGCGGGCACCGAGCGCGTGCTGGAGCTGATCGACACCGAGCCGTCGATCCAGGAGGGGACGAAACAGCTTCCCGCCGACGCCCCGGCCACCGTCGAGTTCGACGACGTCTCCTTCGGCTACGACGGCACCGCCGGCCCCGTCCTCGACGGGCTCAGCTTCGAGATCCACCCCGGCGAGACCCTCGCGGTCGTCGGCTCCTCAGGCTCCGGCAAGTCCACCGTCTCCCTCCTGCTCCCGCGCTTCTACGACGTCACCCACGGTGCCGTCCTCATCGGCGGGCACGACGTCCGCGAGCTCACCCTCGACTCGCTGCGGGCCGCGATCGGGCTGGTCCCCGAGGACTCCTTCCTCTTCTCCGACACGGTCCGCAACAACATCGCGTACGGCCGCCCGGACGCGACCCAGGAGGAGATCGAGGCCGCTGCCCGCGCCGCCCAGGCCGACCGTTTCATCAGGGAACTCCCCGAGGGATACGACACCACGGTCGGCGAGCACGGCCTCACCCTCTCCGGCGGCCAGCGGCAGCGCGTCGCGCTCGCCCGCGCGATCCTCACCGACCCGCGCCTGCTGGTCCTGGACGACGCCACCTCCGCCGTGGACGCCCGTGTCGAGCACGAGATCCACGAGGCTCTTCAGCAGGTCATGCGGGGCCGCACCACGCTCCTCATCGCCCACCGCCGCTCCACCCTCAACCTCGCCGACCGCATCGCCGTCCTCGACGCCGGCCGGCTCGCCGACATCGGCACCCACGACGAACTCCAGCAGCGTTCCCCCCTCTACCGCCGCCTGCTCACCGACCCGGACGAACTCGGCGGCGTCTCCCCGGGCCACGCCCTGCCCGCCGCCCCCGCCGAGGACACGTCCGTACGTGACGAACTGGACGCCGAGTTCGACGCCGAGAGCGGCATCACGCCCCGGCTCTGGGCGGGGGAGCGCGAGCGGCGGGACATCGCGATGGACGGCACTCCGGCCACCCCCGAACTCCTAGCCCAGGTCGAGGCGCTGCCCCCGGCGACGGACACCCCGGGCGTCGACGAGGCAAGGGCGGTCGCCGCCGAGGAGTCGTACGGCCTGCGCAGGCTGCTGCGGGGCTTCGGCCTGCCGCTGCTCGTGAGCCTCGCCCTGGTCGCCGTGGACGCCGGGATGGGTCTGCTGCTCCCGGTGATGATCCGGCACGGCATCGACGACGGTGTCAACGAGATGGCGCTCGGCGCGATCTGGTCCGCCTCCCTGCTCGCCCTGGTCGCCGTCGGCGTGCAGTGGGCGGCGCAGGTCGGCGAGATCCGGATGACCGGCCGTACCGGCGAACGGGTCCTGTACGCCCTGCGCCTGAAGATCTTCGCCCAGCTCCAGCGGCTCGGACTGGACTACTACGAGCGGGAGTTGACCGGCCGGATCATGACCCGGATGACGACGGACGTCGACGCGCTGTCGACGTTCCTCCAGACGGGCCTGGTCACGGCCTTCGTCTCGGTCGTCACCTTCTTCGGCATCATGGGCGCCCTGCTGGTGATCGACCTACAGCTCGCGCTCGTCGTGTTCGCGACCCTGCCGCCGCTGATCGTCGCCACGTTCTTCTTCCGCCGGGCCAGCGTGAAGGCGTACGAACTGGCCCGGGAGCGGGTGTCGGTGGTCAACGCCGACCTCCAGGAGTCGGTGTCGGGTCTCAGGATCGTGCAGGCCTTCCGGCGTGAGCGGGACGGCGGGGCACGGTTCGCCGAACGCAGCGACAGCTACCGGCAGGCGCGTATCCGGGGTCAGTGGCTGATCTCCATCTACTTCCCCTTCGTACAGCTGCTGTCGTCGGTGGCCGCGGCCGGTGTACTGATCGCGGGCGCGGGCCGGATCGACGCGGCCACCCTCACGACGGGCGCCCTGGTCGCGTACCTGCTCTACATCGACCTGTTCTTCGCCCCCGTCCAGCAGCTCTCCCAGGTCTTCGACGGCTACCAGCAGGCGACCGTCTCGCTGGGCCGCATCCAGGAGCTGCTCCAGGAACCGACGTCCACGAAGGCCGCCGACGAGCCGCTCGACGTGCTGTCCCTGCGGGGCGAGATCGCCTTCGAGGACGTCCACTTCGCCTACGGCTCCACCGACGAACCCGAGGAGGCCCTCGGCGGCGTCGACCTGCGCATCCCCGCCGGGCAGACGGTCGCCTTCGTCGGCGAGACCGGCGCCGGCAAGTCGACCCTGGTCAAGCTGGTGGCCCGGTTCTACGACCCGACCGGCGGCCGCGTCACGGTCGACGGCACGGACCTCAGGGCACTGGACCTCACCTCGTACCGCCACCGGCTCGGGGTCGTCCCGCAGGAGCCGTACCTCTTCCAGGGCACCGTCCGCGACGCCATCGCCTACGGCCGCCCCGACGCCACCGACGCCGAGGTGGAGGCGGCTGCCCGCGCGGTCGGCGCCCACGAGATGATCGCCACCCTGGAGGGCGGCTACCTCCACGAGGTCGCCGAACGCGGCCGCAACCTCTCGGCCGGCCAGCGCCAGCTGATCGCACTGGCCCGCGCGGAGCTGGTCGACCCGGACATCCTCCTCCTCGACGAGGCCACGGCCGCCCTGGACCTGGCCACCGAGGCCCAGGTCAACCAGGCCACCGACCGCATCGCGGGCCGCCGCACGACCCTCGTGGTGGCCCACCGCCTGACCACGGCGGCCCGCGCGGACCGGGTGGTCGTCATGGACCGGGGCCGGGTCGCGGAGGACGGCACGCACGAGGAACTGCTGGTCCGGGGTGGGCGGTACGCGGAGTTGTGGCGGACGTTCGTGGGGGAGGACGCGCCTGCTCCGGCCTGACCGTGTGGTCGTTGCCCGGTGTTGACGGTGTGGTGGCTGGCGCCGGTACCAGGCGCCGGGCGGAGTCCGGCCGGTCGTTCCGAAGCCCGGGAGGCCCTCCGGGGCCGAGCGGTGCGAGGGCGACATCGGGAGGTTCGGCCCGGGGCCGGGTCGCGGAGGACGGTACGCACGAGGAACTGCTGGTCCGGGGTGGGCGGTACGCGGAGTTGTGGCGGACGTTCGTGGGGGCCGCCGAACCCGAGGAGCCGGTCGGCGCGTCGCAGTGACGGTCGCGCAACCATCGGACATGTGTCGTGCGTCCGTACACCTGTACGTCCATGAGTCACGCTTACGGGAGGGACGACTGTGGACTGTGGTGCGCTATGGCGGCGCCTCGCGCTCGCTCTGGCCCTGGTGACCGCGTCCGGCCTGCTCGCGCTGCTGATGCCGGCGTCCGCGCAGGCCGCCGACGCCTCGTCCTGCGCCGGACGCAAGGTCAGAACGCTCTCCTTCACCACCGGTTCCGTGCAGATCTACAAGCGGAGCGGCTTCGTCTGTGCGGTCACTCTCGCCAAGACCCCCGGTCCGAAGCGGCACATGATGGTCAGCGTGCAGGCGCGCGGCCTCCGTCCGGTCGTCGACGACGGCCGCTACTCGCGCCGCGCCGGACCGGTCACCGTGCACGCCGGCCACCGCTGCGTGCGAGTGAAGGGGCAGGTGAGCGGCGGCTCGGTCGCTACCGGCTGGATCCTCTGCTGAACACCGGTACCCTTGCGGGGTTTTCCCCATGAAAGCCCATCTCCCCTGGTGCGCAAGGGACTTGCTCCGCTAGCTTCCGCCGGACATCTGTAAAACACAGGGGAGGGTGCATGCGCAAGGCGCTCAGATGGCTGCTGGCGCTCACGGTGCTCATAGGAACACTGAGCACGGCGGGAGCGGCCACCGCCGCCGAACCGGAGGCCACCGGCACCACCGGCACCACCGGCAGCACCAGTACGACCACGGACATCAAGGACCGGCTCCTCGCCATCCCGGGGATGAGCCTGATCGAGGAGAAGCCGTACACCGGTTACCGCTTCTTCGTCCTCAACTACACCCAGCCGGTGGACCACCGGCATCCGTCCAAGGGCACGTTCCAGCAGCGGATCACCGTGCTGCACAAGGACGTCTCCCGCCCCACCGTCTTCTACACCGGCGGCTACAACGTCTCCACGAACCCCGGACGCCGCGAGCCGACGCAGATCGTGGACGGCAACCAGGTCTCCATGGAGTACCGCTTCTTCACGCCGTCCCGGCCCGCCCCGGCCGACTGGAGCAAACTGGACATCTGGCAGGCTGCCAGTGACCAGCACCGCGTCTTCAAGGCCCTGAAGTCCGTCTACACCAAGAAGTGGATCTCCACGGGCGGCTCCAAGGGCGGCATGACCGCCACCTACTACGAGCGCTTCTACCCGCGTGACATGGACGGCGTCGTCGCCTATGTCGCCCCCAACGACGTCGTGAACGACGAGGACTCGGCCTACGACCGCTTCTTCGCCGCCGTCGGCACCAAGGAGTGCCGCGACCGCCTGAACGCGGTCCAGCGCGAGGCCTTGGTGCGCCGGGAGCCACTGGAGAGGAAGTACGCGGCGTACGCGGCCGAGAACGGCTACACCTTCGACACCATCGGCAGCCTCGACCGGGCCTACGAGGCCGTCGTCCTCGACTACGTCTGGGGCTTCTGGCAGTACAGCCTGCTGTCCGACTGCGACTCGGTCCCGGCGGACGCGCAGACCGCGACCGACGACGACATCTGGACCTCCGTCGACACGATCTCCGGGGTCTCCGCCTACACCGACCAGGGCCTGGAGACGTACACGCCGTACTACTACCAGGCCGGCACCCAGCTGGGCGCGCCCACGATCCACTTCCCGTACATCGAGAAGAAGTACATCCGCTACGGCTACCAGCCGCCCCGGAACTTCGTCCCGCGCTCCATCCCCATGAGGTTCCAGCCGTTCGCGATGCGTGACGTGGACACCTGGGTGCAGCACAACGCCCGCCGGATGCTCTTCGTGTACGGGCAGAACGACCCGTGGGGCGCGGAGCCGTTCCGTCTCGGCACGGGCGCGAAGGACTCGTACGTCTTCACCGCCCCCGGCCTCAACCACGGGGCGAACGTGGCCGGTCTGATACCCGCTCAGAAGGCCCTGGCCACCGCCCGGATCCTGGAGTGGGCCGGTGTGGCGTCCGCGTCCGTCCAGGCGGACCCGTCGGCGGCCAGGCCGCTCGCGCGGTTCGACGCCAGGCTCGACCGGCGTGACGTGGAGCGCGAGCCCGGCCTGCGGCCGTAACTCCGCTGCTGTGCCCGGCCGTCGGCCCCGCTGCGGGTCACACCGGCCGGGCGCAGCCCACCGGCCGTTCGCCGCCGAGCTGGACGTACAGGGCCGTGGACAGCGGGCACTGGGCCCGTCCGGAGACGGCCTTCTCCACCTTGTACTGCGGTTGCTTCTCACCCGTGCCGTCGCAGGCGGTCTCGCGGACCTGCCCGTCGCCCAGGCTGTAGACGCAGTCGCCGACGATGGTACGGGGCCCGCCCCCGCCGCCCGGGTCGCCGGGATGCGGGGGTTCCAGGTTGCGCATGCAGGCGTAGCCCTGCGGTACGGCCCCGTCGCCGTCCTCGTCGGAGACCGGGCGCTGCTCGCTGATGTGCAGCACGAAGTCGGTGGTCGCCGGGCAGGACGGACCGTCGGTCACCGTGCCGTCGTGCCGCGCCACCACCCGGGCCGCCGCCCGTTCGCCGGCACAGGGGACCTCGGTGAAGCCGGCCGTCCCGAAGGAACTGCACTCGTCGACCGCGAGGAACACCGCCCCGTACCCGGAGGCCCGGTCCGGTGCCACCGACGACGCCCCGCCCCCCAGCCGGCCGTCCTCCCCGCCACCTCGCGCACCAGACTGCTGACATCCCGTCAGCAGGGCGATGGACGCCGTCAATACCGCGCACACCGCCCTCACGGACCCTCGCTCGCGCATCGTCATCCCCCGGCACCCCCGTCCAGCGTGACCGCCACGACGGGCCCACGCCAGGCGTGTGGGGCGCTTTGCGCCTTTTGGCGGTGGTGCGCCGGTTGCGTGGCGTATGGGGACTACGCAGGGGGACCGGGCCCGAGGACTACGCCGGGTACGTCAGCCCGAACCCGACCGGATACAGCACCCGCGCCGGATCGTCCGCCCGCTGCACCGGCACCGGCAGCTTCCCTCGCGGCCGGACCCGCCCCGCGATCACCCGCGCCGCCGCCCGCAGTTCGACGTCGGTCCAGGAGTAGGCCGCCAGGAACGCCGATGCGGTGGGCAGCTGGGCCACGTCGTACGGGTTGCGGACCGCCACCGCCACCACCGGCTTCCCGGTCGCCACCAGCTGCTCGACCAGTGTCTTCTGGGCGCTGCTCGCGGTGACGTTGTACGTCGCGACGACCACCGCGTCCACGTCCCCGGCCGCGGCGACCGCCCTGGCGACGGTGGCGGCGGAGGGTGCCGTGCCGGTCGGCAGCGCGCCGGTGGTGAAGCCGAGTTCGGTGAGCGCGCCCGCGAGCACCCCGGTGGGCGGCCCGGTGGTCCCGGACGGCGAGGCGGGATCCGCGCCGACGACGAGCACCCTGGGCGTACGGCGGCGAGAGAGTGGCAGCACCTTCCCCTCGTTGACCAGCAGCGTCGTCGTCCGCTCGGCGACCCGGTCGGCCGCCGCCAGATGCGCCCCGGTCCCGACCCTGCGTGTGACCCCGGCCTGGCTGACGTACGGCTCCTCGAACAGCCGCAGCCTCGCCTTCAGCCGCAGGATGCGCAGGATCGATTCGTCGAGCCGTGCCTCGGTGAGCTCTCCGTCCCGTACGGCCTTCAGGACCGCGTTCCACGCCACGTCCAGGGAGGGCGGGTTGAGGAGCTGGTCCACGCCGGCCTTGAGCGCGAGCGCGGGCACGCGGTCGTCGCCGTACTTGGTGCGCACGCCCTCCATGCCGAGCGAGTCGGTCACCACGACGCCGTCGTAGCCGAGTTCGCCGCGCAGGATGCCGGTGAGGATCGGGTGCGAGAGGGTGGCCGGGTCGCCGGAGGCGTCCAGGGCCGGGAACTGGAGGTGCGCGGTCATGATCGAGTCGATGCCGGCGCGGATGGCGGCCCGGAACGGGACGGCGTCCAGCTTCTCCCACAGCTCCCGGCTGTGGGTGATGACCGGGAAGCCGTAGTGGCTGTCGACGGCCGTGTCGCCGTGCCCCGGGAAGTGCTTGGCCGTCGCGGCGACCCGCGCACCCTGGTACCCCGCGACCTCGGCGGCCACCAGGCCCGCCACCGCGTCCGGTTCGGCGCCGAAGGAGCGCACACCGATGACCGGGTTGGCCGGGTTGACGTTCACGTCGGCGACGGGGGAGTAGTTCTGCCGGATGCCGAGCGCCGCCAGCTCCTGGCCCGCGATGCGGCCGAGCGTGCGGGCGTCCGTGCGCGAGCCGCCCGCACCGATCGCCATCGCGCCCGGGAAGAGGGTCGCGGGCTCGCCGACCCGGCACACGATCCCGTGCTCCTGGTCGGTCGAGATGAGCACCGGCAGCCCGCGCGGCTGTTCCAGGGACGCCTTCTGGATCCCGTTGCACAGGCCGGCGATCTGGTGCGGATCCCGGGTGTTGTGGGCCCAGGTGAAGTAGATGATCCCGCCGACCCGGTACTTCGCGACCAGCTCGGCGGCCGTACGGACGCCGATCTCCTTGAGGTTGGCGTCGACGTCGGCCTGGTCGGGGGCGGTGGCCGAATGGCCGTACACCCGCATCACGAACAGCTGGCCGACCTTCTCCTCCAGCGACATGCGGGAGATGAGGGCGCGGAGCTTCTTGTCGTCGGTGGTGGCGGCGTGGGCGGGGCCGCCGGTCGCCAGGGTTGTGGTGACGCCCGCAGTGGCGGCTGCGCCGGCGGTGAGAAAGGTGCGTCTGGAGGGCACGTGCGCTCCTTCCGGAGTCCATTGAAGGAAACTTCCGAGGAGTCAGCAATATCCGGGAAGTTTCTGCCAGTCAAGGGAACGCACAGGGGAGCGCACGGAGCGCGGAGGGGCCGTCATCGGCGCAGTTGGAGGGGGGCGCGCCGATGACGGCATGCTGCCGGCCGCGGCACGGCGGAGAGGGTGGGTCAGCGTTCGCAGCCAGCAGCGAGGCCGACACCGCACCACGGTGACTCTCCGACAGCTTGCGGGTTGGACGCGCGGGAGGGGGGCGGGGTTCCCGACCAGAGCCCCCTTCCCGGAAGTCGGGACGCCCGGGGCCAGTGGGTTCCAGGGGGCGTGCCGGGCGCGGCCCCGCGGGCTGCCGAGCCTCCCGAGTCTGCCGACGTACAGCGTACGGTCGGCTCATGGGCCAGCTTCTGCCGCTCCTCATCATTCTCGCCGCGCTCGCCGTCGTCCTTGGCCTGTTCGTGTGGCTGGCCCGGCACATCCGCCGCCGGGGAACGGGCGGCGGGGCGCTACGCGGGGCGATGGCGGCCTACGACGAGGCGTTCCACGGCACGGCGGCGGACTCGTACTACGAGATCCAGGTCCAGCAGGACCGCAAGGCACCGCTGCCGGACGACCGGTGGCGGTGGCGGGGCTCACGTGGGCGGCGTCCGCGGGCGCTCAGGGCCGCGGACGCCATGAGGTACCGGGGGGAGCGTTCAGCTCAGTTGCACGCGGTCGCCCAGTCCCGCCGCGCTGAAGGCGTCCACCAACTCGCCCCGGCCCTCGGTGAAGTGGGCCCAGCTGTCGAAGTGGGCCGGGACGACCCGGCGGGCGCCGAGGATCCGGGCGGCTTCGGCGGCCTGAGCGCTGTCCAGGGTGAGCAGCGCGCCGTCGAGGGCGGCGGTGCGGGCGGCACCGGCGAAGAGGACGGCGGTGTCCACCGGGCCGAAGCGCTCGGCGATCCGCCCGACCAGATCAAGTGAGGCGTTGTCACCGCTGACGTAGACCGTGGGCAGGGCGTCCCCGGTCAGGACGAAACCGACGACCTCCCCGACGACCGGCTCGCAGCCCTCGGGGCCGTGCCGGGCCGGTACCCCCGTCACGGTCACGGCGCCGGCGTCGGGGCGGTCCAGGTCCACGGAGTCCCAGGGGGCGAGGCCCCGGGCGGTGCCGCCCAGGCGGTCCGCGCCGCCGGGGGTGGTGAGGGTCAGAGGTACGTCGGCGAGCAGGGCCCGTCCGGAGCGGTCCAGATTGTCCGGGTGCTGGTCGTGGGAGAGCAGGACCGCGTCGATGCGGCCGAGGTCGGCGGGGGCGGCGGAGGCGGGGGCCGTCTTGGTGAGGGCGCGGCCGTTGCCCAGGGGGTAGTCGCCGGGGTCGTCGAACGTCGGGTCGGTGAGGAAGCGCAGGCCGCCGTACTCGATGAGAGCGGTCGGGCCGCCGAAGACACGGACGGTGACTTGCTCGCTGGTCGTGCCCACACCGGTCATGACAACAAACACCTCACGGTTGAGAGATTCGGTATCCGTGAGGTTAGGTGTTTGTCACGGACAAAGGCAAGCGGTACCGTGAGAATCGTGGAACAGATCGCGACCGCCGAGCCTGAGTCCGAGTCCGAGCCCGAGTCGGTGCCGGCTCCGGCGCCGGGTGCGGAGCAGTACCCCGCCCTCGACTTCGCCAACAGCGTCATCGCCCTGCCCGGCGGCAGGGTCCTCGACCTCCTCGACAGGCCGCAGGCCGCGACGCGGTGGCTGGCCGAGCGCGGCCTCGCCCCGGCGGACGCCGGGCTGCAGGAGGTGTGCGCGGGCCGCATGAGGTCCCTGCGCGAGGAGGTCAGGACACTGCTCGCCGCCCAGGTCGCGGGGCAGCCCGCTCCCTCCGGGGCACTGGCCGCCGTCAACACGGCGCTCACCCGGGTCCCCACGGCCGCTTTGCTGCACTGGGACCCGGCCCGCGGTCTGCACCGGGTCGCCCCGCACCCCACCGACCAGATCGTCGACCACGCCCTCGCGGCCCTCGCCTCGGGCGCCGCCGACCTGCTCACCGGCCCCGACGCCGAACGCCTGGCCGCCTGCGGCTCCGCCCCGTGCAACCGCTATCTGCTCCGCGCGGGGCGCCGCCACTGGTGTTCCGTCCGCTGCGGTGACCGCGCCCGCGCGGCCCGCGCCTACGCCCGACGCACCGGCGCCACGGCCGACTGAGACACACCTCGGCGCCCGGCAGGCTCGGCCGGGCGGGGAAGCCCCCGGCCCCGGCTGCCTCGGCCGGGCGGGAAAGCCCCCGGCCCCGGCTGCCTCGGCCGGGCGGGGAACAACAATCCGCCCCCGGCGACTCGGCCGACCAGGAAAGCCTCTCGCCCCCGCACCCCGGCCGACCGAGGAGGATCTCGCCCCCGGCAGTCTCAGGCGGACTCGTTGAGCAGCCGGGCCAGGTGGTCCCGCCCGGCCCCCAGCAGGTCGGGCAGCGGTGCCGCCGCCTCGTACCACCGCTTCTCGTACTCCCAGCACAGCCAGCCGTCCCAGCCGTGCCGGGAGAGCACCTCCACGCACTCGGCGAGCGGCAGCACCCCGGTGCCGAGGGCCAGCGGGGTCTTGTCCTCGGCGGAGGCGATGTCCTTGACCTGGACGTAACCGAGATACGGGGACAGCGCCGCGTACGTCTCCGAGGGCTGCTCGCCGCCCAGCCAGGTGTGCATGACGTCCCACAGCGAGCCGACCTGACGGTGGCCGACCAGGCCCAGCACACGGATCGCGTCGGCGCCGGTGCGGTGCGAGTCGTGGGTCTCCAGCAGGATCCGTACGCCGACGTCGGCGGCGTACTCGGCGGCCGTACCCAGCCGCCGCGCGGCGGCCGCGTCGGCCTCCTCCCGGCTCTGTTCGGTGCCGCCGCCGGGGAAGACCCGCACGTAGGGCGCGCCGAGGTCGCGGGCGAGGTCGAGGAGCCGGCGGATCTCCTCGACCACCGGCTCGTCCTCCCCCGGCGCGGCCACCCGCGCGTACCCGGCGAGGCCCAGCACCTCCACCCCGGCCGCCTTGAATTCGGCTGCGGCCTCGGTCCGTCGGTCGAGGTCGAGGCCGGGATGCACCGGCTCCTCCGGATGGGCGCGCAGTTCGACGCCGTGATAGCCGTACGTGGTCGCGAGACGCAGCACGTCGGGAAGGGGGAGGCCGGGAACGCCGAGGGTGGAGAACGCCAGTTTCATGATTCCTACTGTTCCTCGCGAGTCGGCTGGGGTCCAGACGGGGGGTGGTACGTGTCGGTCCCGTCCGTCCGGTTCCCGTCCCTCCTTCACCCGTGCCCTGAAGATCGGCCGGTCACTCGTCCCCGCCCTGCGTGCGGTGCAGATCCAGCCGCCAGTCCTGTCCCGTCAGGTCCTTCCCGAACGACCGGTGAGGTTTCTCGGCGACGAGGACGAAGCCGTGACGCTGGTAGATGCGGCGGGCGGCGCCGAGGATGTCGTTGGTCCACAGGACGACCTCGCGGTATCCGGCCTCGCGGGCGAAGTCGATCACCGCCGTGACGAGCCGGTCGCCGATGCCCAGGCCCCGCGCGTCCGGTTCGACGACGAGGAGCCGCAGCCGGGCGGTGGCCGGCGCCTCGTCCCGTACGCACATGATGCATCCCACCGGCCGGCCGTCCAGCTCGGCGATCCACACCCGCTCCAGGTGCGGATCGTGGTCCACCGCGAAGTCGGCGACGATCTTCGCCACCAGCCCTTCGTAGTCGGCGTTGAAGCCGTACTCGGCCGCGTACAGCGCCGCGTTGCGCTGCACGATCCAGCCGAGGTCGCCGGGACCGGGCTCGCGCAGGACGACGTCCTCGCGGCGCGGCGGGCGGCCGTCGGAGAGGATCTCGCGCACGGTCCGCAGCGCCTCGGACAGCCGGGGCCGCTCGGTGGACGGGACGGTGGCGAGCAGGGCGCTCACGGACTCGTTCGCCCGCTCGGCGAGCAGCGCGGCGGTCTCCCGGCCGCGGTCGGTGAGCGTGACGTGCCGCCGGCGGGTGTCACGGTGCGACGCGGTGCGCTCGATCAGTCCGTCCTGCTCGAACTTGTTCAGGATGCGGCTCAAGTAGCCCGCGTCCAGGGAGAGTTCGGCGCGAAGGTCGGCCGCGTCGGTCCGCGGGGAGTGCGCGAGCTCGTACAGGACGCGGGACTCGGTGAGGGTGTACGGGGCGTACAGGTGGCGGCTGTAGTCGAGGGCGCCGATGGCGTTCGTGTAGAAGCGGTTGAAGGCGCGGATGTCGTGGACGGTCATGACCGTCGACCCCCAAGTGGTCCCGGCGGGTGAACCCCGATGGTTGACTCAGTCAGAGATATCGCTGGGTCGAGCGTAGGACGACCGGGCACCGCACGTCCATGCCCGTGCGGCGGTCACGAGGGAAGGCGGGCTGCTCGGCCTTGATCTGTATCAACGCGGCAGCCTCCGTGAAAGCACCGGCCCCGTCAGCGCACCAGCCCCCCGTCACACCACCGGCCCCCTCAATCCCGCGGCCCCCCAGAAGACCCCCGCACCATCAGCTCCCCCCGAACCGTCGCGATCCCTCCGGGCGGCGGCTCCTCCCGCCCCATGGCGATCCGGCCCGCCCGCGCCCCCGCCTCCGCGAGCGGCAGCCTCACGGTCGTCAGCGAAGGCATCGCGTCGACGCTGAACGGGAGGTCGTCGAAGCCGGCCACCGAGACGTCCTCCGGAATCCGCAGCCCCGAGTCGCGCAGCGCCGCGCACGCCCCCAGCGCGACGGAGTCGTTCGCGGCGACCACAGCCGTGAGCGACGGATCCCGCCGCAGCAGCTCCAGCGTGGCCTCGTACCCCGACTGCCGGTCGTAGCGCCCCCACACCGTCCACCGGGGGTCCTCCTTGATCCCGTGGGCGTCCAGCGCCGCCCGGTGGCCCTCCAGCCGGTGCCGGGTCGTCGTACGTTCCTCGGGTCCCGCGATGTATCCGAGCCGCCGGTGTCCCAGCCCGATCAGGTGCTCGGTCAGTTCGCGTCCGCCCCCGCGGTTGTCGAAGGTCAGGGCGATCGCCCCGGTGTCCGGCGCCGGCGGGCGTCCGCACAGCACCACCCGGGTCCCCGCTTCCCCCAGCTTCCGCAGCTTCGCCGACATCGCCGCCGTGTGCGCCGCGTTCTCGATGGCCCCGCCGGTCAGCACCACGGCCGCCGCCCGCTGCCGCTGCAACAGGGTCACGTAGGTCAGCTCCCGCTCCGGCGAGCCCCCGGTGTTGCACACGACCGCCAGCCGTTCGCCCCCCGCTCGCCCGCCCGGTCCGCCGATCTCGGACTGGATGGCGCTGGCCATGATCCCGAAGAAGGGGTCGGCGATGTCGTTGACCAGGATGCCGACCAGGTCGGAGGTGGCCGCGGCCAGTGCGCTGGCGGGTCCGTTGAGTACGTAGTCCAGCTCGTCCACGGCGCGCAGCACCCGGTCGCGGGTGGACGCCGCCACGGGGTAGTTGCCGTTCAGCACGCGCGACACCGTCGCGGGGGAGACCTGGGCGCGGGCCGCCACGTCCGCCAGGGTCACCGTCATCTCGTCGTCCTCCGGTCGAGCATTTCGTCGTACGTCGTCGTACGCCCACGTAGACAGACCACGCGCAGCCTCGGTTCCGAGCGTGTCGAGCAGACCATACGGCCCCCACTCCCCGTTGTTCGCCCCCTCGAACAACTCAACCCCGTCACGGTCTTGTCCAGACCGCTGCTCAGAGGCTAGCTTCTCATCAGATAGAAAGCGCTTGCTGTATGGGCTCTGTTCCGCACCGTTCTGCTCTTCCGCACCGCTCGGCAGCAGAGGCGTACGCGCCAGCGCACCACCGTGTAGGAAAACGCGCACGACCGCTGCGTACGAACCGCGCACGACCGCTGCGCACGAACGCCGCGTACGACGCCTGCGAAGGGAATGACGTGACACGCAAGACGGTGCGTATCGCCATGAACGGCGTGACCGGACGCATGGGTTACCGCCAGCACCTGGTCCGCTCCATCCTGGCCCTCCGTGAACAGGGCGGCCTCGACCTCGGCGACGGCACCGTGCTGTGGCCGGAGCCGATCCTGGTCGGCCGCCGCGAGCACGCGCTCCGGGCGCTCGCCGAGCAGCACGGCCTGGAGCACATCTCGACCGACGTCGACGAGGTCCTCGCCGACCCGGCCGTCGACATCTACTTCGACGCCCAGGTCACCTCCGCCCGCGAGGAGGCGATCAAGAAGGCGATCGCCGCCGGCAAGCACATCTACACCGAGAAGCCGACGGCCACCTCTCTCGAGGGCGCCCTGGAGCTCGCCCGCCTCGCGCAGGACAAGGGCATCAAGCACGGAGTCGTCCAGGACAAGCTCTTCCTCCCCGGACTCCTCAAGCTCAAGCGGCTCATCGACGGCGGCTTCTTCGGCCGGATCCTCTCCGTGCGCGGCGAGTTCGGCTACTGGGTCTTCGAGGGCGACTGGCAGACCGCGCAGCGCCCGTCGTGGAATTACCGCAGCGAGGACGGCGGCGGCATCGTTGTCGACATGTTCCCGCACTGGGAGTACGTCCTGCACGAGCTGTTCGGCCGGGTGAAGTCCGTCCAGGCCATCGCCACCACCCACATCCCCGACCGCTGGGACGAGAACGGCAAGCCCTACGACGCCACCGCCGACGACGCCGCCTACGGCATCTTCGAGCTGGACGGCGGCGCCATCGCCCAGATCAACTCCAGCTGGGCGGTGAGGGTCAACCGCGACGAGCTCGTCGAGTTCCAGGTGGACGGCACCGAGGGATCCGCCGTCGCCGGCCTGCGCAACTGCCGGGTCCAGCACCGCAGCGCCACCCCGAAGCCCGTCTGGAACCCGGACATCCCCGCCACCGAGGTCTTCCGCGACCAGTGGCAGGAGGTCCCGGACAACGCGGAGTTCGACAACGGCTTCAAGGCCCAGTGGGAGCTGTTCCTCAAGCACGTCTACGCCGACGCCCCCTACCACTGGGACCTGCTCGCCGGCGCGCGCGGTGTCCAGCTCGCCGAGCTGGGCCTCAGGTCGTCGGCGGAGGGCCGCCGTCTCGACGTACCGGAGGTGGCGCTGTGACCATCCAGCTTCCCGACCACACCGGCCGGCTGCGGACCTACGAGCCCCGCACCGACCCCCTCGCCGTCACCACCGGCGCCCCCTTCACCTCCCGTACGGTCTTCTCGGCCGCGCACGTGGTCGCCGACCCGTACGCCGACGTGACCCCCGACTCGCCCGCCGCCGTCGACTGGGACGCCACCCTCGCCTTCCGCCGCCACCTGTGGTCGCACGGGCTCGGTGTCGCCGAGGCGATGGACACCGCCCAGCGCGGCATGGGCCTGGACTGGGCGGGCGCGGCCGAGCTGATCCGCCGGTCCGCCGCCGAGGCCAAGTCGGTCGGCGGTCTCATCGCCTGCGGCGTCGGCACCGACCAGATCGCCTCGGGGACCCTGGCAGAGGTCCGCGCGGCATACGAGGAGCAGCTCGCGGTCGTCGAGGAGGCGGGCGCCCAGGCGATCCTCATGGCCTCACGCGCCCTCGCGGCGGCGGCCACCGGCCCCGAGGACTACCTGGAGATCTACGGCCACCTCCTGCGCCAGTCCGCCGAACCCGTGATCCTGCACTGGCTCGGCCCCATGTTCGACCCGGCGCTGGAGGGCTACTGGGGCTCGTCCGACCTGGACGCGGCCACCGACACCTTCCTGGAGGTGATCGCCGCCCACCCCGACAAGGTGGACGGCATCAAGGTCTCCCTGCTGGACGCCGAGCGCGAGGTCGACCTGCGCCGCCGCCTCCCGCAGGGCGTCCGCTGCTACACCGGGGACGACTTCAACTACCCCCAGCTGATCGCGGGCGACGAGCAGGGCTTCAGCCACGCCCTGCTCGGCATCTTCGACCCGCTGGGCCCGCTGGCGGCTCAGGCGGTCCGCGTCCTCGACGCGGGCGACGTGGCCGGGTTCCGCGAGCTCCTCGACCCCACCGTCGAGCTGTCCCGCCACCTCTTCCAGCCGCCGACCCGCTTCTACAAGACGGGCGTGGTGTTCCTGGCCTGGCTGGCCGGCCACCAGAGCCACTTCACCATGGTCGGCGGCCTCCAGTCGGCCCGCTCCCTGCCGCACCTGGCCCGCGCCTACGAACTCGCCGACGGCCTCGGCCTGTTCCCGGACCCCAAGCTGGCCGAGGAGCGGATGAAGACCCTGCTGTCCGTGTACGGAGTGGACCGGTGACCGACCTCGCGCGCTTCAGCATCAACCAGATGACCGTCAAGCAGCTGTCGATGCCGGAACTGGTCGACGCCTGCCTGGAGTTGGGCGTACCGGGCGTGGGCCTGTGGCGCGAGCCCGTCCAGACGTACGGCGTGGAGGCGACGGCCAAGCTGGTCCGCGACGCGGGCCTCACGGTCACCACCCTCTGCCGCGGCGGCTTCTTCACGGCGATCGACCCGGACGAACGGGCCCGCGCCCTGGACGACAACCGCCGGGCGGTCGACGAGGCGGCCACCCTCGGCACCGACGTCCTCGTGCTGGTCTCCGGCGGCCTGCCCGCCGGCTCGAAGGACCTGCACGGCGCCCGGGAGCGGATCGCCGACGCCCTCGCCGAACTGGGCCCGTACGCCGAGGACCACGGGGTGAAGCTGGCCATCGAGCCGCTCCACCCCATGTACGCCTCCGACCGCTGCGTGGTCTCCACCCTCACCCAGGCGCTGGACCTCGCGGAACGCTTCCCCGCCCACCAGGTCGGCGTCACGGTGGACACGTACCACATCTGGTGGGACGACCGGGCCCCCGACCAGATCGCCCGCGCGGGCGCGGGCGGCCGCATCCACACCTTCCAGCTCGCCGACTGGACCACCCCGCTGCCCGAGGGCGTCCTCAACGGCCGCGGCCAGATCGGCGACGGAGCGATCGACATGCGGGAGTGGCTGGGATACGTGACGGCGGCCGGGTACACCGGCCCCATCGAGGTCGAGCTTTTCAACGACGGCTTGTGGGCGCGGGACGGCAGGGAAGTGCTCGCCGAGACCGCGGAACGCTTCGTGACGCACACGGCGTAGCTCGGTGCGGCGGCCGAAGAACGGGGCGACCTGTTCTCCGGCCGCCGGCGCAGCGTCCGGACGACCGGCCGCAACGAGCCGTCGAGAACGCGTCGCGGAGAGCAGGGGAGACCGTCTGGCACGGTTGGACCCGTACCCGGCGAAAAAATCTGAAGATGCCGTACAACCCTTTGACCGCCTTCCGGGTCGTACATGGCATCAGGACATCTCGGAGGGGGATCCGGGGGGATCGCGGGGGTTCTGATGGGGAGGGAAGCCCGAGGGGGCCCGGTCGACGGACCGGACCCCCTCGAAGTTTTCCACGGCTGTTCGCTTCGCTAGGTCAGGACCAGCCAGCGGCGGCCGTCGATGAGTTCTCGGGCGGCGTCGAGGTGGCCGGCGTGGCAGGCGGTCTCGGTGATGACGTGCAGCAGGACGTCGCGCAGGGTGTGCAGATGCGGTTCGCCGAACAGGTCATGGGGCCACCAGGCCAGAACGGCGTCAGCGGGGGTGGTGGCGATGACGGCGTCGGCGAGTTCCGCCTCCTGCCGGTATCCGTCCAGCACGTCGGCGGCCGGCACGTCCGGTGCCACGTTCCACGCTTCGTCGCCGCTCGTCAGCCCATGGATGATCTCCTCGTCCCCGGCGACGACCGCACGGAACCAGAAACGCTCGACATCCAGTGCGAGGTGCTGGACCATCCCCAGGCAGTGCCACCCGGATGGCAGCACGGGCCGTCGCAGAGCCTGCGCGTCGAGCCCGTCGAGGATGCCCAGAACATGGCGCCGTTGCCCGTCCAGGACTCTGAGAAGCGCCCTTACTTCACTGTCCGACGCCGCTTCGCTCATCTTTTCGGTCACGGGCACCCAGGGTTCCTCAATTCCCGCGGCCATGGGGGGAGTTCTCTGACATCTGGACACCGCAGTCAACAGGAGGCCGACGCAACCGTGGATGCGAGCGGACCTCGACGATCCCCACGCTCAGAAGAAGACACCACATCTCAGCAGCACATTCGCGTACGGCCGTGCCTCCCCCGTGCGGACGATCAGCCGCGCGCCCACCGAGAGCTCCTTGAGCTTCTCGTGCGGGACGAGGGCCAGCTCGGGGAAGTGACCGTCCAGCAGGGTCGAGGCCGCCGGATTGGCGTCGCGGACCTCCGTCGCCGCCGTCGCGCCCTCCACCACCAGCTCGGCCAGCAGCCCGTCCAGGACCTCCGCGAAGGACGGCACCCCGGCCCGGAAGGCCAGGTCCACGACCCGCGGCCCGTCCGGTATCGGCATCCCGGCGTCGCACACCAGCACCCCGTCCCCGTGCCCCAGCTCGGCCAGCGCCCCGGACAGGTGACGGTTCAGGATTCCGGCCTTCTTCACAGAGCTTCGACCTCCTGAGCGGTCGGAAAGGAGTCCTGCGCGCCCTGCCTGGTCACAGCCACCGCCCCCACCCGGGACGCGTACGCCGCCGCCTCCGCCAAGGACGAGCCCGCTCCCAGCCGCCAGGCCAGCGCCGCCGTGAACGCGTCACCCGCGCCCGTCGTGTCCACGGCGGCCACCTTCACGGACGGCACCCGGGCCACTCCCGCCGCGGACGCGACCAGCGAGCCCTCCGCGCCCAGCGTGACGACCACCGACCGCGGCCCCTTCGCCAGGAGCAGCCGCGCCCAGTCCTCGGGGGCGTCGCTGACACGCGCCTCGCCGAGGATCACCTTCGCCTCGTGCTCGTTGACGATGAGCGGGTCACAGGCCGCCAGCACCTCCGCCGGCAACGGCCGCGGCGGTGACGGGTTCAGCACGAACCGGCTGCCCGGCGGCAGATTCCGTACGACCTCCACGACCGTCTCCAGCGGGATCTCCAGCTGCGCCGACACCACCCGGGAGGCATGCAGGAGGCACCCGGCCGCGCGCACGTCGTCCGGCGTGAGCCGCCCGTTCGCGCCCGGCGAGACCACGATGCTGTTGTCCCCGCTCGGGTCCACCGTGATCAGCGCGACCCCGGTCGGCGCCCCGCCGACCAGGACGCCCACCGTGTCGACACCTGCCGTCCGCTGCGCGTCGAGCAGCAGCCGGCCGTGGGCGTCGTCGCCGACCCGGGCCAGCAGGGCCGTACGCGCCCCGAGGCGGGCCGCCGCGACCGCCTGGTTGGCGCCCTTGCCGCCCGGATGGACGGCCAGGTCGGAACCGAGCACCGTCTCACCGGCCCCGGGCCGCCGCTCGACACCGATCACCAGGTCGGCGTTGGCCGACCCTACGACCAGGAGGTCGTAGTCGTACATGAAGTTGCTCCCTGGTAGGTGAGTTGAGGCGGGCGGCTCCCGCGAGGAGCCGCCCGCCCGTCGGTCTCAGCCGCTGAAACCGGCCACGTTCTCCTTCGTGACCACCTTCACCGGCACCTTCACCGTCTGTTCGACCTTCTTGCCCTGGACCGCCCTGAGCGCGTTGTCCACGGCGATCTTGCCCAGCTGGCTCGGCTGCTGCGCGACGGACGCGTACAGCGTGCCCGCCTTCACCGCCGCAAGGCCGTCAGGCGTGCCGTCGAAGCCGACCACGGATACCGACTTGCCGGCCTTGGAGCCCAGTGCCTTGATCGCGCCGAGGGCCATCTCGTCGTTGGCGGCGACGACACCCTGGACGTCCGGGTGGGCCTGCAGCAGGTTCGACATCACGTCGAGGCCCTTGGTGCGGTCGAAGTCGGCCGGCTGCTGGGCCAGGACCTTGATGCCGGGGTAGGCCTTGAGACCCTTGGCGAAGCCCTCGGCGCGTTCCCGGGCGGCGGAGGTGCCCGCCTGGCCCTGCAGGATCACGATCCTGCCCTGCCCGCCCAGCTTCTCGGCGATGGTCTTCGCGGCGAGTTCACCGCCGGCCACGTTGTCGGAGGCGACGAGCGCGTCCACCGTGGCCTTGTTGACACCCCGGTCCACGGCGATGACGGGGATCTTCGCCTTGTCGGCGGCCTTCACCGAGTTGCTCGCCGCATCCGAGTCGACCGGGTTGACGATGATCGCGCCCAGGCTCGAACTGGTGAAGTTCTGCAGCTGGTTGGCCTGCTGGGAGGCGTCGTTCTGGGCGTCGGTCACGGTCAGGTCGACGCCCAGCTTCTTCGCCTCGGCCTGGGCGCCCGCCCGGATCTGCACGAAGAACGGGTTGTTGAGGGTGGACAGCGACAGACCCATCTTCGGGGTCGAGGCCGAGGAGGAACCGCTGTGCAGGAACGAGGTCGCGCCGACGATCGCCACGGTGACCACGGCCGCGAGCCCGTACGTCGCCGCCTGCCTGCCCCGGTCGCCTCCCGTACCGGACGCCACCGGGGCCGCCCCCGCCTTGCGGCGCACGGTGTCCAGCAGCACCGCGAGCGCGATCACCACACCGATGACGACCTGCTGCCAGAAGGCGGAGACGTTCAGCAGGTTCAGCCCGTTGCGCAGCACTGCCAGGATCAGCGCGCCGATCAGGGTGCCGGACGCCTTGCCGGTACCGCCCGCCAGGGAGGCACCGCCGATGACGACCGCGGCGATCGCGTCCAGTTCGTAGCCGTCGGCGGCCTGCGGCTGCGCGGAGGACAGCCGGGCGGCGAGCACGACACCCGCGGCGGCGGCGAACACACCGGAGAAGGCGTAGATGGCGAGCTTCTGCCTCTTCACCCGCAGCCCGGACAGGCGGGCCGCTTCCTCGTTGCCGCCGATCGCGTACATGGAACGGCCGATGTACGTCCGGCCGAGCACGAAGGCGGCGATGAGCCCCATCACCACCATCACGAGCACCGGCACCGGCAGCCAGCCGCCGAGCGTGTCCCCGAGGTGCGAGACCGAGTCGGGGAAGGCGATCGGGGAGCCCTCGGAGATCACCAGCGACAGCCCGCGGGCCACCGACAGCATGGCCAGCGTCGCGATGAACGGGGGCAGTTTGCCGTACGCGACGAGGAAGCCGTTGACCAGACCGGCGGCGATGCCGGTGGCGACGGCGAGTACGACCGCTATCACGACCGGCACCCCGTGTGACGTGGCGCTCCAGGCCAGCACGGTGGCCGACAGGGCCGCCACCGAGCCGACCGACAGGTCGATGCCGGCCGAGACGATCACGAAGGTGACGCCGAAGGCGAGGATGGCGGTCACGGCCGCCTGCACGCCGACGTTCAGCAGGTTGTCGGTGGTCAGGAAGTCCCCGGACAGCGCCGACATGGCGACGACGAGGACGATCAGCGCGGTCAGCGCGCCGTTGTCGAGGAGCAGACGGCGGACCGCCGCGGCGCCACCGGCGCCCGCCCCGCTCTTGAGCGTGTCAGCGGCCACGGCCGGCCTCCAGTTCAGTAGTAGCAGTGGTGCTTACGGCGAGCGCCATCACGGCATCCTGCGTGGCCTCCTCGGCGGAGAGTTCGCCCGCGATCCGGCCCTGGGCCATCACCAGCACCCGGTCGCTCATGCCGAGCACCTCGGGCAGATCGCTGGAGATCATCAGGACCGCGGCTCCGGCGGCCGTCAGTTCGTTGATCAGCTGGTAGATCTCGACCTTGGCGCCGACGTCGATGCCGCGCGTCGGCTCGTCGAGGATGAGGACCTTGGTGTCGGCCAGCAGCCACTTGCCGATGACGACCTTCTGCTGGTTGCCGCCGGACAACGTCCGTACGTGCTGGCCCAGTCCGGCCATCCGCACGCCGAGCTGCGCGGCGATCCGCTCGGCGGCCGCGTGCTGCCCCTTGAGGTCGACGAGCCCGGCCCGGGTCGTGGCCCGCAGGGTCACCAGGCCGAGGTTGTCCTCCACGGACGCGTCCAGCACCAGCCCCTGGCCCTTGCGGTCCTCGGGGACCAGACCGATACCGGCCGCCATCGCCGCGTTGACGTCGTGCCCGCGCAGCGCGGAGCCCGCCACCTTCACGGCCCCCTTGTCGTACCGATCGGCCCCGAACACGGCCCGTACGACCTCCGTACGCCCGGCCCCGACCAGCCCCGCGATGCCGACGACCTCACCGGCGTGCACCTCGAAGCCGACGTCGTGGAACACACCGTCGCGCGTGAGCCCTTCGACGGAGAGCAACGCGGCGCCCCTCTCGGCCCGTTCCCGCGGATACTGCTGCTCGATGGACCGCCCCACCATGAGGCGTACGAGCTCGTCCTCGGGCGTGGTCGCGGGCACCTGGCCGACGCTCCTGCCGTCCCGGACGACCGTCACGCGGTCGCCCAGCGCGGCGATCTCCTCCAGGTGGTGCGTGATGAAGACGATCCCCACGCCGTCCTCGCGCAGCGTCCGCACGATCGCGAAGAGCTTCTCGACCTCTTCGGAGGTGAGCACGGCGGTCGGCTCGTCCATGATCAGCACGCGCGCGTCCAGGCTGAGCGCCTTGGCGATCTCGACCATCTGAAGGCGCGCGATACCGAGTTCACGCACCCGCGCGCGGGGCGACACGTTCACCCCGACGCCCTCCAGCAGGACGGCGGCGTCGGCCTCCATCCTCTTCCGGTCGATCATCCCGAGGCGGCGCGGCTGCCGTCCCAGGAAGATGTTCTCGGCGACCGTCAGATCGGGAACGAGGTTGAACTCCTGGTAGATGGTGGCGATCCCGAGCCGTTCGGAGTCCTGCGCACCATGGATGCGCACCTCCTCGCCGCCGACCAGGATCCGCCCGCCATCGGGCGTGTAGGCACCGGAGAGCATCTTGATGAGGGTGCTCTTGCCCGCTCCGTTCTCACCGAGGAGTACGTGCACCTCGCCCCGGCGCAGGTCGAAGTCGACGCCGTCGAGCGCGACCACGCCGGGGAAGCTCTTCCGTATGCCCTCGATGCGCAGCAACTCGTCCGCGTTGCTCACGACTGGCTCCTTCTTACGGGGGACCGCACAGCGGGGGACTGCGCGGGGGACTGCGCGGGGGGTGGCTCTTCGGAAGCCGATGGCTCCGGGGATGCCGATGGGCCTGGGGAAGCCGATGGCTCCGGGGAAGTCGATGGCTCCGCGGATGCCGATGGGCCTGGGGAAGCCGACGGTTCCTGGGAAGCCGGTTCGCCGCACGAGCGGCGTACCACGAGACGGGCGGGGAGGGTGACCGACTTGGCGGGCCGTCCCTCGATGCGGTCGACCAGCGCGCGTACGGCCGCCCGCCCCAACTCGCCCGTGGGCTGGGCGATAGCGGTGATCGGCGGATCGGTGTGGACGAACCAGCGGATGTCGTCGAACGCGGCCAGCGCGATGTCGTCCGGGACGCGCAGCCCGCGCGCGCGGATCGCGTCCAGCGCGCCGAGGGCCATCAGGTTGTCCGCCGCGAAGACGACCTCGGGCGGCTCGGGCAGCGAGAGGAAGCCCTCCGTGACCCGGCGTCCGCTGTCGGCCTGGAAGTCGCCCTGGCCGATGTAGACGTCCGGAAGACCGAGACCGTGGGCCCGGAGCGCCTCCCTGAAGACCGCCACACGTTCCTGACCGGTCGTGGTCGCCGCCGGCCCGGCGATGATGGCGAGCCGCCGGTGACCGAGGCGGTGCAGATGGGCCACGAGATCCCGGACCGCCTCCCGCCCGTCCGCCCGCACGACCGGCACGTCCACGCCCGGGATCCACCGGTCCACGAAGACCATCGGCGTCCCCGCGCACGCGGCGTCCAGCATCAGCGGCGAGCCGCCGTCGGTGGGGGAGACCAGCAGTCCGTCGATCCGGCGGTCCAGCAGGTTCCGTACGTGATGGTCCTGGAGGTCGGGCCGCTCGTCGGCGTTGCCGATGATGACGCTGTAGCCGAGCGCGCGGGCCTCCTCCTCGACGGAGCGGGCCAGTTCGGTGAAGTAGGGGTTCAGCACGTCGCTGATGACCAGCCCGAGGGTGTGGGTCTGGTCGGTGCGCAGCGAGCGGGCCACGGCGTTCGGGCGGTAGCCCAGCGCCTCGACGGCGGCCAGCACGCGCGTGCGTGCGTCCTCGCTGACCGACGGATGACCGTTCAGGGCGCGCGACACCGTGGCGACGGAGACTCCCGCCTCGGCAGCGACGTCCTTGATGCTCGCCATCGCCGCTCCACCTCCTCGTGAACTCGTGGAATCGATTACATCGACCCGTAAAGAGGATTGGAATCGATTACACGGCGGTAAACAAGACCCTGAGACCGGATCGTGATGTCAGACGCCGGCGGTAGCGTCGGATCATGTCCAATCAGACGGGGAACTCCCCACAGGCGGGGGAACGGCGACTGGCAGAGCTCGAAGGCGTGCTGGAGCGCATCACGTACGCCAATGACGAGACCGGCTACACGGTCGCCCGCGTCGACACGGGAAGGGGCGGCGGCGACCTCCTCACGGTCGTCGGCGCGCTGCTCGGCGCCCAGGTCGGCGAATCCCTGCGCATGGAGGGCCGTTGGGGCTCACATCCGCAGTACGGCAAGCAGTTCACCGTTGAGAACTACACGACACTCCTTCCCGCCACCGTGCAGGGCATCCGCCGCTATCTCGGCTCCGGCCTGGTCAAGGGCATCGGCCCGGTCTTCGCCGACCGCATCACCCAGCACTTCGGCCTGGACACCCTGAAGATCATCGAGGAGGAGCCGGGGCGCCTCATCGAGGTTCCCGGGCTCGGCCCCAAGCGCACCAAGAAGATCGCCGACGCCTGGGAGGAACAGAAGGCGATCAAGGAGGTCATGCTCTTCCTCCAGACCGTCGAGGTGTCCACGTCGATCGCCGTGCGCATCTACAAGAAGTACGGCGACGCCTCCATCTCTGTCGTGAAGAACCAGCCCTACCGCCTGGCGTCCGACGTCTGGGGCATCGGCTTCCTCACCGCCGACAAGATCGCCCAGTCCGTCGGCATCCCGCACGACAGCCCGGAGCGCGTCAAGGCGGGCCTGCAGTACGCGCTGTCGCAGGCCACCGACCAGGGCAACTGCTATCTGCCCGAGGAGCGGTTGATCGCGGACGCGGTGAAGCTGCTGCAGGTCGACACCGGCCTGGTCATCGAGTGCCTCGCCGAACTCGCGGCGCCCCCCGAGGAGGGCGAGGACCCCGGTGTCGTACGGGAGAAGGTGCCGGGACCCGATGGCGGCGAGCCCGTCACCGCCGTCTACCTCGTCCCCTTCCACCGTGCCGAACTCTCCCTCTCCGCCCAGCTGTTGCGCCTCCTGCGCACCGACCAGGACCGCATGCCGGGCTTCTCGGACGTGGCCTGGGACAAGGCGCTGGGCTGGCTCGCCTCGCGCACCGGGACCGAGCTCGCCCCCGAACAGGAGGCCGCCGTCAAGCTGGCGCTGACCAAGAAGGTCGCCGTCCTCACCGGCGGCCCCGGCTGCGGCAAGTCCTTCACGGTCCGCTCGATCGTGGAGCTGGCCCGCGCCAAGAAGGCGAAGGTCGTGCTCGCCGCCCCCACCGGCCGGGCCGCCAAGCGCCTGTCAGAGCTCACCGGCGCCGACGCCTCCACCGTCCACCGCCTGCTGGAGCTCAAGCCCGGCGGCGACGCGGCCTACGACAAGGACCGCCCGCTGGACGCGGACCTGGTGGTGGTCGACGAGGCCTCCATGCTGGACCTGCTGCTCGCGAACAAGCTGGTCAAGGCCGTGCCCCCGGGCGCACACCTGCTCTTCGTCGGGGACGTCGACCAGCTCCCCAGCGTCGGCGCGGGCGAGGTGCTGCGCGATCTGCTCGCCGACGGCGGCCCGATCCCGGCCGTGCGCCTCACCCGCGTGTTCCGTCAGGCCCAGCAGTCCGGCGTGGTGACCAACGCGCACCGCATCAACTCCGGGCAGCATCCGGTCACCGACGGCATGAAGGACTTCTTCCTCTTCGTCGAGGACGACACGGAGGAGGTCGGCCGGCTCACCGTCGACGTGGCGGCGCGGCGGATTCCGGCCAAGTTCGGCCTCGACCCGCGCCGGGACGTGCAGGTGCTCGCGCCCATGCACCGGGGCCCCGCCGGCGCCGGCAACCTCAATGGCCTGCTCCAGCAGGCCATCACCCCGGGCCGCCCGGAGGTGCCGGAGAAGCGGTTCGGCGGCCGGGTCTTCCGGGTGGGCGACAAGGTCACCCAGATTCGCAACAATTACGAGAAGGGCACCAATGGTGTCTTCAACGGCACCGTGGGCGTGGTCACCTCGCTCGACCCGGTCGACCAGCGCCTCACCGTGCTGACGGACGAGGACGAGGAGGTTCCGTACGAATTCGACGAACTGGACGAGCTGGCGCACGCGTACGCGGTGACCATCCACCGTTCACAGGGAAGTGAATATCCGGCCGTGGTGATCCCGGTCACCACCAGCGCCTGGATGATGCTTCAGCGGAACCTGCTGTACACGGCGGTCACGCGGGCGAAGAAACTGGTCGTCCTCGTCGGTTCACGCAAGGCGATCGGCCAGGCGGTGCGCACGGTGTCGGCAGGACGGCGCTGCACGGCACTCGACTTCCGGCTCTCGGGTTCCGGGCCCTCGGGACACTGACCACGAACACCACGAACACCACGAAGGCCACGAACGCCAGGAACACCACGAACTCGGGACACTGACCGCGAACTCTGGACAGCGACCACAGAAAATGATCGATCAAATGAGTCAGGTGGGTCACAGAGCTCTTCCGGAAGCGGGTGGGGGAGGGGCAGGATGGGCAAGTTGGCGGCACTCAGTGCCGCCGATACGCCCAACGGCCGACCCCGAGTGCACTCTTCTGCGCCAAATGGGGGATGGTAGAGACAGTCAGGGCAACCTCGAAGAAGAGGCACAACGTCGGTGAGGGATGACGTGAGCGAGCACACCAACAACGCTGTAGTACTGCAGTACGGCGACGGCGAGTACACCTACCCGGTGATCGACAGCACCGTCGGCGACAAGGGCTTCGACATCGGCAAGCTCCGCGCCCAGACCGGTCTGGTGACTCTGGACAGCGGCTACGGGAACACCGCCGCCTACAAATCCGCCATCACCTACCTCGACGGTGAGGCGGGCATCCTCCGGTACCGCGGCTACCCGATCGAGCAGCTGGCCGAGCGCTCCACCTTCCTGGAGGTGGCCTACCTCCTGATCAACGGTGAGCTGCCGACCGTCGACGAGCTCTCCTCCTTCAAGAACGACATCACGCAGCACACCCTGCTGCATGAGGACGTCAAGAACTTCTACCGGGGCTTCCCGCGCGACGCCCACCCGATGGCCATGCTGTCGTCGGTCGTCTCGGCGCTGTCGACGTTCTACCAGGACAGCCACAACCCGTTCGACGAGAAGCAGCGCAACCTCTCCACGATCCGGCTGCTCGCCAAGCTTCCGACGATCGCGGCGTACGCGTACAAGAAGTCCATCGGCCACCCGTTCGTCTACCCGCGCAACGACCTCGGTTACGTCGAGAACTTCCTCCGCATGACCTTCTCGGTCCCGGCGCAGGAGTACGAGCCCGACCCCACCGTCGTCGCCGCGCTGGACAAGCTGCTCATCCTGCACGCGGACCACGAGCAGAACTGTTCGACCTCCACGGTCCGCCTGGTCGGCTCCTCGCAGGCGAACATGTTCGCCTCGATCTCGGCCGGCATCAACGCGCTGTGGGGGCCGCTGCACGGCGGTGCCAACCAGTCCGTGCTGGAGATGCTCGAGGGCATCCAGGCCTCCGGCGGCGACGTCGACTCCTTCATCCGCAAGGTGAAGAACAAGGAGGACGGCGTCCGGCTGATGGGCTTCGGCCACCGGGTCTACAAGAACTTCGACCCGCGCGCGAAGATCATCAAGGCGGCGGCGCACGACGTCCTCTCGGCCCTGGGCAAGTCCGACGAGCTGCTGGACATCGCGCTCAAGCTGGAGGAGCACGCGCTCTCCGACGACTACTTCGTCTCGCGCAGCCTCTACCCGAACGTCGACTTCTACACCGGCCTGATCTACCGCGCCATGGGCTTCCCGACCGAGATGTTCACGGTCCTGTTCGCTCTCGGCCGCCTGCCGGGCTGGATCGCCCAGTGGCACGAGATGATCAAGGAGCCGGGCTCCCGCATCGGCCGCCCGCGCCAGATCTACACGGGTGTCGTCGAGCGCGACTTCGTGCCCGTCGAGCAGCGGTGAACAGCTTCCAGGAGTGCTGAGCCGCTTCCAGGAGCGGTGAGCGGTTACGTCAGGGCCCCGTGCACGGCTTCGGCCGGGTGCGGGGCCTTCTCGCGTGCCGGCGGAAGCCGGAGGTCGCGTGCCGCTTGGCCGCTGAAATACGGAAGGCGCCCCAGCGCCGGTCCCCCCACGGGCCGACGACCAGGGCGCCTTCCCAGTCCCGGTGCGGATTCCCCCCACGGGATCCGGCCGGGCGTCTGTGGGAACCAGCGCCTGAATCGCTGTCTTGCGGTAAAGCCTTGCGGTAAAGCTTGGTACTGCCGTTGAGCAGAACGAGCAAAACTCCTCGTACTACTCCTGTGTGCGGTCTGCCGGGACAGCGCACCCTGGGAGGGCCGCTCAAAGCTTCCCGGTGTACGTGTCCCGGCAACGCACCTCTGAGGAAGTCCCCCAAGACATCCTCAGATGCCAGGAAACGCCCCCCAAGACGCAGCCTGACATCGTCAACTTAGACCTTCGAGCCCCTTCGGTGGTTACGTTCGCATCACTGTGATCCGCGTCTCTCGCATATGTCCGATAGATGCGCAAGAGCCCGGATACGGCGACCGGGGCCCAGGCGTAAGGATGATGCGCGAGCCTTGTGAAGAGCTTATGTGAGGCTGGCGCCGGACTCCAGAGGGGTCCGGGTATCGGAATGCCCATAATTGCCGCCCGCCGCGGGCGGGACGGGGCCGGAGCGGGCGGGACGGCTCGGGTCAGGCCTTGCCGGCGAGCTCGTAGCCGAAGGCTTCCAGGTTATACCCCAGGGGGTACTCGCCGAGGAGATCCTCGGCGGACCGGTGGCGAGGTCCGTGGGCCCGGATAGCGTGCCGCCGTAAGACGTGATCGGCGAAGGGGTGAGAGCGCTCATGCGGGCTGTGGTGTTCGAGCGGTACGGGGAGCCGGCCGAGGTCCGGGAGGTGGCGGACCCGGAGCCCGCGGAACACGGGGTCGTGGTGCGGGTGGAGGCCACGGGGCTGTGCCGCAGCGACTGGCACGGCTGGCAGGGCCACGACCCGGACATCACACTGCCGCACGTGCCGGGGCACGAGCTCGCCGGAGTCGTCGAGGCGGTCGGCGCCCGGGTGGCCAGGTGGCGTCCCGGTGACCGGGTGACCGCGCCCTTCGTGTGCGCCTGCGGCACCTGCCCGTCCTGCATGGCGGGCGACCAGCAGGTGTGCGAGCGGCAGACCCAGCCCGGCTTCACCCACTGGGGCTCCTTCGCCCAGTACGTGGCGCTGGACCACGCGGACGTGAACCTGGTCGCCGTCCCCGAGGACCTGTCCTTCGCGACGGCCGCCTCCCTCGGCTGCCGGTTCGCCACGGCGTTCCGCGCGGTGGTGGGGCAGGGCCGGGTCGCGGCGGGAGAGTGGGTCGCGGTGCACGGCTGCGGAGGTGTGGGCCTGTCGGCGGTGATGATCGCGGCGGCGTCAGGCGCGCGGGTGGTGGCCGTGGACGTCTCCCCGAAAGCCCTCGACCTGGCGCGGAAGTTCGGCGCGGCGGAGTGCGTGGACGCGTCCGGTACGCGGGACACGGCGGCGGCGGTCCTGGAGCTGACCGGCGGGGGCGCCCACCTCTCCCTCGACGCCCTCGGCTCGCCCGCCACCTGCGCCGCCTCCGTGAACGGCCTGCGCCGCCGGGGCCGCCACGTCCAGGTCGGCCTGCTGCCTTCCCCGACCGGCACGACCCCGGTCCCCATGGCCCGCGCGACCGCCCTGGAACTCGAACTCCTCGGCAGCCACGGCATGGCCGCCCACGCCTACCCCCAGCTGCTGGAACTGATCCGGGCGGGCGTCCTGCGACCCGACCTGCTGGTCACGTCCACGATCACCCTGGACGCCACCCCGGCCGCGCTGGCCGCGATGGGGACGGCGTCCGGGGCAGGGGTGACGGTCATCGCCCCGTGGAGCTGACCGCCTCGGGGGGTCCGCGACGGGCGGCACACTCGCGGTCGAGGAACGCCATATGACCGTGCCCCACGCGAAGGTGGGGCACAGGTGGGTTTCCGGGCCGGGCCGCCCCGCGCCTGTGGAGACGGCCCGCCTCGATCAGCCCTTCTCAGCTCTCTCCACGGCCCCGGTTGCCCGGACGGGAGGCCACCCACGCGCGGACGGTGTCCGCGTACCAGTAGGGCTTGCCGCCCTCGACATGGTCGGGCGGAGGCAGCAGACCGTGCTTGCGGTACGACCGCACGGTGTCCGGCTGCACCCGGATGTGCGCCGCGATCTCCTTGTACGACCAAAGCCTTCGGTCGGTCATGAGGTGCACCTCCCTGCGTGTGCCGCGGCGGCGGCCGGGGGCGGCCGTCGGGGGTACCGGGCACTGCGCTGGCGATCACAAAACCTGCGTGGGGTGAACGACGGCGAGTGAGGGCAGGGCAGCGCCTGTGCCCCGGGTGTGACGCAAGGCGCGCGTACCCGGGACATCTGTGACACGAAGGGGGCTTTTGTGACACGAGCGCCACAAAGGTGTACGCCGGTCCATGGGTGCGGCGCATCGACACGAGGGATCAGGCCCGACAGTCACGGCACCGCGCAAGACGGGCCGGACCCGCTGCGCCGGGCCCGGCCCGTCGGCTCCCCGCATCCCCCCGGGTGCGATCCCCCGTCAACCGGCCGACGGTCAGCCTGCATTCAGCGAGCCCGGCCGGTCTTGGAGAAAACCGCACTACCGTCCACCCGATGCCAGGACGAGACTCGTCGCCTCGCCGGTCATCCGGTCGCTCACCGGCCCCCCGGCCCCGGCCGGCCCCCGCCGCGCCACCGTGAACTCCCGTGGCGTGCACCCCGTCATCGCCTTGAACTCGCCGCTGAGATGCGCCTGGTCGTAGAACCCGCAGACCGCCGCCGTCTCCGCCTGCCCGTGTCCCGCCGCCAGCAGCCGCCGCGCCCGCTGCAACCGCAGCACCCGTGCCGCCGCCTTGGGGCCCAGCCCGATCTGCTCCCGGAAACGGTTCTCCAGGTGCCGTACGCTCCAGCCGACCTCGTCGGCGAGCCGTCGTACCGGCATCGCGCCGCCCGTGCGCGCGAGCTCCGACCAGGCCCGCACCACCTGGGCGGAACTCGGTGTCCCGGCCTCCCGCCAGCGGGCGAACACGTCGTCGAGCAGCCCGAAACGGTCCTCCCAGGTCGGTGACGCGGCCAGCGCCGCGGAGAGTTCACGGACACTGCGCCGACGGTCACCGGCCTGGCGCGAGGCCAGGGCGTGCGGCAGGTCGTCGGGGTCGACGGTGCGGTCGACGAGCTCGTACTGCGGTGTTCCGAACAAGGTGAACGCGGCCCACGGCGTGAGCAGCACCTCGATCCCCGAAACCCGCCCGCCGTGCTCGCCGACGGCCGGGGTGGTCGCCGGCCCGCTGTACACCGACACCAGGGTCGACGTTTGCCGACCCGTACGCGAGATCCGTACCGGCTGCTCGAACCCCAGCAGCAACGTCGCCGCCCCGATCGGCGCCTCCAGCCGCCGCCGCGGCCGGTCCATCGCGATCCGCACCCCGCGATAACTCAACACCCCGGGCCGCAGCCGGGGATGCGGCGCCGCGAGCACGTACTCCCAGGAGCCCCAAGGACCGTGCCCGGACCGAAAACTCGCGGCTCTCGTCATCGCCCCATGGTGCGACGACCTCAGGGCGCGGGGCACCCATAGGCGTCGCTACACGCCGCACGACCGAAGAAACGCCCGAGTCCGCTCCGCGATGGGCAACGGACGATCCGGCTCACAGGGGTACATGTCCTGCTCGACAATCGCGAACAGGTCGACATCCAGCTTCGCCGCGGCCTCCAGCACAGGGCCCAGGGCAGGCACCCCCGCGGGCGGCTCGCACATCACACCCCGCGCGACGGCCGGCCCGAACGGCACCTGGTTGGCCCGGACGTCCGCCAGGATCTCCGGGTCCACCTGCTTGAGGTGGAGGTACCCGATGCGCTCCCCGTACGTCTCGATCAGCTTGACGCTGTCGCCGCCGCAGTACGCGTAGTGCCCGGTGTCCAGGCACAGGGACACCTGGTCGGAGTCCGTGCCGTCGAGGAAGCGGACCACGTTCTCCTCGCTGTCGATGTGGGTGTCGGCGTGCGGGTGGACGACGATCTGCAGGCCGTACCGCTCCCGCACCTCCTTGCCCAGGCGTTCGGTCAGCGAGGTGAGATTGCGCCACTGTTCGGGCGTGAGGGTGTCCGATTCCAGCACCTGACCGGTCTTGTCGTCCCGCCAGAAGGACGGGATGACCACCAGGTGGGACGCGCCCATCGCCTGGGCCAGCACCGCGTTGTCCGCGACGTGCGCCCAGGTCTTCTCCCAGACGGCCTCGCCGTGGTGCAGGCCGGTGAACACGGTGCCGGCTGAGACCTTCAGGCCGCGGCGCGCGGTCTCCTCGGTGAGGACCGCCGGATCGGTCGGGAGGTACCCGTACGGGCCCAGCTCGATCCACTCGTAGCCGGAGGAGGCGACCTCGTCGAGGAAGCGCTGCCAGGGGACCTGCTGGGGGTCGTCCGGGAACCAGACGCCCCAGGAGTCGGGTGCCGAGCCGACGCGGATGCGGGAGACACCGGAAGATGGGGACTGAGGTGACAACGACGTCATGACGGTCAGCTTCCGGGTGCTCGGTAAGCGCTGTCAAGGTCTGGTCCGAATGTCTGGACAAAACATTGACAGGGCGGCGTGCACCGGGCTAGAAACCGGAGAGAGCCGACACGAGCCGACGCGGCGCGGGAGCCCACGCGGCCACCGGCCGAGGCGGCGCACGAGCCGTCCGGCGCATGAGCCGTCATGGCGCACGAAGGGAACTCGATGGCGTACGACCTGATCACCATGGGGCGGATCGGAGTGGATCTCTACCCGCTGCAGACGGGCGTCCCCCTGCCGCAGGTGGAGTCCTTCGGCAAGTTCCTGGGCGGTTCGGCCACGAACGTCGCCGTCGCCGCGGCCCGCCTGGGACGGCGGGCGGCGGTGATCACGCGTACCGGCGACGACCCGTTCGGCACCTACCTGCACGAGGAGCTACGCGGCTTCGGCGTCGACGACCGCTGGGTCACCCCGGTCCCGGGCCTGCCCACCCCTGTCACCTTCTGCGAGGTCTTCCCGCCGGACGACTTCCCGCTCTACTTCTACCGCCTGCCCAAGGCGCCCGACCTGGAGATCGACGCCCACGAGCTGGATCTGGACGCCATCCGCGAGGCCCGGATCTTCTGGGTCACCGGTACCGGTCTGAGCGAGGAGCCCAGCCGTACGGCGACCCTGGCGGCCCTCGCCCACCGCGCGAAGGCCGGCACGACCGTCTTCGACCTCGACTGGCGTCCGATGTTCTGGTCCGACCCGGACGCGGCCCGCCCCTTCTACGCCGAGGCGTTGAAGCACACCACGGTCGCCGTCGGCAACCTCGACGAGGTCGAAGTGGCGACCGGGGTGCGCGAGCCGCACGACGCCGCCCGCGCGCTGCTGGACGCCGGTGTCGAACTCGCCGTCGTCAAGCAGGGCCCCAAGGGCGTCCTCGCCGTCAACAGCGAGGGCGAGTCGGCCGAGGTGCCCCCGCTCCCGGTGAACGTCCTCAACGGGCTCGGCGCAGGTGACGCGTTCGGCGGTTCCCTCTGCCACGGCCTGCTCGAAGGCTGGGACCTGGAGAAGATCATGCGGCACGCCAACGCGGCCGGCGCCATCGTCGCCTCCCGCCTGGAGTGCTCGTCCGCGATGCCCACCCCGGACGAGATCGAGACCGCCATCGCCGCGGGAGCCGTCAAGTGAGCGTCGACATCGCGGACCTCGTCCGCACCCGCACCCTCCACCCGGAGGCCGTGGCCGAGGCCGCCGAGCGGCGCACCCGCAGGCCCTTGCTCAACGCGAGCGGCCGTCTGATGATCGTCGCCGCCGACCACCCGGCCCGCGGCGCCCTCGGCGTCGGCGACCGCAAGTTCGCCATGGCCAACCGCGTCGACCTGCTCGAACGCCTCTGCCTGGCGCTCAGCCGCCCCGGTGTGGACGGCGTCCTCGCCACCGCCGACATCCTTGACGACCTGCTGCTGCTCGGCGCCCTCGACGGCAAGGTCGTCCTGGGCTCGATGAACCGCGGCGGCCTCCAGGGCGCCAGCTTCGAACTCGACGACCGCTTCACCGGCCACCGCCCCGAGGACATCGAGCGCCTCGGCTTCGACGCCGGCAAGCTGCTGCTGCGTATCTGCTACGACGACCCGGGCTCCCTGACCACCCTGGAGTCCACGGCCCGCGCCATCGACGACATGGCCGCACGCCGGCTCCCCGTCTTCGTCGAACCGTTCATCAGCCGCCGCAACGGCGAGGGCAAGCTCGGCAACGACCTGTCGGCCGAGGCCGTCACCAAGTCGATCGCCATCGCCTCCGGCCTCGGCGGCACCTCGGCCTACACCTGGCTGAAGGTCCCGGTCACCGAGAACCCCGACGACATGGCCGAGGTCATGGCGACCTCCACGCTGCCCGCGGTGCTGCTGGGCGGCGAGGTCGGCGACGATCAGGACGGCGCGTACGAGAAGTGGCGCGGCGCCCTGCAACTGCCCACCGTGCGCGGCCTGGTCGTCGGCCGTTCACTGCTGTACCCGGCGGACGGCGACGTGGCCGCCGCCGTGGACACCGCCGTAGGACTGCTGTGAGGGCCGCATGACCAGCAACGAGCTGTACGTCGCCAAGGGGACGACCGCGGACGGGAACCACGTCCTCGACATCGACCCCAAGCGGGCCGGCTGGACCCACAGCAGCCTGCGCATCGTCGAGCTGGAACCGGGCGGCACGCACACCTTCGCCGCCGGGGACAGCGAGTGGATCGTCCTCCCGCTGCACGGTGGATGTACCGTGCGGACGGAGGGCGAAGAGTTCCAACTCTCGGGCCGGGAAAACGTGTTCGCGTCAGTCTCCGACTTCGCGTACGTGCCCCGTGACGCCCGGGCACAGATCGCCTCCGGCGCGGGTGGCCGCTTTGCTTTGGCAGGAGCGAAGTGCGAGCGACAACTCCCCGCCCGCTACGGCCCCGCGCCGGAGGTCCCCGTGGAGGAGCGCGGCAGCGGCACCCAGCTGCGCCACGTCCGCAACTTCGCCTCCGCCGACGCCTTCGACTGCGACAAGCTGATCGCGGTCGAGGTGATCACTCCCGGCGGCAACTGGTCCTCGTACCCGCCGCACAAGCACGACGAGCACCGGCCGGGCGAGGAGGCCGAGCTGGAGGAGATCTACTACTTCGAGATCGACGGCCCGAACGGTTTCGGCTATCAGCGCGTATCCCCTTCACGCGTGGGCGGAGCAGACGTCCTCGCGGAGGTCCGCTCCGGCGACGCCGTCCTCGTACCCGACGGATGGCACGGCCCGTCGATCGCCCAGCCCGGCCACGACATGTACTACCTGAACGTCATGGCGGGCCCGGGCGAGACGCGGGAGTGGCGGATCTGCTTCCACCCGGACCACACGGAGGGTTACCGATGACCTCGACGACGAGGCTGACGGTCGCACAGGCGCTGGTGCGCTTCCTGGCAGCCCAGTACACCGAGCGCGACGGCACACGCCGGCGGCTGATCGGCGCGACCTGGGGCATCTTCGGCCACGGGAACGTCGCCGGGCTCGGCCAGGCGCTCGTGGAGTACGCCGACGACATGCCGTTCCACCAGGGCCGCAACGAGCAGTCCATGGTGCACGCGGCCGTCGGGTACGCCCGCCACTCCAACCGCCTGTCCACGCACGCGGTGACCACCTCCATCGGCCCCGGCGCGACCAACCTCGTCACCGGCGCCGCCCTCGCGACCATCAACCACATCCCGGTCCTGCTCCTCCCCGGTGACATCTTCGCCACCCGGGTCGCCGACCCGGTCCTCCAGCAGCTGGAAGTCCCGTACGCGGGCGATGTGTCGGTCAACGACTGCCTGCGCCCGGTGTCGAGGTACTTCGACCGGATCACCCGCCCCGAGGCGCTGATCCCGGCCGCGCTCCAGGCGATGCGCGTGCTCACGGACCCCGTGGAGACGGGAGCGGTCACCCTCGCCCTCCCGCAGGACGTCCAGGCCGAGGCGTACGACTGGCCGGACGAGTTCTTCGCCGACCGCACCTGGGTGGTCCGCCGCCCGGGCGCCGACCCGACCGAACAGGCCGAGGCCGTACAGGCGATCATGTCCGCGGAGAAGCCGCTCCTCATCGCGGGCGGCGGTGTCCACCACAGCCGCGCCGAGGAGGCCCTCGCCGAGTTCGCGCGGGCCACCGGCATCCCGGTCGCCTCCACCCAGGCCGGCAAGGGCTCCCTGCGCCACGACCACCCCCAGGACGTCGGCGGCGTCGGCCACACCGGCACCGCCACCGCCAACGAACTCGCCCGCCAGGCCGACCTGGTGATCGGTGTCGGCACCCGCTACACCGACTTCACCACCGCCTCGAACACCCTGTTCACCGGCGACGGCGTCCGCTTCCTCAACCTCAACATCGCCCCGTTCGACGGCCACAAGCTCGCCGGAATGCCGCTCGTCGCGGACGCCCGCAGCGGCCTCCAGGAGCTGACCCAGGCCCTCCAGATGCACGGCCACCGGGTCACGGACACCTACGTCGGCGAGTACACCCTCGACAAGGAGCGCTGGGAGCAGCGCGTCGACGCCTGCTACGAGGCCGAGGAGATCGACGTACGCCCGACGCAGCCGCAGGTGCTCGGCGCCCTGGACGCCCTCGTCGACGAGTCCGACGTGATCATCAACGCGGCCGGCTCCCTCCCCGGCGACCTGCACAAACTGTGGCGGGCGCGGTCGAAGGACCAGTACCACCTGGAGTACGGCTACTCCTGCATGGGCTACGAGATCCCGGCCGCGATCGGTGTGAAGCTGGCCGCTCCCGAGCGCAACGTCTGGGCACTGGTCGGCGACGGCACGTACCTGATGATGCCGACGGAGATCGTCACGGCCGTGCAGGAGGGGATCGCGATCAAGATCCTCCTCGTGCAGAACCACGGCTACGCCTCCATCGGCGGCCTGTCCGAGTCGGTGGGCGGCGAGCGGTTCGGCACCGCCTACCGCTACCCGTCCGACGACGGCACCTACACGGGGGCGCCGCTCCCCGTGGACCTCGCCGCCAACGCGGCGAGCCTCGGTATGCGCGTGCTGCGCGCGAAGACCGTACGAGACCTCCGCACCGCCCTCGCCGAGGCGCGGGCCGCGGACACTCCCACATGTGTCTACGTGGAGACCCAAACGGCAGACACAGTGTCGGGCCCGCCTCCGGCGCAGGCCTGGTGGGATGTACCTGTGGCCGAGACCGCGACGCGACCGTCCGCGGTGAAGGCCCGTGAGCTGTACGAACGGCACGTCTCCAGCCGACGCCGCCATCTGTGAAGGAGTACTCGGTCATGACGAAGATCGTCAACCACTGGATCGGCGGCAAAACCGTCGAAGGCGCGTCGGGTACGTACGGGCCGGTCACCGACCCTGCCACCGGCGCGGTCCCCACGAAGGTCGCCTTCGCCACCGTCGACGAGGTCGACGCGGCGGTCGCCGCCGCCAAGGACGCGTACGCCACCTGGGGCCAGTCCTCGCTGGCCAAGCGCACGGAGATCCTCTTCCGCTTCCGCGCGCTGCTCGACGCCAACCGGGACGCCATCGCCGAGCTGATCACCGCCGAGCACGGCAAGGTGCACAGCGACGCGCTCGGCGAGGTCGCCCGCGGCCTGGAGATCGTCGACCTGGCCTGCGGCATCAACGTGCAGCTGAAGGGCGAGCTGTCCACGCAGGTCGCCAGCCGCGTGGACGTCTCGTCCATCCGCCAGCCGCTGGGCGTGGTCGCCGGCATCACGCCGTTCAACTTCCCGGCGATGGTCCCGATGTGGATGTTCCCGATGGCCATCGCGTGCGGCAACACGTTCGTGCTGAAGCCGTCCGAGAAGGACCCGTCGGCATCCCTCAAGATCGCCGAGCTGCTGGCCGAGGCCGGTCTGCCGGACGGTGTCTTCAACGTCGTCCACGGCGACAAGGTGGCCGTCGACCGCCTCCTGGAGCACCCGGACGTCAAGGCGGTCTCCTTCGTCGGCTCGACCCCGATCGCCCGCTACATCCACACCACGGCCTCCGCGAACCACAAGCGCGTCCAGGCCCTGGGCGGCGCCAAGAACCACATGCTGGTCCTCCCGGACGCCGACCTGGACGCGGCGGCGGACGCCGCGGTGAGCGCGGCCTACGGCTCGGCGGGCGAGCGCTGCATGGCGATCTCCGCCGTGGTCGCGGTCGGAGCGATCGGCGACGAGCTGGTCGACAAGATCCGCGAACGCGCCGAGAAGATCAAGATCGGCCCCGGCAACGACCCGACCTCCGAGATGGGCCCGCTCATCACGAAGGTCCACCGCGACAAGGTGGCCTCGTACGTCGAGGGCGCGGCGGCCGAGGGCGCTGAGGTGGTCCTCGACGGCACCGGCTACACGGTCGACGGCTTCGAGGACGGCCACTGGATCGGCATCTCGCTCCTCGACAAGGTGCCCACGTCGGCGAAGGCCTACCAGGACGAGATCTTCGGCCCGGTCCTGTGCGTGCTGCGCGTCGACACGTACGACGAGGGCGTGGCCCTGATCAACGAGTCCCCCTTCGGCAACGGCACCGCGATCTTCACCCGGGACGGCGGCGCGGCCCGCCGCTTCCAGATGGAGATCGAGGCCGGCATGGTCGGCGTGAACGTCCCGATCCCGGTCCCCGTCGGCTACCACAGCTTCGGCGGCTGGAAGGACTCGCTCTTCGGCGACCACCACATCTACGGCAACGACGGCACCCACTTCTACACCCGCGGCAAGGTCGTCACGACCCGCTGGCCCGACCCGGCGGACGCCCCGGCGGGCGTGGACCTCGGGTTCCCGCGCAACCACTGACACCGGCCGTCAGCACCCCCTGCCGCGTACCGCACTCGTGGTACGCCGCAGGGGGCTTGTACGTCCGGGGGAGGGGCGGCGGTTCAGCCCGGGGGCTGCATCGGTTGTCGGTGGCGCCCCGTACGGTTGACGCATGGATCTTCGACTGACCCGATGGCGAGAGCTGCTCCGGGGGCCGCGACGGTGGATCGCCGCCGCGGCCGCCGTGGTCGTGCTCGCCGGTGCCGGTACCTGGACGGCCGTCGCCTCCGACGACGCGCCACCGGTGCACCGCACCGACCGGGTCATGGACATGGGCGCCGGCGTGCGCATCGACACCTCGTACTTCACGTCGTCGGAAGCAGGCCGCCGCCCCGCAGTCCTCCTCGCGCACGGCTTCGGCGGCAGCAAGAACGACGTACGGCAGCAGGCCGAGAACCTCGCCCGGGACGGCTACGCGGTACTGACCTGGTCGTCGCGGAGTTTCGGCAAGTCCACCGGAAAGATCGGGCTGAACGACCCGAAGGGCGAGGTCGCCGACGCCCGCAAGCTGATCGACTGGCTCGCCCAGCAGCCGCAGGTCCAGCTCGACAAGCCCGGCGACCCGCGCGTGGGCATGGCGGGAGCCTCGTACGGCGGAGCGATCTCCCTGCTGACCGCCGGATACGACAAACGGGTCGACGCCATCGCCCCGGCGATCACCTACTGGAACCTCGCCGACGCCCTCTTCCCGAACGGCGTGTTCAAGAAGCTGTGGGCCGGCATCTTCGTCAACTCCGGCGGCGGCTGCGACAAGTTCGAGCCGCAGCTGTGCCGGATGTACGAGCGGGTCGCCGAGTCCGGCACCCCCGACGCCCAGGCCGTGAAGCTCCTCGACGAACGCTCGCCGTCCGCCGTCGGCAACCGCATCAAGGTGCCCACCCTCCTCCTGCAGGGCCAGACCGACTCCCTCTTCCCGCTCGGCCAGGCCGACGCCGCCGCGAAGGCGATCCGCGCCAACGGCGCCCCCGTCGACGTCGACTGGATCTCGGGCGGTCACGACGGCGGCAACATGGAGGCCGACCGCGTCCGGTCCCGGACCGCCTCCTGGTTCGACCGGTACCTCGAGGACGACAAGAGCGCCGACACCGGCCCCGCCTTCCGCGTCACCCGCACCCTCGGCACCGGCACCGGCGACGGCGAGACCCGGCTGAGCGGTGTGGACGCGAGCACCTACCCCGGTCTGCGGGGCGACCCGCGCCCGATCGCCCTCGCCGGACGCGAGCAGCGCTTCAAGAACCCGGCCGGCGCCAGCCCGCCCGCCGTCTCCGCCCTGCCCGGCATCGGCGGCGCCGGCGGCCTCGCACAGCTGTCCTCGCTCGGCGTCGGGATCTCCCTCGACTTCCCGGGCCAGTTCGCCGCGTTCGAGTCGGCCCCCTTGAAGAAGGACCTGCAGATCACCGGGTCCCCGACAGCGACCGTCCACGTCAAGTCGACCAGCGACGACGCCGTCCTGTTCGCCAAGGTGTACGACGTCGGCCCCGGCGGCGGACAGCAGCAGGTTCTGCCCTCCCAACTGGTCGAACCCCTCCGCGTCGAGAACGCCAAGGCCGGCAAGGACGTCACGATCACCCTCCCGGCCGTCGACCACGAGGTCTCCGACGGCCACCGGCTGCGCCTGGTCCTCGCCTCCACCGACCTCGGCTACGCCTCCCCGGCCACCCCGGCGACGTACACCGTCTCCCTCAAGGGCGACCTGAAGGTGCCGACCGCCCTCAGCCACAGCAACGCCACGGCACCCCTGCCCGCCTGGGTGTGGTGGCTCCCCCTGGCCGGCGCGGCGACCGCCCTGGCCCTGCTGCTGACGGCCCGTCGCCGCACGACGGCCCCCGCACCCGACCCCGCGCTGGCCGAAGTGCCGCTCCAGATCACGGACCTGAGCAAGCGCTACGCGAAGTCCGCCGACCGGTACGCGGTCCGGGACCTGACCTTCCGAGTGGAGAAGGGCCAGGTCCTCGGCCTCCTCGGCCCCAACGGCGCGGGCAAGACGACCACCCTGCGCATGCTGATGGGCCTGATCAAGCCGGACGCCGGCGAGATCCGCGTCTTCGGCCACGCCATCGCGCCCGGCGCCACGGTGCTGTCCCGGGTCGGCGCCTTCGTCGAGGGCGCGGGCTTCCTCCCGCACCTGTCCGGCCGCGAGAACCTGGAGCTGTACTGGCGGGCCACCGGCCGCCCGCCGGAGGACGCCCACCTGGACGACGCTCTGGAGATCGCCGGCCTCGGCAGCGCACTGGAGCGCGCGGTGCGCACGTACTCCCAGGGCATGCGCCAACGCCTCGCCATCGCCCAGGCCATGCTCGGCCTCCCGGACCTGCTCATCCTCGACGAGCCGACCAACGGCCTCGACCCGCCGCAGATCCGCGAGATGCGCGAAGTGATGATCCGCTACGCGGCGGCCGGCCGCACGGTGATCGTCTCCAGCCACCTGCTGTCCGAGGTCGAGCAGTCCTGCACCCACCTGGTGGTGATGGACCACGGCCGGCTCGTCCAGGCGGGCCCGGTCCAGGAGATCATCGGCTCCGGCGACATGCTGCTGGTGGGCACGGCAACACCGGTCGAGGAGCCCGTCGTCGAAAAGGTCGCCGCGCTGCCGGGCGTAGCCTCGGCGGTCCGCACCGACGAGGGCCTGCTGGTCCGGCTCGGCGGCGGCGGCAGCGCCCGGCGCCTGGTCACCGAACTCGTCCGGCTCGAAGTCCCCGTGGAGTCGGTGGGCCCCCACCGCCGCCTCGAGGACGCCTTCCTCACCCTGATCGGAGAGTCAGCATGAGCGGCAGCACGCTGATCGACCGCGCGGAGGTCGCCGACGGCTACCGCGCGGGCCGCACGCTGCCCATCCGGGTCGAGCTGGTCCGGCAGCTGAAGCGGCGCCGCACCCTCGTCATGGGCGGGATCCTGTTCGCCCTGCCGTTCGTGCTGCTCATCGCCTTCCAGGTGGGCGGCGACCCGGGCGGCGGCAACGCCGGAGTCACCCTGATGGACACGGCCACCGTGTCCGGGGCCAACTTCGCCGCGGTCAACCTGTTCGCCTCCGCGGGCTTCCTTCTCGTCGTCCCCGTCGCCCTGTTCTGCGGGGACACGGTCGCCTCGGAGGCCAGCTGGTCCTCCCTGCGCTATCTGCTGGCGGCGCCCGTGCCCCGGGCCCGGCTGCTGTGGTCCAAGCTCGTCGTCGGCCTCAGCCTCAGCCTCGCCGCGATGGTGCTGCTGCCGGTCGTCGCGCTCGCCGTCGGCACGGCGGCGTACGGCTGGGGCCCGCTGGAGCTCCCCACCGGCGGTTCGCTGTCCGCCGGCCTGGCCGCCCAGCGCCTCGCGATCACGGTGGCGTACATCTTCGTCTCCCAACTCGTCACCGCGGCCCTGGCGTTCTGGCTGTCCACCAAGACGGACGCGCCGCTCGGCGCGGTCGGCGGCGCGGTCGGCCTGACCATCGTCGGCAACGTCCTCGACCAGGTGACGGCCCTCGGCGACTGGCGGGACTTCCTGCCCGCACACTGGCAGTACGCCTGGCTCGACACCGTACGGCCCCGGCTGGAGTGGTCCGACATGATCCAGGGCACCTCCATCTCGATAACGTACGCCCTCGTGCTGTTCGCCCTGGCCTTCCGCGGTTTCGCCCGCAAGGACGTGGTGTCGTAGGTCACCGGAGCATCACCCCCCGGTCTCGACGGCCGTCGTCCGTGCCCTGTTCGAGATCCAGCCGCAACTCCCCGTAGCGCACGTTCCGGCCCCCCGGCCCGTCACAGTCACAGAAACGGCGTCAACTGGCCAAGGGGGCAAGGACGATGGACCGGTACCGGACACGACGGCTGCGCACCGCCCTGCTCGCCCTCACCGCGGCGGGCGGCTTGCTGCTCACGGGGTGCGGGACGAGCGACACGGGAGACCACAGCAGCACAGACCGCGCGAACGGGGCGACCGGCTTTCCGGCCCCCGCGTACACCCAGGGCAGCGGCGAACAGAACGACGAGTCCCGCGCCACGGCCCCCGACCACCTGTCCACCTTCGCCCTCGACGTCGACACCGCCTCCTACGGCTACGCCCGCCGCGCCCTCGCCGACGGACAGCGCCCGGACCCCTCGACGATCCGCCCCGAGGAGTTCGTCAACAGCTTCCGCCAGGACTACCGGCGTCCCGACGGCAACGGCTTCACGGTCACCGTCGACGGCGCCCGCACCGACGAGAAGGACTGGTCCCTGGTGCGCGTGGGCCTGGCCACCCGGAACGCGCGGGACCAGCACGGCGAACGCCCGCCGGCCGCTCTCACCTTCGTCATCGACATCTCCGGCTCCATGGGCGAACCCGGTCGCCTCGACCTCGCCCAGAAATCCCTCGACGTGATGACGGACCGGCTGCGCGACGACGACTCGGTCGCGCTGGTCACCTTCAGCGACCAGGCCGAGACCGTCCTGCCGATGACCCGTCTCGGCGGCCACCGGGGCGAGATCCACGACGCCGTCGACAGCCTGGAACCCACCTACTCCACCAACCTCGCAGCGGGCGTGGAGACCGGCTACGCCACCGCAGTCGACGGCCTGCGCAAGGGCGCCACCAACCGCGTCGTCCTGGTCTCCGACGCCCTCGCCAACGACGGCGACACCGACCCCGACTCCATCCTCGAACGCATCGACGGCGCCCGCCGCGAACACGGCATCACCCTCTTCGGCGTCGGCGTCGGCAGCGACTACGGCGACGCCCTGATGGAACGCCTCGCCGACAGGGGCGACGGCCACACGACGTACGTGTCCACCGCCGACGACGCCCGCAAGGTGTTCTGCGAGGAGCTCCCGAAGAACATCGACCTCACCGCCCGCGACGCCAAGGCCCAGGTCGCCTTCGACCCGGAGACGGTCACCGCGTTCCACCTCGTCGGCTACGACGACCGCCGCGTCGCCGACGACGACTTCCGCGACGACCGCGTCGACGGCGGCGAGGTCGGCCCCGGCCACACGGTCACCGCGCTGTACGCCGTGCGCACCAGGCCGGGCCACTCCGGCCACCTAGCCACGGCGACCGTCCGCTGGCTCGACCCCGACACCCGCACTCCGCACGAGAAGTCGGGTCAGATGGAGGCCGCCGGCCTTCAGGACGACCTGTGGACCTCGCCGTACGGGCTCCAGGTCGCCGCCGTGGCCGCGTACTTCGCCGATGACCTCCGCACGGGCGACGACCGCTGGAACGCCCTCCCCGCTGCCCCGTCGCTCGGCGAACTCGCCGACCACGCCCGCGATGCGGCAGCCGCGCGGGGAGACAAGGCGGTACGAGACCTCGCCGAGGCGATCGACCAGGCGAGTGAACTGACCGAGCCGACCGGCTGACCGCCACGCAGGAGCATCAGCCGGGCGGCGCACACGCGTTGCGGGGTCGGTACGCCCGTGATCGCATCTTCCTGGAATGGCGCTTAAAGGACATTTAGGCGCCGTGATCGAACCGGCCGGCCGCCCGTGGCGGTCGACCCATCGGCAGATGGAGGATCGATGTCGCATCGCGTTCACCGTTCGGCGGCCGTCGTGCTGCTGGCTTCCGCGCCGCTGGTCGCCGCCGCACCTGCGCAGGCCGCCCCGCAGCGCGCCTTCCCCTGCGCCGTCGGCGTCCAGCAGGTCAGCATCGGCGCGACCAGCACGGTCAGCGTCAGTGTCACCTGCGCTGTGGCGCGGACCGTAGAGGTGAGCCTTACGGCGAACGGTGTCCAGATCGTGGACCTGCGGGAAGCCGTTCAGGCCGGCGTCCAACAGAGCGTCAGCGTCACCGTGCCGAAGGTTCCGCAGGTCTGCGCCACGCTGCAGACCGGCGGCCAGAGCACCGTGGTCTGTACGCCCTGAGTGCGGTTCGGTAATTCTGATGTCTCTGAAACGTATATCGGGTAATTAGCACGGCTCGACCTAGTGTGTCGCAAATTGTGCGGTAAGAGAGGTGCGTGTTAGCGTCTGTGACGAGCCGGACACGGTCCGTAAGGAGGGTCGTGTGCGTGAAGAAATCGGAGACGTGATGAACAAGCTCAAGAAGGTCGCGGCCGTAGCGGCGATGGTCGGCGGCCTCGGTCTCATCGGCGGCGGGGTTGCCAGCGCCCACGGCGGCTACGACGGCCCGTTCGACAACTTGCAGCCCGTGGACTGCAAGCAGTCGTTCAAGGACGGCGACCTCGACGTCGAACCCGACGATGAAGTCGGCGGCGACATTAACACCAACCAGGGCAACTTCTGCACGGTGATCGGCACCATCGGCTGATTGCAGGACGCCGCTCATCGGTTTCTTGCCGGGCGCCTCCGACCGTTGTGAACGAGGACCTTCAAGGTCCTTATTCACAACGGTCGGAGGCGCTTTGGGTTTTGATGCCGTTCCCAAAAGGCGCATAACTCGATTACCATCACCCAATTGGGCGTGTCGGGAATGTGGACTTAAGGGCGGCGCGTGTTATCGTCTGTGATGAGTCGGGCACGGTCCGTAAGGAGGGTCGTGTGCGTGAAGAATCGGAGATGCAATGCACAAGCTCAAGAAGGCCGCGGCCGTAGCCGCGATGGTCGGCGGCCTCGGCCTCGTCGGCACCGGGGTGGCCAGTGCCAACGGCGGCCACGACTACGACGACCCGTTCGAGGTCGGCAACCTGCAGGTCGTGAAATGCCACCAGGACTTTGATGGCGGCGACCTCGACGTCGAACCCGACGATGACGTCGCCGGCGACATTAACACCAACCAGGGCAACTTCTGCACGGTGATCGGCTCCATCGACTGATTTCCGTACGTAGGACGGTCGGGTCTCGCGCCTCCCGTGCGAGACCCGTTCCTCAGCCCTTGCCGCGTCGGACGCCCTGATCAATCTGTCGGCTCGGGGCCGCAGGGAAGAGGGCCGACATTGCGCGGTACAGGGGATGTCGATGCGACAAGCTCGACGTCCCCTTTGCCGTGTTGACTGAGGCTGCGATGTTTCATGGCGGCCGCGAGCAATACATGGAGATACGCGTGCGCAGATTCAAGAGGGTCATGATGATGACCACCGCCATCGGCAGCATCGGCCTGACGGGTGCCGGAATCGCCCAGGCCGCGGAATGCGATGGTGAGCCGCCCCACGCCACCGTCGACAATGCGCAGTACCTCGACTGCGACCAGAATTTCAAGTCCGGCCTGATCACGATCAACGCGCCGGTCACCGTGCTGGGTGAAAGTGTCACCAACGTCGGCAACTTCTGCACGCTGGTCGGTCCGAACCGCTGATCGGGTGGCCGTCGCCGGGGCGTCGACGGCCACCTGTGTGGCTCGGTAGAACTTAACAGCAGCGGATCGACAGCGGCCATCTTCACGGTGGCCGCTGAATATTTTTAACCCTATGAATATCGTCCGACAGGTGAAATTCACATCAGTCCCATTTTGTGGGCTGTGCGGATGAACTTCGCCGGATCTTCATTCGTAAGGGTGTCGCCTGCTTGATGCAGGTTTTCCTCCTGGTGCAACATCGATTCCGTCCTTCTGCTGAAGAGGAATGTGAACGGAATCGCCTCGGAGGGAAATATGGGCGATATGATCGTCTTTCCGCGTTGTCCGGAGACAGGGAAAGCATCTTTTCGGACTGAATCCGAGGCGAGGGCCTGGCTGATCAAGCAGCCACTGTTGGAGAAAATTCCGGACCGGATCTACCGGTGCTCGGATTGCCGGTATTGGCACTTCACCGGATCCCATCACTGGACCAGCCAGACAATCAGGTGGCAACGAAACTACGGCAGGCGGCAATCCGTTTCCCGGCGCAACGGCAGGAAGAGGGGACGGAGCTGACGAAACCGGGGTCGGCTTTTCCCACTGCTTCGATCAGGAAGACGAATAGAGTGCGACAGAACCTGAGCAAGGGAATGGTCGTGGCTGCCGCCGCGACCAGCATCCTGTCCCTGTGCGGTATCCCGGCGTTCGCGGACGCATCCTCCGAGGGGACCCTGGAGGGATCGCTCGGTGCCCTGGCGGGCGCGCCCGACATCCAGTCCGACGGCAGCGCGCCTCGCGAGAGCGCCGACCACAGCTCCGTCAGCGGACGCGTCGACGCCAACGCCAACGCCGACGCTTACGGTGACGACAGCGACGAGGGCGGCGACGGCGGTCCCGGCAAGGACGTTGTCGGTAAGGGCGACGGCGGTCCCGGCAAGGACGTCGTCGGTAAGGGCGACGGCGGTCCCGGCAAGGACGTCGTCGGTAAGGGCGACGGCGTCGGTAGCGATAAGGACGTGGTCGGCAACGGCGACGGCGTCGGTAGTGGTAAGGACGTCGTCGGCAAGGGCGACGGCGATGGCGGCCACGCCGTCGACGAGGGCGGCTACGGCGACGACTGGGACACGCCGCCCACCGCTCCTCCCTCCGCGCCTCCCTCGCCCCCCGTCACCACACCGCCGACGAGGACGCCGCCTTCGCACACCCCGCCCTCGGAGAAGCCGCCGGCCGCGCCGCCGACCACGCCTTCGGCGCAGCCTCCCACCCTCCCCGAGACCGGCGCCGGAGCGGGGACCGTCGTGGGCACGGGCGCTGCCGCGCTGCTCATCGGGAGCGGCGTGACCCTGTACCGGCGAGGGCGGACCACTTCCCGTCGGTAGCGCTTCCTGCCGGGTGCCTGACGCGATGCGTCCGGCACCCGGCGTCTGTCGTCAGCCGCCTGCCCGCGACGGTGCCTCCGCGGGTTCCCGGACCGCCGGGACCGGGATCGTTCCGGTGGGCGGGGTGGTGCGCAGCCGGTGGTGCACCCCTCGTACGAGCGTTTTCGCCGTGAAGCCCGCGCCCTGGACGAAGCGCATGGCCGGACCGAACGCGGAAGCGGTCACCAGGCCCGCGAGGAACAGTCCCGGGTGCGACGACTCGAAGTCCCGCCCGACCGCCGGAGAGCCGTCGGCCGCCGTCGCCAGGCTCGCGCGCAGTTCGTCGGAGAGCAGGGTGAGCCGGTCAGGGGTCGCACGGAACCCGGTGGCCGCGATCACGTGTTCAGTCTCCAGGGAGAGCGGCTCCCCGTTCCGGCTTGACGTCTCCAGCCGTACGCCGCCCGGTACCGGACGGGCCGCGGCGACCTCGTGGCCGAGCAGTACCTGCACCGCCGGCTCGACCCGGTCGCGTACCCACCAGGCGCCGGCCGGGCCCAGCGCGGTGGCCGCGATGCGGGCTCGGGTGGGCTCGGGCAGGCGGCGGAAGAGGCCCGGGCGTTCGGCGTAGAACCAGTTGCGCCAGCCGCAGCCCAGGCCGCTGTGCGGGGCGCGGGCCGACTGCCACAAGGGGCGCTGCAAGGGGGGTGGCACATCGTTCCAGCACAGCCGGCCGGCCCGGGCCAGCACGCGTACGCGGGTGCCCTGTTCGGCGAGGAGTGCCGCGGTCTCCAGGGCCGCCTGGCCGCCGCCGATCACCGTGACGTCCCTGCCCCGGAAGCGGCCGAGGTCACTGTGGTGACTGCTGTGCGAGACGAGCGCGGGGTGCAGGCCGTGCAGGGGGGACGGCACCTCCACGAAGGGGATGACGCCGACCGCCAGTGCCACCGTCCGGGCGCGCAGCACCTCTCCGTCCTCCGTGACCGCCTCGAACCCGGGCGGGCGGGCCGTCACCCGGCTCACCATCCGCTCGTCCACCCGGGGCAGGGCATGCCGCGCGAACCACAGGCCGTACGCGGCGAACTCCTCCACCGGGATCGGCTGCGCGTGACGCGCGGTCAGTCCGCGGGCCGCGCAGTACGCGTCCAGCCCCCAACGCCCCTCGGGATCAGCGAGGTTGGATGCCCAGGGTTCCGATTTCAGGAACATGCCACGGGGCATGTGGTCCCGCCAGGACGCCATGGGCCGCCCGAGGACGCGCAGGTTCAGCCCGGCGGCCGCGGCATGGGACGCGATGGACAGGCCGTACGGGCCGGCGCCCACCACCAGCAGGTCGTACATCAGCTTCTACTCGCTCTCTCGTCGTCGGTCGGGTTCGGCGTGGCCGCCTGGCGGACCACGCGCGTCGGTGCCGGTGCCGTCGTGGCCGCACTCAGCCGCTCGCGCAGCCGGTGGGACACATGGCGGCACCACAGGGTCCACATCGCCCGGCCGGGAGCCGGGTCGTCCGAGGCGTACCAGGCCAGCTCACGGCCGCGGGGTGCCGACCGCAGCGCGGCGAGCGGCGCGTAGTTCTCCACCACGAACACCCGCCCCGGCCGCGGTGAGCTTTCCGGCACGGGACGGTGCGTCAGGTCGAGGTGCAGGGCGCGTACGACGTCCAGGCCGGCGGTGTCGGTGAAGAGCCGGAACTGGGCGCCGGGACGCGGGTTGAAGTCGAGCAGGTGGTAGCGGCCCGACGTGCCGCAGCGGCGGAAGTCGAGGTCGAAGATCCCGCGGTAGCCCAGCTCCCCGGTCAGCCGCTCGGCGAGCGCCCGCACCTGCGGGTTGGGCGTCCAGCAGCCGACCGCGGTCAGGCCCGCCCCGCGTGGCCAGGCCCGCTGTTTGCGGCCCGGGCCGCCCGCGCGCACGGCGCACGAGCGGTCCGCGTATCCGTGGAAGAACCAGTCGCGGTCGGGGCCCGGCGGCAGATGCGCCTGCAGCAGCAGCGGGCTGCCGGCCTCCTCGGTGCGCAGATACAGCTGCCGCGCCTGGCGCGCCGAGTTCACCAGTACCGTGCTGCGCAGCCCGCTGCCGTCCGGCACCAGCCAGGGCCTGCTCCACTTCGCCACCACCGGCAGTCCCAGGTGCCCGGCGGCGTCGGCGGCCTGTGCCGGACTGTCCGGGACCACCGTCACCGGGTGCGGGATGCCGGCGGACGCGCAGAGGGCGGCCAGTTCGGCCTTGTCGGCGACACGTTCGGGCAGTGCGCCGGGTCCGGCGGGCAGCAGATAGGAGGGCGCGAGTTCCTCACGCATGCGGCTCACGGCGATGGCGCTCACGTCGTCCATCGGGACCAGGACGGCGGGACGGGCGATCTTGGTGGCCACCCGGCGCAGTACCGCGGCGATCTCCCGGGGAGAAGCCCCGGGCGGCGGCGGGGGATGCATCTGGTGCGCGAAACGCGACCGGGCGACGGGACTTCCCGTCGAGTCGGCGACCACATGCACCTCCACTCCCGCTCTGCCCAGTGAGCGCACGGCTCCGAGCGTCCCGTGGTGAAAGGGATTCCGGTCGATCCGCAGCAGAACAGCGGGGACGCGGGTGTCGAGCAGTGACATGGACGGTCTTTCCTTGGGTCGGCTCACCCGTGCGGGCGAGCGAGTCACTCGAAGGCCGTAGGGCCGGTGGCGCCATGTCATTTCATGTGACTGACTTCGTGTGACAGGGCGTCAGCAAAAGGTGACAGGACGTCAGCGTGCGTGCGTAGAGCGACCAAGAGCGGAGAGAGGAGCAGGCATGGCCCCCCAGCAATGTCGTGCCCGGATCGGACGGCCGGCGGTCATCGCGGTGGCGGTCGCCGTCTTCGTCACGCTGGTGTCCGGCCCCGGGTTCGTGGCGGGGGCGGTGAGCTTCCCCGACCCTCCCGATCCGACGCCGGCCGCCCCTGTGCCGTCCGCCCCGGCGCCGACGGCTTCCGCGCCGACCCCGGTCACGCCCTTCGCGGAAACGGAATCGGCACAGCCGCAGGAAGCCACGCTCACTCCCGTCCCCACGGCCCCGTCCGACTCGGTAGCGCCGACCCCGTCCGACTCGGTACCGCCGACCCCGTCCGGCTCCGTGCCGTTGACGCCGTCCGCCCCCGGGCCGTCGACCGCGCCGCTCGCGAAGGACGGGCCCGCCTTCGGGGCCTTCCTCGGCTCCGGGGCACTCGGTGTGGCCCGCATGGAGGAGTTCAGCAACTGGCTGGGCGGGGCCGACCTGCGCGTCGGCCACACCTACCTGCCCGGTGACAGCTGGAGCAACATCGAAGGCGCTCCCGACGTTCTCGACCCGTGGGCGCGCTGGCGCAGGGACCGGGACGACCGGATGCTCGTCCTCAACGTGCCCATGCAGGAGCGCAACGAGTACCCCGTCTCCGACGCCCAGGTCCGGCTGTTGCTGCGGCAGGGCGCGGCCGGCCAGTTCGACCACCACTTCCGTGCCCTCGCCGAGCGGCTGGTGGCCCTGAAGGTGCCGGACACGATCCTGGTGCTCGGCTGGGAGATGAACGGCACGACGTACGCCCATCGCTGCGGGCCGGATCCGGAGGCCTGGAAGGAGTACTGGAACAGGATCGTCACCACGATGCGCTCGGTGCCGGGCCAGAAGTTCCGGTTCGACTTCACTCCGAACCGCGGCCGGGACGCCGTTCCGTGGACGACGTGTTATCCGGGAGACGACACGGTCGACATCATCGGCATGGACACCTACGACCAGCCGGAGGGCCTCTCGTTCGCCGAGCAGGTCACGGAGCCTTACGGGCTTCAGGCACACGTCGACTTCGCGAAATCCCACAACAAGCCCATCTCCTACGCCGAGTGGGGGCTCTTCCGCAACGGTGACAACGCCGTCTACACGCTGGGCATGCTCGCCTGGATCGCCATGCACAAGCCGCTGTACAACACGGTGACCGACTACTGCCCGCACGGTGTCTGGCAGTGCGCGGCCAACACCATGTCGTCCCGGATCTACCAGTTCATCCTGTTCGGCCGCACCGAGGAACCGGCCGTCCCGGAAGACCCGGTCTCGACCGAGGTCCCGGCCACCCCGGAAGACCCGGTCCCGACGGAAGTGCCGGTCACGCAGCCCACGTCGAACCCGTCCGCCGAGGCCGACCTGTCGCAGCTCCCCGCACGCTGTTCGTCGCTGCACCTCGGCGACTGGATCGAGCACTGGTTCGGGGGCAAGCTGTGCCTGCTCCTCGAATGGTGGTCGCGCATCCGATGACGGCCGTCGGCGGCGGCTCATGAGACGGGGCCGCGGTCACCGGTAGGGCGCAGCGGGAGGCGGCGCAGTACATCCTTGCCGCTCCCGCGTGCGACCGTGCCCCAGAGCACCGCCGACATCAGCGGGGCCGTGCGCCGGCGGGCCAGCAGCAGACGCTGGTTGACGACCGGTCGGGGCCGCCAGTGGTGCTTGTACGGCTCGTTGCCCCGCAGCAGGCTCAGCGCGCCCGGGCCGGCGGTACCGATGTGCTGGGCGCACGCGTCGAGGAGCATCACCGCCACGTCCGCCTTGCGTTCCCGCAGGCTCGGGTGGGCCCCGTACAGATAGCCGCCCATGATCCGCCGGGACAGCAGGGTCACGTCCACGGCCACCACGTCACCGCCGAGCCGGAACTCGGTGACCACCGCGTCTCCGGAGCGCACCATCGGCACCACGGAGCGCACCAGATGCTCACAGAAACGGGTGCGCAGATGCTCCGGCGTCACCTTCCGCCCCTGCCACTGCAGGCGGTGCAGCTCGACCAGCCGCCGCAGCGCCGCGCTCACCTCGTCCGGCCGTACGACATGCCGCTCCACACCGAGCGACTTCAGCTTGCGCAACTTGGCGCGCACCCGCTGGGCTCCGCGGGACGGCAGCCGGGACACCAGCGCGTCCATGGGCGCGGCCGGCAACTCCAGGCACAGCGAGTCCCGCACCCGTCGGCGTGGACCGCTCCAGCGGTCGTAGACGCGCTCGACCGCCCCGCCCGGGCGCACCTCGCGGAAGTCGATCAGCGCGGTGCGGGCGGCGGCCGAGAGCGCCTCGGTGAGCGCGGCTGCCGCCCGGTCCGCCCGCTCGTCGTCGATGAGCACATCCCCGTAGTCGGAGATCACCCCGCCCAGGGGTACCAGCGTCGGCACCGGGCCGCGCCGGAGCATCAGGGGCGCGGCGGCGACGAGTTCGCTGCCCTCGCGCACCAGCACCAGCCGCAGCCGGCCGGGCCTGCCGTAGGACAGCCACCACGAGTGCAGCCAGGCGTGGTTCTGGAACGGCGTCGCCGCGCCGCACCGCTCGTACAGCCGCCCCCATTGCGGGGCCAGCTCGGCGAAGACGCGCGCTTCGGTGACGATTTCCGTCGTGTACGCCGCTGTCACAGCTGTCCGTGCACGTCTGCGGCAGGGGCCTGAACGGGCACCGGGGAGGGCCGGAAGGCGTCGTGGACCCCGGGTGTGGTCCGCCTCGGCCGGACGAGCAGCAGCAGTCCGCCGAGCAGGCCGCCCGCACTGGCGCCGACCAGAGCGGTCACCTTCGGCGACGGGGACGACGGCTCGGTCGGCCGCACCGCCTGTGAGAACTGGAGGAGTTGGACATGGGTGCTGACCATGGTGGCGTTCGCGTGCACGGTCAGCGCGCGGGCGACGGCGTTGGCCATCCGGGCGGCGGCACCGGGGCGCCGCGAGGTGGCCGAGACGGAGATCATCGGGGCGTCCGGAGAGGTCGCCGTCCGCACGCTCCGCTGCAACGTCCGCACCGGCACGTCCGCCGACACCTGCGCGTCCCCGAGCACAGCGAGCTGCGTGGCGGCCCGGCCGTACGCCTGCGCGAAGCCGAGCGCGGAGGCCGGGTCGGACTGCTCGGTGGGTACCGCGACGACGTAGCTGGTGGCCGTGTACACCGGGGGCCTCCACTGGCTGTAGGCGACGCCGGCCAGGCAGCCGGCGGCCGTGCAGAACGTGAGCAGCGCCCAGGGCAGCAGCGCGGCCGCGAAGCGGGCCAGGCGCCCGGACCGCCGGGGGCGTGGGGTGGGGTGGTCGGTCATGAGGAACGGGCTCCCTGGAGTGAGGGGGACGACGAACTGGACACCGCCGCCGCGTACACGTCCATGAGCCGGGCGGCGCTGCGGGTGATGCTGTAGTGGTGGGCGGCTTCCGGGACCGCACGAGGCCGTGGACCGGCCGCGCGGACCTCGGCGACGGCGCGGGCGTACGCCTGCGGACCGCCGTGCACCCGCCGGGCCGCGGCGGCGGCCCGCGGGGGCAGGTCCTCGACCGCCGGGCAGGAGGCGTAGAGCACGGGCAGCCCGGAAGCCAGGGCCTCCACGACCGCCAGTCCGAAGGTCTCCTGCGGGGACGGCGAGACGAGCAGGTCCATGGCGGCGGTGAGAGAGGGCAGGTCGGGGCCCAGGGAGCCGTCGGGGACACTGGGGCGTTCGCCGGTGAACAGGACACGTTCGGCCACGCCGGCCTCATGGGCCGTGCGGCGCAGGACGCTCGACTCCGGGCCCGCTCCGACCAGCAGCAGCCAGTGGTCGTCGGGAAGCCGGGCGATCGTCCGGATCAGGACGTCGAAGCGTTTGCCGGGGGCGAGCCGGCCGATCCCGCCGACGACGTAGGCGTCCTCCGGCAGGCCGAGGCGCCGACGGGTGTGGTGGCGCCGCGACCGGTCGAAGCGGAACCGGGCCAGGTCGACGCCGTTGGGGACGACCTCGATGCGCGGGGCGGGTACCCCCCAGCGTCTGAGACGGTCGGCGACCGTGGCGGAGACGGCGACCGTGGCGGAGCCGAGGCGCTCGCTGGCGAGATACAGCGCCCTGACGCCCGCGGTCAGCGGCCGGCCCTCCATCTGGGAGTCACCGAGGGAGTGTTCGGTGGCGACCACGGCCCTGACGCCCGCCAGACGGGCGGCGGGACGGCCGTAGACACAGGCGCGGTAGAGGTGGGTGTGCACCAGGTCGTAGCCGCCCGCGCGGATCAGGCGGACCAGGCGGGGAAGCGCGGACAGGTCGCGGTTGCCGCCCATGCCGAGGTGGTGCACGCGGACGCCGTCGGCGACCAGCCCGTCGGCGACGGCACCCGGGTTGGTCAGGGCGACCACGTCGCATTCCACGGGGAGGTGGCGAAGCAGCAGGCGCAGTTGCTGTTCGGCGCCGCCGACGCCCAGACCGGTGATGATGTGCAGTGCCCTCATGTCACACACCCGCCACGGGGCGCCGCCGCAGCCGGTGCAGCTTGTGCTTGAGGTGGAGCCGCCAGGCCGTGTCGTTGTCGCCGATGTGCAGCCGGGGGACGGCGTGCGGGCCCGTCAGGTCGCCGGGAGCGATGGCGCAGGCGTAGGTGTATCCGGCGTCCCGTGCGGCGGCGACGACGCGCCGGTCGACCCTGCCGTAGGGGTAGCAGAAACCGTCGACCGGAGCGCCGGTCAGCTCCGTCAGCAGCGCCCTGCTGTCGCCGACCTCGGCCTTCAGCGTGACGTCGTCGGCCCGGGTGAGATCGACATGGGTCAGCCCGTGCGAGCCGATCTCCACGCCCTCGGCGGCCGCGTGCCGGATGTCGTCGGCGGTCAGCAGCGGCTTGCGCGGGCCGAGCGGGTCCCAGGAGTTGACGCCGCCGAGGCGTCCGGGCAGGACGAAGACGGTGGCGCCGCAGTTCCAGCGCAGCAGCACCGGAAGGGCGTGGGTGAGGAAGTCGGCGTATCCGTCGTCGAAGGTGAGACCGACCAGGCTCCTTCCCCGCCCCTGGGCGCGGGCGGCGAACAGCTCGCGCAGGGACACACCGCGCAGCCCGCGCCGGCGCAGCCAGGCCAGCTGCCCCTCCAGCCGCTCGGGGGTGACGGTGATGCGGTACGGGTCGTCCGAGCGGTCGCCCACGGAGTGGTACATCGCCACCCAGGGGGCCGGGCGGGAACGCGCCGCGAGGACGGTGCCGGTGACGGGGGAATCAACGGGAACGGCCATGCGTCAGCCTCCGCGTGACGGTACGTACGGAATGGAAAGCGGATGCGCAGCCCTCGGCGCCCAGCGCCCGGCTGAGCGGGAGGAACACCGCGGTCACGGTCAGGCAGCCGGTCAGGAGCCCCGCCACCGGGGACTCGGGCCAGCTCGCGGCCAGCGCCCCCGCCACCGTCGCGACCACCGCGGCCCGCAGCGGCTTGCTCAGCTCGGCCAGCACCGGCCGGACACGGATCGGGACCCCGCGCGGTTCGCGGTGCCCGGGCTTGCTCGCGAGACCGGCGAGCAGCAGTGCGGCCGTGACGGTGATGCCGGCGGCGTTGGCGGCGGCGATCCCGGGCACACCCCACGGACCCACGGTCGCCACCCCGATCCAGGAGGTCGCGATGATGCCCGCCGCCATGGCGCCGACCGGATACCAGGTGGGCCGCCCCGCCGAGAAGTACGAGCGGATCAGGACGCCCACCAGGGTCTGGCCGAGCAGCCCGAGTGCGTACACGCGCAGGACGCTCGCCGTCGCCGCCGTGTCCTGTGCCGTGAACGCGCCCCGCTGGAAGAGGAGTTCGGTGATCTGGGGGGCACAGGCGATCACCGCGGACGCGCCGAGGAGCAGCAGCAGGGAAGCCAGGGCCAGGTCCCGCTCCACACGGGCCCGGGCCCGTTCCGTGTCGCCGTCCGCGAGCGCCCGTGCGATCACCGGGAACGTGACGGTGCACAGCATCAGCGACAGCGTCATGGGGATCTGGGCCACCTTCTGCGCGTAGTTGAGGTGCGAGATGGCCCCGGCGGGAAGGGTGGAGGCGAGGAAGCGTTCGATCAGGACCTGGGACTGGCGGCACAGGGCGAAGCCCAGAACGGCGCCCAGCAGGGACAGACCCATCGGGCGTGCCTCGACCCCGGAAGCACCTGAAGCGGACGTACGATTCCTCAACTGTCGCCACAGAGACGGAAGTTGAACCGCCACCATCAGGCAGCCGCCGGCCGCGACCCCGGCCGCCGCCGATCGCACGCCCCAGCCTTCGCCGAGCAGGGACATCGTGGCGATGATGCCGGTGTTGTAGGCGACGTAGATCGCCGCGGGGGCCAGGAAACGCCGATGTGCCCGCAGGGCCGCGCTGCAGTACCCGGCGAGCCCGAAGGTCAGCACGCAGGTCGCCGTCAGCCGGGTGCAGTCGACGGCGAGACGGGGATCGGGCAGGCCGGGTGCCAGCGCCTCGACCAGGTACGGGGCCCCGCCGGCGACCAGCGTGGACACGGCGACGAAACCGAAGGACAGGCGAGGCAGCGTGCCGGCCACCAGGGAGCGGACCGGGTCGCCGGCGGAGCCCTGGGCGCGTCGGGCCAGGGCCATGCTGAACGCCGGGATCAGCACGAAGGCCAGGCCGTCCTCGATCAGCAGCGTGGCGGCGAACTCCGGCACGGTCCACGCGATCAGGAAGGCGTCCGTCTCGCTGCCCGCCCCGAACATCCGGGCCAGTGCCTGGTCGCGCACCAGGCCCAGCAGCGCTCCGGCGACCGACAGCGACGCCGTGATCAAGGTGGCCTTGGCGAGGAAGCCCCGGGAGACCCCGGTGAGGTCGGTGCTGTCCGCGGCCCGCGCCGCGGGCAGGGCCACCCGTTCGGTCCCGGAAGCGGAAGCAGGCTCGGTCCGCGGAATCCCGGGCGGTGTCAGCGTCATCGCGCCACGGCCTCCTCGACCCTGCGCGGCAACGGAACCGACACCGCGCCCTGCCGCTCGCCGTGCCCGGCCAGCGCCCACCAGGCCGCCAGCCCGAAGCACACCCCGGTCAGCACGGTGGAGGGGCCGCCGATGTCGGCGTACAGGAAGTCGGTGAGCTGCCGGACCAGCAGTGCGCAGGCGATGAGCGCGCAGTCGAGGCCGGGGCCCCGTGTCGCGCGGGTCCGCGACAGGCCCCACAGCGCGCACACCAGCAGCGCCAGCCAACTCCCGCCCAGCGCCACCAGCCCGGTCAGGCCCTGCTCGCTCAACACCAGCAGGTACATGTTGTGCGGCGACAACAGCGGCTGCCTGCGGTACGCGGACCCCGCGCCCTCCGTGTCGCTGGCCGCCGACAGCGCCGGCGAGGCGTACCCGTCCCGGTACTCGGGGAAGCCCTTCAGGCCGACGCCGGTGACCGGGTGGTCACGCCACATGCCGGTCGCGGCCGCCCACAGGCTGTACCGGTCGATGACGGACTGGTCGGGAGCGTCGGTGACCCGCGTGATGCTGTCGATCCGCTCCTGCAGCATCGCCGTGCCGACGCCGAGGCCGCCCACCAGGACCACGGCCGCGGCGGCCACGGCCGCGGCGGCCACCAGCGCGCGCCGCGCCCCGGCCAGCACCAGCTGCGCCGCACAGGTCACGGCCGTGGCGATCCACGCGCCCCGGCTGAAGGACAGCGCGAGCGGCGCCAGCAGGACGAGCGCGCACCCGACGGCGACCGACCGCTGTCGGGGGGAGGTACGGCCGAGCGCGAGACCGAGCGCGCACACCAGGCCGACGGAGACCACCGAGGCCATGCCCATCACGTCCTGCGGGCCGAACGTGCCGACGGCACGGATGTCCTCGCCCTGGTACGAGGCGCCGGTCCGGGTGACGTACTGGTGCGCTCCGACGGCCCCCTGCCACAGGGCGAGCCCCACCAACGACCAGGCCAGCAGCCGGAAGTCGCCCCGGTCGCGGATCAGCAGCAGGACCGCCGCCGGGACCAGCACGAAGACCTGCAGAAAGCGGCCCATGCCGGTGACACCGTCCCACGGTGAGGGCGCCCCCACGGCGGCGACGGCGAGCCCGACGACCGGCAGCCCCAGCACCACGGCGGCCGTACGGGACAAGGGCCGCCGCCGGTCCCGTACGAGACGGATCGCGCAGTACAGCACCGCCAGAGCGGACATCGCGTCGGCGGGACCCGCGCCGTCCGGGGGGCGCGGCAGCGCCAGCAGGGCGAGCACGGCCACCACGGGCAGGACCGGTGACCGGAAGGTGCCGCGGCGAGGGAGCAGTGTCAGCGCGAGGCCCACGGCTCTCAGCTCCCCGTCGGACGCACGAGCGTGGCCGCGGTACGCAGCAGGATGCAGACGTCCTGCCACAGCGACCAGTTGTCGATGTAGGCGTTGTCGAACCGGCAGCGGTCCTCGATCGAGGTGTCGCCGCGCAGTCCGTGGACCTGGGCGAGCCCGGTGACGCCGACGCGCATGCGGTGGCGGGCCGCGTAACCGGGGTAGGCCTGTCTGAACTGCGCGACGAAGTAAGGCCGTTCGGGACGCGGGCCGACCAGGCTCATGTCGCCCCGCAGCACGTTCCACAACTGGAGCAGCTCGTCGAACGACGTGCGCCGCAGCATGCGGCAGAACCCGCGCATCTCGTCCTCGTTCGCCACGCTCCACCGGGTCGCCGCCTCGTGCGCGTCGACCGGGCGGTGCGTGCGGAACTTCAGCAGCGTGAACGGACGGCCGTCCTTGCCGATGCGCTGCTGCCGGAACACCACGCCCGGCCCGTCGCCGATCCGCAGCGCCACCGCGCACGCCAGCAGCAGGGGGCCGGCCAGCAGCAGCAGGGTCCCGGACACGAGGATGTCCAGCGTCCGCTTGCCCGCGCTGCCGCGGCGCGCGGCGGACATCTCCAGACGCCGGCAGGGAAACCCGGCCAGCCGTTCCTGCCTCGTGTACGACGGAGAGCCCGCGTCGACCTCCCACACCTCGCAGCCCGCCTCGGCCAGCGTGCGCAGCAGTGGTCCCTGCCGGGCCCGTACGGACGGGTGGACGGCCAGCACCGCCCGCACCCCGTTCTGGATGACCGCCCGCTCGACCTCCTCCCCGGTCGTCAGCACCGGTAGGCCTTTGGTGCCGTCCGGGCGGTCCGCCACGATCCCCACGGGCCGCACCCCGCACGACGGATGCCGCAGCACGGCGGCGGCCACGCGCTGCGCGGTCTCCGCCGGGCCGATGACGAGAGCGGTGCACGGGTGGCGCAACAACGCGGCACGCCACCTCGCGTACACGGCGGCGCGCAGCGCGCAGCTCGCCGCCGCCTGCACGGCGAAGCCCGCCAGCAGGGTGCGGGCGGACAGCGCGTCGTCGGGCCGGTACGCCGCCATCAGTGCCGCGAGCGCGAGCCAGGCCACCGCGGTCCGGCCGCAGACGGTGGGCAGCTCGGGCAGGACGCCCGGCACCGGGGGGCGCGCTCGGGGCGGCCCCAGCAGCAGCGACGCGGCGAGCAGCAGGGTGACGGGGAGCGGTTGCAGCCGCGTTCCGGTCAGCGTCAGGGCGCCCAGCGCGGCGGCGGCGCCGTCCACGACGATCAGCGGCACCGGCGAGGCGGGCCGTGGCGGCGGCCTGTGGGCGGGGAACCGGCCGCGCGGGGCGGTGCCCTGCGCCGGCACGACCGAGACGGACGAGAATCCGTGTTCCCGGGGCTGTGCGCCGGGGGAAGGGACGGTGCTTTCCGCGGTCACGAGTGGATGGACTCCCTGTGCTCGATGGGCGCGACGCGCCCTGCGGGCCATGCGCCGATCAGGTGGCGGTAGACCTCCGCGACCGCCTCGGCGGTGTGCCGCACGTCGTGTGTGGACAGCACGTGTCGGCGTCCCCGGTGGCCGAGCGACTCGCGCAGCAGCGGGTCGAGCAGCAGTTCTGCCACAGCCCCGGCCAGCACCACCGGGTTCTCGGGCGGCACCAGGCACCGCGCGGCGACGGAGGACGGAAGGCTTTCGCGGGCACCGTCGACGTCCGTGACCACCACCGGCCGCCCGCAGGCCATCGCCTCCAGCGGGGCCAGCGCCATGCCCTCCCAGCGGGACGGCAGTACGACGAGATCGGCGGCCCGGTACCAGGGGGCGGTGTCGGCGACGGCTCCCACGAACAGCACGGACTTCGGCGCCCGCGCCCGCAGCCGGTCGCGGTCCGGCCCGTCGCCGACCAGGACCAGACGCGCCCCGGGCACCCTGCGGGCCACGGCATTCCACGCCGTCAGCAGGACGTCCTGTCCCTTCTGCCGGCACAGCCGCCCCACGCAGACGACGAGCGGTGCGGCGGGATCGACCCCGCGCAACGGCTCCAGGCCGGCCCGTACGGGGCCGGCCGGGGCGGGATGGAAGCGCCGGGTGTCCACACCGTTGGGGATGACGCTCCACCGTCCGTCGATCCCGGCGCGCACACCGGTGGTCCGCTCCGCCTCACTCACGCACACCACCCGCGAGGCCCAACGCGCCCCCCGCCGCTCCCACGTCTGCGCGAGTGCCGAGGCGACCCCGCCGACCGCCTCGAAGGACCAGGCGTGCGGCTGGAACACGGTCGGGATCCGCCCCCGCACGGCGAGCCGCCCGGCGAGCCCGGCCTTCGCGCTGTGGACGTGCACGATGTCGGGGCGCACCTCGTCGATCACACGGGCGAGGTGCCGCACCTCCCGGACGAGCGACGGACCCGGCGACCGCGTGGCGTGCCAGTGCCGTACGTCGGCGCCGAGCGCCCTGAGTCCGGTGGCGAGCGATCCGTCGGGGCAGGCCGTCGTCACCGCCAGACCGCCCGCGAGCTGCGCCCGTACCAGGTCCGTCACGACGCGGACGACGCCGCCCTCCACGGGCTGGGCAAGGTGGAGGACCCGCGGCCGGGAAGGAGTTGGTGACCGATGCATGCGCGATGTCCTCGCTCGGGGTGGTGCTCGGGACGGCGGGGAACGCGCCTCACCGCTGCGCGTCGACGGCGGCGAAGAGCGCGCCGGCCCACACCACGTCCCCCTGCGACTTCAGACGGAAGGCCAACTGGTCGCCGCCGCCCCGCAGGCCGGGACCGAGATCGAGGACGTCGGAGTCGTAGCCGAGGGTGTTGGCGTACGCCGGGACACGCTTCGGCGCGGACGTCCCGGGCTCGCTGATCGTGGAGTTGAAAACGTCGCCGACGGGGTTCTTCGGGTCGGCGAGGGGGGTGACCGTGGCGCGAGAGCGCTGACCGTGCGTACCCGTCCGGGTGGTCCGGAGGGTGAGTGTGTCGCCGGGGATGCCGCGGTCACCGTCGTACGTGACCAGACCCACCCGGCCGCCGGCGCCGGCGGGGAAGCGTAGTCCCGTCAGCCGGATCTCCCGTTCCGCCCCGTCCTTCAGTGCGTCGAAGCCGTCCCAGAGGGCGAGGTGCCGCAGGGGCGCCGCCGGGCTCTCGTACGCCACCACCAGCGTCCAGCCGCCCCACGCGCCGGCCCCCGACCTGCCCCTCGCCACGTTGACCTGCGCCACGGTGTACAGACCGGGCCCGCTCGCCCGCACCAGCTTCGTGACATTCGCCGAGGCATGGAAGGCGTCCGCGCCGTTCGCGACGCGGTGGCCGACGACCGTGTCCGCGAGGACCTCCTTGTACGCCCCGCCGGGTTCGGCGATCAGCACCCGCCCGTTGTCCTTGCGTGGCTTCTGCTCGCCGACGCGCAGATTGCCGCCCCAGTACAGCCGTGCGTAGCTGATCCGGGAGCCCTTGGGCAGACGGACCTCCGCCTGGGACGAGTTGTAGGTGTTCGGGTCCCGGTCGATGTCGATGTAGTCCGTGTCGAAGCGGCCGTTCACAGCGGCCTGGCCCGCGCGGGCGGCCGGGCAGCCGGGTGCCGTCGACTGCCGGGATCCTCCCACCGCCCCTGTCGTACGGCAGCTGATGGAGGAGTTGGCCGCGCGCACGATGCCGCCGTGCTGCAGTGCGTGGTACCGCTCGGCGAACGCAACCCGGCTCGCCTCCCGTGAGGGCGGGGCGGTGGACGCGTTCGCCGGGGCGCCGACGGATGCCCAGCTCCCGGCGAGGACCAGAGCGCCTGCCGTCACGCGGTGCAGTAGTGGGACAAGAGGATTGCGCATGACCGGCGTTTCCCTTTCGGAAAAGGATGCGGTGTCAGGGGGCGCACGAAGGCAAATATGTGTGCCATGGGGGCGCGTGGAGAGGTGCGCAACTGTAGCCGTTCAAGGATGTGAGCCGACGAAACCGGAGATGCGTGTCGGGATGGTGAAAATGAGGCGGATCCCCGGTGGGAAACACGCCCCTGTAAATCTCATATGAGGACTCGGCCATCCTTGTGCGCGGAGTTACCGGACCGGGCGGGGATCGTTGGACACGGCGTCAGAAAATTCCTCCGGCTGCCCACGCGGCCGAAGAAAGGAACACGATGAAGTCTCTGAAGGCTGCCGCCGTCGTCGCCGGGTCCCTGGTCCTTGCCGGTGCTGCCGCGCCCGCGTTCGCCCAGAACGCCGGTGACGTGACGGGCAGCGTCGTCGGCACCGCGACGAGCGCCCTCACCAACGGACCGGTCAAGGCGGGGCCCGTGCAGCAGCTGGGCGCGCTCGACACCAAGAAGAAGGACTCGCCGCTGAACGCGGCGCAGGGCGCGGCCGGGAAGCTGACCGGCGGCAAACTGCTGGGCGGCCTTTCGCACTGAGGTTTCCCGGTCGCGATGCCCGTCGCTTCCCGGCGCTGCAAGGTGTCGCTCCGAACAGGCCGATTCCGCGCCCAGCGGAGTCGGCCTTCGGTGTCGTCGGGGGGGAAATCCGGTGCTGCATGTCTTTTCAGATTCGCCGGGTACGGTGCCGAAAAATCCCTCTGGTGGCTCAACGGCGCTGAAAAGGGAAATCCCTCATCTGTGTGATCGTGTGGACACGATTGCTCCGCTCGGGTGAGGAACGCGCAGCCGCGTTCCGGCCCGTCGGTAGAGTGCCGCGGTGAACTCGACCACAAACGAAATGTGCTCTTCGCGAGCCGACGACCCGGGCACCCAGGGTGGCCTCGCGTCCGGCCGCGGCTCCGTCGGCCGCAGGTGGGTCCTGCTGGGACTGCTGGCGTCGGGGACCGGGGCGGCGCTCGCACCGGTCCTGACGGTGTCGGAGCCGGCCGGGCCGGCGGAGGCGGGGTTCGAGGAGACATATCGACGGCGTCGTCTCGTCGGCGTCAGGGACCGCGTCGGACGGTCCGGGAACGAGGGCTCCGGCGGGTGGCGGGTCACCGTGGACGGACGGCCGCTGCATCTGATGCGCCGGGCGGACGGCAGCTGGATGACCATGGTCGACCACTACCAGTCCTACCCGACACCGCTCGCCGCGGCGCGCGCGGCCGTAGACGAACTCGGCCCCACCGAGCGGCTCGGTATGCCGGACGAGAGGGACGGACGCATGCCCGGCAGCGGTACGGCGAGCCGCCGCACAGGAGTCGAGGGGGATCATCACAGTGGTGTACACGCGTAAGGACGTCAGCACGCTCACCCAGTCCGAGCGGCGCCGGCTCGTCACCGCCTTGCTCGAGGTCAAACGGCGTGGCGAGTACGACGAGTTCGTACGCGCGCACATCGAGTACTTCAAGCCCGACGGTGAACGCGGCCTGCGCACCGCCCACATGGCACCTTCTTTCCTGCCCTGGCACCGCAGGTTCCTGCTGGATCTGGAGCAGGCACTGCGCCGCGTGGACGATGCGGTCACCGTTCCGTACTGGAACTGGACGCGCGATCGCACCCCGACGGCCGTACCGTGGACCGATGACCTGCTCGGCGGCACCGGACGGAGTTCCGACCGCCAGGTCATGACCGGCCCGTTCGCGTACAGCAAGGGCGGGTGGACCATCAAGGTGGGAGTCACCGACACCCCGTTCCTCCAGCGTGATCTGGGCCGCCCCGGAAATCCCATCGCACTGCCGACGGCCAGGAACGTGGAGGGGGCCCTCGCCGACCCCGTCTACGACACGGCGCCGTGGAACTCCACGTCCACCAAGGGGTTCCGCAACAGGCTGGAGGGGTGGGGGCCGGGGAGGGGCGCCGCCTCGTGGCGCAACCACAACCGGGTCCACCGCTGGGTCGGCGGCCAGATGGTGGGCGGCGCCTCCGCCAACGACCCCGTCTTCTGGATGCACCACGCCTTCGTCGACCTCCTGTGGACCCGCTGGCAGCAGCGGCACCCGAACGCCCGCTATCTCCCCGCGAGACCGCTCGCCGCGGGCAACGCCCAGCACGGCCAGGTCGTCGCACGGCAGGAGAAGATGCCGCCGTGGGACGTGACACCGGAGGAACTGCAGGACCACAGCGGCATCTACCGGTACGCGTAGCGATCACTGGACCGCTGGACCGCTGCGAGTGCCGTGACGGCCGTGTCCATCGCGACCGGCGTGGCTGTCGTGACTGTCGTGACCGCTGGGATCGCTTGACCGCCCTGACCGGCCGTGCGGTCGTCAGGGCAGCTGTCGTATCGGGCTGCCCGACAGGTAGGCCCGGATGTTCTCCACCGCCTGGCCGTAGTACGTCGTGTAGTTGGCCCGGGAGACGTATCCGAGGTGGGGGGTGGCCAGCAGGCGAGGGGCGGTGCGCAGGGGGTGGTCGGCCGGGAGGGGCTCGGTGTCGAAGACGTCGACGGCGGCGCCTGCGATCAGGCCCTCATGGAGCGCGGACAGCAGGGCGTCCTGGTCGACGATGGCCGCCCGGGAGGTGTTGATCAGGTAGGCGGTCGGTTTCAGCAGGGCGAGTTCGGCGGGGCCGAGCAGGCCGCGGGTGCGGTCACCGAGGGCCAGGTGGACGGAGACGAAATCGCTCGACTCCAGCAGGGCTTCCTTGGAGGGGGCGAGATCGACGCCCACCTCGTCGGCGCGCTCCTTGGTCAGGTTCTGGCTCCAGGCGCTGACGTGCATGCCGAACGCGAGGCCGACCCGCGCGACCCGGCTGCCGATCTTCCCGAGGCCTAGCAGTCCGAGCCGGCTGCCGTGCAGGTCCGCGCCGACCGTCTGCTGCCAGGGGCCGTTCCCGCGCAGGGCGGTGCTCTCCTCGACGATCCCGCGGGCGAGGCCGAGCAGCAGGGCCCAGGTCAGTTCGACGGGCGGGGTGGAGGAGCTCGCCGTACCGCACACGGTGACGCCGTGCTCCTCGGCGGCGGCGTAGTCGATGACACTGTTGCGCATGCCGGAGGCGATCAGCAGCCGCAACCGGGGCAGGCGGGCGAGCAGCGAGGCGGGGAACGGAACGCGCTCCCGCAGCGTGACCACGATGTCGAAGCCGGCGAGTGCCGCGGCCAGGGCGTCCTCGCCGGCGAGGTGCTCCCGCAGCGCGACGACCTCCACCTCGTCCTCGATCACCGACCAGTCGGCGAACCGGGCCGCCACCCCCTGGAAGTCGTCCAGCACCGCACAGCGAAGTCGCACGTCGTCGCTCCCTCCTCGTCGGCGACTGTACCGGTGGCGGTGCCGACGAGGCGACGTACGGTCCGTGGCCCGTGGTGGCGGGCGGGCCGCTGCTATGCCTCGGCGGCAGGTGACGTGCGGGTCGGCTTGCCCAGCACCCAGAAGAGCACGCCGAGGAGCATGAAGACGGCGAGCGGGACGGCCTCCGTCAGCAGGTACTTCCAGCGCTCGCCGTGACTCCAGCCGTCCGGTTGGTAGTCGCCGCGGAACCAGTGGTCGCCGAGCCCCGGGGCGACCAGCTGCACGCTGGCGAACAGGATGAGCACGGTGAGCACCACGCTGATGGTGCGGGGGAAGGGCGCCTTGTAGGGGCGGGGGACGTCCGGGGCCTTGCGGCGCAGTACCGCGAGTGCCGGGAAGATGCCCAGGTAGCTGATCAGGGTGGTGGAGATGGCCAGGCCGAGGACGGCGCCGAAGAGCTTGGCGGCGCTTCCGTCGGTCAGTTCGTGGGCCAGGACGAGTACGAGGGTGGAGACCAGGCCGCTGAGGATGTTGACCCGCACCGGGGTGCCGAAGCGGCTGGAGATGACGCCGAGGAAGCGGGGCGCGGCGCCGTCGTAGCCGGAGACGGCGAGGGCGCGGTCGGAGCCCATGACCCACGTGACGCCGGAGGACAGCACCGTGAGGATGAACATGATCGCGGCGAGGTCCCCGAGCAGGCTGCCGGCGCCGCTGAGCGTGGCGGTGCCGTCGGAGGCGACGTGGCCGCCGTAGACGGTGAAGACCTGGCGCATCGCGTCGATGAATCCGCCGAGGCCGGTGACGGCCGTGACCGGCAGGACGAGCAGGATGCCGAGGATCGGCAGCGCGTAGAGCAGAACGGCGAGGCCGGCGCTGCGGAAGATGGCGAAGGGCACGTCCTTCTGGGCGTCGGTCATCTCGTCGCCGGCGGTGTTGGGCAGCTCGAAACCGACGAAGTTGAACATCAGGACGGGCACCAGGAGGACGAATCCCGCGTACGTCGGGGAGAAGTCGCCGATCCCGAATCCGTGCAGGCCGTGCTTGACGCCGTACACGACGACCGTGACGGTGAACAGGCCGAGGAGGACGAAACGGCTCCAGGCGCCGACGGTGGGGATCCACTTGCCGACGTCGAAGGAGAGGATCGCGGCGAGCACGCCCACCCAGACGAAGAGGAGGGTGAAGACGTAGAAGGCGGGAGTGCTCAGGTCCTTCCCGTCGTTGAAGAAGGTGGTGTAGGCCGTGACGGCGGAGACGGAGAGCGTGCCGCCGAGCCACACCGGGTTGGTGATCCAGTACAGGAAGTTGTTGACGGCACCGGCCAGGCGTCCGAAGGCGCGGCTGGTCCAGATGTAGGGGCCGCCCTCATCCGGGAACGCGGCCCCGAGCTCGGCGGTCAGCAGTGCGGAGGGCACGAAGAACACGACGGCCAGAACGATGAGCCAGGTGAACGCCTCGGCGCCGTTCGAGGCCACGCTGCCGATGGTGTCGACGCCGACGATGGTGCACAGCAGGAAGAACAGGATGTCGAAGCGGCCGAAGTGCTTGCGCAGCTTCCGCCGCTCCGCCTGGGCTGCCGCCGGCGCGTCGGCCGGCTCGGATGCTATCTGGCCAACGGTCACCGAAAGCTCCTGCGTGTTCCTGGTAGGGGCGGGATCCGGCCAATGATCTGCCGCCGCCGCGAAACACCACAAGCGTTCGTGTACAAGTCTTGACCATCACTTCTCCGCCCGAACGCGACGGAAACCGCACCGAAACACCGAGGCCGGTGCGGGTGGTCCGCGGCACGGAAAGCCCTTCGCGAGCAGCGAAACCCTCCACAACTGATCTCGTGGAGGGCTGAAAGTCGCCGATGACCTGCGGAAACGCGGCGCCCCCGGCAGGACTCGAACCTGCGGCCAAGCGCTTAGAAGGCGCCTGCTCTATCCACTGAGCTACGGGGGCCGGGTGTGGTGGCCTCTGTCGTGGGTGCCCGGGTGTGGGCCGATCCGTGACGTTGCCGGGGACAAGGATAGGGCTCCCGCGTCCTTGCCCCTGTTGCTTCGCCTCCGTGGCTCGATGTGGAGGTTCGGTGAAGCGGTCCCGATAATCGCAGGCAGGTGCGAATCGTGCATCGCTTTTGGCGCCTCGCGCCCCGGGTGTTGTGCACTCGTTATGCCTGGACTGTGTCCGTGCCCCAGTCGCCCCTTCCGTCCGTTGTGTCCCGTCGGCGCGCAGACATGCTCATATGCTTCAGAATTCCCCTAAAATTGGGCATTCTTCGCATGTGGTGACCTTGGACGTACGGCCTCAGCTGCTCGACGCACTTTCCGCCCTGCGCGACCGTGTCGCCGCCGCACGCTTTCCGCTACCCCTCGCGGGGGCTCCACGCGCGCGTGCCAACCGCGACGAACTGCTCGCCCAGCTCGACGACTATCTGGTGCCCCGGCTGAGACAGCCCGAAGCGCCCTTGCTGGCCGTCATCGGGGGGTCCACGGGAGCCGGGAAGTCGACGCTCGTCAACTCCCTTGTGGGGCGCCGGGTCAGCGAGGCGGGCGTCCTGCGGCCGACGACACGCACTCCGGTGCTGGTCTGCCATCCGGAGGACCATCACTGGTTCAGCGGGATGCGCGTGCTGCCCGACCTCACGCGCGTGTGGGTGCCCCAGCCGCAGCCGGGGGAGGACCTGCTGCTGCCCGGCGAGAATCCCGCGCGCGTCCTGCGCATCGAGACCGTCGACACCGTGCCGCCCGGTCTGGCCCTCCTGGACGCGCCCGACGTCGACTCCCTCGTCGCCGACAACCGGTCCCTCGCCGCCGAACTGATCTGCGCGGCCGACATCTGGGTCATGGTCACCACGGCCGCCCGGTACGCCGACGCCGTGCCCTGGCACATGCTGCGCGCCGCGAAGGAGTACGACGTCACTCTCGTCACCGTCCTCGACCGGGTACCCCACCAGGTCGTGTCCGAGGTCTCCCGGCAGTACGGCGCGCTGCTCACCAAGGCCGGCCTCGGCGAGGTACCCCGCTTCACCGTGCCGGAACTGCCCGAGTCCGCCTGGGGCGGCGGCCTGCTGCCGGCCACCGCTGTGGCATCGCTGCGGACCTGGCTCATCCAGCAGGCGCAGGATCCGGCGGCCCGTCAGTACTCCCTGGCCCGTACGGCGCACGGCGTCCTCGACTCCCTCAAGTCCCGGATGCCCGAGCTCGCCAGCGCCGCCGCGGCCCAGTACGCGGCCGCGTTGCGGCTCACCTCCGCCGTCGACTCGGCGTACGACAGCGAGCACGCGCGCGTGCGCGGGCGGCTGCAGGCCGGGGCCGTACTCGCCGGTGACGCCCTGAAGCGGTGGCGGGCCTTCCCGCTCGACTGCACCGCCGGTGAGCTCCTCGACGCGCTCGTGGAGAGCCTCGGAGCCCTCCTGCTGTGTGCCGTCACCGCCGCCGACGAGCGCGTCGACGACGCCTGGCGACGCGAACCGGCCGCCGCCGCGCCGGAACTGAACGGCCGTGACCCGGCCCTGGAGAGAGCCGAACACCGCATCGGGCTGGCCGTACGGCGCTGGCGGCGGGAGTTGGAGGAGTACGCCGAGGACGAGATCCGCCACCTCGACCGCAGCGTCGCCCCGGATTCCGAGGTGATCGCCGCCCTTGTCGCCACGGCCCTGCTGGGCGGCCGCAGGGGCCGGACGGCCGGTGAGGGCCTCGCCGAGCGGATCGGCGTACACGGGGCGCTGCGGCTGCGCGACCGAGGCGGGCGGCTGCTCGCCGACCACCTGAACCGGGTCATGTACACCGAACGCGAGCGCCGCCTGGCCCCGCTCGACGCCCTCGACGTCCATCCCGAACCACAGGCCGAACTCATCGCCGCGCTGTCCGTACTGCAGAAGGAGAGGTGACCGGTGACCGCCGTCACAGACCACGACCAGGACCACACCGAGCAGGCGTACGACGCCGGTGACTCGGACCGCGGGAACGAGCGTCCTGAGAACGTCACCTCCGAAGCGGAGGCCGGAGACGGTGACGGCAGCGAACCGGCCGAGCAGCGATGCCGGACCGAGGAGGCCGTGGAGTTCGACGCGCGGGACGAGCCGGAGCCCGGGAAGACCGCGCTGTCCGGCGAAGGGCGCGCAGATGAACGCCACGCGCGCGTGCGGGACGCGGACGAGGAACGGCAGGCGCGCGTGCGGGACGCGGACGAGGAACGGCAGGCGCGCGTGAAGGACGGGGGGGATGAACGGCAGGCGCGCGTGAAGGACGAGGGGGATGAACGGTACGTCCGCCTGAAGGATGAGGGTGATGAACGGCACGCGCGCGGGAAGGACGACGCCCCCTCCTGCCGTGGCGATTCGGGCGACGCCTCCGGTCCTACCGATGCCGCGGACGCCTGGGACGACGGTCTGATCGCACGGAGGGTCACCGAGGAGACCACGGCTCAATCGGCCCTGCTGGAAACCAGGATCCCCAGCGCCCAGCCGCCGGTGACCGCGCTGGCGTACGACGGGCCGCTGCGGTCGCGGCTCGACGCCCTGCACGAACTGGTCGGGCTCTCCCGGGCCCGGCTCGACAGCCGGACCCTCGCCGAGGCCGGCCGGGTCCTCGACGAGGCGACCGCGCGGCGCCGGCTGTCCGGGCAGCACACCGTCGTAGCCATCGCGGGCGCGACCGGCAGCGGCAAGTCCCAGCTGTTCAACGCGCTCGCCGGAGTGACCATTTCGGAGACGGGCGTACGACGGCCCACCACCGCCGCGCCCATCGTGTGCAGCTGGAGTGACGGCGCCTCCAGCCTCATCGACCGGCTCGGGATTCCGGGACGGCTGCGGCGGCGCCCGGTGCAGAGCGCCCAGGCGGAGGCACAGCTGCGGGGTCTCGTCCTGGTCGACCTGCCCGACCACGACTCGGCCGCCGTACAGCACCGCGAACAGGTCGACCGCGTCCTGGCGCTCGTCGACGCGGTGATCTGGGTCGTCGACCCCGAGAAGTACGCCGACGCGATCCTGCACGAGCGCTATCTGCGCCCCATGGCGGGTCACGCGGAGGTCATGTTCGTCGTCCTCAACCAGATCGACCGGCTGCCCGGCGAGGCCGCCGAACAGGTCCTCGACGACCTGCGGCGGCTGCTCGACGAGGACGGCATCGCGCTGGGCGAGTACGGCGAACCGGGCGCGACCGTACTCGCCCTGTCCGCGCTCACCGGGGACGGCGTCGGCGAACTCCGGGAAGCACTCGGGCAGTTCGTGGCCGAACGCGGGGCACCGGCCCGGCGGATCGCGGCCGATGTGGACGCCGCCGCGTGGCGGTTGCGGCCCGTCTACGCCAACGGGCGGCGCATCGGGCTCAGCGAGGAGGCGCGGGACGAGTTCGCAGCGCGGCTCGCCGACGCGGTGGGCGCCACGGCGGCGGGTGAGGCCGCCGAACGCGCGTGGCAGCGCAACGCCAACCGCGCCTGCGGGACGCCCTGGCTGCGGCTGTGGCGCTGGGCGCAGGACCGGCGCGAACCTCCCACGGGACGGTTGCCGTTGCGCGCCCAGGCGGACGAGGAGGCCACGGCGCGTCAGCGCGTCGAACACGCGGTACGCACGCTGGCCGACCGGGCCTCGACCGGACTGCCCGCGCCCTGGGCGCAGGCGGTGCGCGAGGCGGCCGTACGCGGCTCCCAGGGGCTGCCTGAGGCGCTGGACGAACTGGCGGCACGGGCCGGACTGCCACCGGGGCGGCCACCGCGGCCGGGCTGGTGGCCGGCGGCGGTGCTGGCGCAGGCGTCCATGACCATCTTGCAGGTCGTCGGCGGGCTGTGGCTGTTGGGGCAGATCATCGGGTTCATGGCGCCGAACCTCGGCGTGCCGGTGCTGCTGATGGTCGCCGGGATCGTCGGCGGCCCGCTCGTCGAGTGGGGCTGCCGGATCGCGGCGCGGGGGCCGGCCCGGCGGTACGGCGTGGAGGCCGAGCGGCGACTGCGGGAGACGGCGGCCGGGTGCGGGCGGGCGCGGGTGCTGGATCCGGTGGCGGCGGAGCTGCTGCGGTATCGGGAGGTGCGGGAGCAGTACGGGCGGGTTGTGGGGGTGAGGTGAGCGGGCCGAGGGGAGTGCGGTGTGCGTGCCGGGCAGACGGGTCCTGGCCGAGGGGAGTGCGGTGTGCGTCCGGGGAGACGGGTTCCTGGCCGAGGGCGACGTGGGCCGTGACCAGGTGACGATGTGGCCAGGTGGCCAGGTGACGACGTGACCGGGTGACGACGTGACCGGGTGACTTGGTCACTCGGTGGCCGCGTGGCTTGGTGATATCGGGGCGGGGTCCCTCGTTCGGGTGGCGGGGTTTTCCACAGGTGTGCGCGGGTCCACAGGGCCCGGCGGGCTCGGGCCGGCGGAGGCAGTCTGGATGCGCGATCGCGGCCGACGCGGTCGTGGCGAAGACGCAAGCAGCCGTACGGGCCGGGCTCGTACGCGTGTCAGCCCGGCGTGCGCGGCGGGCGAGGGAGGGTGTTCGAGATGAACGAGACGATCATCAGCGTGGTGGGCAACGTGGCGACGCAGCCGGTGTACCGCGAGCTCGCGACGGGACCGTCGGCGCGTTTCCGGATGGCGGTGACCTCACGCTACCTGGACCGCGAGAAGAACGTCTGGACGGACGGGCACACCAACTTCTTCACGGTGTGGGCCAACCGCCAACTCGCCACGAACACGGCGGCGTCACTCAACGTGGGCGACCCCGTCGTCGTGCAGGGCCGGCTGAAGGTGCGTACGGAAGTGCGCGAGGGGCAGCAGAGCTGGACCTCCGCGGACATCGACGCGGTGGCGATCGGCCACGACCTGGCCCGCGGCACGTCCGCGTTCCGGCGCACCAAGCAGGGAGAGGCGCTGACGCCCGGTACCGGTGCGCCGTCGCAGCCGGAGCCCAACTGGGAGACACCGGCCGCCGAGCCGGCCGCCCAACAGCAGCGTGAGCCCGTGGCGGTGACGTGACGTCACCTGCCGGCGGCGCCTGACCGAACTGCGGCTTATCGGCGAATGCACTCCGGACGACCCGGGTGGATTTGTCGATAAGCCCTGCTCGCAAGCCATCCCGGCGATAACGATTCCGAGTCGGATCACTGGTCCGACGGCCTCACCGGGAAGCGTGATGCGCCAGGTCCTTAGGATGCCGAACATAGCTCTCGGGGCTTCTGATTCTGCTGGTGGGACCGTAACCCCCCACGTCAACGGGTCCTGCTCGAAGGGGAATTCTGTGTTTGCTTCGTTCTCCGCGCGCTCGCCGCGCAGGCGAGGGGCGGCCCGCCTCGTCGCCGCGACATGGGTGTCCGGTCTGGTCGCCGTCGGCGTGCTCGCCGGTACCGGTACGGCGTCCGCCGACGAGGCGGCGCAGAAGCAGGGCGGGGCGACCGCGACCATAGGCGGCCTCAAGACGTACGGCGAGGCCGTCATACACGAGGAGACCGGGGACCTTACGGTGTCTGCGGGCCTGTTCGAGATGTCCGTCGAGGGCGGCGGGACGCTGCAGACGTACTGTGTCGACTTGCACAACCCCACCCAGCGTGACGCCAGATACCACGAGACCCCCTGGAGTGGCACCTCGCTCGGCGCCAACAAGGACGCCGGCAGGATCCGTTGGATCCTGCAGAACTCCTATCCGCAGGTCAACGACCTCGCGGCGCTTGCCGCCAAGGCGGGAGCGGGGAACGGACTGACCGAGCAGGACGCGGCGGCCGGCACCCAGGTGGCCATCTGGCGCTACTCGGACGGCGCGGACGTGGACGCCGTCGACCCGCAGGCCGAGAAGCTCGCGGACTATCTGGAGAAGAGCGCGCGGAACCTGGCGGAACCGGCGCCGTCGCTGACCCTCGACCCGCCCGCGGTCTCCGGTCACCCCGGTGAGCTGCTGGGCCCGGTCACGGTGCACACCAACGCCGCCACCGTGACGGTGACGCCGCCTGCGGACGCCGCCACCAGCAGGGTGCGGATCATCGGCAAGGACGGCAAGGACGTCACGTCGGCGGCCGACGGCAGCCAGTTGTTCTTCGAGGTGCCCGAGAACGCGGCGGCCGGCTCTGCCGACCTGAGCGTGCAGGCCTCCACGACCGTGCCGGTCGGCCGTGCCTTCGCCTCCGAGGGCCGCAGCCAGACGCAGGTCCTGGCCGGCTCCAGCGAGTCGACGGTCTCGGCGACGGCGAGCGCGACGTGGGCCGCGCAGGGCGCGATACCCGCCCTGTCCGCGGCGAAGAACTGCGCCGAGGGCGGCCTGGACATCACCGCGGCCAACCAGGGCGACGAGGCGTTCACCTTCGCACTGCTGGGCACCCGGCACACCATCCCGGCGGGCGTGACCAACACGGTGACGGTGCCCCTCCAGGAGGACCAGGCCTACGACTTCACGATCAAGGGCGCGGACGGCTCCGAGAGCCGCTTCGCCGGCGTCCTGGACTGCCGGACACAGGGCAGCGCGGCCGGCGACGCGACCCGGACCCTCAGCGAACCGAGCCCCGCGACGGTGGGCGGCACCGCCTCGGATGTCAACCTCGCCGACACCGGCGGGTCCACCGCCACTCCGGTGATCGTGGGCACGGCCATCGCCCTCGTCGTGGTCGGCGGCGCGGCACTGGTGCTCATCCGCGAGAAGGAGACGCCGACGCGGGACTGAGCGGCACGGACATCGGGGCACGGCGGCCACGCGGTGCCCCGGGGCGAGGACTCCTGGCCGACGAACTGGTCAGGAGCCTTCTCACCGTGCGGAGGCAGGGGGATCCGGCCCCACGGCGACTTGCGCCATGAGGGGTTGCAGGATCGACGGAGCGGACTCGTGCAGACAGCGGACTCGCGCAGACAAGCAGACAGCGGACTCGTGCGGACAAGCAGACAGCGGACTCGTGCAGACAAAGGGGCCGGGAAGGCGGCCGGGGCAGATCAAGCAAGAGGCGTTTTCGATGGGGCCGAATCGCTCTTGGCTTCACGGGGCTCCGGAGACATGGGGACAGCGCGCTGCCGGTGGCGGGACGTGCTCTGGCGCGGTGGTCGGGTCAGAGTGATCTGCCGGACCAGTTGCTGGAAGCAGGCCAGGGACGCGACGGCCGGTAAGGCCGCTGCGGCGATGCCGGTGAAGGTCCTGTCGGCCTGCGCCACACAGAGCATGGTCGCGACGGAGGAGAACAGCAGGACGACGAACCACGAGTGCACCGCCCGACGTTGGTGCAGGGCAGTGCGCAGGATGGAGAGCGAGGACACCATCCAGGGGCCGTAGACCAGCAGAGGCCACCAGCCGGCCGTGCCGTTCTGCGCGCCGGGCGCGATACGCCGCAAAGGCTCGTAGGCCGCCATGCCGCCGAAGACGCTCACCATCGCCACGATGACCGCGGCGAACGCGACGAGCACGAAACTGACAGTCTGCAACCACGTGAAACGGAGTTTGCGGACTCGCACCTTCCGGTGTCCGGCGGCAGGACGTCGGATGGGCGGCAACTCGGCCGTGATCTCGACCAGGTTGTCCATCGGGTCGCCGGCGACGGCGGCGCCGGCGCCGGAGGTCGGCTCACCGCGAGGCGGCGGCACGTGAGCCTCCGGCTCCGCCGCCACGGCATCCTGCAGGAGGTAGGTGAGTTCCTCCACCGGGTCCCAGCCCTGGTCCAGGGGGCCAGGGTGCAGGGCGTCGACGGAGCCCCTGTGCCGACCGGTGGCCGACCCGGCGGAATACGCACCGGGATACCGTTCACGTCGGGTGAAGGAGAGATCCGGGTATTCGTCATTCACGGAAATCGGCCTCCGTCACCTGCGGGCGGAGTGATAGCCGGAGCGTCCCTGGTCGTTCCACCGCCGGCTGAGTTCCGCCTGGGCCGCGTCCAGCAGCGTCAGGAACTCACCGAGCAGCGACTCGGTGGCCCACAGTTCGACCGGCGCACCCTCTCCGTGCAGGGTGCCGCGGGCATCGGGCGATGAGTACGCCGCGGCAGGGGTGTAGGTGTACCGCCCCACTGCCACGGAACGGGACACGGGCAGATCCTCCGCCGACGCTCCGGAGCCGAGAGAGTCAAGGAACCTTACGTTCGTCATATCCCGCTAACGCTGCTCCCCTCCTCCGGATGCGCGGCAAATGAGTGAGCGTAATGCGGCCGATACGTTGACGGAGGCGTTTGTCATTAAGAATTCTCCGCGCTCCGCTCAACAGGTGGAAAGCCAAGTGGTTTGTCTTTTGAATTGTTCTCGGACAGGACGGTGTGCCGCTGACGGCTCCTCGTGCTGCTCCGTCGTCGGGAGAGGATCCGGCGACGTGGCGGGGGGCGGGGGAGGCGGCGCGAGCGTCCCGGTGGTGGGCGGCGTGGATGCGGTTCCGCCGGCCGGCCCTCCCAGGCGGGGCGATGACGACTGAACGTGACAACGCAACTACCGATCCGAACCGGCGAAGCCTCAGGTCACAGCCCCTCGGCCATACGGGTTTCCCCCCAGGGGTGGCGGTGCGGCAAGATGGGGTGTATCTGCCCACTCCAGATTTCAAGCTGCCGGACGGTTTCTCTTGGCTGAGTTCATTTACACCATGCGCAAGGCGCGCAAGGCGCACGGCGACAAGGTGATTCTCGACGACGTCACCCTGAGCTTCCTCCCGGGTGCCAAGATCGGCGTCGTCGGCCCGAACGGCGCCGGTAAGTCCACCGTCCTCAAGATCATGGCCGGGCTGGAGCAGCCGTCCAACGGTGACGCCTTCCTCTCTCCCGGCTACACCGTCGGCATCCTGCTGCAGGAGCCGCCGCTGAGCGAGGACAAGACCGTCCTGGAGAACGTCCAGGAGGGTGTCGCCGAGATCAAGGGCAAGCTCGACCGGTTCAACGAGATCGCCGAGCTGATGGCCACCGACTACTCGGACGCGCTCCTGGAGGAGATGGGCAAGCTCCAGGAGGAGCTCGACCACGCCGAGGCGTGGGACCTGGACGCCCAGCTGGAGCAGGCCATGGACGCGCTGGGCTGCCCGCCCGGCGACTGGCCCGTCACCACCCTCTCCGGCGGTGAGCGCCGCCGCGTCGCGCTGTGCAAGCTCCTCCTCGAGCAGCCCGACCTGCTGCTCCTCGACGAGCCCACCAACCACCTCGACGCCGAGTCCGTGAACTGGCTGGAGCAGCACCTCGCCAAGTACCCGGGCACCGTCGTCGCCGTCACCCACGACCGGTACTTCCTCGACAACGTCGCCGGATGGATCTGCGAGGTCGACCGCGGCCGTCTGCACGGCTACGAGGGCAACTACTCCAAGTACCTGGAGACCAAGCAGACCCGTCTCAAGGTCGAGGGGCAGAAGGACGCCAAGCGCGCCAAGCGCCTCAAGGAGGAGCTCGAGTGGGTGCGCTCCAACGCCAAGGGGCGGCAGGCAAAGTCCAAGGCGCGGCTGGCCCGCTACGAGGAGATGGCCGCCGAGGCCGACAAGATGCGGAAGCTGGACTTCGAGGAGATCCAGATCCCGCCGGGGCCGCGGCTCGGCAGCGTCGTCGTCGAGGTCAACAAGCTCAGCAAGGCCTTCGGGGACAAGGTCCTCATCGACGACCTCTCCTTCACGCTGCCGCGTAACGGGATCGTCGGGGTCATCGGGCCCAATGGCGCCGGCAAGACCACGCTCTTCAAGATGATCCAGGGCTTCGAGGAGCCCGACTCCGGCAGCATCAAGGTCGGCGAGACCGTCAAGATCTCCTACGTCGACCAGAGCCGCGAGAACATCGACCCGAAGAAGACGCTGTGGGCCGTCGTCTCCGACGAGCTCGACTACATCAACGTGGGGCAGGTGGAGATGCCCTCGCGTGCCTACGTCTCCGCCTTCGGGTTCAAGGGCCCCGACCAGCAGAAGCCGGCCGGCGTGCTCTCCGGCGGTGAGCGCAACCGCCTCAACCTGGCGCTCACCCTCAAGCAGGGCGGCAACCTGCTGCTCCTCGACGAGCCGACGAACGACCTGGACGTCGAGACCCTGTCGAGCCTGGAGAACGCGCTGCTCGAGTTCCCCGGCTGCGCCGTGGTCGTCTCCCACGACCGGTGGTTCCTGGACCGGGTCGCCACGCACATCCTCGCCTACGAGGGCGAGTCCAAGTGGTTCTGGTTCGAGGGCAACTTCGAGTCGTACGAGAAGAACAAGGTCGAGCGGCTCGGTCCCGACGCCGCGCGTCCGCACCGCGCCACCTACAAGAAGCTGACCCGGGGCTGATCGATCTTGCGGCACATCTACCGCTGCCCGCTGCGCTGGGCGGACATGGACGCGTACGGCCACGTCAACAACGTGGTCTTCCTCCGCTACCTGGAGGAAGCCCGTATCGACTTCCTGTTCCGCCCGGACAAGGACTTCCAGCAGGGGTCCGTGGTGGCGCGCCATGAGATCGACTACAAGCGGCAGCTCGTCCACCGGCACGCGCCCGTGGACATCGAACTGTGGATCACACAGATCAGGGCGGCCTCCTTCACCATCGCCTACGAGGTCAAGGACCCGGACCAGGTCTACGTCCAGGCCTCCACGGTGATCGTGCCGTTCGACTTCGAGGCACAGCGGCCGCGCCGGATCACCCCGGCGGAACGCGAGTTCCTGGAGGAGTACCGGGACGACGACGAGGAGGAGGCCGTCGCCGCATGACGGTGCTCCACCTCGCCGACGAGGGAGAGGCGGCGGATCTCGCGGCCTTCCTCTCCCGGCTGCTCCACTACGACCGTTCGGCCGCGGTGCGTCTGCAGGCGGCCGGCACCGCGCTGGCCGTCTTCGGGCGGCCGGCGTCCTTCGAGGTGCTGGCGATCCGGGCGGTACGACTCGCCAAGCCGTACGAGAACGGGCTCGACGTCACGCTGGACGTGACCGTGTCCGCGGGGGAACTGCTGGAGTCCGTCGACGAGCCGGCGGCCACGGCGGTGGTCCCGGCCGCGGTCACCGGTCCGCCGTGGGCCGGGGTGCTGCCGCCGCGGGGCGGCTGGCGGCCGGAGTCCGGGCTGCCGGAGCCGGACGCTCTGCGGGCGATGGTCGCGGCGGGCATCGGCGAATTCCGGTCCCGTACCGAGGAGTTGGCGGCCGAGCGGCGGACCCGGAGCGAGTTCGACCGGATCGGGCGGGAGATCTGGTCCCGCACGGTCGGGGAGACCGGGCTGCCGGTCCGGGCCGTGCACGCCGCACGGTCGCTGGGGTTCCTGCGGGCGGCGGTGGGGGCGGGGGATCTGGCGCTGTTCTCGTCGGGCGCGTGGCTGAGATTGCGTACGCCCTACGGCTCGATCGCCGTACGCAGGGCGGGGCTTGGGGCACTGGGCGTCACCGTGCGGTGATCACGTGCGTTACGCGGTCACCGTCCCCGGGCGAGGTGGCCGGCGGGGACGGACCACGGGGAAGCGGTCGCGGACCGGGCCTGACCGGACGGTGATCGGATTCCAGCGGCGGGCACCGGAATCCGGGACTCGACCGGCAGGACTAGTCAGGTGTGTTCACCATCGACGCCGCGGCATACGTCAGGTACTTCCACAGCGTCTCCTCGTGCTCCTCGGACAGGCCGAGGGAGTCGACGGCGTCCCGCATGTGCTTCAGCCAGGCGTCGTGCGCCTCGCGGTTCACGGCGAAGGGGGCGTGGCGCATGCGCAGCCGCGGGTGGCCGCGGTTGTCGCTGTACGTCGTCGGGCCGCCCCAGTACTGGATCAGGAAGAGCGTGAGGCGCTCCTCGGCCGGGCCCAGGTCCTCCTCGGGATACATCGGCCGCAGGCTCGGGTCCTCGGCGACTCCCTGGTAGAAACGGTGGACGAGGCGGCGGAAGGTCTCCTCCCCGCCGACCTGCTCGTAGAAGGTCTGCGTCTCAAGCGTGCCGCGCCGGATCTCTTTCACGCCCTCCATGCTCTCAGACCGCGGGACCCAGGACTCAAGCCCTAGGACTTACGCGCGCACCGGGGAGCGTGGACGGGACCGTTCGCTTCTCGGCGGCTCGCGCAGCACAGTGGACGTATGGGTGCGCACGTTCTCGACAAGGACCTGGACGACCTCGCCGCCTCGGCGCGGGCGGCGCTGGTGCGGGAGATCGACGCGAGCGGGGCCTGGGCCGCCGACCCGGTGTGGCGGGAGGCGTTCGAGGCGGTGCCGCGGCATCTGTTCGTGCCGTACTACTACGTCGGCGTCGTCGGCGGCTACGAACGCCGATGGGGTGAGAGCCCTGACGCACGCACCCGCGAGCGCTGGCTGCGCGGGGCGTACGCCGACACCCCGCTGGCCACCCGGCTGCGCGACGGCGAACTGGTCTCCTCCAGCAGCCAGCCCTCGCTGATGGCGATGATGCTGGCCGAACTGCGGGTGACGGACGGCGACCGAGTGCTGGAGATCGGCGCGGGCACCGGCTACAACGCGGCCCTGCTCGCGCACCGTCTCGGCGACGACGACCTCGTCACCACCGTCGACCTGGAACCGGAGATCACCGAGGCGGCCCGGCAGCATCTGGCCGCCGCCGGATACCACCCGGTCGTCGTCACCGCCGACGGAGCGCGCGGGGTGCCCGAACGCGCCCCCTTCGACCGGGTCATAGCGACCTGCGCCCTGCCGTCGATCCCGCGCGCCTGGCTCGCCCAGTGCCGCCCCGGCGCCCGGATCCTGACCCCGCTCGGCACCGGTCTTGTGGCTCTCACCGTGCGCGACGCCGGGCACGCCGAGGGACGGTTCCTGCACACGCCCGCCTACTTCGTACCGCTGCGCGGCGGCGGACCCGAGCCGGAGCCGGCCCCGCTGGGCGGGCTGCCGCGCCGGGCCCGGGACGACGAACTGTTCCGGTTCCTGCTCGCCCTGACTCGCGGCAGCCTCGATCCGCAGGCGGCGTACCTGCTGTGGGAGCGCGAGGGGCAGCCGCAGCGCGAGCGGTACGGCATCACGGTCCGCGGCGAGCGCGAGTGGGCCTGGCTGGACGACCCGGACGGGCCGTACACCTGGCCCCTCCCGGCCTGATCCGAACGACGGCCTTGGCCCCGCCGGGGCGTGACGGCAGCCTTGGCCCCGCCGGGGCGTGACGAAAGCCTTGGCCCCGCCGGATCGTTGACGGCAGCCTCAGCCCCGTCGGATCGTGATCGTCGTCCACGCGCCCACGTGCACCCGGTCCCCGTCCTGCAGTGGCACCGGCACGAACGGCTGGATCGGCTCCTCGCCGCCGTTGACCGTCGTACCGTTCGTCGAGTTCTGGTCGACGACCGCCCAGGAACCGTCCGGCTGCTGCACCAGCACCGCGTGCTGGTGCGAGACGCCCGGGTCCTCCGGCGGCACCGACAGGTCGATGTCGGGGGTGTCTCCGGTGGAGTGGCGACGGCGGCCGATGGTGACCTGGTTGCCGGAGAGCGCGCGCTGCTGCTCGGGCGAGTACGCGGGCAGGTTGAGGCCGGCGGCCTCGGGGCCGGAGCGCTGCATCATCGCCATGAAGTAGTCGCGGTCCGGGCCGATGGTCGCCGTCCACGTCATCGGCTGCTGCGGGTAGCCGGGGCCGGGAGGCGCCTGCGTCGTGCCGGGCTGCGGGTAGCCGTAGCCGCCGCCGGGACTCTGGCCGGGGCCTCCGGGGCCGCCGGACGGCGGTGAGATCATCCAGTCGTCGTTGCCGCCGCCGAAGGACTGACCGCCCTGCTGCTGATGGAACGCCTGGGGCGCCTGGGGCCTCTGAGGACCGCCACCGGGCCCGCCAGGGCCGCCGTGCGGGGTCGGCCCGGGCGGCGGTGGAACCGGCCGCGACGGATCGGCGCCGAAGGGCCCGGGCGCACCCGGACCACCGGGGCCGCCGAAGCCCTGCCGGCCGCCGGGGCCACCAGGACCAGGACCGGGAGGACCGCCGTAACCACCCTGCCCACCGGGACCGCCCTGACCGGAGGGATCGCCGTAACCACCCTGGCCACCGGAACCGCCGGGACCGGAGGGATCGCCGTAACCACCCTGGCCACCGGGACCGGACGGACCGCCGTAACCACCCTGACCACCCTGCCCACCGGGACCGCCAGGACCTCCCTGGCCGCCCGGTCCGCCCGGACCCGGTCCCTGCTGGCCGCCGAACGGCGGGTTCGGCGGGATCGGTTCCGCGGGGCGGTTCACCTGGGAGGGACGGGAGCTCTGGTAGTCGTACCCGTCACCGCCGCCGTACGACGGACCCGGCTGCTGCTGGAAGCGGGCGGCCGGGTTGGGGCCGGGCGCCGGCGGGGCGGCCGGGGTGTACGAGGTCGCCGTGTTCGTCAGGAAGTTCCACCGGCACTCCTCGCAGAACGGCGCACCGCCCTCACGGGGCGTGCGGCACTGCGGGCAGAGCTCCGGCTCGGGGTCCGGGACCGCGGACAGGTGCGGCGGGCGACCCCCGGGCTGGCCGGGATGACCGGGCTGGGTGCCCTGGGGCGGCGGGAAGCCGTAACCGCCACCGGGCGGCGGGGGCGGAGGGGGCGGGGGCACGGCACCGGCCATGCGGTGACCGCAGACCTCGCACCAGTCGTCGGAACCCGACTGGTGTCCGTTCGGGCAGGTCGGCATGTCGGCGCTTCCCCCTCTCCTTTTCCGGCCGTTGTGACCGGGTGTCTCCAACCCCGAGGGGCCGGGCTCGCAACTCGTTCAGTTCACTTCTTTACACGAACAGTCTTGGTCGACCGGGTTTCGAGAGTCATCTCGTCGGCGTCCTCGACCTTCGCCTTCAGTCGCACAGTACCTGTCGCGGCATCGACCACGTCCACCACCTTCGCAAGCAGTTTCGCAGTATCCGCGTTTCCGGAGGCGCTGGCGAGCTGAACGGCCCGGCCCAGTTTGGCCGTTGCTCCATCCATATCGCCCGCTTTACGTAGATCCAGCCCTTGTTGGATAGCCTGTGCCAGTTCGGCCTGGCCGGTGTAGTGGGCGACTTGGGGGTTGATCGACGTCGAGGCGACCATGTCGTCGGTCCACACCGCCTTGATCAGACCCTGCGCGCCGAGGTTCTGGACCCCCCCGTCGGGCTGTGGGACCACCAGGGAGACCCGGGCGGCGAGCATCTCCTGGCCGATGTGGGCGGCCGGAACCTCGACGCAGACGTGGTAGTCACGGGACTCGTCTCCCCAGGACCCGGTGGGGTAGTCGCCGGCGCGCGGCCCGGCTTCCGTACGACGGTCGGTGAGTTCCTCGACGGTCGGAGCGACCTGCTTGACGAACTTCACGGTGGTGCCGACCGGGGTCCAGAGCCTGAGGGTGACGTCCGCGACCTCCTTGCCCATGGCCGTCTCCATCATGTGCGTGAAGTCGGCGGCGAGGGCGGCCGGGTCGCTGACGATGTCGGCGGTGCCGAGCAGCGCGGAGGCGATGCCTGTGACTTCTTTCACTTCCCAGTCGGTGCCCACTCCGCGCGCGTCACAGGTGAAGCGGCCGGCGCAGGCGTCCAGGGAGGCCTTCAGGTCCTGAGGCGACTCGTGTTCGTTGCGGCCGTCGGTGAGCACGATGCCGTGCCGGATGGCGACGTCCGCGGAGGACAGCAGCCGGTCGGCGAGGCGCAGCCAGGTGCCGATGGCGGTGCCGCCGCCCGCGCTGAGCTTGCGCAGGGCCTGCTTGGCCTGGTCGCGGGTGGAGGCGTCGGCTACCGCGAGGCGGCCGCTTCCGGGGTACACCTCCTTGGCCACGTGGGTGCCGTCGATCACCGCGAAGTGCACTCCGTCGCGCAGGGTGTCGATCGCGGCGGCGGTGGCTTCCCGGGCGTTGCGCATCTTGGTCGGCGGGTAGTCCATCGAGCCCGAGCAGTCGACCATGATCGCCACGGCGGCGGACGGGCCCTGTCCCGGTGCGTAGAGGTGGGGCGCCGCGACCGAGCTGCCGACGGTGCCGCCGCCGGTGGCGGTCACCGTGACGATGGCGTTGACCTCGCGGCCACCCTCGGGCAGGTACTCGTTCTGGTACACGTCCATCGAGAACTGCGGCACGTTCGACTTCGAGAAATTGGCCATACCTGCTCAAATCCCCCTCATGCTGCCCACCGAAGCGGGCGATGACTGTGGACGGACCGGTCCCCTCCGGTCCGTCGAGACTTCCCCGTGTGCGACCCTCAGGCCGATCCTGCCCCCTGAGGCGGGGCCGGGAACGGCAGGACGGCCACTGTTACGTTGTCGTGGCCCCCGCCGTCGAGGGCGTGACCCACCAGGACACGGGCGCTGTGCAGGGGGCGCACGGCGGCGTCCAGCGGCAGGATCTCGGCCATCTCCTCGGCCGCCTCCGCGTAGTTCCACAGCCCGTCCGTGCACACCACCACCACACCGGGCCGGTCCGGCTTGAAGGACGCGGTGTGCGGCTCCAGTTCGTAGGCGTCCGCGCCGAGCCAGCCGGTGATCGCGTGGGCGCGCTCGTCGGCGTACGCCTCCGCCTCGTTCATCAGGCCCGCGGCGACCATCTGCGCCGCCCAGGAGTCGTCCTCGGTGAGCCGGGCCGGGGGAGCGCCGCGGTCCACCGGGACCCAGTAGGCGCGGCTGTCGCCGACCCAGCCGACGACCAGCAGGCCGGAGGTGACGACCGCGCCGACGAGGGTGCAGGCGGGCGCGTTCTGGTGCGGGGCGTGCTCGCGGGCGGTGGCGGGTTCGTCGGCCAGCGAGTTGACCGCGCGGGAGGCGGCGACGATCGCGTCGTGCATGGCCTGCTGCGGGTGGGTGCCCAGCGGCAGGGCGGCCAGCAGGGTCTCGCTCGCGGCCCGGGACGCGGCCAGGGAGGCGTCGTCGGGGCGGGTCGCGGAGGACACGCCGTCGCAGACGATCGCCAGCACCGCGGACGAGCCGTCGGGCAGCGCGGCGCAGCCGAGGCCGAAGGCGTCCTCGTTGCGGTGATGGCGCAGCCCGCGGTCGCTGACGGCGGCGACCGGGCCGGCGTCCTGCTCCATGTGATCGCGCTCGCGCGGCTGGGCGTGCCCGCAGTTCTCGCAGTAGCCGTCGCTGTCCACCCGGCCCGCCCGGCAGGCCACGCACACCTGGGTGCCCTCGGCCGGGGTAGGAGTGCCGGGGGTCATGCGCGGGTCCGGCGCCTGGAGCGGGTACTCGTCGGGCTCCGGCGCGCGGTCGAAGCGGACGCCGGTGGCCGGGGGGACCGGGGAACCGGTGAGCGGCGGCTGTGGTGCGCCCGGGTGCGGCGGCTGCGCCGGCATCGGCGGCAGCGCGTTGCCGCCCGGGTCGGTGCCGGACCGGTCCGCCGGCGGGTGCGCCGGTCGGGCGGCGGCGCCCGGTTCGGGGACCACCGGCCAGGGCACACCGCCGGCGCCGTCCGGCGGGGGCGGCGCGCTGCCGTTCATCGCGATGGTCGGGTTGTCGTCCGGCCGTGCGGGCACGGCGGACAGGTCGTATCCGCACGCACCGCAGAAACGGTCACCCGACTCGAGCGGTTCCTCGCAGCTCGGACACCTGGACAGGGCGGTCTGCTGGGGCATCTGCGACATCAACTACACCCATGTCCGGGGGCGGTAACGGTTGGCACGTTCCACCAGGTCGATCCTCTCCTCGCCGCCCGACGCCAGCCGGGCCAGCGTGCGGTACGAACGTTCCAGGCCGAAGCGCAGGCCCCGCTCGTCCAGGCCACTGCCGAGCAGTACCCGTCCCCCGGCGGCGGGGGACGGGACGGAACCCTGGCCACCGGAGAGTATCCAGTCCAGCGCACAGCCGAGGACTTCCGCCGACAACTGCTCACGCCTGGCCGGATCCAGACCGTACGCCTCCAGGGCCTCGACCTGACCGGCGGCCGCGGTCAGATCGTCCAGGAAGGGTACGTCGGAAGCGACCGCGACGCGCTGTCGAAGCCTTGCCCGTACGGCGGCCACCCGGGCGGCCGTGTAGTGGATGGACGACTCCGGAACCGACTCCAGCGTGCGTACGGCGCCACGGCGGTCCCCGGCCGCGAGCTGGACGCGGGCCAGGCCGAAGGCGGCGCTCACATAGCTCGGGTCGGTCGACCAGACCAGGCGGTAGTACTCGGCGGCGTTGTCCAGCTGGCCGAGCATCTCCGCGCACAGGCCCAGGGCCAGCTTGGGGGCCATCTCGCCGGGGAAGGCGTCGTAGATCGCGTCGAAGGCGAGCGCGGCCGCCTCCTCGTCGCCGGTCACCAGGGCGGCCACGCCCCGGTACCAGACGACCCGCCAGTCGTCGGGCCGTTCCTCCTCCAGCCGGAGCAGGACCTCGTGCGCGGTGTGGGTGTCGCCGCTCTCCAGCCAGGCGCGGATCTGCCGGAGCCGGGTCTCGGTGGACGGGGCCGGTGCGGCGGCGAGCGCGCCGAGCAGTTCGGCCGCGGCGGTGGTCATCAGGCCCGCCAGGAAACCGGCGTTCGGATCGGCGGCGTCCACGTGCGGTACGGGCAACGCGAGGGCCGCGGCGGGGGAGTTGACGGGCTTGACCAGGCCGGGAACGCCCGCGGCCGCACCGCCCGGCCCGGCGGCACCCCCGAAGCCCTGGGAGCCCTGGGAGCCCGCGGAAAGGGGAGCGGCGGGACGGGCAGGCGTACGCAGCGGTGGAGGCGGCGCCAGGGGGCCGACCGGCGAGCCGGCGGCGCCCTTGCGGCCTCGGCGCCCCACCGGTGCGGTCCGCGCCCCGAGCCGGGACACCTCACCGTCCAGCTTCGGGAACAACTCCGTGTCCACGACGCGGACTTCGGGGCCGAAAAGGGTGGAGAGCGCGGGCCGGGCCCGGCCGGTCTGCAGCGACACGACCTCCCGGAGCACGCCCGTCAGCTGTTCCGCCATCTCCTGGGCGGAGGCGAAGCGGCGGGCCGGGTCGGGGTCGGTGGCGCGGACCAGGAGGCGGTAGAAGGACTCGTACTGGCGGAAGACCTCGATGTTGTCGGGGTCGGGCAGGGAGTCCACGAAGACGTTCGTGTATCCCTGGAAGTCGAAGGTGAGGACGGCGAGGGTACGCGCGACCGTGTACAGGTCGGACGCCACCGAGGGGCCGACCTCGGCGACCTCCGGGGCCTGGTAGCCGACCGTGCCGTAGATGGCCGACTCGTCGTCGTCCATCCTGCGCACCGCGCCCATGTCGATCAGCTTGAGCTGGTCCTCGCTCTGGATGGCGTTGTCGACCTTGAAGTCGCAGTACAGCAGGTTGCGGCTGTGCAGATGGCCGAGCGCCTCCAGCGCCTCGATGCCGTACGCGCACGCCTGTTCCACCGGCAGCGGGTCGCGCTTGCCCTCGGGGGTGCGGCGGGAGTTGGCGATCTCCTTGAGGGACTTTCCGCCGACGTACTCCATGACGATGTACCCGTCCAGCGAACCCGTGCGCTGGTCGAGGTGTTCGACGAAGTTGTAGATCCGCACGATGTTGGAGTGCTCGATCTCGGCGAGGAAGCGCCGCTCGGAGATCGCCGCCGCCATCGCGTCCTGGTCGCCGGTGTCGAGGAGGCCCTTGAGAACCACCCAGCGGCTGGAGACCGCGCGGTCCACGGCGAGGTAGACCCAGCCGAGTCCGCCGTGCGCCAGACAGCCCACGACCTCGTACTGGCCGTGCACCACGTCGAAGGGCTTCAGCTTCGGGACGAAGGAGTACGGGTGGCCGCACTTGGTGCAGAAGCCCTCGGTGCGCCCGGGCCTCTCACCCCGCGCGCGGCCCACCGGCGCCCCGCAGTCGGAGCGTGAGCAGAACCGCTTGCGCTCGGGCACCTCGGGGTTGTCGAGGACCATCGCGCCCGGGTCGGGCCGGGGCACCCCCGGCACCTCGACCAGCCCCACGCCGAGCCGGCCCCGGCTGGACGAGGCGGCACCGGAGCCGGAGCTGCGCACCGACACCGAGGGGCCCGAGACCTTGCCCGACAGGGACCGCGACAGCCGCCCTGACACCGAGCGCCGTGACTTGGACGAGTGCGAGGACGTACGCGTACTGCGGCTGCTGGAGCGGGAGCTGCTGCCGGACGAACCCCGCGAGCCGCGGCCGCCGGCGGTGATTCCGGTGGGCGGGGAGCCGACCGTGCCGGTCGACGAGACGACCGGGGCGAGACCGCAGGTGTCGCAGTACAGCTCGCCGCCGCCCACGTCCTCGTACGTCCCCTCGCAGCCGGGCCGCTGACAGGGCCGCTGGGCCTGGCTCTGCTCGGCCCGACTCGGCTCCGGCCGGCTCTCCTGCACCTGACTCCGCTGCCCCTGGCTCGGCACTGCCTCGTTCTGCGCCGGCCGGCTCTGCGCGGCCTGGTTCTGCTCCGCTCGGTTCTGCTCCGCTTGGTTCTGCTCCGCCTGGCTCTCGTTCGCCTGGCTCTCGCTCGCCTGGTTCTTCTCCGCCTGGCTCATGACGACTCCCCCCTACGGTCCTCGGGCCCGCCCTGCCCGGACACCCGCGGGGCGCCGAGCAGTTCGGCGACCGCCCGCTGGTAGCGCAGGACGGCCTGTTCGGCGACGCGCAGGTCGCAGGGCGCGCTCCACAGCATGCGGCGGGCCGCGTCGTACCGCTCGATGAGGAACGGGTCCTCCGCGAGGCCGTGCCGGGCGACCTTCGCCTTGTACGCGTCGAGGCGGCCGCGCAACTCCGCGCGGACCGCCAGGGGCGCGGTGACCGCGGTCAACGACTCGCGGGCGCGCAGCAGTTCGTCCTCCGCCCGCTGCTCCAGAGAGTCCAGGAGCGGGGACAGGCGGTGCCACTGGGCGTGTCTGCGGTAGTCGGCGGCCGTCGCCAGCTGCTCCTGCAGGGCGGTCGGCGGGCCGCTGACCACCGGCACCTCCGTGGCTGCGATCTTCGCGAGGACCTCGCCGCGCGCGCTGCGCGCCTCGGCGAGGGTGCGGTCCGCGCGGGAGAGCACGTCCCGCAGTTTCACCAGCCGGGCCTCGGCGTCCTGCCGGACGGTGAGCACGGCGTCGATCTCCCGGCGTACGTCCTCCAGGGCGCGCGCCTCACGGTCGTACACCGTGGTGTCCGGCTTGCCGCCGCCCGGGGCCGAACTGCCCGGCGCGGGCACCCAGTACGCCAGCGGGTCGGAGATCACCTGCTCGCGCAGTTGCGTCAGCGTCCGCGTGATGCGCTCCAGGTCGTCACCGGCCGGGTGTTCGCCGGGGCGCACGCCGACCGAGTGCGCGAGGCGCCGGGTGCGCTGGAGCTCGGCGGCCAGTAGATCGATCCGGGCGGGCAGCGCCGACCACACCGCGTCGGCGGCGACGACCATGTCGAGCGAGGTCGCGTACAGCTCGTTCATCCGGTCCACCAGGGTGACCAGGGAGAACCGTTCGCTCAGCTTGCTCGAACCGCCGTGCAGGGTGGGTGCGTTGGCGGTCGCGGTGGCAGAGCCGGCGACCGTGACGGACTCGCCGCGCAGCAGCTCGGTCAGCTCCACCAGGTCCTCGCGGCTGGACCAGCGGCGCCGGGAGCGGATCTCGCGGGCGGAGTGCAACGCGTCCGTGTACGCGTCGAAGTACGCCCACAGCAGGGTGATCGAGGCCTCCGCGGCCTGCCAGCGCTCCTTGGTGACGCCGGTGAGCTCGGCGCCTTCGAGGAGCCTGCGGCCCGCGTGGTCCTGCAGGGCGAGGAGCGAGGTCTCGATCGCCTCGTGCTCCGCGCCGAGCCGCGCCAGCGCACGGTCCACCTCGTCCCGGTCCATCACCGGCCCGGCGGGGTCCGTGACGCCCATCGATCACCTCTCGCTGCGTTGTGTGCCGTCAGTCGGTTCGTGTGAAGGGTCCGTGCCGGTCGGTTGCCGGTCGGTCCTGGTGATCCGTCAGCTCTTGCGGTCGTACTCCGGCGGTGAGGGCGGCTCCGACGTCGAGGAATCCTTGCCCAGTGTCGCCGAAAGCCACCTCTGGTACGACGCCTGCCAGCCGTTCGCCGTGTCCGCGCGGTAGTCCACGAGAACCTGGTTGACCCGGCGTACCAGATCGCCGGCGTCCTTCTTCATCGCCACGCCGTAGTACTCGGTGGTGAAGGGCTCGCCCTTCAGCTCGACCGTCGGGTCCTGCGCGGCCTGGCTCGCGGCCAGCGCGCCGTCGGTGACCACCGCGTCGACCTCGCCCAGCTGGAGCCTTACGAGACAGTCGAGTTGGTTGGGGACGGTGGTGCTGAGGTCGGCGGTGGAGACGAGTGTCCTCGCCTTACGGTCGTCGACCAGCTTGGTGTTGGCGGTGGAGCCCTTCGCCGTGCAGATCTTCTTCTTCGCGAGCGAGCCGTCGTAGCCCGTGATCGTCGAGGACTTGGGGGCGAGGACCTGCTGACCGGTCTTGAAGTAGGGGGCGGAGAAGGCGACGTCGCCGAGGCGGCTGCAGTTGATCGTCATCGTGCGCACCACCATGTCGACGCGGCCGCTCTTGATGGCCGTGATGCGCTGGTCCGTGGGGATGGCCTTGAACTGGACGGCGTTCTCGTCGCCGAGAATGTCCTTGGCGATCCGGTGGACCAGGTCGATGTCGAAGCCCTCCAGGTCGCCCTTGCCGCCGCTGTTGGGGTCGCGGTACCCCCAGCGGTAGCTGTTCTGGTCGACGCCGACGACCAGCTTGCGCCGCTCGGCCGGGCGGTTCTTGATCGCCTGGATGGTCTTGCCGTCCGCGCTCGACGGAGACAGGGTCTGCTTCTCCGGGGCCTTCTGCATCGCCGGTGTCGGACAGTTCTTGTCCGCACTGGCCTGGGTGGCCAGGGTGACGCCGCCACCGGCGGCGTCGGCGGTGCCGTCGCCGCGCGACTGGGTGAGCGGCAGCAGCAGCGCCCAGGCCAGCGCGAGGGCGCACACGGCGGCCATCGCTCCCACCCCGCCCCAGCCCTTCAGGCGGTCCCGCAGTCGTCGTCCGCGCATCGTCAGGCCCCCTTTCACCGGTACTCCGACAGCCTGCGCCCGATGCCCAGCACCGCACCCGCGGCTCCCAGGACCGCGAGGACGGCCGCGCCCGCCGACAACCCGGTCATCGCGCCCAGCCCGTCACCGGCCGCCTGTTCGAACTCGGCCGTCTCATGGTCGATGGCGTCGGCGAGGTGGGCGTCGACACTGTCGAAGCACTCGCCGGTCGCGCCCTTGGGGCCGATCACCTTGGCCAGCGCGTTCGCGTAGTTGCCGTTCTCGTCCTCCGCGCGGGCCGCGCCGTGACGGTCCTTCCACACCTTCATGTTGCCGACGGCCGCGGTGACCGGCTGCTTCCCGGTGGCGTCGTCGGCCAGCTTCTGCGCCTCGGCGAGCCCCTTGCCGAGGGTGTCCATGTTGGCCCTGAAGTCGTAGTCGTAAACGTCCACGGTCTCGTCGCCCACCAGCTTGGTCTCGGCGCCGCGGGACACCAGCGTCAGGTTCTCGTTGCCGCGGGCCTTCAGGGAGGCGATCCGGGCGTCGTGCAGCACGTTCAGCGACAGGACGCCGTGGTCGTACGAGCCCTTGAGGTCCGAGCGCGCGACGCTGTGCCCGACGACCAGCCAGAGCAACACCACCGTGGCGGTGGCCGTGGCGGCGACCAGCCCCTGGTTCAGCACCCGGTTGGTGCGCCGGTAGCTGCGGTGCTGGGCCCAGCCGAGACCGGCGAGCGCCAGGACGCCGAGGCCGATCGCCGCCCATGGGTAGGGCGTGGCGTCCGCGTAGTCGTCGCGCAGCCGCTGGTTCTCGCTGGTGTAGAGGACCTCCGCCTGCGGGAGCATCTGCTTCTGCATCTTCTCGTTGGCGTACCGCAGATACGCGCCGCCGACCGGGAAGCCCTGCCGGTTGTACGTCCGCGCCCGCTCGACCAGGCCCTTGTACTCGGGCAGCAGCCGGTTGAGCCGGGCCACCGTGGCCGCCGCCGGGGAGCCGGGGTCGGAGTTGGTGGCGGCCTTGACCAGCCCCTCGGCGGCGTTGTCGATGTCCGTCTCGTACCGTTTGCGGGTGCCGGCCGTCTCCTGTCCGCCGGCCAGGAAGCCGCTGGAGGCGGTGGTGTTGGCGTCGGCGAGCGAGCGGTAGATGTCGGCCGCGGCGGAGCTGAGCGGCTGGCTGTTGTTCAGCACGTCGTCGGCGGCGGCCGACCGGTCCGCCATCTGCCAGGCGGTGACGGCACCGAAGGCGACGACGAGGAGGGCGAGGAGGGCGCCGATGATGCGCAGCCGGCCGGGTTCGGTGGTGGCCGCCGCGCGCAGCCGGTCGACACCCTCGGCGAAGGCGGTACGCCGAGCCTGCGGCGGGACGGGAGGAGCGGGACGGCCGGAACCGCCGGGCGGCCCCTGCCGGCCGTACGGGCCGGACCGGTTCCGCTCTTCCGGCGGGCCCGGCTGCGGTGGCATCGCCGGCACCGTGGGCACGCCCGGTACCGGCGGCGGTGGTGCCGCACTGCTCTTCGGCGGGTGTGTCACTGCTGACCTCCCCCATGGTCATCCGTCGCCGCAAGTATCGCCGCCGGGACTGACATTCCGCACCGGCCTTCGCTGGATCTTGATCGGATCGCAGTGAACACCGCCGGCGGCCTGACCGCGCCCCCTGCGCACAACCTCCCGCGCACAACCCCCTGCCCATCAATACGCTGTCGGAATCGGTTCGGTTCCATGCATCCCGTGGGGAAGCGCGCTGTTACGCGAAGTACGCCCGCACCCGCTCGTGCGCCTCCTCCCGCGCCCCCGTCCGGTCCAGCCCCAGCAGCGCCGCCCCCAGGACCGGAGGCGCGGTCACCACCCGCGGGACCGCCTTGGGGGCCCGGGCCGCCAGCAGATCCCGTACACCGTCGTCGAGTTGGGGGTGCCGGGCGGCCAGCACGCCCCCGCCCAGCACCACCGGCGTCTCCTCCTCCAGCAGGTCGAGCCGCGTCAGGGCCACCGTCGCCATGGTCACCACCTCGTCGGCGAGACGGTCGACGACCGACCGGGCGACCGGGTCGCCGTCGGCGGCGGTGGCGAACAGCACGGGGGCCAGCTCGTGCCGCCGGGCGGACTCGACGCGTTCCAGGTGCAGGGCCTCGACGAGCGCGTACATGGAGGGGAGCCCGAAGTGGGCGGGAAGTGTCCGCGCCAGTGCCGTGGGCGCCCCGCGGCCGTCCTCCGCACGGGACGCGTGCCACAGGGCCTCCTCCGCCAGTCCCCAGCCGCCGCCCCAGTCGCCGGAGATCCGGCCGAGCGCGGGGAAGCGGGCGGTGCGGCCGTCGGGCCGCATGCCGACGCAGTTGATGCCCGCGCCGCAGACCACCGCGACGCCGCGCGGCTCGGTGACGCCGGCCCGCAGCACCGCGAAGGTGTCGTTGCGGACCTGCGTACCGGCCCCCCACGCGCGCGCGTGCAGCGCGGCCGCCAACTGCTCCTCCTCCACGGGGAAGTCGGCGTTGGCCAGACAGGCGGAGACATGGTCGACGGAGGTGACGCCGGCCGCGGTGAACGCCCGCGTCACCGCGTCCGCGACCTCGTCCACCGCCGCCCGGACGCCTACCGCCGGAGGCCGGAACCCGCCGCCGCGGGCCGTGGCGAGGACGGCCCCGTCGGCCGCCACGACCGCGACGTCGGTCTTGCTGTTGCCCGCGTCGACGGCGAGGACACTTGCGGTCAGGCCCACGCGAGATGCTCCCGGTTGTGTGCGATCAGCTGGTCGGTGAGGGACTCGGCGTACGCGTACTGACCGACCAGGGGATGGGCCAGCAGGGCCCGGAAGACCCGGTCACGGCCGCCGTGCAGGGCGGCCTTCAGGGCCAGGTCCTCGTACGCCGTCACGCTCGCCATCAGGCCCGCGTACAGCGGGTCCACGGCCGGCACCGGCAGCGGGGTGGCGCCCTTGTGGCCGACCGCCGCCTGCACCTCGATCACGGCGTCGTCCGGGAGGAAGGGGAGCGTGCCCCGGTTGTACGTGTTCACCACCTGGTACGGGCTGCCGCCCCCGCCCAGCAGACCCGCGGCCAGGTCCACGGCCGCCTCCGAGTAGAAGGCGCCGCCCCGCTTCGCCAGCAGCTCCGGCTTCTCGTCGAGGGCCGGATCGCCGTACATCTTGAGCAACTGGCGTTCCATCTCGGCCACTTCGGATGCCCGGGAGGGCTTGGTGCGCTGCTCTCGTACGACCTCGTCGTGCGCGTAGAAGTAGCGCAGGTAGTAGGACGGGACCACGCCCAGGCGGTCCAGGAGCGGGCGCGGCAGGCGCAGGTCGGCGGCGATCGCCTCGCCGTACTCGGACAGCAGCTTGGGCAGGACGTCCTCGCCCTCGGGGCCGCCCAGGCGTGCGCCCGTCTCCCAGGTGAGGTGGTTGAGGCCCACGTGGTCGAGGTGGACGTCGGCGGGGGTGACGCCGAGCATGCCCGCGAACTTGCGCTGGAAGCCGATCGCCACGTTGCACAGGCCGACCGCCTTGTGACCGGCCTCGAGCAGGGCGCGGGTGACGATGCCGACCGGGTTGGTGAAGTCGATGATCCAGGCGTCCGGGTTCGTACGGCGGACCCGTTCGGCGATGTCGAGCACCACCGGAACCGTCCGCAGCGCCTTGGCCAGGCCGCCCGCTCCGGTGGTCTCCTGGCCGACGCAGCCGCACTCCAGGGGCCAGGTCTCGTCCTGCTCGCGGGCGGCCTGGCCGCCGACGCGGAGCTGGAGCAGCACGGCGTCGGCGCCCTCGACGCCCGCGTCCAGGTCGGAGGTGGTGACGATCCGGCCGCCGTGCCCCTGCTTGGCGAAGATCCGCCGGGCCAGTCCGCCCACCAGGTCCAGGCGTTCGGCGGCCGGGTCGACCAGGACCAGTTCCTCGACGGGCAGGGTGTCGCGCAGACGGGCGAAGCCGTCGACGAGTTCGGGGGTGTAGGTCGAGCCTCCGCCGACCACGGTGAGTTTCACTGAGTACCTCGCTTCCAGATGCCCGGGACGACGGCCATCGGCCCGGGGTCCGGGGGGTGCCCCCCGGGGAGATGCTGCATCACTGCCTAACCCTTCACTCCGGTGAGCGTGACGCCCTCGACGAACGCCTTCTGGGCGAAGAAGAAGACGAGGATCACGGGGGCCATGACCAGCACGGTCGCGGCCATGGTGAGGTTCCAGTCGGTGTGGTGGGCGCCCTTGAACGACTCCAGGCCATAACTCAGGGTCCAGGCACCCGGGTTCTCCGAGGCGTAGATCTGCGGGCCGAAGTAGTCGTTCCAGGCGTAGAAGAACTGGAAGAGCGCGACGGCGGCGATGCCCGGCTTGGCCATCGGGACGACGACCTTCAGCAGGGTCCGCAGATCGCCGCAGCCGTCCACCTTCGCCGCGTCCAGGTACTCGTTCGGGATCGTCGTCAGGAACTGGCGCAGCAGGAAGATGGAGAACGCGTCGCCGAAGGCCATCGGGATGATCAGCGGCCACAGGGTGCCCGACAGGTCCAGCTGCTTCGCCCAGAAAAGGTACATCGGGATGATGACCACCTGCGGCGGCAGCATCATCATCGAGATCACCAGCATCAGGGACAGGTTGCGGCCCCGGAAGCGGAACTTGGCGAGCGCGTACGCCACGGGAATCGACGACACCACCGTCAGCGCGGTGCCCGCACCCGCGTACAGCAGCGTGTTCTTCCACCAGGTCAAAAAGCCCGGGGTGTCGAACACCTTCCGGTAGTTGCCCCACTCCCAGGTGTGCGGGATCAGGTCGCGGCTGAGGGCCTGGGTGTCGCTCATCAGCGAGGTCAGCAGGACGAACACGAAGGGGAGCGTGAAGAACAGGGCCGCGGCGACGCCCAGGGAGTGGATCGCGATCCACTCCAGCAGGCCGCGGCGGCGGGCCGTCCGCTCGGCGGGGGACACCGGTTCCTTCAACCGCACCGGCTTGTCCAGTACTTGAGCCATCAGTCACCTGCCTGGATGAGACCGCCGCGGCGCCGCATCAAGAACGCGGTGAACACCATCGACAGGGCGAAGAGCACCAGGGCGACCACGCACGCCGAGCCGTAGTCGAAACGCTGGAAGCCGAGGTTGTAGACGAGCTGGGGGAGGGTCAGGGTCGACTTCTCCGGGTATCCGGGCTCGAACTGCGTGCCCGCGCCCTGGATCACGCCCGAGGCGACCTTCCCGGCGATCAGCGGTTGCGCGTAGTACTGCATGGTCTGGATCACGCCGGTGACCACGGCGAACATGACGATCGGCGAGATGTTCGGCAGCGTGACGTAACGGAACCGCTGCCACGCCGACGCCCCGTCCAGCTCCGCGGCCTCGTACTGCTCCTGCGGTACGTCGAGCAGCGCGGCCATGAAGATGACCATCAGGTCGCCGATGCCCCACAGGGCGAGCAGGGTGAGGGCCGGCTTCGACCAGGAGGGGTCGTTGAACCAGCCGGGACCGGGTATGCCGACCTTCTCGAGGATCGAGTTGACCGGGCCCGTGCCGGGGTTGAGCAGGAACGCGAACGCCATCGTGGCCGCCACGGGAGGGGCCAGGTAGGGCAGGTAGAACAGGGTGCGGAAGACACCCGTGCCCGTCTTGATCTTCGTGATCAGGAGGCCGATCCCGAGGCCGAAGAGGACCCGGAGCGTGACCATGACCAGCACCAGCCACAGGGTGTTGCGCAGGGCCGGCCAGAAGAAGGGGTAGTGCTCGAAGACGTACGTCCAGTTCTTCGTCCCGCTCCACGTCGGCGGTTTGAAGCCGTCGTAGTGCATGAACGAGAAATAGACCGTCGAGATCAGCGGGTACGCGAAGAAGACCGCGAAGCCGATCAGCCAGGGCGACATGAAGGCGAGGGTGCGCAGTGCCTGTTTCCGCTGTTTCGCGGCCAGGCCGGGCGGGCGGCGCTTCGACGCCAGGGTGATCGCGCTCATCACTTGGCCTGCGCGATGTCCGTGTCGATCTGCTTGGCGGTGCTCGCCAGGCCCGCCTTGAGGTCCTTGACCTTGCCGCTCTCGTAGTCGTACCCGAAGTTCTCAATCGTCGCGAGGTACACACCACCGTTGACGGAGGCCGGGGACGTCGTGGAGTTCGGGTTGGCGGCGATGTCGAGGAACGTCTTGAAGCGCGGGTCGTACTTCAGCTTCGGCGACTTCAGGGCGGCCAGCGTGGAGGGCACGTTGTGGATGGCGTTGGAGAAGTTCACCACCGCGTCCGTGTCGGTCGTCATGTACTTCACGAATTCCCAGGCCGCGTTCTGCTTCTTGCTGGTGGCGGCGATTCCGGCGATGGTGCCGGTGATGTAGCCCTTGCCGTACTGGTCGGCCTGGTCGTCCGGGACGGGCAGCGGGGCCACGCCGATCTCGAAGCCCGGCTTGGCCTCCATCGCCATGCCCAGCCGCCACTCGCCGTCCAGCTGCATGGCGACCTGGCCGGTCTGGAAGGGGTGCTTGGGGCCCCACTCGTCACCGAGCGTGGAGCGGAAGTTCTCCAGTCGCTTGAATCCGCCGAGTTCGTCGACGAGCTTCTTCTGGAGCGTGAACGCGGCCTGGAACGCGGGGTCCTTGGCGACGTTCGACTTGCCGCTGGAGTCGAAATACGTGGGGGAGAACTGCCCGAGGTAGTGCTCGGTGGTCGTCTCCCAGCCGTGGTAGTCCGGCATGAAGCCGAGCTGCTTGTAGCCGGCGCCGTCCGAGATCGTCAGCTTCTTGGCGTCGGCCTCGAATGCGGACCACGTCTTCGGCGGGGTCTTGATACCGGCCTTCTGGAAGGCGGTCTTGTTGTAGTAGAGGCCGTACGCGTCGCCGAGCAGCGGCACGCTGCACCGGTTGCCGTCGAACTGCGTGTACTGGTTCATCGCCTTCGGGAAGGTCTCCTCCGGGTCGATGTCCGCCGTCTTGAAGAAGGGGTTGAGGTCGACGAGCGCCCCCGACGAACAGAACTTGCCGACATTGTTCGTGGTGAAGGACGAGATCACGTCCGGCGCCTTGGTACCGCCGGTGCGCAGCGCCTGGTTGATCTTGTCGTCGGTCATGTTGCCGACGACGTTCACGTGGATGTTGGGGTGCGCCTTCTCGAAGCCGGCGACCAGGGCCTTGACGCCCGCCACCTCGTTCGGCGCGCTCCAGGCGTGCCAGAAGTTGATGGTCGTGTCCTTGGACGCGTCGTCGCTCGCGTCGGAGCCGGACTGGCCGGTACAGGCGGTGGCGAGAAGGGCGAGGGAGGCGGAGGCGGCCAGTGCGAGAGCCGTTTTACGGGGCATTCCGGGCATGACGGGGTCTCCCTAGGGCAGGGCGGGGTTGGGATGAGGGTGGGTGGTGAGGTTCCGGTGGTGCTGGTGGTGCTGCCTGGTGCCGGTGGTCTGGCGGTACTGGTGGTGCCGGTGATGCAGTGGTGCGGTGCGGGTGCCGAGGCGAGGGTGGTCGGATGACCGAGGTCAGGTGACCGTGGGGATGTGGGGCTGGTGGGGCCACTTGGGCCGGTGGTGGAGCCTGGGTGGGGCTCAGCGCGAGGTGTCGAAGACCTCGTCGCGGGTGGCCGAGAGCGCGCTCTCCAACGCGCCGCGCAGCACGGGGTGTTCACGGACGTCGCCGACGACGAGCCGGGGCCGGGACGCGGCCAGCTCCTCCAGTTCGGCCTGGACCAGGGCGCGCAGCGGTTCGCCGCCCGAGGTGAGCGAGGCGCCGCTGAGGACGACGAGTTCGGGGTCGAGGACGGAGACGAGCGAGGCGAGACCGGTGGCGAGGTGGGTCGCGTACGCCTCCAGCAGGCGCCGGTGGGGGCCGTCGTCCGCCTCCGCGGCCCGTGCGACGAGGGCGGCGGCGACCTCGGCGTACGGGCCCGACGGAATGTCCTGGACGCCGAGTTCACGGGCCAGCTTGGGGATCGCCTGCGAACCGGCCAGTTCCTGGTAGCCGCCGCTGCCGGCCTTGCTCACCTGCCGGACCAGAGGGGTGCCCGGCACCGGCAGGAAGCCGACCTCGCCGGCGCCGCCGGTCCAGCCGCGGTGCAGCCGCCCGCCGAGGACCAGGGCGGCGCCGAGGCCGCCCTCGTTCCACAGCAGCACGAAGTCGCCGTGTCCGCGGGCCGCGCCGAGCCGCTGCTCGGCCACGGCGACGAGGTTGACGTCGTTCTCGTACCCGACCGGCATCGGCAGGGCGGCGGCGAGATCGTCGAGCAGCGTGGGGGAGTGCCAGCCGGGCAGGTGGGAGGCGTACCGCAGCCGGCCGGTGTTCGGGTCGAAGGCGCCGGGGGTGCCGATGACGAGTCGGTGGACGTCGTCACGGGCGAGCCCCGCTGCCTTCACCGCCCCGTCCAGAGCGGCGGTGACCTGCTGGACGACGGGCTGAGCGGGACGCCTGCCCGGGGTCGGGAACTCGTACGAGCCCACCGTGCGGCCGGTGATGTCGGCGACGGCGGCCCGGACCCGCTCGGGCGTGACATCGAGCCCGGCGGCGTACGCGGCGGCCGGGTTGACCTCGTACAGCTGGGCGTTGGGGCCTGGGCGGCCCTCGCTGGTGCCGGTCGCCAGGACCAGCCCGGACGCCTCCAGGCGGGCCAGCAGCTGGGACGCGGTCGGCTTCGAGAGGCCGGTGAGCTTGCCGATCCGCGTGCGGGACAGCGGCCCGTGCTCGAGGAGGAGGTCCAGGGCGGCGCGGTCGTTCATGGCGCGCAGCACGCTCGGGGTGCCCGGCGTACCGGCGGTTCCTGCCATGGGGTCGACACCTGCCTTTCGGCTGTCCAGGTTCCCAGTGACCGGGCCGGGAAGTCCACCCGGCGGTAACTGTTAGGAAGGTTTCCTGTCTTCTGGCCTGGACCATAAGGGCGAGGTGGCGGGGGCGTCAATGGGCTCTGGAGGAGGCAACAGAGTCGTTACCTGGCCACTGACGCGGTGAGGGTGCGGGTGCGGGTGCATGTGCGCGCGGCGACCCCGGCGCCGACTCGGACGGGTTAACCCGACGCGCTCGACTCCCCGGACCCGCCGAGGCTGGAGACCAGGTGTCCGCGTGCGAGTCCGTGCGAGATCGGAGATGTCCATGAGCGGCTGCGCTGAGGCGATGGTCACGGTCATGGCCGGACTGGACAACGGACGTGCTCGGCTTTCCACTTCGCCGGGCATCGGCAGTGACCTGTGAGTACCGGATTCACGGGCATCGCGGTCATCGGGGACTGTCCCCTCTTCCGGCACGGCGTCTCGCAGCTGGTCAGCACCGCTCCTGACCTCCGCCTGATCGTCGCGGCGTCGTCGCTCCAGGCCGCGGACGGCAGTCTGCGTGGCGCCGACGTGGTCCTGGTGGACCTGCAGCAGTCGCCCCCGAGGCTCGCGGCGGCCGTGACGAAACTGCGGAAGCGGGGGCACGCCGTCATCATCACGTCGTCCGGTGCGCAGATCGACGCGGCTCAGGTGATCCGGGCGGGTGCCAGTGGATATCTGAGCCGACAGGCCGAGGTGGAAGAACTGCTGACGGCGATTCGGGTCGTGGGCTCGGGCCGTAGCTACGTGTCCGCGGCCACCGACTGTTTGCTGGAAAAATCGCCGCACTTCACGAGCCGGGAGCAGGACATTCTGAGACTTGTCGTCAACGGCGCGACGGACAACGAAATCGCCGACAAGCTGTGCATCAGCAAGCACACCGTGCAGTCGCACCTCGACCGAATCCGCGAGAAAACGGGTTACCGGCGCCGCCCCGACCTCACCCGGCTCGCGATCGAACACGGGCTCACCGACCGGGGATAGAGCCGCCGCGGGAACCTGCTGTGGGTAGTCCTGCCCCGTAATTCAGGGGTAGTTGCTCCCCTTGACCCTCACGGGCCCAGGTCAGACCTTGGTAGAGGCAATTCATGTCTCACGCGCAGCCGTTCGCGGTGTGAGCCGAAAAGCTAGGAGAAGCAATGCGCAATCGCGTCGCAATTCTCGCCGTCACATCGGTACTCCCGCTGACAGCCGTGGCCTCGCTCGCGGCCGCGAGCCAGGCAGCAGCCGATCCGCAAAGTGGAGAGGTTGTGGTCACCGGGTCGGTCGGAGACTGCAACAACGGAGAATCCCCGAAGGAAGTGCAGATAACCGCGGGCACTGAAAACCCCACCGACAAGAATCCCGGTGTCGAGAACGCGGGCGCGTACGCGGTCACCTTTCAGAAAATCCCCACCAAAGGTGTAACCGGTGCGGCCCTCGTGACCTGCGCAAGCGACACGTACACGGTGAAAGTCAAGATCACTCGGCCGACCGCGGCGGGTGACCTGGTTCTGCGGAAGGAACTCAAGGAGTAAGGCGAGCGGGCGCCGGGCGCCGGGCGTCGCGGTGCGGCCTGGGCCGACCGCGACGTTCGTGGCTAGTCCGTGAGGAACGGGGCCGTGTCCACAGTGGGGTACGGCCCCGGAAGCGGCAGCGGCTCGCCGAGGTTCACCTTGACGTCGGTGGCGTAGTAGGCCTCAGTGGGGTCGTCGCCGGGGAGAACGGGGTCCGTGTAGCAGTGGGCCGTCTCGCTGTGCCGGTCGACGAGGACGTAGACGGGGATGCCGGCGGCGGCGTAGGTGCGGAGTTTCGGGCCGGTGTCCGTCTCGTGGTTGGTGGAGGTGACCTCGCCGACGAGGGCGATCATGTCGATGGGGTACCAACCTCTGTGGGCCTTGCGGTACGACTCGTCGAGTTCGCTCGGCTTGCGGCGGCGAATGTAGAAGTCCGGGATGACGAGGGCCATCGTCCTGCCGTCCTTGTGGGCCGCACGGTAGCCGTTGCCCATCCCCGCAAGTTCGAATCCCGTGTTGAAGAACTGAACCGCGAGCTTGAAAGCACCGTCGTTGTGGTTATCGTTCGGCTGCGGCGGCACGATGGCCATCCCCTCGACGTACTCGGGTCGAGTCGGCGCCACGGACGCCTCCTCGATCGCGATCAACAGATCGATGGGGTCCTGCTGCGTCATGACCGGCTCCGTGATGGGTTCGGCGCTCATCCCTGGTTCTCCTCGTCACGCTGCTGCCAGGCTAAGCCCGCGTCGGGCTCCCCGGCAGAACGATGGGGCACCCCGAGCGCTCTCCGCGCCGGGATGCCCCGACCGTTCACTCGAACGAGCGTGCTGAATCGATACGGCACCCCCGTCGTCACCGCCTACTTCGGCGCCGGCCTCGGCTGGACGATCGGGGAGGCCGCTTCCGCCTGTGGGGACGCCGAGTTGGCGTACACCGACGGGGGCGCCACCGCGGCCGAAGGGTCGGCTAACTCGTCGTCCTGGGCCGGGGCGGGCGGGCCGCCCATGATCGGGATGTCCGCGGCGCCGAAGGCGCGCTTGATGCGCCAGCGCAGTTCGCGTTCGACCGTGAGGGACTTGCCGGGCATGGTCTTGGCGGAGACCCGCACCACCATCGAGTTGAGCAGGACGCTGTCGAGGCCGAGGACCTCGATCGGACCCCACAGGAGCTCGTTCCAGGGCTCCTCCTTGCTCATCTTCTCGCCGACCTCGTTCAGGGTCCGCTTCACCTTGTCGAGGTCCTCGTCCGCCGGGACGGTCACGTCGACGCCGGCCGTCGCCCAGCCCTGGGAGAGGTTGCCGATGCGCTTGACCTCGCCGTTGCGGACGTACCAGATCTCCCCGTTGTCGCCGCGCAGCTTGGTCACGCGCAGGCCGACCTCGATGACCTCGCCGGAGGCCACGCCCGCGTCGATCGTGTCACCGACGCCGTACTGGTCCTCCAGGATCATGAACACGCCGGAGAGGAAGTCCGTGACCAGGTTCCGCGCGCCGAAACCGATCGCCACGCCCGCGACACCGGCGGACGCCAGCAGCGGGGCGAGGTTGATCTCGAAGGTGCCGAGGACCATCAGGGCCGCGGTGCCCAGGATCAGGAAGCTCGCCACCGAGCGCAGCACCGAGCCGATGGCCTGCGAGCGCTGACGGCGGCGCTCCGCGTTGACCAGCAGTCCGCCGAGCGCCGTGCCGTCGACCGACTGGACCGTGCGGTTCATGCGGTCGATCAGCTTGGTGATCGCCCGCCGCACCGCGACTCTCAGCACCGCGGCGATCACCAGGATCAGCAGGACCCTGAGGCCGATCGCCAGCCACGTGGACCAGTTCTCCTGGACCCAGCTGGCGGCGTTCGTCGCGCTCTCCTGGGCGTCCTGGAGCGACGGCACCACCGGAGCGGTCGGCGTTCCCGAGGGGGACGGCGACGGCGGCGGACCGGCGGCCAGTAGGACGGCGGACAAGGACACGGCAGGTACCTCCAGTGCTGCGGTCCGCCCCTCCGGTCGCGGTCAGGGTCGTACGCGGTCGTACGGTCGTACGTCCGGTCGTACGTCGTGGTTCAAGGTCACGAAAAGGTCACCGGTGGGGCAGCTCCACCACACTATCGGGGCATCGTGTGTGGATCGTTGCAATGTTCGGGGGAGAGAACGCGCCCACCTGGGGATGAACAGGTGGGATGAACAACTCATGATCCTGGGAATGAAGTCGATGTGGTCGAAAACACTCCCAGCCCGTTACCGGGACATGGTGGCGCTTCCGCCAGCCCTGAGGGGAGACTGACTACGAAATCGTCCCGGCGCGAGCCACGCGCCGCCGGCGTCCAAGGAGGCCATCCGTGCCGCATGTCCTGGTCCTGAACGCGTCGTACGAGCCGCTCGGCGTCGTACCGCTCCGCCGCGCGCTCATCCTCGTCCTGGAGAACAAGGCCGTGTGCCTCGAGGAGTCCGGCGCTTTCATGCACAGCGCGACCGTCACTGTCCCCGCACCCAGCGTGGTCCGGCTCAAGCGATTCGTGCGGGTTCCCTACCGCGGGCCCGTTCCGCTCACCCGGCGGGCGCTCTTCGCCCGTGACGGGGGCCGGTGCATGTACTGCGGTGGCGTCGCAACCAGCGTCGACCACGTCATCCCGCGCAGCCGCGGGGGCAAGCACGTCTGGGACAACGTCGTCGCGTCCTGCCGTCGCTGCAACCACGTCAAGGCCGACCGCCATCTCGTCGAGATCGGCTGGCGGCTGCGTCACAAACCGGCCCCGCCCACCGGCCTGGCCTGGCGCATCATCGGGACGGGCCATAGGGATCCGCGCTGGCTGCCGTACTTGCAGCCGTACGGCGCGGACGACGCACTGGCCCGGATCGACGGCATCTCCGCCTGACGACGATCCGGGCTTTTGCGTACCCGGCCCATCGCCGTACTCCAGCGCCGCCAGCACCCGGTCCTCCGCGGACGGTGCGACCGCGGCCGCCTCGTACCCGGAGTCCGTCGGGGCCACCGGTGCAGCCACCCGCGCCGCCCGCTCGTGCGCCCGGCGCGCGTCGACCAGGCGGCGCGCGGCGATCGTCCACAGCCAGCCGCCCGCCTCCTCGCCCCGATGCCCGGCCGCCGACCGCCACACGGTCACGAACGTGTCCTGGAGCACCTCGCGCACGACCTCGGGATCGGCGCAGCGCCGGGTCAGCCGCGCGTGCAGCCACCCCGCGTGCCGGTCGTACAGCGCGGCCATCGCCACCGAGTCGCCACCGGCGACGGCCCGCAACAGCGCCGCGTCCGATGCGTCGGCGCCCTCTGCGCCCTCAGCGGCCCCTGCGGCTTCGGCGCCTTCGGTGTCCTTCTCCCGGTGGCCCCCCATGGGGCGGAACAGTCTCACAACCCGTCTATCGACGGCCTCGCGGCGGCCGGTTCGCGAACTGGACGGCGTGCGCCATATGTCCCAGTCTGGAAGTACCGCACCGGAACAGAATGTGACGAGAGGCACGTTGTTCCTTCGCGTACGTCTGCCGCCGCGACCGCTGGGTAGGGCTGCGGTATCCGCACGTCGTACTCGACAAGGAGGCCCCCGTGGCCGCATCGGCACACCTTCTGCTCTCGGCCCTCTCCAAACCCGAGGCGGACCTCTCCGCCCTGTCCGAGGCGGAGCCGTCCGCCGCAGCCGATCTCCACCTGTGTGTGCTCAGCGCGGAGGGCGCTTGCGCCGAGGCTCCTCTGACCAGCGAACCGCCCCTGCCCGACGCCGAGCCCCTGACCAGCGAACCGCCCCTCGCCGACGCCGCGCCGCTGACCAGCGAGTCCGACGCCCACGCGGAGGCGTAGACGGGCAGGCGGAGCCGTAAGCGATGACTACGCGGAGCCGTACATGAACCAGCGGAGCCGTACATGACCCAGCGGAGCCGGACATGAGCACGCCCCGGCAGGACGAGCCGCCCACCGAGGACCTGGCGCGGCTCGCCGCGCTGCACGGCGTCGCCACCTCCTACAGTCCGTCCCCGGGCCGTACGGTCGCCGCCTCGGCCACCGCAGTCACCCGGGCCCTGGCCGCCCTGGGCGTCGCCGCGGACACTCCGGACGCCGTGCGTGCCGCGCTCGCGGCCCGCGAGGAGGAACTGCGCGAACGGCTGCTGCCGCCGACCGTGGTGGGCTGGAGCGGCGGTACGCCCGACGCCCTCGACGCCCTCCCGGCCGGCACCCGGCTGCGTGTCACCACCGAGCAGGGCGAGACCCGCGGCGCCGCCGACCAACTCCCGCCCGGAGTGCACCGGTTGACCGCGACCGCCCCCGACGGCCGTACCGCCGACGCCCACCTGATCATCGCCCCGCCCCGGTTGCCGGCGCCCCCCGGACGCGCGTACGGCCTCCTCGTCCAGCTGTACTCCCTCCTCTCGCGGCGCTCCTGGGGCATGGGCGACCTCGGTGACCTCGCCGAACTGACCTCCTGGGCCGGCCGCGCGCTCGGCGCCGGCTTCGTCCAGGTCAACCCGCTGCACGCGGCCGTACCCGGTGCGGTACCCGGCGCCCCCACGGACCCCTCGCCGTACCGTCCCTCCTCGCGCCGCTTCCCCGACCCGGTCCACCTGCGGGTGGAGGACGTCCCCGAGTACGCCTACGTCCCCGACCGCGAAGGCCTGCGCCCCCTGTTGGAGCGGGCCGACCGCCTGCGCGCCTCCGTACTGGAGAAGGGCGCGCTGATCGACCGGGACGCGGTGTGGGAGCTGAAGCGGGCGGCGCTGGAACTGGTGCGGGAGGTGCCGCTCGGGCCCGGTCGGCTCGCCGCCTACCGCGCCTACCTCGCCGAACAGGGCCAGGCCCTGGAGGACCACGCCACCTGGTACGCGCTCGCCGAGGTCCACGGCTCCGACTGGCACCAGTGGCCGGCCGCCCTGCGCGACCCCCGCTCGGCCGAAACGGCCCACGCCCGCCGGGAGTTGACGGACCGCGTCGACTTCCACCGCCGGCTCGCCTGGCTCACCGACACCCAGCTCACCGCCGCCCAGCGCGCCGCACGCGAGGCGGGCATGCCGGTCGGGATCGTCCACGACCTCGCGGTCGGGGTGCACCCCGGCGGCGCCGACGCCTGGGCACAGCAGGATTATTTCGCGGCCGGCATGTCCGTCGGCGCGCCCCCGGACGCCTTCAACGCGCGCGGCCAGGACTGGGGCCTGCCGCCCTGGCGCCCGGACCGCCTGGCCGAGTCCGGCTACGAGCCCTTCCGCGCCCTGCTGCGCGCCCTGTTCCGCTACGCCGGCGCCCTGCGCATCGACCACGTCATGGGCCTGTTCCGGCTGTGGTGGGTCCCGCTGGGCGAAGCGCCCACAGAGGGGACGTACGTCCACTACGACGCCGAGGCCATGCTCGCCGTGCTGGTGCTGGAAGCCTGGCGGGCCGGGACGGTGGTGATCGGCGAGGACCTCGGAACGGTCGAGCCGGGGGTGCGCGAGGCCCTGCGCGAGCGGGGGGTGCTCGGTACGTCGGTCCTGTGGTTCGAGCGGGACTGGGAGGGCGACGGCCGTCCCCTCCCGCCCGACCGCTGGCGCGCCGACTGCCTGGCCACCGCCACCACCCACGACCTGCCGCCCACCGCCGCCCGCCTGACCGGCGAACACGTCGAACTCCGCGACAGTCTCGGCCTGTTGACCCGCCCCCTGGAGGAGGAGCGGGCCGAGGCCTCGGCGGACACGGCGGAGTGGCTGGCCCTGCTGACCCGCCTCGGTCTCCTCCACGGCACGGCGGGCGGCGCCGATCCCTCATCGGAGGAGGCCGAGATCCAGGCCGTCCACCGCTTCCTCCTCCGGACCCCGGCCCGCATGATCGGCATCTGGCTCCCCGACGGCGTCGGCGACCGCCGCCCCCAGAACCTCCCGGGAACCTGGGACCAGTACCCGAACTGGCGCCTTCCCGTCGCGGACACGGAGGGCCGCCCGGTGACCCTGGAGGAACTGGCGGCGTCGGCGAGGCTGCGGGCGCTGGTGGAGGTACTGCGGGAGCCGGCGGAGGTATTCCGGGAGCCAGTGGAAGACGGGCCCGGGTGAGGTCCGGCACCACCCGCCCCACGTGTCATACGACCCCCCCGGAGGAGCACCCCCGACCACGGTTGGATACTTTGGCACCGTGGACAAGAAGAACGCCCTGCGCGCCGGTGCCCTGGCTGCCGGTACGACGCTGATGATGCTGCTCATGTCGTCCCCCGCGCTCGCGCTGACCCGCGACGACGGCGACGACCCCGGCACGGGCCTGAGCGTCATCGAGACGCTGGGCCTCTATGTCGTGGCACCCCTCGTGCTGTTCGGGGTCATCGCCGGCCTTGTGCTGCTCCTGGACAAGTCGCACGAGTCGCACCGCGTGACCACCCGCAACATCAAGACCAGGCCCAAGGCCGAGTCCAAGGCCTGACCGGAGCGGCGCGGCGCCGGAGCCCGGCTCCGACCGCCCGCACGCTTCCTCCGGGGCGCCGCCCCCGCCGACGTACCCCGCCGTACGTCTGTGAGGCCGGCGCCCTCGGCATGTCCCGGGCGGCCACCCCGTAGCCCGGCAATACGGCGTGCCCTCAAGGACTCGGCGCCGTGAAATACCGCTGTACCGTCGGCCCCAGCCACGCCACGGCCTCCTCCCGGGCCAGTGCGACGGCCGGCGGGAACCGCAGGACGTACCGCGTCAGCGCCAGCCCCAGCAACTGGGTCGCAGCGAGCGCCGCCCGCGTCGGTGCCTGCTCGGGGTCGGGGCACACCTGGCGGGCGACCGGCAGCAACTGCTCCCGGAAGATGCCCTGCATGCGCCGCGCCCCGTCCTGATTGGTCACACCGACCCGCAGCAGCGCGGTGAGCACCTCGTTCTCCTCCCACATGTCGAGGAAGTGGTTCACCAGGACCCGGCCGACCTCCTGCCGCGGCAGTGACCCCAGGTCCGGCAACTTCAGGTCGACCGCGACGGCCGCCGCGAACAGGCCCTCCTTGTTGCCGAAGTAGCGCATCACCATCGACGGGTCGATGGCCGCGTCCTTGGCGATGGCGCGGATGGTGGCCCGCTCGTAGCCGTCCGCCGCGAAGCGCTCGCGCGCGGCGGCGAGGATCGCGTTCCGGGTCGCGTCAGAGCGCTTCGCCTGCGGGGGAGAGGTGCTTTCAGCCATGCCAACAAGCGTAGGCCAACATGCGTAGGCCAACAAGTGTTGACGTGTGACTCCGCTCGTCCTAGCGTTGCCAACAAGCGTAGGCAAACGAATGTGGGCCAACGCGCGTAGGCCAACAATCGTTGACCGCGGACGTTGGCGTCCCAGGAGGTCCCCATGGATGGCACCACTGGCACCACTGGCAACACCGGCACTACTGACATCACCACTGGCACCACACCCCCCGTGATCGTCGTCGGCTGCGGTCCCACCGGCCTCCTCCTGGCCGGTGACCTCGCCACCGCCGGCGTCCCCGTCACCCTCGTCGAGAAGCGCCCTCACGGGATCAGCAACCTCTCCCGCGCTTTCGTCCTGCACGCCCGCACCCTCGAACAACTCGACGCCCGGGGGCTGGCCGACGACGTCGAGGCGTCCGGCCGCACCCTCGACAGCCTCCGCCTCTTCACCCGCCTCGACGTCGACCTCGCCGCCCTCCCCTCCCGCTTCAACCACCTGCTCGTCATCCCGCAGTACGAGGTCGAGCAGGTCCTGGAGCGGCGGGCCGTGGCGGCAGGCGTGGAGTTCCGGTACGAGTCCGAGGTGACCGGCCTGACCCAGGACGCGGACGGGGTCACCGTCCAGGTCGACGGATCCGGCGGGAAGGCGGAGAGCCTGCGTGCCGCGTACGTCGTCGGCGCCGACGGGATGCGCAGTGCCGTCCGGAACGCGGTCGGGCTGCCCTTCCCCGGCCGTTCCGTCATCCGGTCCATCGTGCTGGCGGACGTGAAACTCGCCGAGGAGCCCGAGGTCGTGTTCACCGCCAACGCCGTCCGTGGCGTCTTCGCCTTCCTCGCGCCCTTCGGGGACGGGTACTACCGCGTCTTCGGCTGGCACTACGGCCGCGACGTCTCCGACGACGAGCCCGTCGACCTCGACGAGATCAAGGAGATCGCCCGGATCGCCTTCGGCCGGGACTTCGGGATGCACGACCCCCGCTGGGTGTCCCGCTTCCACAGCGACGAACGCCAGGCGCCCGCCTACCGGGTGGGCCGGGTCTTCCTCGCCGGGGACGCCGCGCACGTCCACAGCCCGGCCGGCGGTCAGGGCCTGAACACCGGCCTGCAGGACGCGGCCAACCTCAGCTGGAAGCTCGCCCAGGTCCTCCACGGCCACGCGGGTCCGGAGCTCCTCGACACCTACCAGGCCGAGCGGCACCCCGTCGGCAGGTCCGTGCTGCGCAGCAGCGGCGGCCTGGTCCGGCTCGGCATGGCCAGGCGCCCCTGGACCCTGGCCCTGCGGGCGGCACTGACCGGCTTCCTCGAGACCGTCGGCCCGGCCCGCCGCAGGATGGCCGGACAGATCACCGGCATCGGCTACAAGTACGCGGCACCCCGGGGCGCCCACCGCCTCACCGGCACCCGTGTCCCGGACGTGGCCCTGGAGAGCGGCCGCCTCTACGAGGCCCTGCGCGGCGGCCGGTTCGTCCTGATCACGCCGAGGACCTCCGAGTCGTACGAGGACCAGGGCGCCGCCCGCAAGGACCGGCTCGCGAGGGAGCACTGGGCGAGCGGCCGGCGTACGGCCGTGCTGGTGCGCCCCGACGGCTACGTGGCCTGGGCGGCCGACGACGCCGATCCCGCCGCGATCGAGGCGGCCCTCGCCGCGCACGTCGGCTGAGCCGCCCGCGGGGTGCGGGAGGTCCTGGTTCTCCGCGGTCTCCGTCGTCGACATTGGCCCGCTTCTCGGCCGGCTCCGTCGACGTCAGCCTGCTTCTCGGCCGTCTCCGTCGACATCGGCCCTACTTCTCGGCCGTCTCCGCCGACAGCAGCAACTCCCTCAGCAGGCCGGCCAGGTGGCCGGCCTGTTCGGCGTCCAGGGCGGACAGGGCCTCCGTCTGGACGGCGAGGCCGGCGCCGACCGCCCGGTCGACCAGCGCGAGGCCCTCCTCGGTGAGCGTGACCTGGAGGCCGCGACGGTCGTGCGGGTCGGGGGAGCGGCGCAGCAGTCCGGCGCGTTCCAGCTTGTCGAGGCGGCCGGTCATGCCGCCGGTGGTGAGCATGAGCGTCGCCGACAGCTGGCGGGGCGAGAGGGTGTACGGCTCGCCGGAGCGGCGCAGGGTGGCCAGGACGTCGAACTCGCCGCGTCCGATGCCGAGCGCCCCGTACGCCTTGTCCATGCGGTCGCCCATCGCGCGCGAGAGCCGGTAGATCCGGCCGAAGACCTCCATGGCGGCCGTGTCGAGGTCGGGCCGCACCTCGGCCCACTGCTCGATGATCGCGTCGACGGGGTCCTTGCGCTCCGCGCTCTCGCGCCGCGTATCCGCACTCATGGGTCGAGTATCGGCCGCATCCCGATCACCCGCAAGTAAGTAGCTTGACTGCAAGTTGCTTAGAGCTAAGCTAATGAACGCCAAGCTACGAAACCCTCAACAAGCCGCCTTCCGAAGGGTGCCGGTCATGAAACGGCCCGCGACCGTCCTGCTCACCGCCCTCGCCCCCGTCTCCTGGGGCACCACCTACGCCGTCACCACCGAGTTCCTCCCGCCCGACCGTCCCCTTTTCACGGGGCTCATGCGCGCGCTGCCCGCCGGACTGGTCCTGCTGGCCCTCGCCCGGGTGCTGCCGCGGGGCGTCTGGTGGGGGAAGGCCGCGGTGCTCGGGGCGCTGAACATCGGCGCCTTCTTCCCGCTGCTGTTCCTGTCGGCATACCGGATGCCGGGCGGGATGGCGGCGGTCGTCGGGTCGGTCGGCCCGCTGTTCGTGGTCGGGCTCTCGGCGCTGCTGCTGGGACAGCGGCCGACGCCGCGGAGCGTGCTGACCGGGGTCGTGGCCGCGTTCGGGGTGAGCCTGGTCGTGCTGAAGGCCGCCGGGGCCCTCGACGCCGTGGGCGTGCTCGCGGCCCTCGCCTCAACCGCCTCGATGTCCGCCGGTACCGTCCTGACCAAGCGCTGGGGACGCCCGGACGGGGTCGGCCCGCTCGCGCTCACCGCCTGGCAGCTGACCGCGGGCGGTCTGCTCATCGCCCCCGTCGCGCTCCTGGCGGAGGGGACGCCGCCCGCGCTGGACGGCCGGGCGGTCGGCGGCTACCTCTACCTGGCCCTCGCGAACACGGCGGTCGCGTACTGGCTCTGGTTCCGCGGCATCGGCCGGCTCACGGCCACCCAGGTCACCTTCCTGGGCCCCCTGTCACCGCTGACCGCCGCGGTGGTCGGCTGGGCCGCGCTCGGCCAGACGCTGACGCCGGTCCAACTGGCGGGGATGGCGCTGGCGTTCGGGGCGACGGTCGCCGGACAGCTCCGCGCCGGCACGGACGTGAAAGAGGCGGACGGGGGCGCCCGGCACAGTGCCGGACACCCCCGTCCGCGTACGGGCAACGACTACTCGGCCGCCGCCGCGTCCGCGGCCTGCGCCTTCAGCGCGCGTTCCACGCCCGCGCGGGACTCGGAGATCAGCCGCCGCAGGGCCGCGCTGGGCTCCGCGGAGGCCAGCCACTCGTCCGTCCTGCGCAGGGTCTCCTCGGAGACCTGGATCGACGGGTAGAGACCGACCGCGATCTGCTGGGCGATCTCGTGCGAGCGGTTCTCCCAGATGTCCTTGACGGCCTCGAAGTACTTGTCCGTGTACGGGGCGAGCAGTTCCCGCTGGCCGGTCTGGACGAAGCCGCCGATGACGGCCTCCTGGACGGCGTTCGGCAGCTTGTCGGACTCGACGACCGACGTCCACGCCTCCGCCTTGGCCTCCTCGGTCGGGCGGGCGGCCCGGGCGGTGGCCGCGTGCCGTTCACCGGCGGCCGTCTTGTCGCGCTCGTACTCGCCGGTGATCTCCGCCTCGTCGTAGCGGCCCACCGCGGCCAGCCGCTGGACGAACGACCAGCGCAGCTCGGTGTCGACGGCCAGGCCCTCGATCGTCTGCGTGCCCTCCAGCAGGGCGTCCAGCAGGTCCAGCTGCTCCGGCGTACGGGCGGTCGCGGCGAACGCGCGCGCCCACGCCAGCTGGTGGTCGCTGCCCGGCGCCGCCGCCCGCAGGTGGGCCAGCGTGGCGTCCGTCCAGCGGGTCAGCAGGGTCTCGCGGGCGGCCGGGTCGGCGTACAGCTCGATCGCCAGCTTCACCTGGCGGTGCAGCGACTGCACCACGCCGATGTCGGACTCCTTGCCGATGCCCGACAGGACGAGGGAGAGGTAGTCGCGGGTGGCGAGTTCGGCGTCGCGGGTCATGTCCCAGGCAGACGCCCAGCACAGGGCGCGGGGGAGGGAGGACTCGAAGTCGCCGAGGTGCTCGGTGACGAAGGCGAGGGACTGCTCGTCGAGGCGGACCTTCGCGTAGGACAGGTCGTCGTCGTTGAGCAGGAACACCGCTGGACGGCGCTTGCCCACCAGCCGCGGTACGGCCGTCAGCTCGCCGTCCACGTCGAGCTCGACGCGCTCGTCACGGACCAGCTTGCCGCTGTCCGCGTCGAGTTCGTACAGGCCGACCGCGATGCGGTGCGGACGCAGGGTCGGCTCGCCCTTGGCGCCCGTGGGCAGGGCCGGCGCCTCCTGGCGGATCGCGAACGACGTGATGACCCCGGCGGCGTCCGTCTCGATCTCCGGGCGCAGGACGTTGATGCCGGCGGTCTCCAGCCACGCCTTCGACCAGGACTTCAGGTCACGCCCGGAGGTCGTCTCCAGGGCGCCCAGCAGGTCGGACAGGCGCGTGTTGCCGTACGCGTGCGCCTTGAAGTACGCCTGTACGCCCGCGAAGAACTCGTCCTCGCCGACGTATGCGACGAGCTGCTTCAGCACGGAGGCGCCCTTGGCGTACGTGATGCCGTCGAAGTTGACGAGGACGTCGTCCAGGTCGCTGATGTCCGCCATGATCGGGTGCGTGGAGGGCAGCTGGTCCTGCCGGTACGCCCAGGTCTTCATGGAGTTGGCGAACGTCGTCCAGGAGTGCGGCCAGCGCGAGCCGGGCGCGGCGGCCTGGCAGGCGATGGAGGTGTAGGTGGCGAACGACTCGTTCAGCCACAGGTCGTTCCACCACTCCATGGTGACGAGGTCGCCGAACCACATGTGCGCGAGCTCGTGCAGGATGGTCTCGGCGCGCACCTCGTACGCGGCGTCGGTCACCTTCGACCGGAACACGTACTGGTCGCGGATCGTCACCGCGCCCGCGTTCTCCATCGCGCCCGCGTTGAACTCGGGCACGAACAGCTGGTCGTACTTCTTGAAGGGGTACGCGTAGTCGAACTTCTCCTGGAACCAGTCGAAGCCCTGCCGGGTCACCTCGAAGATGGCGTCCGAGTCGAGGTGCTCGGCGAGCGAGGGCCGGCAGTAGATGCCGAGCGGCACGGACTGGCCGTCCTTCTCGTACACGCTGTGCACCGAGTGGTACGGGCCGACGATCAGCGCGGTGATGTACGACGAGATGCGCGGCGTCGGCTCGAAGGCCCAGACGCTGTCCTTCGGCTCCGGGGTGGGCGAGTTGGAGATGACCGTCCAGCCCTCCGGCGCCTTCACGGTGAACTGGAAGGTGGCCTTGAGGTCCGGCTGCTCGAAGCTCGCGAACACCCTGCGCGCGTCCGGCACCTCGAACTGGGTGTAGAGGTAGGCCTGGTTGTCGACCGGGTCGACGAACCGGTGCAGCCCCTCACCGGTGTTGGTGTACGCGCAGTCGGCGACGACCCGGAGGATGTTGCGGCCCTCCAGCAGTCCCGGCAGCGTGATCCGGGAGTCCTCGAAGAGCTCGTCGGGGTCGAGTTGGTCGCCGTTGAGGGTGATCTCGTGAACGGTCGGGGCGACCAGATCGATGAAGGACTCCGCGCCGTCCTTCGTGCTGTCCTCCGCGCCGCTCTCCGCGACATCGAAGCGCACCGTGGTCACGGACCTGTAGGTACCGCCCTCCTGCGCGCCGGAGAGGTCGAGTTCGATCTCGTACGAGTCAACGGTGAGCAGCTTCGCCCGCTGCTGCGCCTCTTCGCGAGTCAGGTTGGTGCCAGGCACGCGGTCATCTCCTCGTCATGGGGTGGTTCGGCCATCCTTCCACGGGAGGTACGGGGAAGGCGATGTCCGTTTCCCGCCGGTGGGCGGGCGGTCCGCAAGCAGGCCTGGGGCCATGGCGGCGGGGCGCCGACCCGGGGCCGGTGCACGTGCGGGCGGTGGAGTACGGGTGTTTCCTCTGTGGGGTGTGCTGGGCGCAAATCCGCGCGCTGGCCCCCGGGCGGCTGCTGCGGCCGATCGGTTCGGTGCCTCGGCAGCGTATGACCGAGATCGACGCGGCGCTGCGGCGGCATCTGGCCCTCTGAGTACGCGAAAGGGGGCGCCCACCGGTCACAGTCACACCGATGGGCGCCCCCGTCGCATACGGACGGCGTCAGCCCTTGAGCTCCGCCGCCACCAACTCCGCGATCTGCACTGCGTTCAGCGCGGCGCCCTTGCGGAGGTTGTCGTTGGAGACGAAGAAGGCGAGGCCGTTGTCCACGGTCTCGTCCTGGCGGATGCGGCCGACGTACGAGGGGTCCTGGCCGGCCGCCTGGAGCGGGGTCGGGACCTCGGTGACCGCGACGCCGGGAGCACCGCCGAGCAGCTCCTTCGCGCGCTCCACGGTGATCGGGCGGGCGAAGCGGGCGTTGACCTGGAGGGAGTGGCCGGTGAAGACGGGGACGCGGACGCAGGTGCCGGAGACCTTGAGGCCGGGGATCTCCAGGATCTTGCGGGACTCGTTGCGGAGCTTCTGCTCCTCGTCCGTCTCGTTGAGACCGTCGTCGACGATCGAGCCGGCCAGCGGAAGGACGTTGTACGCGATCGGGGCGACGTACTTGTGCGGTGCCGGGAACTCCGCCGCCGAACCGTCGTGCGTCAGCTTCGGCGCGTCGTCGCCGACCTTCTTGACCTGCTCGAACAGCTCGTCCACGCCGGCCAGGCCGGAGCCGGAGACCGCCTGGTAGGTGGCGACGACCAGAGCTTCCAGGCCCGCCTCGGCGTGCAGCGGCTTCAGGACCGGCATCGCGGCCATCGTCGTGCAGTTCGGGTTGGCGATGATGCCCTTGGGACGAGTGGCGATCGCGTGCGGGTTCACCTCGGAGACGACGAGCGGTACGTCCGGGTCGCGGCGCCACGCCGACGAGTTGTCGATCACTACCGCGCCCTGCGAGGCGACCTTTTCGGCCAGCGCCTTCGACGTCGAGCCGCCCGCGGAGAACAGCACGATGTCCAGGCCGGTGTAGTCGGCGGTGGTCGCGTCCTCCACCGTGACGCCGTCCAGGACCGTCCCCGCCGAGCGGGCCGAGGCGAACAGGCGCAGCTCGGTCACCGGGAAGTCGCGTTCCTTGAGGATCCTGCGCATGACCGTGCCGACCTGACCGGTGGCTCCGACGATTCCGATCCTCACGACGACTCCCTCTGTCTTCTTTACGTGCGTGTTGCCTGGCCGAGACGTTTCCATGATGCGGCCGACATGGGCCCACCTGTCCAATTCTTTGGCCGCCATGCCCGAGGAGTGGGACACGGCAGGCCGGCCGACGGTTGCGGAACTCCTGCCCGTACCTCCTCCGAACTGCAGGACTTCGCCCTCCGGCCGCTCCGCGCCGCAAGCTGTGCTGCCGCCCGCGGCGGTGTGATGTACGCCTCTGCACGACATTCCCACCGTTGCCCCGAACGTTTCCGCCCGCTGCCGCGTCGTAGAGGAAACGCGGTGAGGGGAGGGGTGTCTGTGCTGCGCAGGAAGGCCCGCCGCGCCCACGGGGACGTGGGCGACGTACTCGACGACCCGCTGGACGCGGCTCAGGAACGCCGGGTGCGAGCCGTGCTCGCCCTGGGCGGGGTGCCGCAGGCGGACCTGCCGGACGGGGTGCAGCAGGTCCGCCTGCGGTTGCTGGAGCGGGTGGCGCGCGGGGACGAGGCGCCGCGGGACGTGTCCGCGTGGGCGGCGGTCGTCGCCTCCAACCTGGCCATGGACTGGCACCGGGCCAAGCGCCGCCAGGAACGCATCGGCGAACGTCTGGCCTCCCTGCGGCAGCCGGCACACCCCTCCGGCGAGGACACCAGCCTGCTGTCCCTCGCCGTCGCCCAGGGCCTGGACGAGCTGCCCGACGCCCAGCGTCAGGTCGTCGTGCTGCGCTTCTACGCCGACCTGCCGGTGCGCGGGATCGCCGAGGAGCTCGGCATCCCGGAGGGCACGGTCAAGAGCAGGCTGCACACGGCGGTCCGGGCCCTGCGGGCCCGTCTGCACGAGGACGAGGTGGTGTGACATGACCGCCGACCACGAGGGGCCCGCCGGCCTGGACGCCCTGATGGCCGCGCTCACCGACGAGCCGCTCCCGGACGAGGCCCGCGCGGACGCCGCCTTCATGACCGGGCACCGGTCGGCCCAGGCCGATCTCGCGGTGCTGCGCGAACAGCTGGCCATCATCGGCGACACCCTCGGCGCATCCCCGCCCGCCCCGAGGCCCGCTCCCGTACGTCCTGCACGTCCGGCCCGGTCCCGCCGCCGCGCCCTCAGCCTCGCCTTCGGCGCTCTCGCCGTGGCCGCCGTCGCGGCCGTGCTGTCGGGCATGGGCTGGCTGCTGAGCCAGGGCGCGGGCGGGGCCGACGACACGTCGGCGAGCAGCGGCAGCGCGGCCTCCAAGCAGGAGGCAGACGTCCGATTCGGCAGTCCGCGGTACCTGGCCTGCGCCCGCACGGTCGCCGAGGGCACGGTCACCCGTCTCGAACAGCTCCCCGACGACGAGCAGCTGCTCGTCACGGTGCACGTGACCCGCTCCTACAAACCGGCGAAGAGCCGGGACGAGCTGACCTACGTGGTCGGCCGGTACGACGTCCCCGGCCTGGCGAAGGGCGACCAGGTGCTGTTCGGCGTCCCCGAGGACACCGCCACGCCGGACCACTGGGCGGTCGGCAAGCGGGAGGTCGCCCGGGAACGAGCCTGGATCACCGCGTCGCTGCCCGAGTCACGCGAGGTCACCTGCGAATGAGCCCGCCCCGCCCCGGTGACTTCCTCACCGAGACCCTCGACCTGCTGCGCGAGCAGCCCGACGCGAAGGAGCTGGTCGTCGAGCGCGCCAGGTTCATCCGCGACGCGCAGGCCAACGGCTCCTACGACGACGTCCTCGCCATGATCAGCGGCAGCTGACCGACCTGTGGTGACCGACGCGGGGCGACAGCACGCGGACGGGCCCTGTGGGGCCACGTCATGGCGAACGCGAGTTGGACCCGTCTCGGGGTGAGAGAGGAGGGCTCAGCCATGGATCGGCGGTCTCTGGATAGCCGGGCGGGATGCGGCGAGGATGGGCGGATGGACAAGAAGGAACTGGCGGAATTCCTGCGTCGCCGGCGTGAGACGCTGCGCCCGCGCGACGTCGGGCTGGTCGAGGGGCCGCGCAGGCGTACGCAGGGGCTGCGCCGCGAAGAGGTCGCGCAGCTCGCCCGCATGTCCACCGACTACTACGCCCGGCTGGAACAGCAGCGTGCTCCGCAGCCCTCCGTCCAGATCACCGCGGCTCTCGCCCGGGCACTGCGGCTGACCCTGGACGAACGCGACCATCTCTTCGTCCTCATCGGCCACAACGCCCCGGCCCGCTTCCACCGCTCCGAACACGTCAGCCCGACGCTGCTGCGGGTCCTGGACCGCCTGGACGACTCCCCGGCCCTGGTAACGACCGACCTCGTCGACACCCTCGCCATGAACCCCTTGGCCATCGCGCTGCTCGGCGACCAGACCCGCCACACCGGTCTGGCCAGTAGCGGCTACTACCGCTGGTTCATGGACCCGGCCGAACGCCTGGTGTATCCCGAGGACACCCACGAAAGCCACGGCCGAGCCCAGGCGGCACGCCTGCGGGCCGCGCTGACAGCCGGCAGCGACACCCCCCGAGCCGCCCGGATCCTCGCCGAACTCCAGGAACACAGCCCCGAGTTCGTCCGCATGTGGGAACTTCAGGAGGTCGCCCGCTACGGCGACTGCAAGACCATCCTCCATCCCGGACTCGGCCGCATCGACGTCGACGCCCAGCTCCTGTACACCGAGAACCGCGCCCAGACCCTGGTGGTGCTGACCACTCGCCCCGGCACGGAGAGCCACAGCAAACTCGAACTGCTCTCCGTCATCGGACACCAACAGCTCACCCCCTGACGCCCTGGACCGGGGACCGTAATGAAGATCTCGCCGACCACAAACGGTCGAGACCACTTGTCAGAGGTCATCCTCTGAATCCCTACTTGGACTGTTTGCCAGGGAAGTTGGACGACCACTACCTTCCTGTCACTGAAGTTGGGCCATGGTGTCTCGGGGCGAGGCGGCGGCAACGTATGTGGTTCAGGCGGAAGCGCGACAAGAAGAGGCAGTTCACGAGCATCGGCGTCTCGCTCACTGGCGCGACCTTGAGCTGGCAAGCCCAGGAGACCGAGCACGCGCGAGCCCGGCAGATCCTGCATCACCTGGAGAATCACCGGATGTTGTACGACCGGGAGGCAGACGAGTTCTTCGAAGCGGTTGTCGAGTCGGCTGATCGTCTGCGCTCCTACCTGAGCGAGCAGATCCCCCCATGCGAATCCGTCGAACTCCGGGACGGTCTCCGCGAAGTCCAAGCAGCCCTGCGGGAGTTCCTGACCCGCGTACCCAGGCAAGAGCCCGGGGACTACGGGCCTTTTTGGGCTGCGTTGAGCGTAATGCGCGCTCGCGTCGGAGTCGCCGCAGGCGCGATCGCAGATGCTTTCGGCATTCCGGCGAACGGCGATCTGGCCCGCATCGTTCAGCAGGGCCGCAGCGACACCTGAAGATCCACAGCGCCGGTCCGAGCTGAGCAAGAAAGGGCGGGCGCCCAGCGCGGGCGCCCGCCCCTCAGCCGTACCGGAACCGGAGTTCGTACCGGAATCCGTACCGGATCGGTTACGGCGTGACCTTCTCGATCTTCACGCTGCCGGTGCCCGCGACCGTGCCGCGGGCGTTGACCAGCTGCACCTGGCCGAAGAACTCTCGGCCCTCAGGGGCGGCCGCGGCGGCGACGACGCTGCCGGAGACCGTCGCCGAGTCGCCCGTGCCGAGCTTCACCGGCGTCGAACCGTCGACGGCGACGTTGCCGAGCGCGGCGGAGAAGAACACGTCCTGGTAGTCGTACGCGGTGGAACCGGACGGAACCGCGTAGCCGATGACCTCGATGGTGTACGTACCGGCGGCCGGGGTGGGCACCGAGACCGCCTCCTCCGAGTCACCGTCGGCGGAGATGCCCACCTGGGTGCCGGCCGCGTCCGTCACGACCAGGTCCAGGTCGGCCGCCGGGTCGGAGACGTTGCCGATGGCGACGTCCAGCGACTTGGCGCCCGCGGGCACCTCGACCGTGGTGGTCTGGGTCTGGCCCGTGGCGATCGTGGGGCGGGCCGACTTGGCCGAGCCCAGCGGACCGCCGACCAGCTTGCCGTCGATCGCGGCGAAGCCGTTCGTCACCTTCCAGGAGGCGGCGGCCGGGGTGCCGACCTTGGCCTCGGGCACGGTCACGGTCTCCGGGTCGAAGACCGCGCCGAGGACGGAGACGTCCAGCTTGTACGGGTTGTCGAGGAGCGGCGACGTACGGCGCGACTCGACCTCGATCTCCCAGACGCCCGGCGCCGGGTCGGCGTACGACCGCACGTCCGGCTTGCAGCCGTTGCCGTCGAGGTAGTTGTTGTAGCAGTACGGGGTGCTGGTGTTGTCCACCGGGACGCCGTACGGGTGGATGGCGATGAACCGCGTCTGGCTCTTGCCCTTCAGCCCGCCGATCGCGACCTCCAGGGACTTCGCGCCCTCCGGGACGGTCACGAAGTACGAGCGGGTGCTGTTGCGCTGCACCGAAGCGGAAGCCGCGTACGTGTACTTGACCGGCGCGGACACCACGACCGTCGACAGGACCTGCTGGTCCACGCCCTCGGTCCTCGGGTCGTCGACTTCGAGGATCGCGCTCTTGAGGCCCGCGGACCGCGGCGCGGCCTGGACCTTGACGGTCACCGGCCGGTTCAGCGGCAGCTTCACCTCGTCCGAGCCGACGATCCTGAACGTGTTCGCCGCGTTGTTGTCGAAGTGCAGCTCGTGGCGGATCGCCTTGTCGTCGCCGGACGTACGGGTGATCGTGATGTCGTACGTCTTCTTCTGACCGGCCTTGAGGCCGCCCTCACGGTCGTACAGGCCCGTGCCGAAGCCCGGGGTCTTGAGGAACTGGTCGATCGCGGTGTCGACCGGTGCCTTCACCGTGTAGGTGTGGGCGGTGGCGCCGTCGCGGATCGCGTCCCAGGCGTCGTCGATGTCGATGAGGCCCGCCCCCTCCTCGTACGCCTGCACGCCCTTGATGTGGTCGGCGGTCGAGGTCAGCGCGGTGCGCAGGGTGGCCGGGGTGAGGTCGATCTTCTTCGCCTTGGCGGCGGACAGCAGCAGCGCGGAGGCGCCGGCGGCCTGCGGGGACGCCATCGAGGTGCCCTGGAGCATCGAGTAGCCGGCCGGCAGGGTGTAGCCCGCCTCGGCGACCGGGGAGCCCGGCAGCCAGGTCTGGGTGGTGTTGATCGCGGCACCCGGGGCGGACAGGGTGGGCGCGAAGCCGCCGTCCTCACGCGGGCCGCGCGAGGAGAACGGCATCATCGCGTACTCCTTCTCCACGACGGAGCCGTAGTTGGCGGCCCAGGTCTCCTTGGAGATGGTCGCGCCGACCGAGATGACCTTGTCGGCCAGGCCCGGGTCGCCGATCGTGTTGGCGCCGGGGCCGGAGTTGCCGGCCGAGATCACCAACTGGACGCCGTAGGTGTCGATGAGGCGGGTGTACAGCTCGGCGCGCGCGTTGTTGCCGTCGTTCAGCGCGGGCAGCCCGCCGATCGACATGTTGACGATGTCGACGCCCCGGTTGACGACGAGGTCGATCATGCCCTCGGTCAGCGCCACGTTGGTGCAGCCGGGGCCGAACTCGCAGGCTCGGGACGAGACGATCTTCGCGCCCGGCGCGGCGCCGTTCATCCGGCCGCCGAACAGGCCGTTGGCGGCGGTGATGCCGGCGACGTGGGTGCCGTGCTCGCTGGAGATCATGCCGATGTTGACGTAGTCGGCCTTGGCGCCGGCGCCGTTGTAGACGACGTCCTTGCGGATCTCGACGACGAACGGGATGCGCTCGGCGACGTCGGTCGCCGGGTTGTCCGTGCCGAAGTAACCGATCTGGTAGCCGTCCTTGTAGGGCTTCATCGGCTGCTCGTCGGCGAAGTCGTGGTCGTCGTCGAGGTCGACGCGCACCGTGCCGGAGGCGGCGTCGTACAGCACGCCCCAGACGTCGGTCTTGTCGCCGTCGCGGTTGACGTCGCCCGCCTGGTCGCCGCCGGCGGTCGCGGACTCGTAGAAGTAGCTGAACCTGTAGGAGCCGGCCGGGGCGGTGAAGGTCTCGGCGGTGCCGCCGCGAGGGGTCGCGGAGAACGCCGGACCGGCCGTCTGGGTGGTCATCCGCAGCCACGAGCCGTCGCCGTCGGAGACCGGGTCGGTCGATGTCACCCAGTCGACGATCTTCCGCTCGCCGGTGCTGGTCTTTTGCAGCGCCGGGTGGGCGAGGTCCACGCCGGAGTCGAGGATGCCGATGGTGACGCCGCGGCCGTCCGCCTTCGGGTGGTCCTGCACGAAGTCGACGGCGCCCGTCTCGAAGGACGGGTTGTACGGGTTCTCGGCGGGAGTCTTCCTGCCCGGCGCCGGGTAGGAGGCCGTGCCCTTGCCCGCGGCGCCCTTGGCGGTGTCGGCGGCCGGCGTCGGGTCGTCCAGCGCGATCTCCTGGCGCAGGTCGATGCCGTGCACGGAGGAGAGCTTGGTGGCGGCGGCGATGGCCGCGTCCGCCCTGCCGGTGGGGACGGTGGCGCGGACGTAACCGAGCTTGTCGTAGGTCTTGCCGACCAGGCCGCCCTGGACCGCGTCGAGCTGTGCGGCGACCTGCTCGGTCTGTCCGGGGGCGGTCGCGACCATCATCGTGACGCTCTTGTCGCCGTCGGCCTTGGCCTCGGCGAGCGCGTCGGCGTCGTCGGAACCGAGCTTGTCGTGGGCGGACTTGACGCTCGGGCCGGCCGCGACGGGTGCGTCGTCGGCGGCCAGGGCCATGGGTATCGGTCCCGCGGCGGAGAGCGCGGCCACCAGACCGGCGGCCGCGGCGATCCGGGCCACGCGTCTCGCGCCGGATATCGGATCGCGCTGGGCGGTGTGGGTCATCGGCATCCCTTGTAGGTAAAGGAACGAGCGGTGTGCGACCGGAACCGATCGATCCCGGCCACGTCGATCCGGAATGCGATCCCGGACGGGCGCACAGCTTTACCGATGAGAAAGATGTTTAGGGAGAGTTGACCGAATCGATATGGACGCATGGGGAAAACCCCCTATGCGCTGCGCGGAGACGAGTTCGGAAAACGGGCAAGTCGCCCGAGAACCGGCCGTCGGCGGGTTAACGTCCCTGGATGCGAAGGAAGTTGCGGGTGGCGGCCTACGCCATATGCGTGCGCGACGGACAGCTCCTGCTCTCCCGCTCCCCGGCGCCGGACGGCGGACCGCCGGAGTGGGTACTGCCCGGCGGGGGCATGGAGCACGGCGAGGACCCCTATGACACCGTCGTACGGGAGGTGGCCGAGGAGACCGGCTACCGCATCGAGGTCACCGGCCTGCTCGGCGTGGACTCCTCCCACCGCGTCCTCCCCGGCCGCCTCCAACGCCCGGTCGACCTCCACGGCGTGCGGCTCGTCTACGAGGGCAGGGTCACCGGCGGCGAGTTGCGGTACGAGATCGGCGGCTCCACCGACATGGCCGCCTGGCACGATCTGGACGCCGTGCCCGCGCTGAACCTGGTGCCGATGGTCGGGATCGGGCTGCGCCTGTGGCGTGAGCGGCCGGCCGACGGGCGGCTCGAACCCGGCCCGGGAACAGCTCCCCTACCCGGGAAGATGAACACTGAGTAGCCGTCCCCGGGCCGTCCGGGGTGCGGTCGAGGACGCGCAGGGTAGTCCAAGATCCACGTACGGTGATCGGCGCTGCGCGTTGCCGCCTCGTTCACGCGCAGGTCATCCCTGGTGCCAAGCATCAAAGTGAGCGGGATGTTCGCGAAAGCGATCACCCGCGACCACTGCCGACGCGTTCGCACTCGGGGAGATCGCGCCATGTCGCGCACACGCTCTGTCGCCGGTTCCGCACTCGGAACCAACCGCCGTACCGTCCTCGCCGCCACCGCGGCGGTCACCCTCTCCGCGGGCGTCGGCTACGCCCTGCGGCCCACCGACAGCCAGGCCGCACCCACCACGGGCACGGACGCCGCCGAGGCCCCCGTGGCGCAGTCCCTCCCCCAGTCTCGGCTTCGCTCGACCGGGGGGACCCCCATGGCTCCGGCCGCACCTCTGGCCCCGTACACCCGCGGCACCACCCTCGCCTCGGTCGCCGCCCCGCGCAACAGCTCCGGCTACCGCCGCCTCGGCGACGGACCCGGCTGGAACCGCAAGGTCCGCTCCGAGCTGGCCGCGCCGAAGACCGGCCGGGCCGGGCGCCGGACCGCGCTCGCCGCGTTCGTGCAGCTCACCGACATGCACCTGAGCGACGTGCAGCACCCGATGCGCCTGGAGTACCTGCGTTCCACCGACCGGCACACCTGGCGGCCGCACGAGGCGCTGACCGTGCCCGGCGCGATAGCGCTGGTGGAGCGCATCAACGCGCTGCGGGGCGCTCCCGCCACCGGTGCCCCGCTCCACTTCGCCATGACGACCGGCGACAACACCGACAACAACGCCGGGACCGAGCTGGATTGGTTCCTGACGGTCATGAGCGGTGGCCGGGTCACCGCCAACTCCGGTGACCCGCGGCACTACGAGGGCGTGCAGAACAGCGGCATCAAGCAGTACTGGCAGCCCGACGCGAGCGTCCGCGACGCCGACAAGCAGCTCGGCTTCCCGCATCTGCGGGGCTACCTCGCGGCCGCCGTACGGGAGTTGAACAGCCCCGGCCTCAACCTGCCCTGGTACTCCACCGTCGGCAACCACGACGCCATGCCGCTCGGCTGTTACGGCCTCGGGGACTCCTGGCTCGCCGAGTACGCGGTCGGCGGCAGGAAACTGATGAACGTGTCCGCGGCCGAGGCGAAGAAGCTCAGGGACACCATCAGGAAGAACAACGACCCGAAGGGCACCGCGTTCCGCGACTTCCTCAAGGCCCACACCCGCGACATGCGCTCGGTGACACCGGACGAGCGGCGCGCCCCCATCACCGCCACCGGGTACCTCAAGGCCCACCTCGACCCGGCCCACCGCGGCCGCGGACCGGTCGGCCACGGCTACTCCACCGCCAACCTCGACGCGGGCACCCAGTACTACAGCTTCCGCATCGCCGAGGACGTCATCGGCATCAGCCTCGACACCACCGACGCGGGCGGCCACTACCAGGGCTCGATAGGGACGGCCCAGCTGAGGTGGCTGGACAGGACGCTCCGCGAGAACAAGGACTCGTACGCGGTCATCTTCAGCCACCACACCAGCGAGTCGATGACGAACACCCGCCCCGACCCGGCCCGCCCCGGCGAGCGCCGCCACAACGGCCAGGAGCTCATCGCCCTCCTCGGCCGCCACGCAGGCGTCCTGGCCTGGGTCAACGGCCACATCCACCGCAACGACATCACCCCGCACCGGACGTCCGGCGGCCGCTCCTTCTGGGAGATCTCCACCGCCTCCCACGTCGACTATCCGCAACTGGCCCGGGTGATCGAACTGGCCGACAACAAGGACGGCACACTCTCGATCTTCACCACCTGCATCGAGTCCGCGGCCCCGCACCGCACCGACTTCACCGACCTGTCCCAGACCGGCCTCGCCGCCCTGTACCGCGAACTCTCCTACAACGCCCCCGGCGCCAACCTCACCCTCGGCGGCGACGCGCAGGACCGGAACACGGAACTGGTGCTGAAGAAGGGCTGAGACGATCGGAGGATGCGTCCCCTCCGACACGGCTACACCAACCGGACCCTCGGCGACGGGGCCGTCGTGCGCAAGACGTACGACGGCCCCGACGCCGCCGCCCGGCTCCGCCGCGAGCACACTCTGCTGCGCGCGCTCGCCGGCCGGGTGCCGGTGCCGCCGGTGCTCGGCGCCGACGACCGCACCCTCACGCTGGGCTTCGTCGCCGGCGTCCACGGCCAGGAACTCCTCGACGCGGGACGGGCGGAGCAGGTGCTGGGGTCCTGCGGACAGGTGCTGCGACGTCTCCACTCCGGGGCGCCGCCGGACCTGCCGGGCGCCGGGGCGGGCGAGGTCCTCGTGCACGGTGACTTCGGGCCGCAGAACCTCCTTCTCGACCCCTCGACCTTCGAGGTCACCGCCCTGCTCGACTGGGAGTTCGGCCGCCTCGGGGAGCGGGTGGAGGATCTCGCCTGGTGCGAGTGGATCGTCCGGACGCACCACCCGGAGCACGTGCGCTCGCTCGGCCGCTTCTTCGCCGCGTACGGCGCCCCCGTGCCCGCCTGGCCGGAGCGCCGGACCGCGATGCTCGCCAAGTGCGTCTCGATGAGGGAGTTCTGCCATCGCCGTGACCCGAACGGGCCGGGCGTGCGTCAGTGGGAGGAGCGGGCCCGGGTCACGGCCGGGTGGCGGGAGTAGGACGGCGGGGGTGCGGGAGGCGGCGGCGGATGGTGTGGGGGAGTCCGCCCGCCGACGCCAGGACGACGAGACCTGCCGTGCCGTACGCGATGTACAGCGTGCCGTGGAGGTAGTACCGGCTGCGTTCCCGTTCCTGGGCGTACTTCTGCTGGTCGTAGGTTCTCGTGCCCGCGGAGCGGCCGTCCAGGGAGTAGTCGATGTAACACGTGAAGCCCCGTCGCATGCGGCTGGGGGTTTCCTCGCCGTCCGCGCCCAGTTGGAGGCCGTCGCAGTGCGGTGCGACGGGGGTTGCCCTGCCTTGCGCCAGGGTGATCAGGCCCCAGGCCAGGGGCAGCAGGAACAGCACGAGAAACACGCCTCGGAACTTCATGCCGCCCTACCCAACCATCCGGCCGACGGGACGACCGCACGAGGGCCGGGTGGCGGCCGCACGACGGCCGCACGGCGGCCATATGAGGAGGGGCCGCCGGGCCGGTCCGACGGCCCCGCGGCTCCTCCTCTCCCCTCCTGGTCGTGCCCGGACCGTCATGACCGGGGCAGTACCACGACATACGCGGCGGGATCCCGGTCGCCCGCCGCCATCAGGGCGGTACGGACGATCGTCGCCTGCTGTTCCATCGCGTCCCGGAGCTTCCTCGGGGTGATGTGGACGACCGTGATGCCCAGCCGCTCCAAGTGCTCGCGCTTGCGGGCGTATTCGGACCACAGGCCGTCGTCGTCGTCATCGGTCTGCCGGTCACCCTGGCGGGGTACGCGGGTGTCGAGTTCGACCGCCACCGCCTGTTCCGCCCAGTAGGCGTCCAGGCCGCCGAGGTGCGGACCGCCGGGCAGACGCAGGTCCACGTTCCACACCGGGTCCGGCAGGCCGTACTCCCGGACCATGCGGTACAGGCGGTCCTCCGCGATCGCGCGGCCCTCGGCCAGCAGGGAGTCCACCGCGTCCACCACCTGCGGTCGGCTGAGCAGCTTCGCGTTGTTCAACTCCCGTACCACCGCCGCCGGTTCGCAGTGCCGGCCGCGTACCGCCTCGGTCAGCAGCCGGCGTACGGCGTCCGCGTCCGTGAGTTCGGCCACCGCGTCGGCCAGCGCGCGCGGGACCGGGGCGACCGGCAGGCCCGACACGGGTTCCGGGGTGGGCAGCGCGGCCGTACGGACGATCCGCACGCAGCCCGTCGAGCGCAGTCGGCGCATCCGGTGGACCAGGACGTCGACGCGGTCGAGGGACAGCAGGGGAGGGGTCGAGCTGAAGCCGTGCAGGGTGAGCGCGGCCAGGCCCGTGATCACCGCGTCCGCGTACACCGGCCGGTGCGGGTCCTGCGGGCCGGGCTGCGCCGGAACCCCGTTCTGCGGCTCCCGCGCCGCGTACCTCAGCACCGCGTGCAGCCGTTCCTCGCCGGTCGGCGGGCCGGGGTGGAGCAGGAAGACGCCCGGGAGGATCTGCTGCCAGGGCCCGCCGGGACGGCACCGCTCGTCGGCCTCCGCGGCCGAGACGCCGTGCGAACGGAGATGGGCGGCCGTCAGCACTCGGCGGTGCACCTCGGAGAGGTGGCTCAGGGGGCGGGGGGTGAGCGGGGGGACCGGGGTGTTGTGGTTCATGACCGGCAGATTCCCGCCATTCGTCCGGCCTTGAACCGTTGTTACACGTCCGTCGACAAATCCGGACAAGCCAGCACTAAAGGACGGGTGTTCGGATGCCGAGCACGCGCGGAAAACCCCTGGTCCGTTCGGGTGCGGTCCAGGGGTTACGGGCTCTGTTGCCCGGATTCCGTAACGGTGACGGCACGCTCAGGCTTTGGCCAGAGTTCCGCCTGGTTGTCGCCTAGTCGCCGACCGCCGCCGCCGCGTCGCACGCCTGTCCCCGCAACGCCCGTGCCAGGTCGTCCCGCGCCTCCAGCACCAGCCGGCGCAGCGCGGGCGCCGCGTCCTCGTGGGCCGCCAGCCAGGCGTCCGTCGCGTCCAGCGTCGCCTGAGAGTCCTGGAGCGAGGGGAACAGGCCCTGGACGACGTGCATCGCGATCTGGATCGACCGCTCCCGCCACACCCGCTCGATCACGTCGAAGTACTTCTGCGCGTACGGCGCGAGCAGCTCCCGCTGCGAGGGCCGGTCGAAGCCCGCGATCGTCGCCTCGACCAGCGCGTTGGAGAGCGCGTCGGACTCCACCACCTGTGCCCACGCCTGCGCCTTGACCGCCGCCGAGGGGCGGGCGGCGAGGCAGCGGACCTGGTGGCGCTTGCCGGACGCCGTGTCGTCGCGGGCCAGTTCGGCGGCCAGGTCGCTCTCGTCGGCGAGGCCGTGCGACGCGAGCGGTTCCAACAACGCCCAGCGCAGCTCCTGGTCGACCTCCAGACCCTCGATGGCCGAGGTGCCGTCCAGCAAGCCCTTCAGCAGGTCGAAACCGGGCTGGTCGACGGCCGTCCGCGCGAAGAACCGCGCCCACGCCAGCTGGTGCTCACTGCCCGGCTCGGCGCGGGACAGCTCCCGCTCGGCGCCCTCGGCGAGCAGTGCGGCAGCCTCGGTCCGCCAGTCGGGGGCCGCGTAGTGGACGAGCGCCGACTCGGCCCAGGCGTGCAGCATCTGCAGCACCCCGATGCCGGACTCGCGCCCCGCGAACCGCAGCACCAGGCCGATGAAGTCCCGGGCCGGCAGCAGCGCGTCCCGGGTCATGTTCCACAGCGCGGACCAGCACAGGGCCCGGGCGAGCGGGTCGGTGAGTTCGCCCAGGTACGCCTTCAGGGTCTCCAGCGAGGTCGCGTCGAAGCGGATCTTGCAGTACGTGAGGTCGTCGTCGTTGACCAGCACCAGCTCGGGTGCCTCGGCGCCGGCCAGCTCCGCCACGACCGTACGCGGGCCGTCGACGTCCGCCTCGGCGCGGGCATACCGCTCCAGCGCCCCCGACGCGGAACGGCGGTACAGGCCCACCGCCACCCGGTGCGGGCGCAGTTCGGGGTGCGATTCGGCGGCCTCCTGCACCACCGCCAGCTCGTCCACGCGGCCGTCCGCCTTCAACAGCACCTGCGGAGTGAGGGAGTTGACCCCGGCGGTCTGCAGCCAGGCCCGCGCCCACGTGGCCATGTCCCGCCCGCTGGTCTCCTCCAGCACCGACAGCAGGTCACCCAGGCGCGTGTTGCCGTACGCGTTCCGCTTGAAGTAACGGCGGGCGCCCTCCAGGAACGCGTCCTGGCCGGCGTACGCCACCAGTTGCTTCAGTACGGACGCGCCCTTGGCGTACGTGATGCCGTCGAAGTTGAGCTTGGCGTCCTGGAGGTCGCGGATGTCGGCGGTGATGGGGTGGGTGGAGGGCAACTGGTCGGCGCGGTAGGCCCAGGCCTTGCGGCGGTTGGCGAAGGTGATCCAGCCGTTCTCGAAACGCGTGGCGCCGACCAGCGCGAACGCGCCCATGAAGTCGGCGAAGGACTCCTTGAGCCACAGGTCGTCCCACCACTCCATGGTGACCAGGTCGCCGAACCACATGTGCGCCATCTCGTGCAGGATCACGTTGGCCCGGCCCTCGTAGGACGCCTGCGTCACCCTGCCCCGGAAGATGAACTCCTCCCGGAAGGTCACCAGACCCGGGTTCTCCATCGCGCCGAGGTTGTACTCGGGCACGAACGCCTGGTCGTACTTCCCGAAGGGGTACGGGTAGTCGAAGTGGTCGTGGAAGAAGTCCAGGCCCTGCTTGGTCACCAGGAACACGTCGTCGGCGTCGAAGTGCGGGGCCAGGCCCTTGCGGCACAGGGCGCCGAGGGGGATCCGCAGTCGGGTGCCGTCCTCGAGGACGCGTTCGTAGGAGTCGGTCACGTAGTGGTACGGGCCCGCGACCACGCAGGTGATGTACGTCGAGATCGGCTTCGTCTCCGCGAACCGCCACACGCCGTCGGCGAGGTCACCGACGCCGTTGCTCCACACCGTCCAGGCCTCCGGCGCCCGCACCTCGAAACGGAACGGGGCCTTGAGGTCCGGCTGCTCGAAATTGGCGAAGACGCGGCGGGAGTCGGCCGGCTCGTACTGCGTGTAGAGGTAGACCTCGCCGTCCTCGGGGTCGACAAAGCGGTGCAGGCCCTCGCCGGTGCGGGAGTACGCGCACCGGGCGTCGACGACCAGCTCGTTGTCGGCGGCGAGGTCCTCCAGGAGGATCCGGGTGCCGTCGAAGACCTCGCTCGGGTCGAGATCCTTGCCGTTGAGGGACACGGAGGTCACACTCGGCGCGATCAGGTCCGCGAAGCTGGAGGCGCCGGGCTCGCTGCAGCGGAAGCGGATCGTGGTGACCGAGCGGAAGGTCCGCGGTCCGTCCCCGGTCTCGTCGCCGACCGCCGTACGGACGTCGAGGGACACGTCGTAGCCGTCGACGGACAGCAGGGCGGCCCGCTCCCGGGCCTCGTCGCGGGACAGGTTCTCACCGGGCACGGATGGTACTCCCTCGGATGTGTACAGCTGTGTTCAGCATGCGGACCAGGGCCGATCCTCCCACGGGCCCCCGGCCCCCGGCAGCCGGGAATGGGGCGGGGCACGGCAGGTGTTCCACGTTGAGGTGAGCTATGGCACCGCACAGGCAACCGCACTCCGAGGAGACCCATGTCCGAGACCACCGCGCCCTCCGGCAGGACCCCCGTCGACTTCTGGTTCGACCCGCTGTGCCCCTGGGCCTGGATGACCTCACGCTGGGTGCTGGAGGTGCAGAAGGCCCGGGACATCGACATCCGCTGGCACATCATGAGCCTGGCCGTGCTGAACGAGGACAAGATCGACGAGCTGCCCGAGGAGTACCGGGACATGCTCGCGACCAAGGCCTGGAAGCCGGTACGGGTGGCGACCGCGGCCTGGCAGAAGCACGGCGCCGACGTCCTCGGCCCGCTCTACACCGCGCTCGGCACCCGCTTCCACAACAACGGCGAGGGCCCGACCACCGAGGCCATCGCGGCCGCCCTGAAGGAGGCCGGCCTGCCCGCCGACCTGATCGAGTACGCCGACCAGGACGACTTCGAGTTCGACGCCCAGCTGCGCGCCTCCCACCGGGAGGGCATCGAGAAGGTCGGCCAGGAGGTCGGCACCCCGGTCATCGCGGTCCCCGGCCCCGACGGCCAGGAGATCGCCTTCTTCGGCCCCGTCGTCACCCCGGCCCCCCAGGGCGACGACGCGCTCCGCCTGTGGGACGGCACCCTCGCCGTGGCCTCGGTCCCCGGCTTCTACGAGATCAAGCGCACGCGTACCAAGGGCCCGGACTTCAGCAACCTGTAGGCGCGGCGGCGGCGCCTGTCCGCCGAGGGCTGTCAGAAGCCCTCCGGCAGGTAGGCGCCGGCCCGCCAGTTGTTCTTCTTCTGGACGCGGCGGCAGCTTCCGTTCTGGCAGCGGTGGAAGGCCTTCGCGACGAAGTGCTCCCCCTCCTCCAGTTCCGGGAGCAGCGCCCGCTCCGCCGCCGCGACCTCCGCGTCACCCTTCAGATCCCGGAAATCCTGCAGCCTGTCGTGACACGTCGGGCTGGGGCATCGCACGAACGCCATGAGCACCTCCTGGGTGTCGGACCGCGCCGGTTTTACAACGCAGTGCGGGGAGCGTAGGCCCCGGGCGGTCCGGACGGGAGCCCGGAACCGGTCCCGCCGCGTGTCCTGAGCACCCGGAACCGGTCCCACCGCGCCGATGCCCGGCGGGCAGCTCGCGGCTGCGCCCGCCGGCGAGGGGCCGGCCGGGTGACGGGTTTCGGGGAGCGTGGGTCCAGGGGCCCGGCGGGTGCCCGGCCCTGGTCCGGCTGCGTGCCGTCGGTCCCGGAAGCCGGTGCCCGCGCGTGAGATCCGGTGGGCCGCTCGCGCCGCGCCGGCCCGCGCGCCGGCGTCGGCTGGGACCGGTCGGGCGACGAGCACCTGGGCGGGAGCTCGGGACCGGTCCCGGCGGGCGTCGCCGCCGATCGGAACTCGTCCCGCCGCGCGCCCCGGGCACCCGCAACCCCACCTGCGGGGGGCCGCTCCACCGCTCACGGCCGCCCCCGCCCGCGGCCCCGCGCCTGTGTCAGCCGGTCCAGATGCTCGGCGTATCCCTCGGTGTAGTACGCGGCCCGGTGCGCGTCCGGTTCGACGATGGCCGTCGGGCGGGTCCACGTGGGCCCGTCCAGCGGAACCCCGTGGCGTTCGGCCGCCGCGAGGACCGCGCCGCGCGCGCCCACCTCGCCCTCGACGACCCACAGGGGACGGCCGAGGACGTCGGCGAGGAGGCGCATCCATGCGGGGCTGCGAGTGCCGCCGCCGCAGACGGCCAGGGAGCCTGTCAGGCCGGCGGCCTCCAGGCAGTGGCGGGCCGCGTAGCCGATGCCCTCGCACACCGCCCGTACCAGGTCGGCTCTGGTCGATTCGAGGGAGATGCCGGTGAGTTCCGCCCGCAGGTGGGGATCGACGAAGGGGGCGCGTTCGCCGGAGGGGGCGAAGTACGGCAGCACCCGCACCCCGTGCGCGCCGGGCGGGGTCTCGGCCAGCAGGCCGTCGACCTCCTCGTGGCGCACGCCGGTCGTCGACAGCACCCAGTCCAGGGCGGCCGTGCCGACCATCGCGGGCAGCGCGCGCAGCCGGTGGCCGGGCCGGTCGGTGGAGATGTACAGGCCGGCCGGTTCCCCGGACAGGTCCAGGTCGGTCGTCGCCACCAGCGCGGCCAGACAGGTGCCGACGATGAGGAGGCCGTCCCCCGGGGAGGTGACCCCGGCACCGAGCGCGCTCGCGGGCAGGTCGTAGGGGCCGTTGGTGATCGGGACGCCGGGTGGCAGGCCCTCCCCCCGGGTCCGGCCCACGGCGATCGGGTCGGCGACCGTGGCGAGCAGGTCCCGCCGGTGGGCCAGCCCCAGCAGCTCCAGCACCCCGTCGTCGTACGTCCGGGTCCGCGGGTCGAGGAACGGCATCGACGCGTCCGACACGTCCGTCGCCGCCCGCGCCGCCCCCGTCAGCCGCTGGAACACCATGTCCTTGCAGTAGACGGCCGCGGCGGCCGCGTCCAGTAACTTCGGCTCGTGCCGGTCCAGCCAGGCCAGCAGCGGGCCCGGACAGCCCGGGAACATGGCACTGCCGGTCCGCCGGAACACCGCCTCGAACGTGCCGTCCGCCAGCCACCGGTCGAGCAGTTCGTGCGCCCGCCCGTCCATCCAGGAGGCGGCGGCCCGTACCGGACGCCCGTCCGTGTCCACCAGCCACACCCCGTCGCCCTGCCCGGTCAGCCCGGCCAGCTCCACCGGCTGCGCCACCCGTGCCGTCAGCTCTTCGAGGACGGCCACGACCGCCCCGTACACCTCCTCCATGTCCTGCTCGACCCGGCCGCCGTGCAGGTCGAGGCGGACCGGGCGGGCCTCGACGGCCAGTTCGCGGCCGGTGCCGTCGAAGGCGGCGGCCTTCACCATGGACGTGCCGACGTCGATACCGACGTACATGTGGGCCTCCTCGGCCAGTCGTCGCTGCCGTCGCAGTAGTGGCGGTAGTCGTGGTCGTCGGGGTGGTGGCGGTAGCCCTTGTCGTCGCGGCAGTCGCCGAGGTCACGTCAGGCAGTGCGCCAACGGCTCTCCGCGCACCCAGCGGCCCACCTCCGCGGCCGCGATCGCCGCCGCCTTCTCCGCGACCGCGCGGCTGGCGCCGCCCAGGTGCGGGGTCAGCACCACGCGCTCGGCGAGAGCCCGCAGCCGCGAGTCGGCGGGCAGCGGCTCGTGCTCGTACGTGTCGAGGGCAGCCGCCGACACCTGACCGCTCTCCAGCGCGTCGCACAGCGCCCCCTCGTCCAGGAGCGGTCCGCGCGCCGCGTTCACCACCACCGCGCCGCGCGGCAGCCGGCCCAGCTCGCGGGCGCCGAGCAGGCCGCGGGTCTCGGAGGTGAGGCGGGCGTGCAGGGTGACCACGCGGGAACCGGAGAGAAGCTCGTCGAGGGAGGACACCCGCAGGCCGTGGATCTCGCCGCGCACATAGGGGTCGTACACCGTCACCTGCGCGCCGAAGGCGCACAGCACGCGCGCGACCCGGCTGCCGACGGCTCCGTAGCCGATCAGTCCGACGGGCAGGTCCTCCAGCTCCAGGCCGCTGTGCTCGTACGTGTAGTAGGCGGCGCCCTCCCAGCTGCCCTGCCGGGTCAGCAGGTCGTGGGCCTGTGGGATGCGCCGCAGGGCCGCCAGCAGCAGGCCGACGGTGAACTCGGCTGTCGCGGCGGCGTTGCGGCCGGGCGCGAAGCACACCCGGACGTCGTGGGCCTTCGCCGCGTCCAGGTTGACGTTCACCGGGCCGCCGCGGCAGACCACGACCAGGCGCAGGTCGGGGCAGGCCGCCAGGACGCGTTCGGTGACCGGGCCCATCTGGGTGACCAGCACCTCACCTCCGTCGGAGAGCGACTCGATCATCTCGTCCTCGGCGTCGCTCGCCTCCTGCACCTCGGCCACCGGCCCGAACGGCTCCAGCGGCCAGCCGAGCGTCACCTCCCGTACGTCCACCGGTCGTTCGCCCAGCTCGTGACCGACCGCCCGTGCGATCAGCCCCGGCAGGACGAAGTGGTCGCCGGCCGCCACGACACGCACCGGACCGTTCCGTTCGCTCATCGTCGCCCTCCACTCGTCCGCTTCACTGATCGATGGTGAGCCGCGTGTCCGGGGTAGGCATAGACCCCGTACAGGTGGCAGGTCCGGATGGCCAGGTGGCAGGCCGGATGGCGGAGACGAACACCGCGGGGCCCGGAACCGGCCTGGGCACGCGGAGTGTCCGCGCCGGACGCCACCGCCCCGCGGCCCTGTGCGCCGAGTCGTACGCCCGCCTCCTCGACGCACTCACGGCCCGCGGCCGGCTCCCGGAACCGGCCGCCGCGCACGCGCGCATCCGCCTCGACCGGGATACTGCTCGGTCATGACGACGACCTTGCTGCTGGCCCGGCACGGACAGACGATCTGGCACGCCGAGAACCGTTACGCGGGGATCAGCGACGTGGCCCTCACCGACACCGGCCGTGCCCAGGCCGAGGCGCTCGGCCGCTGGGTCGCCGCCCACCCAGTCGACGCGATCTGGACCTCCCCGCTCTCCCGGGCCGTCGCCACCGCCGAGCCCGCCTGCCGTGCCCTCGGCCTCACCCCGCACCGCGAACCCGCCCTGCGGGAGTGCGACTTCGGCGTTCTGGAGGGCCGTACGCTCGCCGAGTTCGCGGCCGAGGACCCCACGGCCGCGGAGGCATTCCGCGCCGACCCGGTCGCGCACCCCTTCCCCGGTGCCGAGGATCCGCCGGCCGCGGCCGCCCGCGGAGCCGCCGCCCTGCGCCGCACAGCCGCCGCCCACCCCGGCGAACGGGTGCTCGTCGTCGCCCACAACACCCTGTTGCGTCTCGTCCTGTGCACCCTGCTCTCGATCCCGGCCCGGGAGTACCGCAGAGTGTTCCCACGGTTGCGTAACGCGGCGATCAGCGAACTCCGTATGAACAGCGACGGTTCCGCCGCACTTCTCTCACTCAATGTGCCGTGCGGGACGGACGCGGCGTAGCACCATGGGCGCATGACGGAGATCGACACCTCGGTGCCGCATTCGGCCCGGATCTGGAACTACTGGCTCGGCGGCAAGGACAACTACCCGGTGGACGAGGCGGCCGGCGACGCCTACACCGCCGTCTTCCCCGGCATCGTCACCATCGCCCGCGGCAGCCGCGCCTTTCTCGGCCGCAGCATCCGGTACCTGGTCCGCGAGGCGGGCGTCCGGCAGTTCCTGGACGTCGGCACCGGCCTGCCCACCGTCGACAACACCCACGAGGTCGCCCAGCGCCTCGCCCCCGAGTCCCGGATCGTCTACGTCGACAACGACCCGCTGGTCCTCGCACACGCCCGCGCCCTGCTCACGTCCACGCCCGAGGGCGCGACGGCGTACGAGGACATCAGCCTCTTCGAGCCGGAGCGCATCATCGAGGCGGCGGCCGGGACCCTCGACCGGGAGCAGCCCATCGCCCTGATCCTCAGCGGCATCCTCGGCCACGTCACGGACTACGACCAGGCCCGTGACATCGTCCGCCGCCTCCTGGCCGGCCTCCCCTCAGGCAGCTACCTCTCCGTCAACGACGGCTCCCGCGGCACCGACCCGGCCTACGAACGGGCCCAGGACGCCTACAACGAGACCGGCGCGGTCCCCTACTTCCTGCGCCCGGTCGACCAGATCGAGGCCTTCTTCGAGGGCCTGGACCTGGTGGAACCGGGCGTGGTCCCGGTCCCGCTCTGGCGCCCCGACGAGGAGGCACCGGTCGCGATCGGCCAGCACGGAGGCCTCGGCCGCAAGCCCTGATCACCACGGGCCCCGGTCGTGGCCGCCGTGCCGTCCGGCCGCCGCCGTGCCGTCCGTCAGACGAGGGCGGTCGCGACCGGGGTCGCGGGTGAGCTTGCGGTGGTGGTCGCGGTCGCCTCGCCACGGTCGGCGTACTGGTTCGCCGGGCGGGGCAGTCCGTAGCGGTCCCGCAGGGTGCGTCGGGGCCCGTACTCCGTGCGGAGCAGACCGCGTGTGCGCAGGAGCGGGACGACGTGCTCGACGAAGAGGTCGAGTCCGGACGGCAGGACGGGCGGCATGATGTTGAAGCCGTCGGCGGCGCCGTGCGTGAACCAGGTCTCGATCGCGTCGGCGACCTGCTCGGGCGTCCCGGCGAAGGTGAGGTGCCCGCGCCCGCCGCCGAGCCGTCCGACCAGCTGCCGTACGGTGAGCCGCTCACGCCGGGCCAGTTCGACGATGAGGGTGTAGCGGCTCTTGGCGCCCTCGATCGCGCTCTCCGGCGGCAGATCGGCCGGCAGCTGGGCGTCCAACTCCAGTGTCCCGGGCTCCAGTTGCAGCAGGCTCTCCAGACGGCTCACTCCGTGCGTGTACACGATGTGGTCCTCCAGGAGCTGCTCGGCCGCCAGCGCCTCCGCCTCGGTGGAGCCGAGCACCGGGACGATGCCGGGCAGCACCTTGATGTGCTCGGGGTCACGGCCGGCCGCCGCCGTACGGGACTTGAGGTCGGCGTAGAAGGCCTGCGCGTCCTCGATGGTCTGCTGGGCGGTGAACACGGCCTCCGCGTACCGGGCCGCGAAGCGTTTTCCGTCCTCGCTCGACCCCGCCTGCACCAGCAGCGGGTAACCCTGCGGTGTGCGCGGCACGTTGAGGGCGCCCTCGACGCTGAAGTACGTCCCCTGGTGCCGGGGCGGATGGATCTTCGTGTCGTCGCCCCAGACGCCGGCCGCCTTGTCGGCGACGATCGCGTCGTCCTCCCAGCTGTCCCAGAGCTTGAGGGCCACGTCGAGGAACTCGGCGGCACGGGCGTACCGCTCGGCGTGCGCGGGTTCGGCGTCCAGGCCGAAGTTGCGGGCGGCCTCCGCGCCGGCCGTGGTGACGACGTTCCAGCCCGCCCGGCCGCCGCTGATGATGTCGAGGGAGGCGAACTTGCGGGCCAGGTTGTAGGGGGAGTTGTAGGAGGTGGAGGCGGTGGCGATCAGGCCGATGTGCTCGGTGGCCGTCGCCAGGGCGGTGAGCAGGGTGAGCGGTTCCAGGGCGCCGCCGGGGCGCTGGGCGACGTTGCCCCACAACTGCGGTCCGTCGGCCAGGAACAGGGAGTCGAAGGTGCCGCGCTCCGCGGTCCGGGCCAGGCGGACGTAGTGGGCGAGGTCCACATGGGCGTACGGGTCGCTCTCCGGCAGCCGCCACGACGCCTCGTGGTGGCCGGTGCTCATCAGGAACGCGTTGAGGTGGAGCTGTCTGGTCACTTCTGGTCCTCCGTCACGCCGAGCGCGGCCAGCAGCCGCTCCCGGTACTCGCCCAGCAGCGGATCCCGGTAGGAACGGGGATGCGGGCGGTCGATGGTCAGGTCGAGGCCGATACGGCCCTGGTCGAGCACGAGCACCCGGTCGGCGAGCACGATCGCCTCGTCCACGTCATGGGTGACCAGCAGCACGGCGGGCCGGTGCCGCTTCCACAGCTCCCGCAGCAGCCCGTGCATCTTGATCCGGGTGAGCGCGTCCAGCGCGCCGAACGGCTCGTCCGCCAGCAGGAGTTCGGGCTCCCGGACCAGCGAGCGGGCGAGGGCGGCACGTTGGGCCTCCCCGCCGGACAGCTCGTTGGGCCAGGCCCGTTCGCGGCCGGCCAGACCCACTTCGGCGAGCGCGGCCCGGCCCTTCCCGGCCGCCTGACTGCCCTCCGTCCCCAGCAGTACGTTGTCCAGCACCCGTCGCCAGGGCAGCAGCCGCGAGTCCTGGAAGACCACGGACACCCGCTCGGGTGCGGTGAGGTCACCGCTGCCCGACACCTCGTGGTCGAGACCCGCGATCGCCCGCAGCAGGGTGCTCTTGCCGGAGCCGCTGTGCCCGAGCAGGGCCGTGAACTGCCCGGGCGGCAGGTCGAGGTCGATGCCGTCGAGGACCGTACGCCCGTCGAACGACCGGGTCAGGCCCCGGAGCCGGACGGTGGGCCGGGTCAGCTGCTCAGTGTGCGGCGCCATGACAGCACCCTCCGTTCGATCAGACGGACCGCGCTGTCGGAGACCAGGCCGAAGAAGCCGTAGATGACGAGGCCGACGAGGATGACGTCCGTCTGGCCGTAGTTCTGGGCCTGGAACATCATGTAGCCGAGTCCGCTGGTGGCGTTGATCTGCTCCAGGACCACCAGGCCCAGCCAGGAGCCGGTCACCCCGAGCCGGAGCCCGACGAAGAAGCCGGGCAGCGCGCCGGGGATGACGATCTGCCGGACGAAGGCGAACCTCGACAGGCCCTGGACCTCGGCGAGTTCGACGTACCGGTGGTCGATGCCGGACAGCGCGGCGTGCGTGTTGAGGTAGACCGGGACGTACACGACGATGGCGATGATCGCGATCTTGAAGGTCTCGCCGATGCCCAGCCAGAGGATGAACAGCGGGATCAGACCGAGGGTCGGGATCGCCCGGTTGAGCTGCACGGTCCCGTCGATCAGCGCCTCCCCGGCCCGGCTGAGCCCGGAGGCCAGGGCGAGCGCGACGCCGGCGGTCAGACCGATCGCGAACCCGGATCCGGCGCGTCGCAGCGAGGTCAGGATGTCGGTGGGCAGGGTCCCGGCGGTCCACAGGTGAGCGCCGGTCCGCACCACCGTCCAGGGCGCCGGGATCGCCGCCGGGTCGAGTTGTCCGGCGGCGGAGGCGGTGGCCCACAGGGCGAGGAAGAGGACCGGTCCGATCAGCCGGGAGGCGGGCAGGCTTTTCCCGGGGGAGAGCCGGCGGCGCCCGCGGACCGGGGAGCCGGCCTTTGGGGAGCCGGTCTCCGGGGCGGCGACGGCCGCTGCGGTCGTGGTCACGGCGGTCACCTTCGGTACTCCGCGGGGACGGACTTCGCGGCGATGCCCTCGAAGCGGTGGTCGAACAGCGAGCCCACGTCGAACTTCTTCACGAAGCCGCCCTCTGCCAGCAGATCGGCCGTCTCCTGCTCCCACTTGATCGCCTCGTCCCAACTCGGCGGGAACAACGGCTTGTTGGCGAGCTCGGTGATCGACTGTGCTTGTGTGAGGGTCAGGTTCTGCGTCCCGACGTAGAACTCCTTGTTCCAGACGTCCGGGTGCTCGTACTGCCACACCTGGCCCTTGGCCCAGTACGGGATGTACGCGGCGACCGCGGCCGCCTTCGCGGAGTCGGCCAGTACGGAGGCCGGCGCCCAGAGCAGGTTGAGCAGGTCCACCACGTCGGTGGTGATGGCACGGGCACCCTTGGACTCGTACTGCTTCAGATAGGCGGGCGCCTGCTGGTTGGCGAGCGGAGCGATGTCGACCTGGCCGGACTGCAGCGCGGTGAGGAACTGGTTGCTGGTCAGCGGGACGAGTTTCACGTCGTCGTACGCCAGCCCCGCTTTCTTGAGCGCACGCAGAAGGACGACACCCTGCGCCTGCCCCTGCGAGAAGGCGAGTTTCTTCCCCTTGAAGTCCGCGACCGTACGGATGTCGCTGCCGGGCTTGGTGGCGAAGAGATAGTTCGGCTTGCGGGTGATGTCGATCGCGACGATCTTCGCGTCGTATCCCTGGAAATGCGCCTGGATCGGCGGGATTCCCGCGTTGTTGGCGACGTCCAGGGAGCCGGCGCGAAAGGCGTTGATGACATCGGGGCCGGCGCCGATGTTCGCCCAGCTGCTCACTTTGTACGGTGGGTCGCCCAGCTTGGCGAGCTTGAACTGGAGCTGCTGGGCGTTCTGGTACGAGGCGATCTTCAGGCTCGTACCGGCCGGGACCTTGCCGGCCAGTGGAGCGGACAGGTCACCCTTCGCGCTGGTGGCGGCGCTGCTCTGGGCGCAGCCGCTCAGGCCGACGGCGGCGGCCGAGACGCCGAGCAGTGAGGTCAGGAAGAGCCGCCGGTCGACACCGGAGGCAGACAGAGATGGCATGACGGAAACTCCGTGGGATGAAGTGGTGAGAAGGCGCGCGGAATCCGGGCAAGGAAAAGCCAGAACGGGAATTCACGCGGCAAGAAGGAGGCGCTCCGGGCGCGTCGGCGCGTCAGCAACAAAGGGTGCGACAGCTCATGAGAAGGATGTTCCCGGTCACGCGCACCCCCTGTCAACATTCGGATTTTCTGAATTAATTCGGCCCCGGTGGCACGCTCGAACGATCACCGGCAAACCCTCGACGGGTCCTCAAAATACCCTCAACGGATCCCGGTAGAGCACGTCCAGTGCCACCGCACCGCCCGCCACGGCCAGCACGGAATCCGGAAAACTCGTCGGCACCACGTCCGCCGCCCGGTCCGGACCGACTGCTTCCCGCAGCGCGGAAAGGCAGTCCGCGCGGCTGATGATCCCGATCTCGGTGACGACCACCCGCTCCGGGTTCAGCACGTCCAGCAGCAGCCCCACTGCCCGACCCACCATCCGCGCCCGCTCCACCAGCAACCGTACGGCCACCGCGTCGCCGCCGGCCGCCGCGGACACCACACGCATCGGGTTCACCCCGGCCATGATGCCCGCCGCGCGCGCCCGCCGGCACAGCGTCCGCTCGCTCAACTCGGCCTGGAGGCAGCCGGTCCGGCCGCAGTCGCAGGCTTCCGTGCCGCCCGGAACGGGCAGATGCGCGATCGTGCCTGCCTGCGAGCGCGGGCCGTGGTGCACCTCGTCGTTGGTCGCGAACGCCGCGTCAACCACGTTGCCGACGAACAGGTGCAGCACGCTCCGGCTGCCGCGCGCCCGCCCGAAAAGCCGCTCGGCGTTGACCAACGCCCGCGCGTGCCCGTCCACATGGACCGGCAGCCCGGTGCGGGCGCCGATCACCTCCCGTGCCGGGACCTCGCGCCAGCCCAGCAGCGGGTGTGCGACGACGGTCCCGGTCTCCCGGTCCACCCAGCCGCCGGACGCGAAACCGACGCCCAGGGGCCGGCGCCCCGGGGCCTCGTCCAGCAGGGCCACCAGGCCGTCGGCGGCGCGTGCCAGCACGGACGTGGGATCCGTACGCTCGTACTTCAACCGCCGCTCGGCCAGCACCCGTCCCCGCAGATCGAGTGCCGCGACCGTCGTGAAGGGCACGGCCACATGGACCGCGCCCACCACGAACCGGGAGTCGTCCAGGTCGACGGGCACATGTGGCCGGCCCACACCCTGGGACCGTCGGGGCGCGGCGGCCTCGCGGATCAGCCCGGCCTCGGTGAAGAGGGCGCAGTAGTCGGTGACCGACGCCGGGGACAGCCCGGTCAGCCGGGAGATGGTGCTGCGGGCGACGGGTCCGTGCTCCAGCACGGACCGCAGGACGACGCTCGCGTTCGTGCGGCGCCGGTCGCTGTCGGCGGCGCGGGGTACGGGGGAGGTGAGAGGTGGTGCCGCGGTACGGGGCATGGGGAACTTCCTCGGGAACGGGTCCGACACTGCGCCGTCTCATGCATCGAGGCGCGTCGGAGCCGCTCCGCCCGCCTCAGGGGCGGCGACAGGTGGCCGTGCCCACGCGTCGCAGGTCGACATAGCGACGCGACGAGAAGTTCCGGGACTGGGCGACCATGTGCACGAAGCTAGCAAAAGCCCCCACCGCTGCCCAGACGGCGACCGACGGGCGAGACGGCACGTGTCCACGCCGCAGTCCACGCGACAGCTCCCTTTGGTGGTTCTCTACAGAGGCCCACGAAGGCCTCCTCGTAGCCCGGACCACTTCACCTCAGTGACCGGCATCACGCGAAACCAGGTGTAACCCTCACCCTTTGTCCGGAGTCCACCAAGTCCCCGCTCCACCCTTTGTCGAACGCTGACGGAGAACGGCGCGAGCGCGCTGGGATAGCGTCACCGTGTCCCTTGCCGTTCACACCTTCGCGGAGTCCCCATGAGCACCGCCGTCGCCCCCGCCCGCACCGGCCAGGTCCTCGCCGACCTGCTCCCCGCCTCCCGCGTCCGGGACATCGCACTCGTGCTCGGCGGCGCCGCGCTCACCGGCCTCGCCGCCCAGATCGCGGTGCCCGTGCCGGGCTCCCCGGTCCCGGTGACCGGTCAGACCTTCGCCGCGCTGCTCGTCGGCACCGGCCTCGGGGCCCGCCGCGGTGTGTCCGCGCTCGTCCTGTACGCGCTGGCCGGCCTCGCCGGTGTGCCGTGGTTCGCGAACGGCACCTCCGGTGTCTCCGTCTCCTTCGGCTACATCCTCGGCATGATCCTCGCGTCCGCCGCGGTGGGCGCCCTGGCCCGCCGCGGCGCCGACCGCTCGGTGCCGCGGATGGCGGGCACCATGCTGGTGGGCGAGGCGATCATCTACGCCATCGGCGTCCCGTACCTCGCCTACGCCGCCGATCTCTCGGCCTCCGCCGCGATCGCGGCGGGCCTCACCCCGTTCCTGCTCGGGGACGCGCTGAAGGCCGCCCTGGCGATGGGCGTCCTGCCCACCGCCTGGAAGTTCCTCAAGCGCTGACCCCGTAGTTCCTGCGGAAGAGGTTCGCCGGGTCGCACCGCGACGTCACCTCGGCGGGCCTCTTTCGCGTCTCGGCGTCGTACAGTCCCTCGCTCCGATCCCCAACCCCTGCCGGGTCGCTGTGGACGGTGTGGCCCTTGGCGTACGGCATCTCGCGCAGAGACACGGGCGGGCGCCCGCGGGTGTCCGCGAGCGCCCGTAGGCGTCAGCGCACACCCGCGAGCGCCCGTGTGCGCCCGGTGTGGGTCCGTATGCGCTCAGACCTTCGTGAGCGTACGACCACCGGCCCTGACCCGCTCCTTCACGACGGCGATGACGAGCACGATCGCGGCGACGAGCAACGACAACAGCACGGTGGTGCGCCCGTCGTGCTCCGTGTCGGTCAGCATGTAACCCAGGACGAACACGATCAGCGCGGCCGTCGCCCAGGTCAGGTACGGGTACAGCCACATCCGCACGACCAGCTTCTCCGGCGCCTCGGCCTGGATGATCTTCCGCATCCGCAGCTGCGAGAAGCAGATGACGAGCCAGACGAACAGGGCCACCGCGCCGGAGGAGTTGACGAGGAAGAGGAAGATCGTGTCAGGGGACAGGTAGTTGAAGAAGACGGCGACGAAGCCGAACACGACCGACGCGAGGATCGCCGCCATCGGCACACCCCGGCTGTTGACCCGTGCGAACGCATTCGGCGCGTCGCCCCGCTCGCCCAGCGAGAAGGCCATCCGGGAGGCGGTGTACAGGCCGGAGTTGAGACAGGACAGCACCGAGGTCAGCACGATGAAGTTCATGATCTGGCCGGCGTGCGCGATGCCGAGGGAGTCGAGGGCGGCGACGTACGAACCCTTGTCGGCGATGGACTTGTCGTCCCAGGGCAGCAGGGTGACGACGACGAAGATGGATCCCAGGTAGAAGACGCCGATACGCCAGATGATGCTGTTGGTGGACTTGGTGACGGCCCGCTGCGGGTCCTCCGACTCACCGGCGGCGAGGGTGGCGATCTCGCTGCCCATGAAGGAGAAGACGACCAGGAGCACGCCGGTGAGGATGGCGCCGGGCCCGTTCGGCAGGAATCCGCCGTGGGCGCTGAGGTTGCCCAGCCCGGCCTTGTCGCTGTCGACGCCCGGCAGCACGCCGAACACGGCCAGCCCGCCGACGACGATGAACGCGCCGATCGCGACGACCTTGATCCCGGCGAACCAGAACTCGAACTCACCGTAGGAGCCCACGGAGACCAGGTTGGTGGCGGTCAGCACCACCATCACGATCAGTGCCCAGCCCCACTGCGGTACGGCGGGTATCCATCCTTCGAGGATCTTGGCCCCGGCGGTGGCCTCCACCGCGAGCACCACGACCCAGAAGAACCAGTACAGCCAGCCGATGGAGAACCCGGCCCAGCGCCCGAGCGCCCGGTCCGCGTGCGCGGAGAACGACCCGGACGTCGGATTCGCGGCGGACATCTCGCCGAGCATCCGCATCACCAGCACCACGAGCGTGCCGACGAGGGCGTACGACAGCAGGATGCCGGGTCCGGCGGTGGCGATACCGGTGCTGGAGCCGACGAACAGCCCGGCACCGATGACACCGCCGATGGCGATCATCGAGAGATGACGGCTCTTGAGTCCTGCCTGGAGGCCGCCGCCGGGGCCGCCGGGTTCGCCGGGGTCTCCTGGGGCGTGACCGGCCTGGGGGAGGGTCGGCTGCGAGGTCATGGAGGGATTTCCTTTGCGCCGGGTGAACTGTCCCGCGTACGAGCGGTGTACGGGGGTGAACGAGTCGGTCCAGTGAATCGGAGGCCAAGAGATACGTGAACCTTTGAATCCAGATCGTTACTTGAGGTTTTCCTGAGGTTCTGTAACATTGCTCGGAGTTCACGTGCCGCGCCCCCGGGGCTGCTGCCCTGAAACGTCCGTGTCACACTCGTCCCATGCGCGTGTATCTCGGCTCCGACCATGCGGGCTTCGAACTCAAGAACCACCTCGTCGACTGGCTCAAGGCGGCCGGCCATGACCCCGTGGACTGCGGTCCGCACATCTACGACGCCCAGGACGACTACCCCCCGTTCTGCCTCCGCGCCGCGGAGCGCACGGCGGCCGACGCCGACTCCCTGGGCATCGTGATCGGCGGATCCGGCAACGGCGAGCAGATCGCGGCGAACAAGGTGAAGGGCGTGCGCGCGGCGCTGGCCTGGAGCGAGGAGACTGCGTCCCTCGGCCGCCTGCACAACAACGCGAACGTCGTCGCGGTGGGCGCGCGCATGCACACGCAGGACGAGGCGACGAAGTTCGTCGAGACCTTCCTCAGCACCCCGTTCTCCGGTGACGAGCGCCACCTCCGCCGCATCGAGATGCTGGCCGACTACGAGACGACGGGCGACCTGCCGCCGATCCCGGCGCATCACCCGCAGCGGTAGCGGCAGCCGGGCACAGGTCCACGGGCCAGGGGGCGCAGCCCCCTGGCGGCGGTACGCAGGACATGAAGGACGCGCAGGACACGCAGGACCGAAGGAAAGGGCAGGGAGCACGGTGCCGGAAGGGCACACCATCCACCGGCTGGCCAAGGACTACGCCGCCGCCTTCGCCGGCACGGCACCGCGGGTGACCAGCCCCCAGGGCAAGTTCACCGACGCCGCCGCCCTCCTCACCGGCACGGAACTCACCGCCACCGAAGCCCACGGCAAGCACCTCTTCCTCGGCTTCCGCGACAGCGACTGGGTGCACATCCACCTCGGCCTCTTCGGCAAGGTCACCTTCGGCGCCGCCCCCGCGCCCCCGCCCACGGACACGGTCCGTCTCCGACTCGCGAACAGCGCCTCGTACGTCGATCTCCGCGGCCCCACGACCTGCGCCCTGATCACCCCCGCCGAGAAGCAGGCCGTACACGACCGCCTCGGTCCCGACCCCCTCCGCGACGACGCCGACCCGCGGGCCGCCTACCTGAGGATCGCCCGCAGCCGTACGACGATCGCCGCCCTGCTGATGGACCAGAAGATCGTCGCCGGCGTGGGCAACGTCTACCGCGCCGAGGTCCTCTTCCGGCACCGCGTCGACCCGTACCGCGCCGGCACGGACCTGACCCCCACCGAGTGGGACGCGATCTGGAAGGACCTCGTCGAGCTCATGCACGAGGGCGTCCGCACCAACCGCATCGACACCGTCCGCCCGGAACACACACCGGAGGCGATGGGCCGCCCGCCACGCGTCGACGACCACGGCGGCGAGGTCTACGTCTACCGCAGGGCCAACCTGCCCTGCCACATCTGTGGCGGCGAGATCCGCACCGCCGATCTCGCCGCCCGCAACCTCTTCTGGTGCCCGACCTGCCAGCAGCCCTGACCCCGGTCCGCGGCCTCCCCGGAACCCGTGGGAGCCGCCCTGGAACCCCGTGGGAGCCGCGCTAGAACCCGTGCGGCAGCCAGGGCGGCACCGCCGACCCGAACCCCACCGCCGCCTCCGCCAGCGCCCCCTGCCGCAGCTCCCGGACCCGTCCGGCCGCCGCCAGCGAGGAGAGGCTCACCCCGCCGAGGTACGCCGACCCCAACTCCCGTACGGACAGGGCGAGATCAGCCGGGTCCGTCGTACGAACGCACGACGCCCCCTTGGCGTCGCCCGTCAGCCGCCAACGCCCCGCGTTCCAGGGGCAGAAGTCGTCCTCGACCTCGAACACGACGTCCACCGGCGCCTGGTACGTCCGCGCCTCCAACGCCGCCCCGACGTCCACCAGCCGGACGAACAGGGAGTCCCGTACCCGCAGCCCGCACCGCCGGATGTCGCTCACCATGGACATCCACGGGTCGTCCAGCGGCCGCCCCAGCGCGCTCACCGTCGACGTCAGGTCGATGTCGAACAGGAACCGCCACAGCGCGGCGTGCGCCGCCGGATCGAGTGCCTCCGTGTCCTTGAGGAGCACCACACCCTTGGGTCCGGAGACCTCCCAGCCGGGCCGGACCCGGAAGCGGGCGTACCCCACGACCTCGCCGTCCCGCTCGGCGACCACGCACTGCAGCGGCGATCCGCCGTCCCGCTCGTTCTCCGGGTCGAGCACCTGGAGCCGTTCCCACCCGGGCAGCCGCGCAGGCATCCCCGGCCGGCCGGGCACCCGCCGCGCGTACACCGCCTCGCACGCGTCGAGGACGTCGGCCGGCGCGGCGTACCGCAGACGTACGTCATCGGTGCCGGGCGGCACGGACAGGCGTACGCGACTCGTGTCGACCTCGATGTTCACGCCGTACGTCGCCGCGCCGTACCCGAACCGGCCGTAGATCGCGGGCTCGGAGGCCGTCAGGACGGCCAGCGGCCAGCCCCAGTCCCGTACGTCGTCCAGCTGCCGCCGCATCATGGAGCGCAGCAGACCGCGCCGCCGGTGCGTGGCGGCCACGCTGACCATGGTGACGCCCGCGGCGGGTACCGAGGCGCCGCCCGGCACGGTCAGCCGGAAGCTGAACGCCCCCGCCGTGCCGACACACGCGTCCCCGTCCCAGACGCCGATCGAGCGGGCCGGCTCCGTGAGCGTGCGCCACAGCTCCCGCTCGTCCGACGACTCCGGCACACCGCCGAAGGCCCGTATCAGGTTGTCGTACCACTGGTCCCAGTCGTCCGGCCGCAGGACGCGTACGTCAGGACTCATGATCGCCACCCACAGCCGACGCCGCGGCCGGCCCCGCATTCAGCGCCCCGGTCAGCACCACAGCCCGTCCCACAGCCCGCCCCACAGTCAGTCACCATGGACCATGCCTATCAGGGCATTGCGGGACGGGCCAGGGAATTTCGGCGTGATGGCGGCAGGCCGGCCTTCTGTGAAGTTCACTGTGAAGTCGAGCCTCGGACGGGGGACAAGTGGGACCTCCCGTGCCAAGCAGTTGGTCCGATGGATAGGGTCCCGAACTAATGGCAGCAGGACGAGGGCGGCGCGCGGAAGCCGAGACGTTCACGGCCCGGTTGAAGATGCAGTGGCACCGGGCTCGCGTCGGCATGCGCAGAAGTGCCGTGGACTACTTCCGCGGCGACGGCTCGGACTGGGTCGCGCTGATCGGCCTGCTCATCACCGTGCCCCTGATCACGGCCGCCACACTCGTCAACTCGGTGTGGTGCTCGCCGGCCGTCCTGGTACTGCCGATCGTCGCGGGCGGCCTGCTGCTGCGCCCGGCGAGCCTGCTCGGCCTGTACGCGGCGGCGGCCACCGCCCTGATCGTCGAGTCGGTGCAACTGGGCCCGTACACGGAGGGCCCCTCCAGGGTCACCCCGGGCATCGTCCTGGTGGTCGCGGCCTGCGGTTTCTTCGGTCTGCTGATCGCGCAGTTCCGCAGCCGGGTCGGCGTGCCCTGGCGGCGCGGCGGCACCATGCTGTTCGACCTGCGCGAACGCATCCGCGTCCAGAGCAAGCTCCCTCCGCTCCCGCAGGGCTGGCACCGCGAGATGGCGCTGCGCCCGGCGGGCGGTCAGTCGTTCTCCGGTGACTTCGTTGTCGCGGCCCGGACGAACGGCGGCCGCACCCTGGAGGTCGTCCTGACGGACGTGTCCGGCAAGGGAATGGACGCGGGCTCGCGGGCCCTGCTCCTGTCGGGCGCCTTCGGCGGTCTGCTGGGCTCGCTGCCCCCGCACGCCTTCCTCCCCGCCGCGAACGGCTACCTGCTCCGCCAGGACTGGGACGAGGGCTTCGCGACCTCGATCCACCTGGTCCTGGACCTCGACTCCGGCGACTACGAGCTCTACTCCGCGGGCCACCCGCCGGGGCTCCAGCTCAGCGCGGGCAGCGGCCGCTGGGAGGAGAAGGCCGCCGACGGCCCGCTGCTGGGTGTGTACGACGGCGCCCAGTTCGACTCCGTGAAGGGCTCGCTCCGCTCCGGGGACGTGCTGATGCTGTTCACGGACGGTCTGGTGGAGACGTCCGACCGCGACATAGTCGAAGGCATAGACCGCCTCACCGGCGAGGCCGACCGCTACGTCGCCGGCGGCTTCCACGGAGCGGCCTGGCACCTGATCGAGGCCGTGGCGAAGGACGTCAACGACGACCGGGCGCTGCTGCTGATCTGCCGAGAGGGCCCGACGGCGGCGGCCACCCGCTGAACTCGCGGCACTTATTGCCCTGTTCGTCCGCTTACGCCTCCCTGGTTCGGTCATGGATTTGTGCTGTCTCTGTAACCGCGTTCGGTTCCCGATTGCCTGAGCAATCCGGGAGTTGGTAGAGATGGGATGCGTACGATGTGACTCTCAGGACCCAACGGGGGAGGCGTGATGAAGTTCGACATGGGTGCGCAGACGCTGTCGCAGCTGCAGCGCGATTCGCGGGGATCGAGTGATGATCTCGGTTCGCTGATCCGGCAGTTGGTGCAGGCGGCGACGCCGCTGGAGGGCAAGTTCAACGGCTCCGGCCGCGCGATGTTCGACCGGTTCAAGGGACAGGCGGACCGGATCACCTCCGACCTGAACTCCTCGCTGTCCGCGATCCTCGGTGGTCAGTCCGGGATGGACTCGGCGTTCAGCTCCGGCGACCAGGAACAGGGCGACAACGCCCGCCAGCAGATGGGTGCCGCCAACTTCGACGCGGCTCGCTTCCGCTGAGTCTGGGCGTGGTTGGGTGCGGACTTTCTTTCAACTCTCGGGGAGTGGTGTGTGATGGCGGGTTCGGGTGCTGATCGTCGGTCGTACGACACGGGTGCGTCGGCGGATGCGCAGTCCAACATCCAGGTGGTGATCGGCCGTCTGGAAGAGGTGATCGCGAATCGTGACCGTCAGGTGAAGGCTGCGATGGCGGACTTCACGGCGGATGGCGTGGCGGACGAGTACCACGGCAAGGAACAGCGGTGGAACAACGCCTCGCAGGAAGTGAAGAACATCATCGGTCTGCTGAAGTCGACGCTGGAGAAGAACGACGGTACGGCGCAGTCGACGCTCCAGCGGGCGAAGGCCGCGGTCGACAACATCGGCTGAGCTGGGTGTGAGTAGGGCGTAGGGCCGCGGAGCTCACTTCGGTGGGCTTCCGCGGGCCCTCTCCTGGACGTGGAAACTTCAGAGATACGGGGGCTTGTGGTGACGGGCTGGGATCTGAAGCCGCAGGGCATTTCGCACGTGTTGAAGACGACGGGTGATACGGCGTCGGATCTGGAGAAGTACGCCAAGGCGTTCGGGGAGCACCTGACGTCGGCGGCGACGCACGCGGGCACGATCTCCGCCGAGGGCGGCGGTGGCGGCGAGGGCGGCGAGAAGCCTGGGGGCGGTCTGGTGGCTCTCGCGTTGTCGCAGTACGCGGAGCGGGCGTCGAAGGATCTGCAGTACGTCGCTGCCCGGGCCGGTAAGTCCCTTCAGGGTGCGGTGGACGCGACCACGGCGTACCTGAACGGCGACCAGGAGATGGCCGCGGAGGCGCAGCGCAAGGCGCTGGCCGAGCCGAAGCTGGACATGCCGGGGGTGGGCAAGCAGTGATTCAGCCGGCCCAGATTCCCCAGTTCACGGGTAACTTGCCGCTGCTGGAGACGGATTACGCGGACCTGAAGAAGGACGCGGGCGACATCCGCAAGACCGGTGCGGACGTCCACTCCCAGTTCCAGGGCCTGTCGGCGTACTACACGGCTCCCGAGGCGGAACAGCTCTTCGCGACGACGAAGCCGGTGAAGGAGAGGGCGGACGATTTCGCCACGGACCTGGAGACGGTGTCGGGCGCGTTGTCGTCGTACGCCACCGAAGTCCGCCCGCTGGTCGACAAGCTGGAGCAGCTGAAGGCGGACGCCACCACCTTCGTCGCGTCGGTCAAGGACGACGACGACTGGGAGTACGACGAGGACAAGGTCGACAAGCACAACCAGATCCGGGACGACATCACCGCGACGGTGGCGGCGTTCTGGGCGGCGGAGCGGACCTGCCACAACAAGATCACCAGTATCTGGGGCGGCACCCAGATGGTCGCCGGGGACGGATCGGACCGGAAGGACCAGTACGGCTTCGCGGCCGAGGATCTGAAGAACGCGAAGCTTCCCTGGGGTGACCCGGTGGAGGAGAAGCATCACTGGTACGAGGTCGGCCACTGGGTGAAGTCGTTCGTCTGGGACGGCCTGATCGTGGACGGCATCTGGGGCACCATCAAGGGCCTGGGCACACTGGTCGGCTTCGGCGGCTGGGACGCGATGGGTCAGGCCTGGAAGGGGCTGGCGCAGCTGGCGACCGGTCTGGCGCTGTCCTCCGTCCCCGGTCTGGGGGCGATGTTCTGGACGCTGCCGGACGACAAGTTGCCGTCCTGGATCCGTGATTCGCGTACGGCGATGAAGGAGACGGGCAAGGCGCTGGTGGCGTGGGACGAGTGGGGGAAGAACCCCGGCCGTGCGGCCGGCGCGGTCACCTTCAACGTCCTGACGACGGTGTTCACGGGTGGTGCGGGTGGTGCGGCGGCGGGCGCGGGCAAGGCGGGCGCGGTGGCCAAGGTCCTGTCGGTTGCTGGGAAGGCGGGGAAGGTCATCGACCCGATGACCTACATCGCCAAGGGCGCGGGCGCGGGCCTGTCGAAGATCGGCGACATCGCGAAGGGGCTGAAGGGCGTCGGCGCGATCGACATCCCGAAGTTGCCGGAGGGTGCGTTCACGCTGCCCGAGGGCGCTTTGAAGCTCCCGGACGGCACGGTGCGGTTGCCGGAGGGCACGGCGATCCCGGAGGGCGCGACGCGGCTGCCCGACGGCAACATCCAACTCCCGCACGACACCCCGGTCCTCCCGGCGGGCACGACGAAGCTGCCGAGCGTGGAGGGGTCTCCGGCCCAGTACATGGACGGGGACGGGAACCTCCTCGACCAGCACGGCAACGTGGTCGACAGCGTCGACAACGCACCCACGGACGTGGTCGACAAGGGGACTTCCGGCAACCCGGCATCGGGCGCGGACGTGCCGCGGGTGGACTCCCCGGTCAAGGAACCGGCGCTGGTCGGCGCGGGCACCCACACCGCGGACCAGGCCGCCCAGTCGGTGAAACTGGGCAACAGCCTGGACACCAATCTCGGCGACGCCGGCCGAGTGCCCGACAACGCGGCGGTGCACGCGGGCGGGGACAGTGTCCCGTCCGTGCATGCCGGGGGCGACGGTGTGCCCGGAGGTCATGCGGGTGACCATCTGCCGGGTGGCGCCGCGGAGCATCTCCCGGGCGGCCGAGCCGACGACGTGGCGCAGGGACCGTCGGCCGGCCACGAACCGCCGTCCACTCACACCGGCGGCTCCGACACCCCCCAGCCTCATCACGACGGGACTGCCGGTGGCCACGACGGGATGCCCGACCACGGTGATCACACGCCCGGCGGTACGGGCGGCGACCACACTCCGGCCGACTCCGGCGGCGACGTGCCGCCTCCGCCGCACGACGGCGATTTCGGAGGTCCCGGTGCTTCCGTGCCGGAGGGACCCCGAGGCAATCTGCCCGATGGATCATGGCAGGGCGAGAATGGACTACGCCTGGACCATGAGGCGAACGCGGCGGCGGACGACTTCATGCGACGCTCGCAGGAGGCCGAGCCGCACATCACGGAGTCGATGCAGTCCATCGCGGGCCGCGTCGACCACGGCAAGCTGATCGGACTCGAGTACCGGCTCAAGGGCGAGGACTCGCTCAAGCGCAAGCTCGCCACGGACATGCTCGAGGACATCGGCGTGGACCACGGTCGAGTGCTGGGCGACATCAAGGACTCCATCCGCTACACCATGGAGGTTCCTGCCGACAGGTACACCCACGGTGTCCAGCAGGCGGTCGACGACCTGCATGCCAAGGGCTTCGAGAACGTCACGTTCAAGAACTCCTGGGACTCCGCCGGGTACAAGGGCATCAACTCGACCTGGCGTGACCCGATGAGTGGTCAGGTCTTCGAGCTGCAGTTCCACACGGCGGACAGCTTCACCGCCAAGATGGACGGCCACGTCCTCTACGAGAAGGAGCGCCTGCCCGGTGTCTCCGCCGACGAACTCGCCGCGATCAAGCTTGAGCAGACCGAGTTGTTCGGGAGGGTTCCGGTGCCGCACGGTGCCGGGGACATCCGACTCGGTGGGCACAGTGCCGCAGACGCGGCGTCCGCGTTGGGCAGGGACCTCGACTCGGCCGGTGGGCACGCCGACACGGTGGGCCATGAAGCCGCGGACGTCGGAGACGACGCCGGTGACCTGGGGCGCGAGGCCGACGAGGGCGGCCCCGTCGATGACGCCGGGCGGGACGCCGACGGCCCTGGGGACCAGCTGGACACGGGCGACGGAGGAACTCCGTACACGCACGGTCCCGAGGGTGGTTGGAGTGGCGCCGGCTGGGTCGACGAGCCCTCCGAGTACGCGGGTCAGATCTACGAGTCGTTGCGGGGCACTCCGAACCACGTCGACGTGCCGCAGATGGCGAAGCACACCGGCGTTTCCGAATCCGTGATCCGCGACGTGAAGACCCACATGATCCGGGCCCAGCATGACGTGGTCGTCGGGCCGGGAGAGTGGAAGCGCGGTCTGTTCACACCGCGCGACGACATCGCGGACCTGTGGGACGGAGCGCGTAAGGGCACCCTGGACGCCGACCAGATCAGGGAATTCAAGAACCTCATGAGCCACGAATACGTGGAGAGTGAGCTGATGAAGCGGGGGCTGCCGTATCTCCGCGACGAGACGGGTCTGTGGCGCATCGGGGAGGACGGAACCGTCGACGGCCGACGGTCTCCCAAGAGCCTGGGCGCGGCCGGCGCACACGACCTCTCGCCGAACCCAGTGCGAGGTGGATTCGGGACGGCCTGGCAGAAGCTCGGCCTCAAGCATCCAAAGACAGTGCTGGCCGACGATTTGTCCAACATCGATGATTTCGTGAACGATATCGTCCAGGAACTGAAAGCGAAGGGGCTGGACCTGAAGTGACTGACGATCGTTCACGCGTGGTGCTCGAACGGCTCAGGGCGATCGACTGGAGCGACGACGCGGCGGCATACGAGCACGCGAATTCACGCGCGCTGCTCATGCGGGAGTACCTGCGTCGCACGGCGGCCTGGGCGAAGGCGTACGACGTCGGGGCGTCCTGGCCGTTCCTCGACCTCGTCCAGGTGGTCGCGCCGGAGGTCGAGATCGCGCCGGACGTCGCCGCCGAACTGGAGGAGGCGCTCACGGGCGTGGCCCCGTCCTCCCTCAAGCGGACCTGCCGGGCCGCCGTACGGTGGGCGGCCCTGGGGCAGGCGAGGGTCGAACTGCCGGCGGATCTCCCGGAGAGCCCTTACGAGCCGCTGCTGGTCATGTTCGAGCGGGGCGGAGGGTATTTCGTCGAGGAATTCATCGACCTCAACGGCGCGATGGTCCGTCTCGGCACGGTGGAGAGCAATCTCGCCGCGTCTCCTTTCCTCACGCTCGCGCCGGCGGTCCTGGACGCCCTCGACGCCGAGGGCGAGATCACCTACTACGCGAAGATCAGTGACGGGTACCCTCGGAGCAATCCGCGTGGAATCGTCCGGCGCCGGATCGACGAAGGACAGACGCACGACGAGGCGTTCACCCGGAACCTCCGCTGGGAGCCGACCGAGTATCTCCGCCTGTACGAACTCGGGCACAACGAGGTCGACCACGTCGAGATCTCGGCCGTGGAAGCGGCCCGGTTCATCGACTCGGCCATCACCAAGCTCACGGCCACGCGCTGAACGGAGCGGCGGGTCGCCACGCGTCGACCTCGACGATCCCGAGGTGGACCTCGACTATGCCCAGCGACTCTTGTACCGGGGTGAACTCTTCACCGGTGAGGTCGAGGAGTACCTCGCAGGGCATCGTGTGAGTCTGGTGACCTACACGGACGGTTACCGGGATGGTCCGTTCCGTGAATGGTTCAAGAGCGGAGTCCTTCGAGCAGAGGGAACGATGCGGATGGGCAGCTTGACCGGCGACTACAAGAGCTGGCACGAGAACGGCGTTCTCGCCACGAAGAAACTCCACAGCGCGGACAGCGGAACGCCGCTCTCCCACTACGAGTGGGACGAGGAAGGACGCCCGACCCGGGCTTGGGAGAACACGAGCAGACAGGGATGACACCCCTGTCCGACAGCAAGGGCCCCTGGGAGCCCAGTGCCACAGTCGCCGCGCTGCTCTACCGGGACTTCGACGGCCTGCCCGCCGAACCTGATGACGTCATCGGCGAAGGGCTGGACGGCGGTTATCAGGAACGTTCCGAGGAGCTGAGGAAGGTTCTGCGAGATCCTGGCGAGGATCCCTCAGGGCGCTTTCTGGCCTGTGTCGCACTGACCCGCTGGGCGGACGAGGCCGGGTACGAAGCGGTCACGCAGGCTGCCCGGATCCCCGAATCGGTGCCATGGCGAGGTGCGTCCTACGACAGGTTCCACGGCCAGGACGACACCTTCGGGCTGCTCGCCGACGCCGTGGGGAACAGCGAGGACATGATCGACGAGCGCGGCACCCGCACCGAGCGCACACAGGCCGCGCGGGCGCTGCTCGCCATCGCGGACCGCGTCCAGTTCGCCCGGCACATCGGAGCCCTGCTGCGTCCCGATCTCGTGGTAGCCGGCCTTCCGGAAATCCAGGCGACGGTGGATCGCGGCGTCACAAGGCTGGCGAAGGAGCGGTTCCCGTACGACCTCGGCCTGCAGTTGGCGTTGATGACCGCTGCGGTCCATCGGGCCGACGCGGCGCGATCCCTGGAGGCCGCCCGTCGCCTCATCGCCGTAGAGCCGGGTGAGCGAGCCCTGAGGGAACTGCGCGAGGCTATCCCGGAAATCCAGGAGACATCCCCCTGTAGGCAGACGTGAGCCGGTTCGACGCATTGCTGGGTACGGACTTCGACGGGCGGCCGGTGTCGGACGTGGACGACGTCATCTACGAGGCGCTCGACGATCCCCGGCACCGCGAGCGAGTGCCGGGTTTGGTAGACCTCTTGAACGATGACTCGGCCGCTGCCCGGGAACGGTTCCTGGCCTGCGTCGCACTGACGACCTGGGCGGAACCGGCGGGGTACGACGCGGTGATCGCCGCCGCGCGCGATCCCGAACAGGCACCTTGTGGACACGGCCGCGGCCGTGAGCCTCGCGCAGGACGCACTGAGCCATGACGCCGGTCACCGCCCGCTCATCCACGCGGTGACGATCGTGCAGCGGACAAACGGGCCTGAGGCTCGTCGGTTCGCCGACTACCTGGCGGCTGTCGGCGACAACGCGGTACGGGCCCACGTCAAGGAGGCTCTCAGGTGACTGGGCATGAACCGGGGGAGGCCGAGGGGAGGACAGGTCAGACACTCCGTATCGACATCGATGATCCTGCCGCGACCATGGACGACGGCGAGCGAGCGGGTTCATCGCGTGATCGGGGTGGCACCGGTCGCCGCGATGGACAGTTCCCACAGCCGTTCGGCTGCGTCGGGGTCGACGGCGTACTCGCGGACGCCGCCGTCGTCCATGGGCTCGGCGGGGGCGGAGACGCGCGCGACGTCGCAGTCCTCGAGGTAGAGCCCGCCGCGACCGTTGAGAAGCGGAGAGGTGGCGGCCCACAGGCCGGTGGCGGCGCCTTGGGAGGGTGTCTTGAAGTCGGCACCGATCACGGTGCCGTGTTCGTCCACCCAGCCCCGCTCGATCTGCTCCTGGAGAGTCATCTCACGCTGGAGGCCGGTGATTATCTTGCCGGGGTGGAGAGCGAACGCCCGGACGCCGTCGTTGCGTCCGAGCGTGTCGAGTTGCACGGCGAACAGGGCATTGGCGGTCTTGGCCTGGCCGTAGGCCAGCCACCTGTCGTAGCCGGTGCGGAAGTGCGGGTCGTGCCAGCGGATGCCGGTCAGGGTGTGCCCGGCGGAGCTGTTGACGACGACCCGCGCTCCGCCGGCGGCGGCCAGCAGCGGGTAGAGCTCGCAGGCGAGGGCGAAGTGTCCGAAGTGGTTGACGGCGAGTTGGCCTTCCCAACCCTGTCCGACGCGCCGCTCAGGGGTGGCCATGACGCCGGCGACGGCCATGAGGAGGTCGAGCCTGCTGGTCGAGTCGTTGATCTGCGCGACGGCGGCCCGCACGCTGTCCAGGTCCGCCAGGTCCATGGGCACGACTTCGCAACCGTCCACATCTGCGAGAGCGGCGCGGGCGGCCCCGGGCCTGCGTGCTGGAACGATGACCCGGACTCCGGCGGTCACCAGGGCCCGGGTGGTTTCCAGACCCAGTCCGGAATAGCCCCCGGTCACGACAGCGGTTGCGCCGGAGAGGTCGAGGCCGGCCATGACGTCCTCAGCGGTGCTGGTGGCAGAGAAGGGCGAGTCGAGCGGCTGTTGATCAGTGATGGTCATGCCGACGACGCTAGGAACTAGAGCGAGGTCTAGATCAAGTCCTAGGCTGGGTTGCATGGCGACTACCGAATCCCGTGCGGAGCCACTGAGCATCGGCGAGGTGGCCGAGCGGACCGGACTCAGCGTGCACGCACTGCGCTTCTACGAGCGCGAGGGACTGTTGGTCGGACCGGTTCAACGCACCGCGGGCGGCCGACGGCGATACACCGCAGTCGATGTCGACTGGCTGCTGATCTGCGTCAAGCTGCGCGAATCCGGTATGCCGCTGGCCGACCTCAAACGGTTCGCCGAACTGGTACGGCACGGCCCGGGCAACGAGGCTGAACGGCTCCAACTCCTCGACACCCACCAGCAGCGCGTCGAGGCACAGATCCAGGCACTGGAGGAATGCCGTTCGGTTATTGCCTGGAAAGTCGGCGTCTACGCCGAGCACCTCGCCCGCGGCGAGGCCGGCGGGCTATGGGACCCGACGGTCTGAGGGGAGGTCAGGTTCAGTTCGTGAACAGAGAACTTGAGAAGGTTCCCATCAGGCTGCCGACGGATGAGACTGCCGCTCAGCGGTTGCGTGAGTGGCTTGAGGGGGAGGGCGGTCTCGACGCCGTGGGGCTCGACCTGAGCGGTGCGGACCTCTCGTACGGTGACTTCTCCGAGTCGTGGTTCACCGAGGCGAAGATGGTGCACGTGCGACTTGTCCAGGCGGAGCTGTATCGCTCGGACGCCCAGGGGGCGGACCTCAGAGGCGCTGATCTCACGAGCGCCTCTCTGGTACGAGTCACTCTGGATGATGCCATGCTGGGCGGTGCCGTCCTGGACGCTGCGAACCTGGTGAAGGCCTCGCTCTGTGATGTCGATGCTGCGGGCGCCAGTTGTAGGGGGACCCGTTTCATGGGGGCATCACTGCTGGGTGTTGATTTCGGTTCGGCGGACCTTCGTGACGCGGTTTTCGACGAGTGTTCGTTCAGGATCACGGTGGATGACGATACGAAACTCCAGGGCATAAGGGGATCTGTGTTCGGGCCGGTTACCTTGCGCGGAGGAACGGGCTCACGGGAACTGTCTGGCGTGGAGTTGCAGGAGTGGCTCAACCAGCGAGGTGGCAAGGTTCGCGTCCTTGGAGCGAATGGGGTGCCCTGAAGATCGCAGATCATTTTGAAGAGCTCTGGCCGCAACGGCACCGCGGCCCTCACGTACTGAGCGAGACGGCGCCGCTGCCCTGCACGCCGCGCGGCATCCTCGTCCTGGTTCACGAACGCGCCGACCGCGACCGATTCATCGACGTACCATGTGCACGCAAGGGGCGTTCCCCGGAGCTGACTTCCGGGGAACGCCCTTTGTGCTCACTGCGTCAACTGCGGCTCAACTGCCGGCTGTTCAGCAGTTGTTGACGCCGTCGAAGCGGCGCGGCTCGATGGCGACCTTGGAGGTGGCCTCCCAGCCCGGGTCGAGCGTGGTGCAGGTGCCGTCCGCGCCGTAGGCCCAGACGATCTTCACGCGCACGCGGTAGCCACAGTCGTTACGGGCGTGGCCGGTCTGCGTGAGCGTGCCCCGGTTGACCCAGCCGGCGACGCAGGTGGGCGCCGTACCGGTGGCGCCGCGGGTGGCGGCGGACGCCGGGGAGGCGCCGACGACGGCTGTGAGAGCCGCTGCGGAGAGCATTATCGCCCCCGTGCGCTTAAGGGTGGTTGAGGTACGCAAAGGACTTCCCCCTTTGTGTGGGTACAACAAATCGTTCCGTCGGAGACCTGGTCAGGGATCCCCGGGGAGCGCGGTCGGTCGGTAGCTTTGTCTGTGCCTGTCAGGCCCACAAGTACCTTGCACAACATGCGAGTTGAGCCGGTGTCCGAATGTGTGCGCGAGTTCGGAAAAAGGGAGGGAAACCCTCCGTTCGTCCTTGATGGTGTCCAGTCAGGGCGTTTGTGGCTCGCGGACATCCTGCGTGGCCGGATTCCGACCGGACATGCCTCCGCCATGTGGCGTGAAACAAGCGGGTCTCCCCGGTCGAATGTGACGAGGATCACTTTTGGTCCGTGAACCGCAAGCGCGGGCCGTTACGACGAAGGGGTGTGATGGGAGAGCCGCGCGACGCGGATACCGAAGCGGACCTCGTGGCGGCTGTCGCCGAGGGGGACCGCGACGCCTTCGCGCTGCTCTACCGTCACTACGCCCCGTGGCTGACCGCCCGACTGCGCCACCGCTGCGCGGACGACTCGCTGCTCGACGACATCGTCCAGGAGACGTTTCTCAACCTGTGGCGCACCTGTGCGGCCGGCCGGCAGCAGCAGGTCGCCGACATGGGAGGTTGGCTGTGGCGCATCGCCTCCCGGCGGCTCGCCGACCAGGTCCGCGCGGGAGGCGCTCGCTCGCGGCTGCATCAGGCGCTGCAGCGGCTGCGTGTCCCCGACGAACCGTCGGCCGAGGAGAAGGCGCTCGCCGGCGGCCGGCACGGCGATCTGGCCGATGCGCTGGCCCGGCTGCCCGTGGAGCTCCGGCACGTCATGCAGGCGACGGTGGTCGACGGCCTGACCGTACGGCAGGCCGCGAAGGTCCTCGGAGTGCCGCCCGGCACGGTGAAAACGCGCGCCATGCGCGCCCGCACATTACTGAAGCAGGAACTCAGAGGGCCGCGGTCGCGGCCCGGCTGGAGAGGAGGCGAGGATGACGCAGCGGAGATTGCCGCAGGAGAGTACTGACCACCACACACCTGACGCGCTGCTGCGCGGCTACGCGCGTGGAGAGACGGCGCCGCACGCCCTGCGGGCCGTCGAGTCGCACCTCGACCACTGTCCGCTCTGCCGCTCACGGCTGTCGGACCACACCGACCGGCGGATCCTGGACCACGGCTGGGAGCGCCTCGACATCGCGATCGACGCACCCGTACCCGGCAGGGGAGAGCGACTGCTGCTCCGGTTCGGGGTGCCGGAGCATGTGGCGCGGCTGCTCGCGGCGACTCCGGCGCTGCGCGCCTCCTGGGTGAGTGCCGCCGCTCTGACGTTGCTGCTGGCCGCGCTGATCGCGCGCCTCGCTGAGCCGGCCGGGACTCCGGTGCTCTTCCTCGGTCTCGCGCCGCTGCTGCCCGTGGCCGGCGTGGCCGTCTCCTACGGCCGGCGCTGGGACCCCGCGCACGAGATGGGCCTGGTGGCCCCCATGCGGGCCTTCCGGCTCGTGCTGCTGCGCACCGCGGTGGTCCTCGGCACCTGCATTCCCCTGACGGCCGCCGCCAGTCTGGCCCTGCCCGGGCTCGGCCTCGCCACCTTCGGGTGGCTGCTGCCCGGCTGTGCGCTCACCGCCGTGAGTCTCGCCCTGGCGGCACGTATGGACTCCACGACGGCGGCCGGCGCGACCGGGGCCGGCTGGCTCGCCGTCCTGATCGCCACCCACGCATCGCACGCGGTCTTCAGCGCGACGGGACAGACCGCCTCGGCCGCGGTGCTCGCCGTGGCCTCGGCGTGCGTGCTGCTCTCCCGTACCGCATTCGACCGGCCCGCCTACCGACAGGGGACTGCCCGATGACCGACCACACCGTCGAGGTACGGGACCTGGGTGTGCGCTACCGGCGCTCCGTGGCGCTCGACTCCGTGTCCTTCTCGCTGCAGACGGGCGTCACCGGCCTGCTCGGACCCAACGGCGCGGGCAAGACCACCCTGCTGCGGGCCCTGGCCACCGCACTCGTACCCGACGCCGGGGAGATCCGGGTGCTCGGCAGGGATCCACGCGACCCCGGCCAGCGGACGGAGATCAGGCGGCACCTCGGATTCCTGCCGCAGGACCCCGGATTCCATCCGAACTTCACCGCCTTCGAGTTCGTGGACTACGTCGCGATCCTCAAGGAGATGACCCACCGCGGCCGCAGGCACGACGAGGTGCGCCGGGTGCTCGACGCCGTGGGCCTGAGTGAGCACCGCGGCAAGCGGATCCGGATGCTGTCGGGCGGCATGAAGCAGCGCGTGGCGCTCGCCGCGGCCCTCGCGGGCGAGCCCGAACTGCTCATCCTCGACGAGCCGACCGTCGGCCTCGACCCCGAACAGCGGCTGCGTTTCCGGGAGTTGATCGCCGACATCGGAGAGGGGCGGACCGTCCTGCTCTCCACTCACCAGACCGAGGACGTCGCCGCCCTGTGTCATCGCGTCGTCGTACTCGACCACGGCGTCGTCAAGTTCGACGGTGATCCGGTCGGTCTGAGCGCCGTCGCTGAGGGCCGGGTGTGGAGCAGCGCCGAGCGCGACCCGCGGGCGCTGGCCGGATGGCGTACGGGCAAGGGGACGTTCCACAACATCGGCAGTCCGCCGTCGGGTGCCGCGATCGTGGACCCGGCGCTGGAGGACGGCTATCTGCTGCTCCTCGACGACACCGGGCGGCGGGCCGGTCAGGGGGCAGCGGCATGAGCGGCACGATGACCGAGGCCCCGGTGCGTGCCGAGAGCCGCACCCCCTCCGCCGCGGCGGGCGCCGCGACGCGCACGCTCGCCCGCGTCGAAGCCGTGCGGCTGCTGCGGCACCCCGCGGTACTCGCCGCGTTGGCGCTGTATCTGGCGCAGTGGGTGTACAGCGCGTATTCCGGCGACGACCGCTATCCGGTGCTGCACGACGAGGACCGCTACACCCAGGTGTCGCTCCTGCTGATCGCGGCGGGCACCCTGCTCGCGGCCAACCTCGCCGCGCTCCGCTCGTACCGGCACGGCACCGACGCGATGTTCGACCTCCTGGTGCTCCCGCCCTGGCGGCGCACCTGGGCCCTGCTGCTCGCCCTGTTGCCGGTGACCGCGCTGTCGGTGGTCCTGGCCGGCGCCCGCATCGGATACCTGGCCGCTCAGGACGCGGCGGTCGGCAGCCCTTCCGTGGCGGAACTCGCCACCGGCCCGCTCGTGGTGCTCCTGGCCGGCGCGATCGGCGTCCTCGTGGCCCGCGTCGTCCGGTCCGTGGTGGCCGCGCCGCTCACCCTGGCCGCACTCGGGATCGCGACCGTGGTGGGCGCGCTGCAGCCGACGTCGGATGCGCGGTGGTGGGGTCTGGTCGGCATCGAGGACGAGAACGTGCCGCCACTGCCCACCGCACTCACCCACCGTCCCGTGAGCTGGCATCTGCTCTATCTGGCCGCCCTGGTGACCCTGGTCGTCGCAACGGCGGTGCTCCGCGCGGGCGGTCGCTCGACCGCGTTCAAGGCGACGGCCGGCGTCGCCCTGCTCGCGGTGATCGGCACGGGTGTCGCGCAGCAGGGCGGCCTGCCGGACGAGGTGCGCAAGGCCCGTACGACCGCCGAGAACGCCCCGTCGTCGCAGCAGGCGTGCGTCGAGCACGACGGCATCGCCTACTGCGCCTTCCCCGAGTTCAAGGACCGGTACCGGCAGTGGGCCGAGGTGACCGGGGGAGTGCTGCGCTGGGTGCCGCCGTCCGAGCGGGCGAAGCGGTATGCCGTACGCCAGCACGTCTTCCTGAACACGGTCGACAGCGGTGTCGTACCTCCGTTGCCGGTGGCGCGGTGGGCCGCCGACGACCGTGCGGCCGGGACGCCGGGCGCCGTGCCTGTCGGCACCGACTGGGGCACGCACAGCGAACTCGCGGGCGACCACATGCTCGGCTTCGCCGGGAGCTTCGCGTACCGCGCGGTGACCGGCGAGGCCTCCGCCGACGCCCGCAGCCAGGCGATCTGCCGTGCTCGCGGGGCGATCACGCTGTGGCTCGCCGTCCAGGCGACCGACCAGACCCGGGAGGCCTACGACTCACTGTCCGGGCGGTCCTTCGGCGGTCTCTCGCTCAACGCCTTCAACGCCGCCACCGGCTTCCATGTCAACGCGCGGGAACAGGACCTCGTACGGACCCTGCTGACCCGAACCGACGCCGAGGTCGGCGCCAAGGTGAAGCAGTCGTGGACGGAACTCACCGCGCCGGACACCACTACCGACGAGGCGGCCGCCCTCCTGGGCGTCCCGGCCCCGCCGGCCGCGCGCGAAGGGGAGGAGGGCCGGTGCCGGTGATGACCGCTTCCACGAGTGCGGTGCTGCGCACCCTCCTCGGGCCCGACCTGCGGGCCGCCCGCACCCTTCCGCTGCTCGGCGCGGGCGTGGTGGGGGTGGTGGGTACGGGCTGCCCCGCGCTGTTCTCCGCACACGTCCAACCGGACGCGGCCACCGTGCTGTTGCGGATCGCGACAGTACTGACCGCCATCGGCCTCGCCTGCCTCCTCGACGACCCCGCGGCCCGGACCACCGTGGTGGTACCCGTTTCCCGAGGGCTGCGAAGCGGCCTGCGGATGGCCGTGGGCCTGCTGGTCTTCGGACTCTTCTGGAGTGCCTCGGCGAGCCTCGCCCGGCTGGGGGTGGAGGCCGACGCACGGCAGTTGTTCCCCGTCGGCGGTCTCGCGGTGGAAGGCCTGACGCTCGCCGTCGGCACGCTCGCCCTCGCCCTCGTCGGCGTACGGCGCTCTGCGCTGGGAGCGGGCAGCCTGGTAGCCGCGCCTGCGGTGACGCTCTTTGTCGTGGCGGCGCTGTTCCTGCCGGAGGGCCTGGCGTTGTTTCCCGTACCGGGTGATCCGAACTGGAGCGATGCCACCCTGCGGTGGTCGGTGCTGCTGGTCGTCGCCCTCGTCGGCTGCGCGGCACAGCTGCGCGACGAGCCGCGTGCGAAGCGCACTTCCCCCGGAACTGGCGGCGAGGCTCTCGAGCCCGACTCCGCCGTCTGATCGCCGGCACGAACGCCGCCCGTTGGACCCTGCCCCCACGTCGTCGGCGTGACCCTGCTCACCTCTCCGGTAACGGGATCCCGGCCGAGTTGTGGTGCTTCTGTGCGTGCTGGGGACCCCGATTGCGCAGGCAACTGACGGGTTGATAGATATGGCTGGAAGTAACTTCTGCGGTGGACCGGGATGGGTCGCCGCAGCAGCCCGTACGGGGGAGGCGTAATGAAGTTCGACATGGGTGCGCAGACGCTGTCGCAGCTGCAGCGCGATTCGCGGGGATCGAGTGATGATCTCGGCTCGCTGATCCGGCAGTTGGTGCAGGCGGCGACGCCGCTGGAGGGCAAGTTCAACGGCTCCGGCCGCGCGATGTTCGACCGGTTCAAGGGACAGGCGGACCGGATCACCTCCGACCTGAACTCCTCGCTGTCCGCGATCCTCGGTGGTCAGTCCGGGATGGACTCCGCGTTCAGCTCCGGCGACCAGGAACAGGGCGACAACGCCCGCCAGCAGATGGGTGCCGCCAACTTCGACGCGGCTCGCTTCCGCTGAGCTTGGCCTTGGGCTTGGGCTTGGGGTTCGTTCGGTGCGGACTTTCTTTCGACTTTCGGGGAGTGGTGTGTGATGGCGGGTTCGGGTGCTGATCGTCGGTCGTACGACACGGGTGCGTCGGCGGATGCGCAGTCCAACATCCAGGTGGTGATCGGCCGCCTGGAAGAGGTGATCGCGAATCGTGACCGTCAGGTGAAGGCGGCGATGGCGGACTTCACGGCGGATGGCGTGGCGGACGAGTACCACGGCAAGGAACAGCGGTGGAACAACGCCTCGCAGGAAGTGAAGAACATCATCGGTCTGCTGAAGTCGACGCTGGAGAAGAACGACGGTACGGCGCAGTCGACGCTCCAGCGGGCGAAGGCCGCCGTCGACAACATCGGCTGACGGGCGGGTTCTTCTGCCGTAATCATTCGCTCTGGAGCGGGGTTCGGGTCCGCTCCAGGGCTGTTTGTTCGGTATCGGTATCGGAAGTTTAGGAAAACGGGGGTTTTCGGTGCCCGGCTGGGATCTGAAGCCGCAAGGCATTTCGCATGTCCTGAAGACGACGGGTGATACGGCGTCGGACCTGGAGAAGTACGCGAAGGCGTTCGGGGAGCACCTGACGTCGGCGGCGACGCACGCGGGCACGATCTCCGCCGAGGGCGGCGGTGGCGGTGAGGGCGGCGAGAAGCCTGGGGGCGGTCTGGTGGCTCTCGCGTTGTCGCAGTACGCGGAGCGGGCGTCGAAGGATCTGCAGTACGTCGCTGCCCGGGCCGGTAAGTCCCTTCAGGGTGCGGTGGACGCGACCACGGCGTACCTCAACGGCGACCAGGAGATGGCCGCGGAGGCGCAGCGCAAGACGTTGGCCGAGCCGAAGCTGGACATGCCAGGGGTGGGCAAGTCGTGATTCAGCCGGAGAAGATTCCCCAGTTCACGGGCAACTTGCCGCTGCTGGAGACGGACTACGCGGACCTGAAGAAGGACGCGACGCATGTCCGGACCACGGGCGGTGACGTCCACGATCAGTTCCAGGGCCTGTCGGCGTACTACACGGCTCCGGAGGCGGAGCAGCTCTTCGCGACGACGAAGCCGGTGAAGGAACGGGCGGACGATTTCGCCACCGATCTCGAGACCGTCTCCGGTGCGTTGTCGTCGTACGCCACCGAAGTCCAGCCCCTTGTCACCAAGTTGGAGGAGCTGAAGGCCAAGGCCACGACGTTCGTCGACTCGGTCAAGGACGATGACGACTGGGAGTACGACGAGGACAAGGTCGACAAGCACAACCAGATCCGGGACGACATCACCGCGACGGTGGCGGCGTTCTGGGCGGCGGAGCGGACCTGCCACAACAAGATCACGGCGTTGTGGGGCGGCACGCAGATGGTCGCCGGGGACGGTTCGGACCGGAAGGACCAGTACGGCTTCAACGCGGACGATCTGAAGAACGCGAAGCTTCCCTGGGGTGACCCGGTGGAGGAGAAGCATCACTGGTACGAGGTCGGCCACTGGGTGAAGTCGTTCGTGTGGGACGGCCTGATCGTGGACGGCATCTGGGGGACGATCAAGGGCCTGGGGACCCTGGTCGGCTTCGGCGGCTGGGATGCGATGGGTCAGGCGTGGAAGGGTCTGGCGCAGCTGGCGACGGGTCTGGCGATTGCCTCGATTCCGGGTGTGGGTACGGCGTTCTGGCTGGTGCCGGACGACAAACTCCCGTCCTGGATCCGTGATTCGCGCACCGCGATGAAGGAGACGGGCAAGGCGCTGGTCGCCTGGGACGAGTGGGGGAAGAACCCCGGTCGTGCGGCCGGTGCGGTCACCTTCAACGTCCTGACGACCGTGTTCACGGGTGGTGCGGGTGGTGCGGCGGCGGGCGCCGGCAAGGCGGGCGCGGTCGCCAAGGTCCTGTCGGTGGCGGGGAAGGCGGGGAAGGTCATCGACCCGATGACCTACATCGCCAAGGGCGCGGGCGCGGGCCTGTCGAAGATCGGCGACATCGCGAAGGGGCTGCGGGGCGTCGGCAACATCGACATCCCCACTCTCCCCGACGGCTCCGTCCACCTGCCCAGCGGCCACCTGATGGACCCCAACGGCAACCTCATCTCGCCCAACGGCTCCATCGACACGACGCCGGTCCACTACGAGACGAACACGCCGACAGTTCCCCACGGGACCACACCGACGCTTCCGGCTCACTGGACGACCCAGGGTGCCCCCACCCCGTCGTACGCCGGGAGTCACGCGGGCGCCGACGGGGCCGCGCACACGGTCGACAACGCCGGGCACTACGACGCGCCCAACGCCGGCCACTACAACGCGCCCGCACACACTCCGGCCACGGCCGCGAGCCACACGCCGGGCGGCGCCTTCGACACGACGCCGCCGGGCGGGTACGACCATGCGCCGTCGGGGTCGCCGTACGGTCACGCGCCTTCCGGATCTCCGTACGACCACGCGCCTTCGGGGTCCGCGCACGACCACACGCCGGGCACGAACCCGTACGCTCAGACGCCGTCGGGGTCGCCCTACGGGCATGCGCCGTCGGGATCCCCGTACGACCACGCGCCGTCGCCGTCCGCGTACGATCACGCGCCCTCGCCGTCCGCGTACGACCAGGCGCCGACCACCACGCCGCACGAACCCCCGACGTCGACGCCGCACACCGGCGGTAACGACGTTCCCGGCGGCGTCGGCCACCCGGGTGCGACGACCCCGTGGTACCACCAGGGCGCGGCAGCCCCCGCGCATGAGGTCCCGACCACCACGCCGCACACCGGTGGCCACGACGTTCCTGGGACCGGCGGTCATGACGTCCCGGGCACCGGCGGCCACGGCACCCCGGACACCCCGCACGGCACGGGTCACGACACCCCCGGCGGCGGTCATGCCGACGACGCCTCGCACGGTGCCGGACACGGTGACGACGGTGTCGGTCATTACGCGGACGATGCCGCGCACGCCGGTGATCACGCGGACGTCGACGACGCCGCTGTGCACCACGGCACCGATGCTCCGGTCGCTCCGGGTCATCCGGGTGCGGATGTGCCGGGCAGTGGGGCCGGGGAGCCGTTCGACTACAAGCCGCACATGTCGGCGGACGACTTCGACAACCTGGCCACCGACGCGGAGAAGCACGCGGTGGCCGAGGCCGAACTGGCGCGCGGTACGAACCCCGCACCCAGCGTCAGCAACGAGGCGGGCCTGGCCTATGGCAACGCGTACTGGGACGACTTCATGAGAGGGCTGGACCCCGAGACGAGGAGTGGGGTCGTCACCTACACCGGTTCGTCCTACACCCCGATCAACAACCGCCTCCGCTTCGGCACGGACGCGCCCCAGCACATCCTCGACACCATCAAGAACATGGACGAGATCATGGACGCCCGTCCAGTGCCTGAGGACGTCATGGTCGTGCGCGGCACCGGGGTCGACCACATCAAGATCGACGGCCAGCCACTGGAGTCACCGATGGAGATGGTGGGTGGTGTGTTCGACGACAAGGCCTTCACCTCCACGGCACTCGGCAAGACGCCGCCGCCCCCGTTCGACCAGAAGCCCGTGTGGATGCACCTGCGGGTACCGAAGGACACGCCCGCCCTCTGGCTTGAGTCCATCACCCAGGTAAAGGGAGAACGCGAGCTGCTCCTCGCCAAGGGCTCCGAGTACAAGGTGACGCGCGTCTTCCAGGACACGATGGGCAAGTGGCACGTATACGGGGAGGTTCTGCCGAGGCCGAGGCCGACGCCGTAGCCTTCGTTGCCGATCATCCCAAGCCAGAGGAATGTGGACGCCATGAGCGATGAACGACCGATCAACCCGCGCTTCGATGATGACGTGCACTTCAACCTCGTGTCGGGTCCGCCGCGATACCGAAATCACACTGACAAGCCGGTGCGTTGCTTCACGGTGGTTGACAAGCAGGATGGCGCGGTCCTCGGTTGGGTGTGGGCCAGCGACGAGGACGACGCCGCCGCGTGGCAACCGCGGCAGGCTGGTGGCCCCCGTGCGGCGAACGAAGGCGGCTTCTGGATCCGTCGGCTGCGCGATGCCAAGGAGCGGGGCCTTCTACCTTCCCAGGCCCTCGCGGAGTTGTACGGCACCCCGGAGACTGCCGGCAAGGGCCGCCCCCTCCCAAGCTCCCTCGCCGACGCTCCCAACGCCGCTGCGGTCAAGGCCCTCGCCAAAGGTGACTAGGTGACTGGCGAACGACCGATCAACCCGCGTTTCAATGATGACGTGCACTTCAACCTCGTGTCGGGTCCGCCGCGCTACCGGAACCACACCGACAAGCCGGTGCGGTACTTCACGGTTGTCGACAAGCAGGGTGGCGCGGTCCTCGGTTACGTGTGGGCCGGTGACGAGGACGATGCCGCCATGTGGGAACCGTACGAGGCCGCCGGAGGTCGGGCTCTGGCCGAGGGAGGCATCTGGTATGCCAGGCTGCAGGAGGCCAAGGAGCGGGACCTCCTGCCGTCGCAGGCCCTCGCGGAGATGCTGGCCAACCCGGAGGGCAACCGAGGACGCGCCCTGCCCGAGTCCCTCACCGACGCCCCCAACGCCGCCGCGGTAGAAACCCTCGCCCAGGGCCACTCGCGAACTCTTCATGGAGGTACCGGCCCCGAGGCCTGAGCGTCATGACCAACCCCGTGCACTACATCACCGTCACTGCCCCCGACGGCGAAGTCGTCGGATACGCCTGGGGCGATGGCACCGACGTCGAGTGGATCAACCGGAAGGCGAGCAGCAGTGCCGCCTACGACGCCGGGATGGAGTGGTACACCAAGGTCCGTGAGGCCCATGAACGTGGCCTCACCCCCCTCGGCGTCCTCGGTCTGCTCAGCCACGAACCCGGTGTCGGGCCGGTCACCGAGGCCCCCGATGTCGCCGCGCTCGAGGAACTCTCCCGCGTCGTCACCCCGGCCGACGACCGGCGCCTGCTCGCCCAGCTCGTCCGTGACGACGCTCAGGCCTGGCAGGAACTCGCCGACGCCTTCGACGCGCTCACGGACGAGGACCGGGACGTGCAGTGGGGCGGGGGACAGAAGTCGCCGAGTGGTGCCATCCAGGTGCCGTACCCCCGCTACAGCAAGCCACTGCAGCGCGCTGTCGCCTCCCTGCGCGGCATCGGCGCCGTCACGCCCGAGCACCGGTGGACGGAGAGCCCGATGCCCGAGGTGCCGCCGGACGGACGGCTGCGGCCCGCCGACGCCGTGCGTGCCGCCACCACGCTCGTGCGCGGGGAGCACTTCAGCGACGGCACGATCGCCCAGGCCGTGGAGAGCGGCCTCTTCGACGCCGTCGCCGCGTCGCTCCGGGCTTGGTACGCCGACCCTTCCATCGATCAGCCACGGACTGCCGCCCCGCCCGATGCCGAGCAGCCCTCGCCTGGCGCCGCCGAGGCCGAAGCCAAGGCCGAGGGCGACACCGCGCCTGCCCGGAACCCGCCCCCACCCATGTGCAGGTTCTGCGGAGGTTCCCCCGCGGCCGACGTCACCTTCCGTGCCCATCGCGGCCTCGTCGTCTTCATGGGGTTCAAGAGGATGGACGGGCCGATGTGCATGACCTGCGGGCTGGCCGTGTACCGGTCGCTGACGACCCACACGCTCTGCGTGGGTTGGTGGAGCCCCTTCTCGCTGTTCGTCTTCGCCCCGTTGACGCTGGTGAGGAATCTCCTCGCGGTGCGCAAGGTGAAGCAACTCCCGCCCCCGGGCCCGGGAATGCTCGGCCCGCGCTACGACCCCGGCGTGCCCGTCCACCGGCGGCCGCGGGCGTACGTCGCCTTCGTCCCCGTGCTGTGGGTGCTGTTCATGATCGTGACGGGGTTGTCGGGCGGGGTGTGAAAAGCCGTGAGAGGCGCCCGAACGCTCCCGTACCCCGGCTGTACGCGTGGCGCGTTCATGTCTTATGTTGCGGAAGCGAAGCCAGGGGGGATCCGCATGCCGCAGGAGAGGCCGCCCGGGACCGGGGCGGAGATGAGTCTGAGTGAGGTCGAGGCCGTCGCCCGTGCCGCCCACGCCGGGCAGACGGACAAGGCCGGACGGCCGTACGCCGAGCACCTGTCGGCCGTCGCCGAGGGCGTACGTGCCCGCGGCGGGGGCGATGAGCTGGTCGCGGCGGCCTGGCTGCACGACGCCCTGGAGGACGGAGTGCTCAGCGAGGAGTGGCTGGAAACAGCCGCGCTGCCGCAGCACACCAAGGATGTCGTACGGGCCATGACCAAGCGGCCGGACGAGGAGCAGGAGGCGTACGCCACCCGGATCCTGGCCGTCCCCGGCGCCCGGCTGGTGAAGGCGTCCGACCTCGCGCACAACGCCGACCCGGTCCGTCTCGCCGTACTCGACGAGCACACCGCCCGGCGGCTGAAGCAGAAGTACGCGGCCATGCGGAAGCGGCTCGGCCTGGCTCCCGGCGACTGAAAACCCAGCCCACAAGACCTCCCCGGGGAACCAACCTACCCAACCCACCCACCTACACAGGACACTTGAATGGCACGGGACTACGACAGCCAGCTGCTGGAGTCGGTGGCGGTGCGCCGGCGCCGGATGCGCGACGCGCTGCTGTTCGGCGCGCAGCGCGGTCGGCGGACGGCGGACGAGCGGTTCGGCAAGATGTTCGCGGGTATCGCGATCGCGGCCGTACTGTGCGCCGGATGCGTCGGCTGGTCCTTCCTCCAGTCCACCCTGGCCAAGCAGAAGGCCGAGCAGGAGAAGCAGCAACAGCAGCAGGAGCAGATGTACAACCCGGCGGCCGGCACCGCCCCGAGCGGCGCCGGTGACAAGGGCACGGAGAAGCGGTGAAGGGCTGTGAACAGCGGTGAGCACGGTGTGCACGGTCCGCCCGCCCATGCCGGCGAACTCCGTTGGCCGAAACGACGCGATGATAGGTTCCGGTGAGTGGTGAGCACAGCGACTTCGTTCCGGACCCAGCTCAGCAGGGTCACTCTGATCGGTGAGCGGCGACGCGCCGACATCGTGTTGCCGTCGGACACTCCGATCGGCCAGCTGCTCCCCGACATACTCCAGTTGCTCGACGACCGGGCCGCGTCCCGGCCGACCACCCGGCAGCTGATCACCTCCGACGGTTCCGCGCTGCCGCACGACGCCACGCTGTCGTCGGCGGAGGTCCCCGACGGTGCCGTGCTGCGCCTCGTACGCGCCCACGCCGCACCGCCGGCGCCGGTCGTGCACGACGTCACCGACCAGGTCGCGGACGACCTCGACCTGCGGGGCTGGCGCTGGCGTCCCGCCGTCCGCCGTACCGCCGCCGGTGTCGCCACGGTCGTGTTCGCCGTGATCGCGGCGCTGCTGGCCCGGCGCGAGTTCGCGCTGGAGTCGGTGGCCACCGGGCTGGCGCTCGGCACGGCGCTGTTCCTGGTGGCCGGCGCGGCCATCGCGAAGATCGGCGAGGGCAACCGGGGCCTGGCGACCGCGTTGTTGCTCGCCTCCGGCGGGCTCGGCCTGCTGACCGCGTGGACCGCCGCCGACGCCTACGACTGGTCCGGGACCGCCCGGCTGGCCGGTGTCGCCGCCGCGCTGGTGCTCACCCTCGTGCTCCTCGCCTACTGTTCGCCGCTCGGTCGCGGCGGACTGATCGGGGCCGGGGCGATCGTCGGGGTGACCGCCGTGTGGGAAGCCGTGGCCCTCGTACAGGACCGGGCGGACCGGATCGGTGCCGTGATGGCCGTGGTCTCCGTCATCCTGCTCGGGCTGCTGCCGCGGTTCGCGCTGATGGCCTCGGGGCTCACCGCGCTGGACGACAAGCGTTCCTCGGGCACCTCGGTGAGCCGGCACGAGGTCGCCAACGCGCTCGCCGCCACCCACCGCGGGCTCGCTCTCGCCACCGTGGTCACCGCCGCCTCGGCCGCCGCCGGCGGCTGGCTGCTGACCACCGCGAAGGAGCCGACCGTCTGGACGGTGGCTCTCGCCTCCCTCACCGCCGTCGTGCTGCTGTCCCGGGCGCGGGCCTTCCCGCTGGTCGCCGAGGTCGTGGCGCTGTTCGGCGCGGCGGGACTGCTCGTCGTACGGCTCGCGGTGCTGTGGCTGGACCACGCGGGCGGCGCCGGCGCGCTCGTCCTGCTCGGCGCGGCGGCACTGCTGCCGCTGCTGGTCCTCGCGGTGGAGCCGCCGGAGCACGTCCAGGTACGACTGCGGCGGTTCGCCGACCTGATCGAGTCCCTCGGCGTGATCGGGCTGTTCCCGCTCGCCATCGGGGCGTTCGGCATCTACGGGCAACTGCTCGACAAGTTCTGAGGCTGCTGAGGCTTCGAAGACCAGACGCCGCCGCGCCGTCGCTCAGGGCGGGCCGACGAGGCGGCGGCGTAGCAGGAGAGAAGGGCGACATGCCGAACGGGGACAACTGGCAGAGCGACGTGCTGCGCGACCTGAAGGGCGGCGCGGCCCAGCAGCGCATCCCGCAACCCCCACAACAAGGGGGCGCGCAGCCGGAACAGCAGTCACAGCCGCCTGAGCAGCAGGGAGCTCAGCCCCAGCAGCAGGGCGCCCAGCCCCAGCAGCAGGGCCAGGCCCCCGCCTACGGCTACCCGCAGCAGGCCGCCCCCGGCCGGCCGCAGCAGCCGTACGCCGAACAGGCCTACGGCTACCCGCAGCAGGCCGCCCCTGCCCAGCCGCAGCAGCCGCAGCAGCCGTACGGCTACCCGCAGCAGGGTCACCCCGCCCAGCCGCAGCAGCCGTACACCCAGCAGCCGTACGGCTACCCGCAACAGCCGTACGGCGACCAGCCCACCGCCCACCCCCAGCAGCAGCCCTACGGCGACCAAGCCGCCGCCTACGCCCAGCAGCCGCAACAGCCCCAGCAGCCGCACCAAGCCCAGCCCCAGCCGCACCAGGCATACCCCCAGCAGCAACAACCCCCCGCCCAGTCCCGGCAGACGCAGGCGCAGGCCCACGCCCCCGCCCCCCGCGCCCGCTCCCCCCGCGCCACCCCCGACTCCCGCCCGGTCGTCGACAAGAAGCTCGCCTCCGCGGGGCTCGGCCCGCGGCGCGGGGAGCCGTTCAGCGCCCGCGCGCTGCGAGCCGTACGCCGGACCGTGTCCTCCTCGGCCGCGCGTGAGGTCGCCGAGACCACCGCGACCGCCGAGGTGCTGCAGCAGCCGGTGACCACCGGCCGGCAGATCGCGGTGACGTCGATCCGCGGCGGCTCCGGCAAGACGACGATCGCCGCGCTGCTCGCCACCACGTACGCGCACTACCGCCAGGACCCGGTGCTCGCCGTCGAGGCCGACCCGGCGCTCGGCTCGCTGCCGATCAGGCTCGGCGCGGAGAGCCTGCGGTGGACCACCGGGGACCTCGCCGATGTCGTCGAGCCGCAGATGACGCTGCTCGACGTCACCGGCTACCTGGTCAAACTGCCCGACAACGCTTGGCTGTTGCCCGGCAGTCAGGGGCAGGTCGGGGCGATGCTCGACACCCGGGCGTACGAGCGGGTCATGGTGTCGATGCGCCGCTACTTCGGGGTGACCGTCGTCGACTGCGAGACGATGCCCGCCGAGGTCGCCCGTACCGCGCTGTCCGCCGCGCAGGGCCGCATCCTCGCCGTGCCGGCGACGCTGGAGGGCATCGCCAGCACGCACGCGGTCCTGCAGTGGATGCGCGGGCTGCCCCGGGACATCACGACCACGACCGTCGTCGTCCTCACCGAGACCGTGCCGCACACCGGTGTCGACCTCGGCAAGGCCGCGGCGCAGCTGAAGGAGACCGGGGCGAGCGTGCGCGTGCTGCCGTACGACCGGCATCTGGCGGCGGGCGGCGTCATCCGTACCGAACTGCTCGCGCGGGACACCCGTCAGGCGGCCACCCGGCTGGCCGCGGAGGTCTTCCAGCTCTCGCAGAAGAGCCGCTGAACCATCCCCGCACGAAGGGATTTCGAGGACCACTGAGGACAGGGCATCAACGATGAGCACCCGACTGATCCACCGGCCGGCCCGCACCACCCGGCCCCCGGCCTCCCCGGAGCCGCGCACCATCGAGGCGCCGCCCAACCTGCCCGAAGGCAAGGCGGGCTCCATAGCGACCTCGCTGCTGCCCGTCGCCGGTGTGATGTCGTCCGTCGTGATGATGACGGTCGTGCGCAACAGCCAGTTCGCGGGGCTGGGCGCGATCATCCTCGTCGTCACCATCGCCGGCTCGATGGTCATGGTCTTCTCCCAGCGCGGCAAGGCCCAGCGCACCCGCCGCACCCAGCGCGAGGCCTACCTCGCCTACCTGGAGGACATGCGGGAGGAACTGTCCAAGGAGGAACGGGAGCGGCGCGAGAGCGTCCAGGTGCTCAACCCGCCGCCGGACGCGCTGTACGACATCGTGCGCGACCCCGCCCGGCTGTGGGAGCGGCGCCGGACGGACGCCGACTTCCTGCGGGTGCGGGTCGGCACCGGTGAGATGCCGGTGCGCGACCTGAAGGTGGGCCAGCCGAGTTCCTCGGTGCTCACCCCGCCCGACCAGTTCATGCTGAACGAGGCGTCCGCGCTGGTGTCCCGGTTCGGCAACGGCACCGAACTCCCGCTGACCGTCCCGCTCGACCGGGTCGGCAACATCAGCGTCATCGGCAGCCGGGAGGACACGCTGCGGGTGGCCCGCGCGCTCCTCGTCCAGGCCGCCGCCACCCACGCGCCCGACGACGTGGCGATGGCGCTGGCCGCGCCCGGCGACCGGATCGCCGACTGGGAGTGGGCCAAGTGGCTGCCCCACCTGCTCGACAGCGAGCAGTTCGACGGCCCCGTCGCCGCCCGCCGGATCGCGCCCTCGCTGCCCCAACTGGCCCGCCAGATCGGCCCCGAGCTGCGCCGCCGCGCCTCCTACGCGGCCGAGGTGCGCCGCGGTCTGTCCGGCAAGGACGCCCTCGCCATGACCTCCCGGCTGCTGGTCGTCGCCGACGGGCACGGTCAGGACGCCGTGGACCTGCCGCGCCCGGACGACGCGGTCGGGCTGCGGGACATGAGCATCACCGTGCTGCATCTGCTGGACCAGCGGATCCAGGAACCGGGCAGTGTCGGCGTACGGATCACCGTCGACGGCGATCAGATCGTCATCGAGGACCTGCGGATGCCGGAGCCGATCAGCGCCCACGGCACCGTCGACGAGATCGGTTTCCCCTTCGCCGAGGGCCTCGCCCGGATGCTCGCCCCGATGCGGCTGTCCGCCGAGTCGATGGTCGACGCCCCGCTCACCGGCCCCGTCGACTTCGCCGAACTGCTCGGCATCGACGACGTCGCCGACCTCGACCTGAACCGGATGTGGGCGCCGCGCGGTGAACGGGCCTTCCTGCGTGTGCCCATCGGCATCAGCGACTCCCACGAGCCCGTGCTGCTCGACCTGAAGGAGTCCTCCGAGCTCGGCATGGGCCCGCACGGCCTGTGCGTCGGCGCCACCGGCTCCGGCAAGTCGGAGCTGCTGCGCACCCTCGTCCTCGCCCTGGTCGCCACCCATCCGCCGGAGGACCTCTCCCTGGTCCTCGTCGACTACAAGGGCGGCGCCACCTTCGCCCCCTTCGCGGACCTGCCGCACGTCGCCGGTGTCATCACCAACCTGGAGAACCAGGCAGGCCTCGTCGAACGCGTCCACGCCTCCCTGGCCGGCGAGGTCAAGCGCCGCCAGCAGGTGCTGAAGAACGCGGGCAACGTCGCCGACATCGGCCACTACGCCGCCCTGCGCGCCGAGAAGCGCCCCGACCTGGACCCGCTGCCGCACCTGTTCGTGGTGATCGACGAGTTCGGCGAACTCCTCACCGCCAAGCCGGACTTCATCGACCTGTTCCTGTCCATCGGCCGCATCGGCCGCTCCATCGGCGTCCACCTGCTGCTGTCCAGCCAGCGCATCGAGGGCGGCAAGCTCAAGGGCCTGGACACCTACCTGTCGTACCGGCTCGGCCTGCGCACCTTCTCCGCCGACGAGTCCCGTACGGTCCTGGACACCACGGACGCCTTCCACCTGCCCCCGCTGCCCGGCTTCGGCTACCTCAAGGTCGACACCAGCCACTACGAGCGGTTCAAGGCCAGCTACGTCTCCGGCGCCTACAGCGGCCCCGTGCAGCGCGACGCCGAGGACACCGGGCCGATGGCCCTGGAGTACGAGGCGTACAACACGATGGGCCAGGACGAGGGTTCGGACGCCGACGAGCCGAAGATGCGGCGCAGGGAGACCGGGCCCACCGAACTGGGCGTCCTCATCAACCAGTTGGAGAACGCCGGCGCCCGCTCGGTGCGCCAGATCTGGCTGCCGCCACTGCCCTCCGCCGTCCCTCTCGACAAGGTCGCCGGGCCGGTGGAGGTGGGCGCACGCGGCATGCAGCTCGCCAAGCGGCGGGGCCCGCTCCAGGTGCCGCTGGGCATCCTCGACGACCCCACCAAGCAGTGGCAGGGCCAGTGGTACCTGGACCTCACGCTCTCCGGCGGCCACGCCGCGATCATCGGCGGCCCGCAGTCCGGCAAGACCACCCTGCTGCGCTCCCTGGCCCTCTCGCTGTCCCTGACGCACACCCCGCAAGAGGTCGGCATCTACGGCCTCGACCTGGTCGGCGGCGGCCTGCAGGCCCTGTCCGGGCTCCCGCACGTCGGCGGGGTCGCCGGCCGCGCCGACCGCGAACGCGCCGCCCGCACCATCGACTCCGTACGCGCCATGCTCGACCAGCGCGAGGAGCTGTTCCGCATCCACAACATCGACTCGCTGGAGCAGCTGCGTACGCTCCGCTCCGCCGGCCGGGTGCCCGAGCTGGCCTCCACCGAGATCGTGCTGCTCATCGACGGCTTCGGCGCGCTGCGCGACGACTTCGAGAACCTCGACGACGCCGTCGTCGACATCCTCAAGCGCGGCGGCGGCTACGGCATCCACGTCGTCGCCGGCATGCTCCGCTGGAACGACGTGCGCATCGCCACCCAGTCCCAGTTCGGCACCCGCGTCGAGCTGCGCCTGAACGACCCCAGCGAGTCCAGCATCGACCGCAAGCTCGGCGAGACCCTCTCCCCGGAGGAGAAGGGCCGCGTCCTCACCGACGGCAAACTGTTCGCCCAGGTCGCCCTGCCGCGTGTCGACGGCGTCGCCGACACCGCCGACCTCGGCGCGGTCCTGGAACACACCGCCCGCCAGCTCCGCGCCACCTGGACCGGCGAGGTCGCCCAGCCGGTGCGGGTCCTGCCGCACGTCCTGGAGCCGGAACTGCTGCCCGGCCCCGCGGCCGAACCGCGCCGCGTCCCGATCGGCCTCGACCAGACCCAGCTGGCGCCCGTCCTGCTCGACCTGTTCCAGCACGACCAGCACCTGATGATCATGGGCGACAGCGAGTGCGGCAAGACCAACCTGATCAAGGCGATCGCCCAGGGCCTGATCGAGCGCTACGGCGACGACGAGCTCGTCTTCGGTGTCTTCGACCCGCGGCGCGGCCTGCGCGGCGCCATCCCGGAGGAGTACCGGGGCGGCTACGCCTACAACTCCAAGCTCGCCGCCGGTCTCGCCGCGGGCATCGCCGGCGAGCTGGAGAAGCGGCTGCCCGACGAGAGCGCCGACACCGAGGACCTGGAACCGGGCAGCTTCTCCGGCCCGCGGATCGTGATCCTCGTCGACGACTACGACGTCCTCACCACCGCCGGCCAGCAGCCGCTCGCGCCCTTCGTGCCGTACATCCCCTCGGCCGTCGACATCGGCCTGCACTTCATCCTCACCCGCCGGGTCGCGGGCGCCTCCCGCGGACTGTACGAGCCGATGCTGCAGGGCCTGCGCGAGTCCGGCTCCTCGGCGCTGGTGATGTCGGGCGACCGCAGCGAGGGCCAGCTCTTCCCCGGCGTGTACGCCAGCGCGCAGCCGCCCGGCCGAGGAGTGCTGGTGCGCAGGGGTCAGTCCAGCCGGCTGATCCAGACCGTCTACACGGGGACCAGGTGAATCCATGACGAAGGACGTCATCACCCTCACGAAGAAGATGCCCGACCCCCTGAGCGTGATCGCGGGTCTCCTCTCCGGCGGCCCGGACCGACTCGTGGGCACCGAGGGAGAGGGCGCCGTGGTGCAGCTCTGCGACGAGCAGGGCCGCCCGCTGGTCTCCGTCGAGGCGCCCCTGCTTGTGCAGGTCAGGGGTGAGGCGGAACGGCTGCTCGGGGCGAGCGCGCCCGAGGTGCCGTACTGGTGGACCGAGGCCCGCGCAACGACCGGCGTGAAGGAGGCCGAGCAGCTCGCCGGCACCTTCGCCGCCCGGCTCGCCACCCTGGTGGGCGGCACCGCCTGGCCGCGCGAGGTCGCCTGGTCGCTGGCCGTGGTCGACACGGACGGCATGAGCGTGGCACCGGTCCCGGCCGCCGCCCAGCCCGCCGTCGACGTCCTCACCGACAAGGTCGCCGTCATCATCCAGGACCGCCCGGTGGTCGCGATGACCGCCTGGCTCTCCGACGCCTTCCGCGCCGCCGCGAACGCCGAACTCGGCCTCCAGATCGTCACCCCCGCCGGCACCCGCCTCTCCCCGGCGGTCCGCGCGAGCCTGCCCGGCTGGCCCTCGCGCTGGGTCGTGCAGGACGAGCGGGACGGCTACTACGACGGCCTGTCCGGAGCCGTTCTGGAGTGGAAGAACGGCTTCTTCGCCACCGTCGTGCCCCCGGACGCGACCCGCGAGGACCCGCGCACCCCGCTCGCCGCCACCTTCCAGGAGGGCGCCACCGCACAGGGCGACACCGGTGAACGCCAGCTGGCCATCTCCTTCCGCACCGTCCACCCCGCCGACGACCGCCTCGTCCTCGGCGGCGCCGTGGAATCCGTATGGCGGGAGATCACCGGCGAGCCCCCGTCCGGCTGGGGCACCGAGGAACCCGCCAACCTCCCCTGGTCCCTGCGCCAGTTGACCGACGTGGCGTACGAGCGCTCGCCCGCGCCGACCTGGCTGGTCGTCGTCGGCACACCGGAACGCCCCGGACTCGCGACCGTCCGCGTCACCCGGACCAAGGGCGGCGTCGAGGAGGACGTGACACTGGCCTTCGGGTACGGCCCCGGGGAGCAGGTCCCGACGGACGCCGTCCAGGCCGCCGCGGAGGCCCTCGCCACCCGGCACGACCTGCAGTCCATGCTCGTCCAGATCCGCAGGGCCCGGCGCGACCTCTCCGTCCCGCCCCACTTCGAGGGCCCCGGTGTGCCGTACGCCTTCGTCCTGGGCGCCGAAGAGGTCCGCACCATGCCCGGCGACCGCGCCCGCCGCACCCCGCTCGCCGAGGCCCCGCGCGAACTGGGCCCACGGACGCGGCCCGCGCTGTACTACCCCCTGCCGGGGGATCCGTCGGACCTGTCGGGGTGGCAGGACTTCGAGCGGCTGATGAGGCATTTGAAGGGCGAGGGGTGAGCGGGTGAGGGCTGAGGGGCGGCATGCTCCGCACCGGCCTGGGAACACGACCGACCGGGAAGTACACGCCGAGGCGTGCGCTTCCCGGTCAGGTCGGAGAACTGGTCGGTGAGCCGGGTGACTAGGCGCTGACCTTCTCGCGCTCGGGTGCGCCCTGCCCGGTCTTCTCACGCCTGTGTGTGACGTCGGCGGAGTCCGGCTTGAAGGCCCACTCCATCGTCGGCTCCATCGCGAACCGGAAGACCCGGCGCACCGGCGAGGTGCACAACAGGGTCACGGCGGCGGCCGCGAGGACGCTCAGGAAGATCTCGCCGAGCGGACGCTCCAGCCAGGCGTGGTCGAACCAGCCTCCGTACTCCCCGCCCTTGATCAGGAAACCGTGCAGCAGATAGCCGTAGAGCGTGCCCGCGCCGAGCGCCGTGAACCACATCTTCCGGCCCGGAACCCAGGCGAAGAAGCAGGCGGTCAGCAGCAGCGAGCAGCCGAACAGCGCGAGGACCATGACCGGCCCGGACCACCAGGGCGCGGCCAGCTCCTGCGCGGCGGCCCGGTGGTAGAACCACCCCGTCTTCATCCGGGGCACGGCCCACCAGCCGACGACCAGCGCGGTCGCGAACGCCGGCACCGACAGGACGCGTACCGAGCGGCGGCGCACCAGCCGGAAGTGTTCGGGCTTCATGTACAGGCCGAGCACGAAGAACGGCAGGAACTGCAGCACGCGTTGGAGGTCGAGGTCGTCGCCGATCTCCGGGCTGACGGACGCCAGCATGGCGATGCCGAGGGCGATCGGCAGGGGCCAGCGCACCAGCTTCCAGATCGGCGTGGTCAGCCGCCAGATGAACAGCGCGCACAGGAACCAGGTCAGATACCAGGGATCCAGCAGGCTGATCTCCTGGTCGGGCGCGTGATCGACGTAGCGCTTGAAGAGGGAGTAGGCCGTCTCGAAGACGACGTACGGCACGACCACACCGGTCAGCAGCCGCTTGAGCCGGTCGGCGCGCAGGTCGAAGCTGCGCGAGAAGAAGCCGGAGATGATGATGAACGCCGGCATGTGGAAGGTGTACACGACCGTGTAGAAGCTCTGCAGGATCCGGCTGTCGCCCTTGACGGGCTCCCAGGAGTGGGCCACGGCGACGAGAACGATCGCCAGGTACTTGGCGTTGTCGAAGAACGCGTCGCGCTGTTTGCCGGGCCGCTCGCCGGCGCCGGCCGTGGCGCGGGAAGAGGCCTGTTCGCTGTGCTGGTTCTGCGGCGAGCGCGGACTCGGCACTCCGTCCGCCGACGGCTGGGTCGGGGGGAGCGGCGCCCGGTTCTGGCCGTGCGGTCGCAGCGGATTCGTCACAGGGACCTCGCTGCGCTTTCGGGGGACGAGGCGGCGTGGAACATCTGAGGCACCTTAGCCCCGGCTGTGCGTTTTCGTAAAACCTGGGAAGTCGTTCCTGATTAACGTTTTCGCATACTCGCGTTTTCCCGAAGTTCGGGCCGCCGCCCGCGTGATGACCGACACAGGGCAGGCGCTTCCGAGCCGCACCATATCCAACCCACTTGTCGCGATTCATCCGTACTAAACGGTGCATGGTCGGCATGCCGTACAGGTCACCTCTGCCTGCTCAGGCCGACCACCCGAATTCGCCGCGAAAACGGCGTACATGGTGTGTGGACACGGAAACGATCGGGCCGAATGTTCTGTGCCGGTGCCCCGTCGAATTGCCGTGCGAAAGCCGGGGAGGAAGCCCGTCCGGGCCCGTGGCCGCGTGGTGATCCGGGGCAGTCATGGCCAACGTTGGGTCACGTGCCGCATATGCGGGCCGCGTTGGTGGCACGATGGTTCTGGCGGGGGTGCGCGGGGCTGCATCCCCGGGCCGGGAGAGCGGACCGACCGAGGGTGTGATCAGTTGTGGCCATTTCGCTGTCAGTGGTGCTTCTGTTGGGGATCATCATGGTGGTGCTGATCCGGGGTGGCTCCATCAAGGCCGGCCCCGCCGTAGTGGCCGTGCTCTTCGGCTTCTTCCTCGCCTCGACCGGCATGGCCGACGACATCCAACGGTTCCTGAACTCGATAGCGGAGACCATCAACTCGATCCAGTTCTAGGCGCGGCGCGTCCTCCCGGTTCCGGACGTGTCCCCTCTCGTCCGCCGCCGAACCGACCTCGCCCGACCGCACACGACAAGCGGTCGCGCGTGACGCCGAAGACCTCCGCCAGCCGCCGGAGGCCGCCTGAGCCGGCGAGACGCCGGCCTCAGCGCATCTGAGACGCTCGCCGACGTTTCCGTGGGGCCCCGCCCGTCGCCTTTCGATCGGGGCACGCAGGGGCACGTGTGGCCCCCGAAGCGTGCCCGGTCACCGAGGAGCCGGCATCCGCGCCGGCACCGTCACCTATGCTCCCGATGATCACGTGCGGACGGTCCGAGGGACTTCTGCACGCGGGGGGCACGCCGGACTGGACAAGCCCCGGAAACGACCAGGGCCAGGCGGAGGAGTGATCCTCTGGCCTGGCCCTGAGCCGTATGGAGCGGGCGACGGGAATCGAACCCGCGTAGCTAGTTTGGAAGATCGCGTACGCGGATGCGCTCTGAGCTGGCAAAGTGGTGAGCTGCGGGTTCCTGCCGTCAGCGCCGTGGTTCCCCGTTGCTCCCTGCTCGTTGCCGACCGTACGGGCACGCAAAGGGCACGCGTGCTCCTCCAGTTAGACGCGGTGCAACAGTAGGGCTGCCAGCCCCGTCAGGGCCGTGATCAGGCTGGCGAAAGCTGTGATCAGTGCTGCCGTGTGGTGGCCGCCGGAGGGTGGCTCGCTGGTTTCCCTGGGTGTACTATTCCGCGTAACCCATATTCCATGGCGTACGCCATAGGGTTGGGGGGAGCGTGGGCGGTCCTCGGGCATGAGGATCCTTTCGCTTCGCTGGATGCCGTGGGCACGTTGGAGTCTTGGAGGATTCCGTGCCACACGGCAATCAGGTGTGTCCTGATTACGCGAGAGTGTAGCTGAGTTGGCCGTGCGGCCCCACAACTCTCGTTACCAGCAGTCTTCTTCAGCCCACCACTCACCTTCAGCTTCCATCCCGTCCGCCGTCGACCCACACACCGTGGAGCGGACGTGGTTCATGGCGTCCAGGTGGAGCGCGCCACTGTACGAACGACCTGGACGCCATGGGCCGCGTCTGCTCGGCTCTGCCTGGGTCGACGGCGGACGGGATGGAAGCATCTCCTCGCACGCCCCTACGTGCCTGTACTCGGCAACGGCGCCCCCTCCATCCCGGTGCCGGCCGATCCCCCGCCGGAGGCATCATCCTGTGCTCGCGGGTGACGTCCCGTCCTTGCCCGCTTGCACGTAGCGCGCCGCCGGGCGCGGCCAGCCGGGGCGAAGACAGAGGCAGGCCGCGCCGCAGAGGCGGCGCGCGCCCGCGCCGTGCGCGGGCCTTGATGAAGTAGGGAAAGTTCTACCGCACACGGAGCTTGCTCCGCTCGATCGTGGGCTGTCGGCTCCTTGCTGGCCTCGGCTAACGTTCAGTCCATGCCTTCTGCATTGGACACGCCCCAGGGTGCGGCGGAACTCGCCGAGTCCCTGCTTCCTCCGCTTGGGAACCGCTGGCTGCACACTCAGGCCGTGGCTGCTCGTGCCGAAGAGGCTTCCGCGGCTGTGTCCGAGACTGACCGGGATCTCCTTGTCGCCGCCGCGTGGCTTCACGACATCGGCTACGCGCCCGAGCTGCGGGACACCGGGTTCCACCCACTCGATGGTGCCCGCCATCTGGAAGCACTCGGTGCGCCGGCACGTCTCGTGCGGCTGGTCGCCCATCACTCCGGGGCGGTGTACGAAGCTGAGCAGCGCGGGCTGTCGGCAGAACTAGCCGTCTACGACCGGGAAGACTCTCCGGTTCTGGATGCGCTGATTTTCGCGGACATGACGACCGGCCCCGCCGGGGAGTCCTTCGACTTCGATGTTCGTATCGATGAGATCCTCGTGCGCTACGAGCCGGGCAGCGAGGTTCACAACGCGATCAGCAAGGCACGGCCGTACCTCAAGGAGGCGGTCGAGCGGACGCGGGCCCGCATGGTTGATCAGCCGATGTAGGGCTTTGCCCGATCGGACAAGCCGTGCTCGATGCGCATCCGCATGGACGGGTGGATGTTCAGCTCGTCCAGCCTGCTCGGGTCGACGAACGCCACTTCCTTGCTCTCGCTGCTGGTACGCAACTCGCCGCCGGTGATCCGGGCCGTGAAGCAGATCGAGAACTGTTGGCGGACTTCGCCGTCGTCGTAGGCCATGACGTGGCCGGGGTCGGTGTAGAGGCCGACCAGGCCTGTCACCTCGACGTCGAAGCCGGTTTCTTCCTTGGTCTCGCGCACTGCTGCATCCGCGACCGATTCGCCGACGTCAACGCCGCCGCCCGGCAGGGCCCACAGGTTGTTGTCGGTCTTATGGATGAGCAGGACCTCTCCATCCTCGTTGCGCGCAACGGCGGTAACCGAGGGGACGATGCTGTTCGCCTTCGGGGCGTTCGGATCGTTGATGTAGTCGACGCGGGCCATGCCTCCAGCCTCGCACGACGGGCCCACAGTTGGACTACGCGGTCCGGCCCCGCTCCCACGTGTAGTCGAAGCTCCGCATGTAGTGCCGGAACGTGCGGGCGCCTGGGATGTAGCGGAAGTGCAGTACCGGGTTCTGCCCGGCGGGAGCTCCGAGCACGTGCGGGTTCACCAGCACGTCGTCGTCGAACCGGTAGATCGAGTTGTAGAGGATCGTGTCGTGCAGCCGGACGTCGACGCCCGGTGTCTTCATCGCCGGTTCGAGGTAGCTCCGGGTGATCCGGGCACGTGCCGCCAGGCCGTCCCCTATGCCTTCCTCTTCGCCGCGCTTCCGGACCATCTCCGAGTCAGGGTCGCCGAGGAGGACACGTACCTGGGCCCCCGCCTTGGCTTTCTCGGCCAACTCGTACGGCAGGTCCGGATGGTTGTCGAAGAGGAACAGTCCCGCGTACACGAGGATGTCCACCTGGTCCGCCGCCCTTTCGATGAGCGATGACCACAGCGCGGCCGGCACCGCGCCCCGGTGCGGGTAGTACGTGATCAGCTCGGACGTGCTTGCCGTCTCGGCCTGCTTCTCGACGGTTGGCCACAGGTAGACCTCATCCACGCCGAGGAAGCTCGCGGCCTTCCAGCGGTGGCCCCGGTGAGGCGTGCGGTTGGTCGTGATCCAGCGCTCCACGCTCTTGGGATCGACCCCGACGTGCTCAGCCACGGACTGGATGGTCTCGCCCTTCGCTGAAATCGCCGCGCGCAGACGCTCGTTCGCCATGGCTTGCCCTTCCTCGGACGTCTCGGGGACGTTTTGACGATAACTCAGACGTCCCCAAACGTCCATACGGGCCGTGATGTGTCCATCCCCTCTCGCGGTCTCCTGGTCTCACCGACGGGAGTCGGTCAACAGACGCTCTACAGCTAAGGACAAGACGATGCGTCAGATCCCCGTGGACACCACTGGCGCGACCGTGATGGTCGCTCAGCCCCCGCAGAAGAAGGTGGCCGACCGCAAGACCGGTCAGGTGGCCGTGGACCGAGACAGCGGCGACACGCTGTGGACGGTGGACGTGCTGTTCGTCATGAACGGCAATGCTGAGGTCGTCACCGTGGCCGTGCCCGAGCCGGGCATCTCCGCTGAGCTGACCATGGGTACCCCGGTCGCGCTGACCGGTCTGGTGGCTCGGCCGTGGGAGAACGAGTTCAACGGCCAGAAGCGCCACGGCATCAGCTTCCGCGCGGTCGCCGTGACCTCGCTGGCCGCCGGTGCCTCGAAGCCGAAGGCGGCCTGACCATGACCTGGTTCATGGTCGCTCTGGTGCTGGTCGTCGCTGCCGCAGTGATCCTGCGGTGGCGGCGCCCCGCCTGGTACTGGCTGACCTTCGGCGTCACCCTCGCCACGTTGCGGATCCTGGTCCGATACGCCTCGGTCATGGACGCCTGCGGCCTGACGGTCCCGCCCTCCCGATGGCGCCTCACCCTCGCCCGGATGACCAACCGTCCGGCACCCGAGTCCCGTCCGCCGCGCATCCTGCGTATCCGCCCGACCCGCACCGGCCTGGTCCTGCGACTGGGCCTGCGCCCCGGACAGGATGCCTTCGACGTCTCCGCCGCAACGGACCGGCTGCGCCACTCCTTCGGGATGTACGGCGTCACCTCTCGCGAACTGTGCTCGGGTGTCGTCGAAGTGCGGATGACGGGCTACGACGTCCTCAAGCGGGTGCAGATGCCCGCCAGGACCGACGCCCGGCCGATGCGGGTCCCGGTCGCCCTGCGCGAGGACGGCTCGGTCCACTACCGCGACTACCGGGCCGTTCCACACGGGCTGACCCTGGGCGCCACGGAATCCGGGAAGTCCGTCTACCAGCGCAATCTGGTGGCCGGACTCGCCGCCCAGGACGTCGCCCTGGTGGGCATCGACTGCAAGCAGGGCGTCGAACTCTTCCCGCTCGCCCGCCGCTTCTCCGCCCTCGCCGACAACCCCGACACCGCCCTCGATCTCTTGGAGGCGCTCGTCTCGCACATGGAGGACGTCTACCAGCTCATCCGCGCCCAGCAGCGCATCAGCATCAGCACCCCGGATGCGGAGATCGCCGCCGACATCTGGGACCTGCCCGCCGACCTGCGACCGGTCCCGGTCGTGGTCCTGGTCGACGAGGTCGCCGAACTCGCCCTGTTCGCCACCAAAGACGAGGAGAAGCGGCGGGACCGCATCATCACCGCCCTGGTGCGCCTGGCCCAGCTCGGCCGCGCCGCCGGCATCTATCTGGAGATCTGCGGGCAGCGCTTCGGCGCCGAACTCGGCAAGAGCATCACCATGCTCCGCTCCCAGCTCACCGGCCGCACCGCCCACCGCGTCAACGACGAGACCTCCGCCAACATGGCCTTCGGCGACATCTCCCCGGACGCCGTCCTGGCCGCCGTCCAGATCCCCACCGACATGCGCGGCGTCGCCATCGCCGGGGACTCCTCCGGCGGCTGGGCCCGCATCCGCGCCCCGCACACCACGCTGCGCGAGGCCGTGAACATCTGCAACAAGTACGCCGACCGCGTTCCGGACCTGCCCGCTCTGGCGGCCTACCGCCCCGCGGTTGCCCCGCTGCCCCCGGCCCGCGTGCCGCTGTCCAAGACAGCGCCCGCCACCGCCTGACCCACCCCGTCCCACCGGTCGGCGTGACCGTCTCGCGCCAGGTCCCTACCCCCGCCATGCCTCATCACCGGAAGGAGCCGTGATGGCCCGCCCCGCCCTCCGAGTCGACGCCGTGCTCGTCCAGGCCGTCATCGCCGGGGCACTGTCCTTCGCCCACCTCCACGACCTCGCCGCCGCTGCCGGACAAGACGGCTGGAAAGCCTGGGCCTACCCCATCAGCGTTGACCTGCTCCTGGTCGCGGCCTGGCGGCGGCTGCGCTCCGATGGCCCGTCCCGGCTGGCCTGGTGCTGGTTCGTGATCGCGCTGGTGGCCTCCCTCGGTGCCAACGTCGCCACCGCCGGATTCCTCAACCTCGGTGACGTCCCGGCCTGGCTGCGGATCCTGGTCGCCGCCTGGCCCGCCCTGGCCTTCATGGGCGGCACCCTCCTCGCCCACTCCACCACCGACCACCCGGCACCCGAAGTGCCGGCCACTCCGTCCGGCCCCGACCCGGTCCCTTCACCTGAGCCGGAAGCCATCCCGGCCCCTGTGACCGAGGCCGAACAAACCCCCGCGCTTCCGGCCGCTGAACCCGTCCCGACGCCGGAGCCTGCCACGGCTGCTCCCGCTGCTTCGGTCCCGGCTGCGCTGGTCGACCACGCCCGCAAGGTCGCCGACGACCACCACGTCCGCACCGGCACTCGGATCGACACCGACACCCTGCGCGCCCGCCTCGGCGTCCCGCCCCAGCTGGCCGACGCCATCGCCGCCCAACTCACCTGACTCGAAGGGAGAACCACCGTCATGCCTGCCCGCGATCACTTCCACTCCGTCATGCGGATCGGCCCCGTACAGATCGGCACCCACCGCGACCGCCACGGCCGTACCAAGCACGCCGCCGTGTGCACCAACGACCGCTGCGGCTGGTCCGCCGACTACTCCAGCCAGTCCGCCGCCCAGCTCGCCGCCCGCACCCACCGCTGCACCGCCCGATAGGAGGCCACCACCCATGGACGTCCCCCTCTGGTTCGCCCTCGCCGCCGTCGGCTACCTCGGCTGCAAGCTGATCCGCCCGCCGCTCTGGCTGGTCCTGGTGCTCCTCCTCGGCGGCTACCTCATCGCCGACAGCCTCCTCGCCCCCGTCATCGACACCGCCATCAAGTAGGGAGATCCGCCATGCTCCGCCCGAAGATCCCCACCATGCCCACCCCGACCGGCCGCGTCTCCCAGCCCGCCGTCGTCGAGCCGACCTCCGTCGTCCAGCACACCCCCGCCACGACCACCCCGGTGGCGCAGGCCCCCTCGTCCCGGTCGACGATCCAGCTCACCCCGGGGTCCGTCCTCGCCCTCGTCGGCGGCGGCACCGCCGTGGTCCTGGTCGTCGGCACCGTCCTGGTCTCCATGCTCCTCGCGGTCGCCGTCACCGCCGCCTCGGTCGCCGTCTGCGCCCTGGTCATCCGCTCGCTCGCCGCCTCCCAGCACCGCCGCTGAACGGTCCTGGGGGCGACGCACAAGCCGCCAAGCACGCCGCCGCCTCTGGGACCGCGTTCCGGCAGCCAACCGCCATCGCCAAGGAGAACGCCGTGGACCTGAACACCACCGTGAGCATCGTGCCGTTACTCGGCTGGGCCGTGCACGGCGGCATCCTCGCCCGCCGCCTCGCCTCCGCCCGCCGCGACCCGCTCACCGGCCTGCACACCCGAGCCGGATGGACCGCCCGCGCCGAAACCCTCATCCGCCGGCACCCGGACGCGGCCGTCCTCCTGGTCGACCTCGACCACTTCAAGACCCTGAACGACACCCACGGCCACGCCGCCGGAGACGCCGCCCTCATCGAGACCGCCGCCCGGCTGCGCGCCTGGTGCGGACGCAACGGCATCCCCGGTCGCCTGGGCGGAGACGAATTCGTCGCCGTGATCCGGGACCTTGCCGCCGCCGACCTCGACGCGCTCACCACCGCACTCCACCAGCCGGTGCACTACGACGGCATCCCGCTGCCGCTGGCCGCCTCGGTCGGCGCCTGCCCCATCGCCGACCTTCCGGTGCCCACCCTCACCGACGCGCTCGCCGCCGCCGACGCCGCCATGTACGCCGCGAAAGGCCGTGGCCGCCGGGGCTCCCGCACTGCTCTCTGACCGGCCACCGGGTGGCGCACAAGCCGCCAAGCACGCCGCCACCCGGGGCCGTTCCTTCCAACCGCAATCGAAAGGAACCACCATCATGGCCCACCCCACCCCGCGCCCGGCGAGGATCTGCCCGGCCTGCGACGGCTTCCCCTCCGTCGCCGTCACCCTCGGCGGCCGCGACCACCGCGGCCACCTGCGCACCATCACCGCGCACTGCCCGGCCTGCCAGGGCACCGGCACCGCCCCCACCCACCGCACGCGGGAGGGCGCCCGTGCCTGAGCAACTGCTCGACCCGACCACCCTCGGCGACCTGCTGAGGGTGGCTTCGGCGTCCGACTACGACCGCTGGGCAGACCAGATCCGCCGCACGGGAGGCTGCGCCGACCCCATCCACCTGACCGGCTGGACCCTCACCAAGGACAAGACCACCGGCGAGACCCTGCACCACTACTCCACCGAGAACGAACCTGGCGGACGCCTCCGCCTCGCCTGCGGCAACCGCCGCGCCTCCCGCTGCCCCTCCTGCGCCTTCACCTACGCGGGTGACACTTACCACCTCATCCGCGCGGGCCTGGCCGGAGACGACCGCCGCGACGTCCCCGCCACCGTCCGCGATCACCCCCGCGTCTTCGCCACCCTCACCGCCCCCTCCTTCGGCCCGGTCCACAACCGCCCCGACCATGGCGTCTGCCGCTGCGGCACCCGCCACCCCGCCGACGACCCCGCCCTCGGCACCGCCCTCGATCCGATCACCTACGACTACGCGGGCGCCGTCCTCTTCAACAACCACGCCGGACAGCTCTGGCAGCGCTTCACCAACCGGCTCCGCCGCGAGATCGCCGCCCGCGCCGGACTCACGCAACGGGAGCTGAAGGAGGCAGCACGGCTTTCCTACGGCAAGGTCGCCGAGTTCCAAAAGCGCGGCGCCCTGCACTTCCACGCCGTGATCCGCATCGACGGCCCGGAAGGACCCGAGACGGCTCCTCCGGCCTGGGCAACGGGCGACCTGCTCGCCGACTCGATCCGCGCCGCCGCCGCGCACTCGTACACCTCGGTCTCCGTGCCGGCCGTTTCAGACCAGCCCGCCCGCACCTTCCGCTGGGGCACGCAGCTCGACGTCCGGCCAGTGAAGGCCTTCGGTGACGGCTCCGACATCACCGAGCAGGCCGTCGCCTCCTACGTCGCCAAGTACGCCACCAAGGCCGCCGAGAACACCGGCACCCTCGACCGCCGCATCGGCGAACTCTCCGAACTCGACCGCCACGGCGTGCCCGACCACACCCGCCGCCTCATCGAAGCGTGCAAGGTCCTCGATCCGCTCTACCCCGACCGGCGCCTGTGGGCCTGGGCTCACATGCTCGGCTTCCGTGGCCACTTCAGCTCCAAGTCCCGCCGCTACTCGACCACCCTCGGCGCCCTCCGCCAGGCCCGCGCCGACTTCCGCGCCGCCCAGGAACGCGAAGCCCTCGGCCTCGAGGACCGCGAGCCGGACACCGTCCTCGTCCTCGCCGACTGGCAATACGCCGGACACGGCCACACCCCCGGAGAATCCGCCCTCGCCGCCACCATCGCCCGCGACCTCCAGCTCAACCGCGAAACCACCCGCGAAGCACTTGCAGACCTGCGCCTGGAAGGAGAGCAAGACCATGAATGAGCGGTACCTCAGCGTTGATCAGGTTGCCGAGATCCTCGGCACGACCGTGCGCTTTCCTCGGCGCCTGATCGAGGAGCGTCGCATCACCTATGTGAAGGTCGGTCGACACGTCCGCATCCCCGAGAGCGCCATACGGGAGTTCATCGACGCCAACACCGTTGCGCCTTCCGCACGGCGGCTGAGGAGCGTGGCCTGATGGCGGGTAGGAAGCGGTCGTTCGGCCGTGTGCGCAAGCTGCCCTCTGGGCGCTATCAGGCTCGCTACCTGGCACCTGATGGCACTGACCGCCCGGCGCCCCACACCTTCCGTACGAAGCGGGAAGCCGATGACTGGCTGGCCGAGCGCCAAGCCGAGCTGCGAGCGGGGGACTGGACAGACCCGGATGCCGCCAGAGTTCCTTTCGGATCGTACGCGGCTACCTGGATCGTTGAGCGGGGCATCAGCGCTTCGACTGCTGACCTGTACCGGTCGCTCCTGCGGAACCACCTTGCGCCGACCTTCGACAAGGTTGCGTTGGCCGACATCACTCCGGCCATGGTGCGGGCTTGGCGGGTAGCTCGTTTGGACGCAGGTGCCGGCGCCTCCTCGGTGGCCAAGTCGTACGCGCTCCTCCGCGCCGTACTCATGACTGCCGTGGACGACCAACTCATTCGGCGCAACCCCTGCCGGGTCAAGGGCGCGAGCGTCGCACCCACGCCGGAGCGACCCACGGCGACGGTTCAGGAGGTGTACGACATCGCGGGGGTGATTCAGCCCCGGTATCGCGTTCTCATCCTCCTGGCGGCCTTCACGGGGCTTCGCTGGGGCGAGCTGATCGGTCTGTGTCGTCGTGATCTCGACCTGGACACGGGAACACTCCGCGTCCGCCGGAACGTGGCCGAACTCCACAGCGGCAAAAGACTGCTGAAGGAACCGAAGAGCGCTGCCGGAAAGCGCACCGTGGCGATACCTGCCGTGATCGTTACCGATCTGGCTACGCATCTTGCGGTATTCGCCGAGCCGGGGCCTGACGGCCGGGTCTTCGTCGGGGCCAAGGGGGCGACTCCGCGCCGGAACCACTTCAACAAGCTGTGGCGCAAGGCGTGTGATCAAGCTGGCATCAAGGGCCTTCACTTTCATGATCTCCGGCACACGGGGAACACCCTCGCTGCTGCGACCGGTGCGAGCACACGTGAGCTGATGACCAGGATGGGCCACAGCACGGCCCGTGCTGCGCTGATCTACCAGCACGCCACGGCCGAGCGAGAGCGGCTGATCGGTCAGGCTGTGAGCGCCGTCGTCGAGCAGGCTCGGAAGAATGATTCGAAGTCGAACGGGCACGCAGCGGGCACGTAGGCCGAAACGAAGATCGGAAATGCATCAGGGCCAGGCGGAGGAATGTTCCTCTGACCTGGCCCTGAGCCGTATGGAGCGGGCGACGGGAATCGAACCCGCGTAGCTAGTTTGGAAGACTAGGGCTCTACCATTGAGCTACGCCCGCGAGGCGCACCGCAGATCGGTGATCGCGGCACAGGAGGCATCGTAGCGGGTCGCCCCGCCTCATCGCACACCCCGTTAATGCGGGGGCCCGCGCCGCCTGCGGGCATGTACCCTACGTGTCGCACCAGCACGGGGTGTGGCGCAGCTTGGTAGCGCGTCCGCTTTGGGAGCGGAAGGCCGTGGGTTCAAATCCCGCCACCCCGACCATGGACCGGCCGTCCCCGGCCGTCACCGGTCACGTACGCGGTCACCTCGGGTGATCGCGTTCCGTGATCGCCTTTGGGGCCGTGTCGCCGCTGCCGTTACTATGCAAGCTGCACGCCCGTGTGTCTCTCCTTACGAAGTCCTCCGGGCGGCGAATCCGCCGGAGCCGTTCTGGCTCCGGCAGAACCCAAGCAGTCAGCCACAAGGAGACCGAACCGTGAAGAGCGCCGTGGAGACCCTGAACCCGACTCGGGTTCGGCTCACTGTCGAGGTGCCCTTCGAGGAGCTCAAGGACAGCCTCGACGCGGCGTACAAGAAGATCAACCAGCAGGTCACGGTGAAGGGCTTCCGCAAGGGCAAGATCCCCGCCCGGGTCATCGACCAGCGGTTCGGTCGTGGCGCCGTACTGGAAGAGGCCGTCAACGACGCGCTTCCGAAGTTCTACACCGACGCGGTCAACGAGGCCGACCTCAACGTCCTGGGCCAGCCCGAGGTCGACATCACCGAGCTGAAGGACGGCGAGACGCTGAACTTCACCGCCGAGGTCGACGTCCGCCCGGCCCTCGAGATCCCGGACTACTCCGGCATCGAGGTCGAGGTCGACGCGGTCGAGGTCAGCGACGAGGACGTCGACAAGGCCGTGACCGAGCTGCGTGAGCGCTTCGCGTCGACTTCCCCGGTCGAGCGTGCCGCCGAGGACGGCGATGTCGTCACCATCGACCTGGAGGCCAAGGTCGACGGCGAGGTGCTGGAGGACGGTGTCGCCAGCGGCGTCTCCTACACCATCGGCTCGGGCGAGCTGCTGGACGGCATCGACGACGCCGTGAAGGGCCTGGAGGCCGGTGGCGAGGCCACCTTCGCCTCCGAGCTCAAGGGCGGCTCGGCGGCCGGCAAGGAGGCCGAGGTCACCGTCAAGGTCACCCAGGTCGCCGCCCGCGAACTGCCCGAGCTGGACGACGAGTTCGCGCAGCTCGCCTCCGAGTTCGACACCCTCGAGGAACTCCGGGCCGACAGCCGCAAGCGCCTGGAGAACATGAAGCAGTACGACCAGGCCACGCAGGCCCAGGAGCGCGTCCTGGAGAAGCTGCTGGAGCTCGTCGAGGTGCCCGTCCCGGAGAAGCTCCTCGAGGACGAGATCAACACCCGCAAGCACAACCTGGAGCACCACCAGCTCGGTCAGATGGGCCTCGACCTCGAGAAGTACCTCGAGATCCAGGGCAAGACGGCCGAGGAGTTCGACACCGAGACCAAGGAAGCCGCGGTCAAGGGCATCAAGACCCAGTTCGTCCTCGACGAGCTCGTCAAGCAGGAGAAGCTCAACGTCAGCCAGGAGGAGCTCACCGAGCACCTCATGCGGCGCGCGGCCTCCTCCGGCATGTCCCCCGACCAGTTCGCCCAGGCGGTCGTCGAGGGCGGCCAGGTCCCGATGCTGGTCGGCGAGGTCGCCCGCGGCAAGGCCCTGGCCGTCGTGGTCGAGAAGGCCACGGTCAAGGACACCAACGGCGAGATCATCGACCTGGAGGACGACGAGGAGGAGGAGACGGAGGCCCCCGAGGCCGCCGCCGACGCCACCGAGGACACCCCTGCCGAGGAGAAGACCGAGGAGAAGACCGAGGGCTGAGCCCACGGCACCTCTGACGGACACAGGACGGGCTCTGGGGACATCGCACCCCAGGGCCCGTTGTCTTGCCCCCTGGGCGCGGGGCCGTACCGATGCGCGACTCCTCCGCCACTCCCGGCCCCGCTCGAGCGGGGAGACCTCCGTCGTGGCCCCGGCGGATCCAGGGCGGACCCACGGCGGCCCCCGCCCCTGTACCACCGCGCTGAGTGGCCACGGCGGTCCTCGCCCCGGCACCACCGCGGGTGTGCGGCCCCGGCGGACCCGTAGCGGCCCCGCCCCTGTACCACTGCTCTGAGTGGCACGCGGCCCACCTGTCGCAGGCTCTACGCCCCCGGCGAACACCCCCCTTCCCGGGATTCTCCGAAGGGACCCGCGCGTTAGGGTCCATGAATACGAGGGCAGGGGAGTCTCCGAAACGGCTCCAGCCCCGCAGGGAAACGTAAGACGGCCCGGACGCCGTCGTAAGACGAGCAGGTGGATACGTGACGAATCTGATGCCCTCCGCCGCCGGCGACCCCTCCATCGGTGGTGGCCTCGGTGACCAGGTCTACAACCGGCTGCTCGGCGAGCGGATCATCTTCCTCGGCCAGGCGGTCGACGACGACATCGCCAACAAGATCACCGCACAGCTGCTGCTCCTTGCCGCCGATCCGGACAAGGACATCTTCCTGTACATCAACAGCCCCGGCGGCTCGATCACGGCCGGCATGGCGATCTACGACACCATGCAGTACATCAAGAACGACGTGGTGACCATCGCCATGGGCCTCGCCGCCTCGATGGGCCAGTTCCTGCTCAGCGCGGGTACGCCCGGCAAGCGCTTCGCGCTCCCGAACGCCGAGATCCTGATCCACCAGCCCTCCGCGGGCCTGGCCGGTTCGGCCTCCGACATCAAGATCCACGCCGAGCGGCTGCTGCACACCAAGAAGCGCATGGCGGAGCTCACCTCCCAGCACACGGGCCAGACGATCGAGCAGATCACCCGTGACTCGGACCGCGACCGCTGGTTCGACGCCCACGAGGCCAAGGAGTACGGCCTCATCGACGAGGTCATCGCCACGGCCGCCGGTATGCCGGGCGGCGGCGGCACCGGGGCCTGAGCCCCATGCGGGGACCGGAACACCCCCCGCACAGCCCCCAGCCGACCGCCTCAGCCCTTAGGAGACAGACAGTGAACGACTTCCCCGGCAGCGGCCTGTACGACCGCGCACGCGCCGAGAGCACGGTGCCCGTCGCCGAGTCCCGCTACGTGATCCCCCGCTTCGTCGAGCGCACCTCGCAGGGCATCCGCGAGTACGACCCGTACGCGAAGCTCTTCGAGGAGCGCGTGATCTTCCTCGGCGTGCAGATCGACGACGCCTCCGCCAACGACGTCATGGCGCAGCTGCTGTGCCTGGAGTCGATGGACCCCGACCGGGACATCTCGGTCTACATCAACAGCCCCGGCGGTTCCTTCACGGCGCTGACTGCGATCTACGACACCATGCAGTTCGTGAAGCCCGACGTCCAGACGGTCTGCATGGGCCAGGCGGCCTCCGCCGCCGCCATCCTGCTGGCCGCCGGCACGCCCGGCAAGCGCATGGCGCTGCCCAACGCCCGCGTGCTGATCCACCAGCCCTACAGCGAGACGGGCCGGGGCCAGGTCTCCGACCTGGAGATCGCCGCCAACGAGATCCTCCGGATGCGTGCCCAGCTGGAAGACCTGCTGGCCAAGCACTCCACCACGCCGATCGAGAAGATCCGCGAGGACATCGAGCGCGACAAGATCCTCACGGCTGAGGACGCCCTGGCGTACGGTCTGATCGACCAGATCATCTCCACCCGGAAGATGAACAACGCGGCCGTGCGCTGACGCGGGCGGGGATCCCCCGGCCCGAGCACTTTCGAGGGCCGGGGGAGTATCGTCTGCCGCCCCCTGGCACGGTTGACACGCTGCACGTCAAAGTGAACCGCGCCAAGGGGGGCCCGAACGGGGGGCTCGGCAAGGTACCGTCGGACATAAGGCAGCACCAGGAGCCGCTGGACCTAGGCGTCTCCCAGGCGAAGGGGAAGCACACCGTGGCACGCATCGGTGACGGCGGCGATCTGCTCAAGTGCTCGTTCTGCGGCAAGAGCCAGAAGCAGGTCAAGAAGCTCATCGCAGGGCCCGGTGTGTACATCTGCGACGAGTGCATCGATCTCTGCAACGAGATCATCGAGGAAGAACTCGCGGAGACGAGCGAGGTGCGCTGGGAGGAACTCCCGAAGCCCCGCGAGATCTACGAGTTCCTCGAGGGCTACGTGGTCGGCCAGGAGCAGGCCAAGAAGGCCCTCTCGGTCGCGGTGTACAACCACTACAAACGGGTTCAGGCCGGTGAGAACGGCGGCGCCCAAGGGCGCGAGGACGCCATCGAGTTGGCGAAGTCCAACATCCTCCTGCTCGGTCCCACGGGCTCCGGCAAGACCCTCCTCGCGCAGACCCTGGCGCGGATGCTCAACGTCCCGTTCGCCATCGCCGACGCGACGGCGCTGACGGAGGCCGGCTATGTCGGCGAGGACGTCGAGAACATCCTGCTCAAGCTGATCCAGGCGGCCGACTACGACGTCAAGAAGGCCGAGACCGGGATCATCTACATCGACGAGATCGACAAGGTCGCGAGGAAGAGTGAGAACCCTTCCATCACGCGTGACGTGTCCGGCGAGGGCGTCCAGCAGGCCCTGCTGAAGATCCTTGAGGGGACCACGGCCTCGGTCCCGCCGCAGGGCGGCCGCAAGCACCCCCATCAGGAGTTCATCCAGATCGACACGACGAACGTGCTGTTCATCGTGGGCGGCGCCTTCTCGGGCCTGGAGAAGATCATCGAGTCCCGGGCCGGCGCGAAGGGCATCGGCTTCGGTGCGACGATCCGCTCCAAGCGGGAGCTGGAGGCCAAGGACCAGTTCGAGGACGTCATGCCCGAGGACCTGGTCAAGTTCGGCATGATCCCCGAGTTCATCGGCCGCCTCCCCGTCATCACCTCGGTCCACAACCTCGACCGCGAGGCGCTCCTCCAGATCCTGGTCGAGCCGCGCAACGCGCTGGTGAAGCAGTACGAGCGGCTCTTCGAACTCGACGGCGTGGAGCTCGACTTCGAGCGCGAGGCCCTGGAAGCCATCGCCGACCAGGCGATCCTCCGCCAGACCGGCGCCCGCGGCCTGCGCGCCATCATGGAAGAGGTTCTCCAGGGCGTCATGTACGAGGTCCCGTCCCGCAAGGACGTGGCCCGCGTGGTCATCACCGCCGACGTGGTCCTCTCCAACGTCAACCCGACCCTGATCCCGCGGGATTCGCGGGGCCGGGGACCGGGCGAGCAGAAGACGGCGTAGCCGCCGCCGACAGGACGAACAGGAAGGGCCCCGGTCGACTGGCCGGGGCCCTTTCCCATACCGGGAAGCGAAAGAAGCGCGCGAAGGATGACAAAGAAGCGCGCGAAGGATGACAACGCACCGGGATGGCGTCGGGGACCTCACCGTCACAGAACAAACGCGTTTCGGGACTGCCGTGCGACACCCCTAAACTGAGCCCGTGACCGAGAACGCTCAGCAGCAGCCATCAGCGCCCCCCACCGAACTGCCGACCCAGTACGCGCCGGCCGACGTAGAGGGGCCGCTGTACGAGCGCTGGGTGGAGCGGGGTTACTTCGAGGCCGACGCGAAGAGCGACAAGCCTCCGTACACCATCGTCATCCCGCCGCCGAACGTCACCGGCTCGCTCCACCTCGGGCACGCCTTCGAGCACACGCTCATCGACGCCCTCACCCGCCGCAAGCGGATGCAGGGGTACGAGACGCTGTGGCAGCCCGGCATGGACCACGCGGGGATCGCGACCCAGAACGTCGTCGAGCGCGAGCTCGGCAAGGAGGGCAAGTCGCGGCACGACCTCGGCCGGGAGGCCTTCGTCGAACGGGTCTGGCAGTGGAAGGCCGAGTCCGGTGGGCAGATCAGCGGGCAGATGCGCCGCCTCGGCGACGGTGTCGCCTGGTCGCGTGAGCGGTTCACCATGGACGAGGGGCTGTCCCAGGCCGTCCAGACCATCTTCAAGCGGCTCTACGACGAAGAGCTGATCTACCGCGCCGAGCGCATCATCAACTGGTGTCCGCGCTGTCTGACGGCCATCTCGGACATCGAGGTGGAGTACCAGGACGACGACGGCGAGCTCGTCTCCATGAAGTACGGCGAGGGCGACGAGACCATCGTCGTCGCCACGACCCGTGCCGAGACGATGCTCGGTGACACGGCCGTCGCCGTCCACCCCGACGACGAGCGGTACAAGCACCTCGTCGGCAAGCTCATCAAGCTGCCGCTGACCGACCGTTCCATCCCGGTCGTCGCCGACGAGCACGTCGACCCCGAGTTCGGCACGGGCGCCGTCAAGGTCACCCCGGCCCACGACCCGAACGACTTCGAGATCGGCCGACGCCACGACCTGCCCGCCATCACGATCATGGACGAGCACGCCGTCATCACCGCCCACGGCCCCTTCCAGGGCCAGGACCGGCTGGAGGCCCGCTCCGCGATCGTCGCCGCGCTGCGCGCCGAGGGCCGGATCGTCGCCGAGAAGCGGCCGTACGTCCACTCGGTCGGCCACTGCTCGCGCTGCAAGACCACGATCGAACCCCGGCTGTCCCTGCAGTGGTGGGTCAAGGTCGCTCCGCTGGCGAAGGCGGCCGGTGACGCGGTCCGTGACGGCAGGGTCAAGATCCATCCGCAGGAGATGGAGAAGCGGTACTTCGACTGGGTCGACAACCTCCACGACTGGTGCATCTCACGGCAGTTGTGGTGGGGCCACCGGATCCCGGTCTGGTACGGCCCGGACGGTGAGGTCGTCTGCGTCGGCCCCGACGAGCAGCCGCCCGGGACCGAGGCGGAGGGCTGGCGGCAGGACACCGACGTCCTCGACACCTGGTTCTCCTCCGGCCTGTGGCCGTTCTCCACGCTCGGCTGGCCCGAACAGACCGAGTCGCTCGCGAAGTTCTACCCGAACTCCGTCCTGCTCACCGGCTACGACATCCTCTTCTTCTGGGTCGCCCGGATGATGATGTTCGGCCTCTACGCGATGGACGGCACCCCGCCGTTCCACACCATCGCCCTGCACGGCATGGTCCGTGACCAGAACGGCAAGAAGATGTCGAAGTCCTTCGGGAACGTCGTCAACCCGCTGGACTGGATGGACAAGTACGGCAGCGACGCCCTCCGCTTCACCCTCGCCCGCGGCGCCAACCCCGGCACCGACGTCCCGATCGGCGAGGACTGGGTCCAGGGCTCCCGCAACTTCGCCAACAAGATCTGGAACGCGACGCGCTTCGCGCTGATGAACGGCGCGACGGTGGACGGCCCGCTGCCGGAGCCGTCGGCCATGTCGGCCACGGACCGCTGGATCCTCTCCCGCCTCAACTCCGTTGTCGCGGAGGTCGACGCGTTCTACGAGGACTACCAGTTCGCGAAGCTCTCCGACGCGCTGTTCCACTTCGCGTGGGACGAGGTCTTCGACTGGTACGTCGAGCTGTCGAAGACGACGTTCCAGGCGGGCGGCACGGCGGCCGAGGTCAGCAAGCGGGTCCTGGGCGAGGTCCTGGACGTCACGCTGAAGCTGCTGCACCCGGTGGTCCCGTTCGTCACGGAGACGCTGTGGACCACCCTCACCGGCGGCGAGTCGCTCGTCATCGCCGAGTGGCCGGCCGACAGCGGCTTCCGCGACGCCGACGCCGAGCGCGAGATCGTCACCCTCCAGCAGGTCATCACGGAGGTCCGCCGCTTCCGTGCCGACCAGGGCCTGCAGCCGGGCCAGCGCGTCCCGGCCCGCCTGTCGCTGGACGGTACGGCGCTGGCGCCCCACGAGGCCGCCATCCGCCAACTTCTGCGCCTCCAGCCGGAGGGCGACGCCTTCACGGCGACGGCGACCCTGCCCGTCGCCGGCGCCGAGGTGGCCCTCGACCTCTCCGGCACGATCGACGTGGCGGCGGAGCGCAAGCGGCTGGCGAAGGATCTGGCCGCCGCGGAGAAGGAGAAGGCCCAGGCGAACGCGAAGCTCGGCAACGAGGCGTTCCTGGGCAAGGCTCCGGACCACGTGGTCGAGAAGATCCGCACACGGCTCGCCAAGGCGGAGGAGGACATCACGCGGATCGCCGCGCAGCTGGAGCGGTTGCCGGAGGCGTAGGTTTTTCGCTGGAGGCCGACGCCCCCGGACCCCCGCGTCGGCTCTGAACGGACCTCGTCCTCAAAATGCCGGAGGGGCTGAAATCAGCCCCTCCGGCATTTGAGGAGCGGGGGGTCCGGGGGCTGGCCCCCGGGAAGGGGCGGGAAGGGGCGGGAAGGGGCGGCGGGGGCGAAAGCCCCGTGGGCGCACGACAGGGGCGGGCCTCCGTAGACTGGCCCCGTGAGTGACCAGCCCCCGCACGACGACAGCTCCTTCGACGAGATCATCGCGGCCGAGACCGACCGGGATCCCGATCTCGCGGTCATCGAGGCCGGCAGCCGTACCCTGCGCACCCAGGGCGGCCCGCCGCAGGCCGACGTGCCCGCGCGCCCGGCGGACCCGGAGGTCGACAAGGCCCTGCGCGAGGTCGAGGCGGAGCTGGCCACCCGCTGGGGCGAGACCAAGCTGGAGCCCTCCGTCAGCCGGATCGCCGCGCTGATGGACGTGCTGGGCGAGCCGCAGCGGTCGTACCCCTCGATCCACATCACCGGCACCAACGGCAAGACCTCCACCGCCCGCATGATCGAGGCCCTGCTGGGCGCCTTCGAGCTGCGGACCGGCCGGTACACGAGCCCCCACGTCCAGTCGATCACCGAGCGGATCAGCCTGGACGGGGCGCCCGTCTCCGCCGAGCGGTTCATCGAGACGTACCACGACATCAAGCCGTACATCGAGATGGTCGACTCGCAGCAGGAGTTCCGGCTGTCCTTCTTCGAGGTGCTGACGGCGATGGCGTACGCCGCCTTCGCGGACGCGCCCGTCGACGTCGCGGTCGTCGAGGTCGGGATGGGCGGCAGCTGGGACGCCACCAACGTCATCGACGGGGACGTCGCCGTCGTCACCCCCATCGACCTCGACCACACCGACCGGCTCGGGGAGACGACCGCCGCGATCGCCACCGAGAAGGCCGGCATCGTCAAGCAGGACGCGACCGTGATCCTGGCCCAGCAGCCGGTCGACGCGGCCCAGGTGATGCTGAAGAAGGCCGTCGAGGTCGACGCCACCGTCGCCCGCGAGGGGCTGGAGTTCGGGGTCGTCTCCCGGCAGGTCGCCGTCGGCGGGCAGCTGCTCACCCTGCGCGGGGTGGGCGGGGAGTACGACGAGGTGTACCTGCCCCTGCACGGCCCGTACCAGGCCCACAACGCGGCCGTCGCCCTCGCCGCCGTCGAGGCCTTCTTCGGCGTCGGCTCCCAGCGGCCCGAGCCGCTCGACCTCGACACCGTCCGCAAGGCGTTCGCGGCCGTCTCCGCGCCCGGGCGCCTCGAAGTCGTACGGCGGTCCCCGACCGTCGTGCTCGACGCCGCCCACAACCCGGCCGGCGCCCGCGCCACCGCCGAGGCGGTCAGCGAGGCCTTCGACTTCAGCCGGCTGATCGGCGTGGTCGGGGCCAGCGGGGACAAGAACGTGCGGGGGCTCCTCGAGGCCTTCGAGCCGATCTTCGCCGAGGTCGTGGTCACCCAGAACTCCAGCCACCGGGCCATGGACGCCGACGAACTCGCCGGGATCGCCGTCGAGGTGTTCGGCGAGGAGCGCGTCCAGGTGGAGCCGCGGCTGCCGGACGCCCTGGAGGCCGCGATCACGCTGGCCGAGGAGGAGGGCGAGTTCGCGGGCGGCGGCGTGCTGATCACCGGTTCCGTCATCACCGTCGGCGAGGCCCGACTGCTCCTGGGGAGGGGCTGACAACCGTGCGTACGCTCTGCGCTTCGACCCTGATCGGCGAGTTCTTCGTCATCGGATTCGCCGCTCTGGTCGCCATGAAGGACCCCGGCCTGTCCACGGCGACGGTGTGGACGGTCAGCGGCATCGTCATGTTCCTGTGCCTGGTGCTGTGCGGCATGGTGACCCGCCCCGGCGGCGTCGTGCTCGGCTGGGCCCTGCAGATCGCCCTGATCGCCTCCGGCGTCGTCGTCCCGACGATGTTCTTCCTCGGCGCGGTCTTCGCGGCCCTGTGGTGGGCGTCCGTGCACTACGGCCGGAAGATCGACGAGGCGAAGGCCCGCTTCGCGGCGCAGGCCGCCGAGAACAGCCCGTCCGGCGTGTGAGGCCGCTCCGGGGCCTGCGAGGCTCCGGAGCCCGCGCGGCCGTCGAGGACGAGGCCGCGCAACCTGACACTGCGTAACAGAGGCCCGGACACGCCCGGTAACCTCATCACCCCGCACACACTTGTGTTTAAGGAGCTCACGTGAGCCAGCGCACCCTCGTCCTGCTCAAGCCCGACGCAGTCGCTCGTGGCCTGACCGGCGAGATCATCAGCCGTATCGAGCGCAAGGCCGGCTGGCAGATCACCGCGCTGGAGCTGCGCACCCTGGACCAGGAGACCCTGGAGCAGCACTACGGCGAGCACAAGGGCAAGCCGTTCTACGAGCCGCTGGTGGAGTTCATGTCCTCCGGTCCGGTCGTGGCGCTGATCGTCGAGGGTGAGCGGGTCATCGAGGGTGTCCGCGCGCTCGCCGGTCCGACCGACCCGATCGCCGCGGCACCGGGCTCCATCCGCGGCGACTACGGTGTGATCGTCCGCGAGAACCTGATCCACGCCTCCGACTCCGAGGAGTCCGCCGAACGTGAGGTGAAGATCTTCTTCCCCGGCCGCGCGTAACGCTCCGAGCGGCCGAAAAGGGAGTCTGGGGGCAAAGCCCTCGGACTCCTTGGCATATGCGTGACCGATCGGGGGAACGGGTGTCCCCGAACGCCCGTCTCCAGAAGCGGACCCGCACATCATCTGCTGACAATGGCGGAGACCCTCACGCGGTGTTCGCGAAGGCGCGTCTACGATGGAAGCCTTCACGTCACCGCACCCACCTCGCCGACCTGAAAAGCCCTCAGAAGCAGCTCGGAAGGCCAGAAGAATCCTGATGGGGAACTCAATGTCGTTCATCGGCCGTGACATGGCTGTCGACCTCGGGACCGCCAACACGCTGGTGTACGTCAGGGGTCGCGGGATCGTACTCAACGAGCCGTCCGTCGTCGCGATCAACACCAACACCGGTGGCATCCTCGCGGTCGGCGCCGAAGCGAAGAAGATGATCGGGCGCACGCCCGGCAACATCGTTGCCGTACGTCCGCTGAAGGACGGCGTGATCGCCGACTTCGAGATCACCGAGCGGATGCTCCGCTACTTCATCCTGAAGATCCACAAGCGGCGGTATCTGGCTCGTCCGCGGGTCGTCGTCTGTGTGCCCTCGGGCATCACGGGCGTCGAGCGCCGCGCCGTCATCGAGGCGTCGTCCCAGGCCGGCGCCCGTCAGGTGCACATCATCGAGGAGCCCATGGCCGCGGCCATCGGCTCCGGCCTGCCGGTCCACGAGGCCACGGGCAACATGGTGGTGGACATCGGCGGCGGCACCACGGAGGTCGCGGTCATCTCGCTCGGCGGCATCGTCACCGCTCAGTCCATCCGCGTCGCGGGCGACGAGTTGGACAACGCGATCATCCAGCACATCAAGAAGGAGTACTCCCTTCTGCTGGGTGAGCGGACGGCCGAACAGATCAAGATCACGATCGGTTCGGCGTACGACCTCGACGCTGACGAGCACACCGAAATCCGTGGCCGGGACCTCGTCTCCGGGCTGCCCAAGACCGTCGTCATCTCGGCCGCCGAAGTCCGCAAGGCGATCGAGGAACCGGTCAACGCCATCGTGGACGCCGTCAAGACGACCCTGGACAAGTGCCCGCCGGAGCTGTCCGGCGACATCATGGACCGGGGAATCGTTCTGACCGGCGGCGGAGCGCTGCTGCGCGGCCTCGACGAGCGGCTGCGGCGCGAGACCGGTATGCCGATCCACATCGCCGAGGACCCGCTGGACAGCGTGGCGCTCGGCTCCGGCAAGTGCGTCGAGGAGTTCGAGGCGCTCCAGCAGGTCCTGGACGCCCAGCCGCGCAGATGACGTGACGCTTCGATCCCGCCGTACGAGATGATCTGCTCTCGTACGGCGGATCGTTGATCTGGCGGCATAGGCTCCCCCACATGCCTCCGCGGAACTGAAAATCCGCCCACCTGAACACGTCACCACCCGAACGCATCAACACCCGCACACGTCAACACCTGAACACTGAACCTCTGCACATTCCTATCGAGGAAGGCACGGCCGCCGCACGTGAGGGACACACGAGAGAGCCGGCTCCTCCTGGTGCTGCTGGTCGCCGTCGCGTTCGCGCTGATCACGGTGGACATCCGCGGCGGGGAGGACTCACCGGTCGACGGTGCCCGCCAGGCCGCGGCCACCGTGTTCGGTCCGATCGAGAACGGCGTGTCGACCGCGGTCGACCCGGTCGGCAACGCCGTGTCGGCCATCCGTGACTCCGGCGAACGCCACGACCGGCTCGCCGTGTTGGAAAAGGAGAACGCGGCCCTCAAGGCGAAGCTCGGCAGCGACGACCGCAACCGCTCCCGCCTGACCCAGCTCGACAAGATGCTGAAGATCGCCGGAGCGGGCCAGTACGGCATCAAGGGCGCCCAGGTCATCGCCATAGGAGCGGCCCAGGGCTTCTCCTGGACCATCACCATCGACGTCGGCGCCCATGACGGCATCCAGCGCGACATGACCGTCCTCAACGGGGACGGCCTGGTCGGACGCGTGACCACCGTCGGTCCCGACACAGCCACGGTCCTGCTCGCCAACGACCCCGACTTCACCGTCGGCACCCGCATGGAGGCCGGCGACGAACTCGGCTTCGCCTCCGGGCAGGGCGACCGTCCGCTGCGCGTCGAACTCCTCAACGGCAAGGCCGACGTCAAGAAGGGCGACCGCCTGGTCACCTTCGGCTCGCAGGCCGACAAACCCTTCGTGCCCGGCGTCCCGGTCGGCGTGGTCTCCCGCGTCGACCCCTCCGGCGGCGACCTCACCCGCACCCTGTACGTCACGCCGTACGTCAGCTTCACCAAGCTCGACGTCGTCGGCGTGGTCGTCCAAGCCCCGAAGAAGGACCCACGCGACACGGTGCTCCCCGCCAAACCCAAGCCGACCCCCACGCCGACCGTGACGGTGACCGTCACCCCGTCCGCGAACGCGGCGGTCGACGGCGAGATCCAGTCAGAGCAGTAGGAGCTGTAGCCCATGCGTGTCAACCGGATCCTGCTCTCGTCCGCCCTGGTCGTCGTCGCCCTGGTGCTCCAGGTGAGCATCCTCGCCCGCCTCCATCTCCCCGGCGCCGTCCCCGACCTGCTGCTGCTCACCGTCCTCGGCCTCGCCCTGGTCTACGGCCATGTCGGCGGCGCCCTCGTCGGCTTCGGCGCCGGTCTGCTCGCCGACCTCGCGCCGCCCGCCGACCACGCGGCCGGCCGCTACGCCCTCGTGCTGTGCGTGATCGGCTACCTCGCCGGCCTCGTCAAGCCGGAGACCGGCCGCCTGAAGTCCGCCACCGGCCCGTTGGCCGTGGTCGTGGCCGCCGCCATCGGCTCCACCCTGCTGTACGCCGGGGTCGGCGCCCTCGTCGGCGACACCGCCGCCCGCCATGTCGGCCTGCCCAGCCTGCTGTTCACGGCCGCCCTGTACGACGTGCTGCTCGCCCCGTTCGTCGTGCCCGGGATCATGGCCCTGGCCCGGCGCGCCGACAACGACCCGCTCGCCGAGACCGGCTCCGCCGCCCAGTCCACCGACATCTCCTCGGGCTGGCTCGCCTCGGGCACCGGCCTCAGGATCGGCGGTCAGCGCGGCGCGCTCGGCTCCCTGAAGACCAAGACCCGGACCCGCACCGCGCGGGCCGGCCGCATCAAGGGGGTCAAGCGGCTGTGAGGGCGGGAGCCCGCGCGCTGAGCGCGCCACTGGACACTTCACCCGAACGGGGACGCTCCGGCGGAACGCGCCCTCACAGGCTCGTCGTTCATCATTCGTACGCGGATCATTCGTACGCGGATCATTCGTACGCGGATCACTCGTACGCGCATGGCTCGTACGCGCATGGCTCGTACGCGCATGGCTCGTACGTACACACGTCCGTTCACACACGTCCGCACACTGAGAGGGGGAGGCAGCCGCAGTGACCAACATCCCCGAGACCGGCCGGACCCCACGGGTCCAGATCCGGCTCGTCGTCATCCAGATCCTCGTCCTCTCCCTGCTCGGCACCCTCGGCGGGCGCCTGTGGTACCTCCAGATCCGAGAGGGCGACGAGTACGCCAAGGAGGCCTCCGGCAACCACGTCCAGCAGGTCGTCGACCCCGCCGTGCGCGGGTCGATCCTGGACGCGCGCGGAGTGCCCCTCGCCGACAACGAGACCCGGCTGGTCGTCTCCGCCTCCCGCACCGACCTGTTGAAGATGAAGGACGACGGCAAGGCCGTCCTCGCCAAGTTGGCCGGCGTCCTCGGCATGACGCCCAAGGAGGTCATGGAGAAGGTCCGGCTGTGTGACGCCAAGACGCCGCAGCCCTGTTGGAACGGCTCGCCCTACCAGCCGATCCCCATCACCGACGAGGCCACCGCCCGGCAGGCCCTGCAGATCCGCGAGCGGGCCGAGGACTTCCCCGGCATCACCGCCGAGCCGCAGGCCGTACGCCGCTACTCGGGCCCCGGCAAGGCCAACACCGCCCAGGTCCTCGGCTACCTCTCCCCGGTCACCGACGAGGAGATCACCAAGGCCCAGGACACCGACTCGCCCTACCTGCGCTCCGACCAGGTCGGCCGCTCCGGCCTGGAACGCCAGTACGACAAGGAGTTGCGCGGCAAGGCGGGCGTCACCCGGTACGAGGTCGACAACCTGGGCCGGGTCATCGGCCAGGCCGAGGCCGACGCCGCCCAGCCCGGCTCCAACCTGGTCACCAGCATCGACGCCCGCGTCCAGCGGGTCGCCGAGTACGAGCTCGACCAGGCGATGAAGACCGCCCGCAAGCAGTTCGACAAGATCACCGGCGAGAACTACAAGGCCGACTCGGGCGCCGTCATCGTGATGGAGGCCAAGACCGGCCGGATCGTGTCGATGGCATCCGCCCCGAAGTACGACCCGAACGTCTGGGTCGGCGGCATCTCCGCCAAGGACTACAGGAAGCTCACCGGCAAGGACTCCAACTACCCCCTGCTCAACCGGGCCATACAGGGTCAGTCCGCGCCCGGTTCGACCTTCAAGGTGGTCTCCACGGCCGCCGCGGTCGAAGCCGGCTACGAGTGGGACGGCGGCTACCCCTGCACCAGCTCGTACTCGGTGGGCGGCCAGGTCTTCAAGAACTTCGAGGGGGAGAACTTCGGCCCGATCTCACTCGGCCGTGCCCTGGAGGTCTCCTGCGACACCGTCTTCTACGGCCTCGCCGACCGCGAGTGGAAGAAGGACGGCGGCATCAACCCGAAGAAGGGCGAGCCCAAGGACTACTTCTACAAGGCCGCCCACCAGTTCGGCCTCGGCAAGGAGACCGGCGTCGACCTGCCCAACGAGGTCACCGGCCGCGTCCCGGACCGCCAGTGGAAGGCGGACTACTGGAAGGCCAACAAGGACTCCTGGTGCAAGACCGGTAAGAAAGACGGCAGTTACGTCGAGAAGATCGCCTACGAGAATTGCCTCGAAGGCAACAAGATGCGCGAGGGCGACTCGATCAACTACTCCATCGGCCAGGGCGACACCCTCGTCACGCCGATCCAGGAGGCCATGATCTACGGGGCGCTCGCCAACGGCGGCACCGAGTACGTCCCGACCATCGGCAAGGCGATCGTCAGCGCCGACGGCAAGACGGTCAAGGAGATCAAGCCGCGGGTCAGGGCCAAGCTCCCGATCACCCAGGCCACGCACGAGGGCATGGACAAGGCCCTGGCGGGCGTCGTCACCAGCGGTACCGCCGCCTGGAAGTTCCAGGGCTGGCCGCAGGACAAGATCGAACTGCACGCCAAGACCGGTACCGCGGAGGTCTACGGCAAGCAGACCACGTCCTGGCTGGCCACGTACTCCAAGGACTACACGATCGTCATGACGATCTCCCAGGCCGGTACGGGCTCCGGTGCCTCCGGTGAGGCAGTGCGCAACATCTACAGCGCCCTGTACGGCGTCCAGGCCGACGGCTCCATCAACCACAAGAAGGCGCTGCTGCCCACCCCGCAGAAGAGCCTGCCGAAGATCAAGGCGGACGGCTCGATCACCTCCCCGAAGATCGCCAAGGACCCGGTCAAGGAACTGCGGTCCGCCAAGAAGGCAGTGACCGACCCGGGCGGGCAGCAGGTGCCGGGCACGGCCCCGACGGCCACCACGGGCAACCAGAACACGCGCCGGCGACGGCGCGGCAGGGCAAGCCGGAGGAAGCTCACATGACGGGCGCGAACAGCTTCTCCGTCTCCGGGTACGGGCCGCAGCGCGCGGGCTGGACCCGGGTGTTCGCCCGCGACTCGCTCGCCCGGCGACTGGACTGGCCGATACTGCTGGCGGCGCTCGCGCTCTCGGCGATCGGCTCGGTCCTCGTCTTCTCGGCGACCCGCAACCGCACCGAGATCAACCAGGGCGACCCGTACTACTTCCTGCTCCGGCACTTCCTGAACACCGGCATCGGCTTCGCCCTGATGATCGGCACCGTCTGGCTCGGCCACCGTGGCCTGCGCACGGCCGTGCCACTCCTGTACGGCGCCTCGGTGTTCCTGATCCTGATGGTGCTGACCCCGCTCGGCACCACGGTCAACGGCGCCCACTCGTGGATCGTGCTGGGCGGCGGCTTCTCGCTCCAGCCCTCCGAGTTCGTGAAGATCACGATCATCCTGGGCATGGCGATGCTGCTGGCGGCCCGGGTGGACGCGGGCGACAAGCTCTACCCCGACCACCGGACCGTCCTCCAGGCGCTCGGCCTGGCCGCCGTACCCATGCTCATCGTGATGCTGATGCCCGACCTCGGGTCGGTCATGGTCATGGTGATCATCGTGCTCGGTGTGCTGCTCGCCTCCGGCGCCTCCAACCGCTGGGTGTTCGGACTGCTCGGGGCGGGCGCGGCAGGGGCGATCGCCATGTGGCAGCTGCACGTCCTGGACGAATACCAGATCGCCCGGTTCGCCGCCTTCGCCAACCCCAGCCTCGACCCCGCGGGCGTCGGCTACAACACCAACCAGGCCCGCATCGCCATCGGTTCGGGCGGCCTGACGGGCGCGGGCCTCTTCCACGGCTCACAGACCACCGGCCAGTTCGTGCCCGAGCAGCAGACGGACTTCGTGTTCACCGTCGCGGGCGAGGAACTGGGCTTCGTCGGCGCGGGCCTGATCATCGTGCTGCTGGGTGTCGTGCTGTGGCGTGCCTGCCGCATCGCCCGCGAGACGACCGAGCTGTACGGCACGATCGTCGCCGCCGGGATCGTGGCCTGGTTCGCCTTCCAGTCGTTCGAGAACATCGGGATGACCCTCGGGATCATGCCGGTCACCGGACTGCCGCTGCCCTTCGTGTCGTACGGAGGATCGTCGATGTTCTCCGTCTGGGTGGCGGTGGGGCTGCTGCAGTCGATCCGGGTGCAGCGCCCGATGTCCGCGTAGGAACGCGTGCCCCTGCCCTGACAGCCCGCCGCGGACTAGATTCAGGTCATGGTGGACATACAGCGGGAGATCGAGCGGAAGTACGAGTCCGACGACAGCGGGCTCCCCGACCTGACCGGCGTCGCCGGGGTGGAGGCCGTGATCGACAAGGGTGTCGCGCAACTGGACGCCACCTACTACGACACCGCCGACCAACGTCTCGCCGCGTCCTCCATCACCCTGCGCCGCCGCACGGGTGGCTCGGACGCGGGCTGGCATCTGAAGTTCCCCGTGGCCCCGGGCGTACGGGACGAGATGCGGGCACCGCTGTCCGACACCCTCCCCGACGACCTCGCCGGACTGGTCCGCTCCCGCGTCCGGAAGGCGGAACTGGTCCCCGTGGTCCGGCTGCGCTCGGCCCGGGACGTGCGCGACCTCCTCGACGTGGCGGGACGGCTGCTCGCCGAGGTCAGCGTGGACGCCGTGCGGGCCGAGCGGCTGACCGGGGGCGAGGGCGAGGCCCAGTGGACCGAGATCGAGGTGGAACTCGCCGACGGGACCGACCCGGTCTTCCTCGACCAGGTCGAGAAACGGCTGCGCAAGGCGGGGGTACGGCCCTCCGCGTCCGCTTCGAAGCTGGCACGGGCGCTGTCGGAGACCGATCCCGAGGCCCGTAAGGCCGGCAGAGCCCGCAAGGCCCATAAGGCCCGCACGGGTGCCGGGAAGAAGTCGGCCGGGAAGAGCGCGCCGGCGTCCCAGGAACCACCTGTGACCGCGGGCGACCACGTCCTCGCGTACCTCCGCGCCCAGCGGGACGCGATCGTCGAGCTCGACCCGGCCGTACGCCAGGACGTCGAGGACTCCGTGCACAGCATGCGCGTCGCCACCCGCCGGATGCGCGGAACCTTCAAGTCGTACGCGAAGGTGCTCGACCGTGCCGTCACCGACCCGGTCGGCGAGGAGCTGAGGTGGCTGGCCGGTGAGCTGGGCGTGGACCGGGACCGCGAGGTACTGACCGAACGTCTGACGGCGGCCCTCGCGGAGGTGCCCGACCCGCTGGTCTCCGGTCCCGTCGGCGCTCGGCTGGCCAGGTGGGCGAGCGACAGCCGCGGCGGCTCGCGCGGCCACCTGATCGGCGTCCTGGACTCCGCGCGCTACCTCACCCTGCTGGACACCCTGGACGCGCTGATCGCCCACCCGCCGCTGCGGGAGGCGGCCGGGAAGAAACCCGGCAAGGTGATCGCCGGCGCCGTGCGCAGGGACTTCGGGAAGGTCGCCGGGCTCGTCGGGGAGGCGCTGGAGCTGTCGCCCGGCCCCGAACGGGACATCGCCGTGCACGAGGCCCGCAAGAGGACCAAGCGCACCCGCTATGCGGCCGAGGCCGCCACCCTGGCCCTCGGCGCCCCGGCCAGGGACCTGGCCAAGGCGATGAAGTCCCTGCAGAGCCTGCTCGGCGACCATCAGGACAGCGTGATGGCCCGGCAGACCCTGCGCGAGCTGTCCGCGGTCGCGCACGCGGCGGGGGAGAGCGCGTTCACGTACGGACTGCTGTACGGGCGCGAGGAGCGGCGTGCGGCCGCCGTGGAGGCGGAACTGCCCGGCTTCTGGACGGGTATCAAGGACGGGGCGGCGGCCCTCTGACCCCTCTGGGCGCTCCGGACACGGACGGGACCCGGCCCGTCGGGCCGTTCGGCCGTACGGAGGGCCCTCGCGATCGCGTTACGCTGAATGGTCAACCCTGTCAGTCCTGTCCCGCTCACGAAGGTTCGCGAGATGCCTGCCGAAGTCGCTGCGTCGGTGTTCCCGCAGCTCGAAGCCCTGCTCCCGCATGTGCAGAAGCCGATCCAGTACGTCGGCGGAGAGCTCAACTCCACCGTCAAGCCGTGGGAGTCGTGCGACGTCCGCTGGGCGCTCATGTACCCGGACGCGTACGAAGTCGGTCTGCCCAACCAGGGCGTCATGATCCTCTACGAGGTCCTGAACGAGCAGGAGGGCGTCCTCGCCGAGCGCACGTACAGCGTGTGGCCGGACCTGGAGGCGCTGATGCGGGAGCACCACGTCCCGCAGTTCACGGTGGACAGCCACCGCCCGGTGAAGGCCTTCGACGTGTTCGGCCTGTCCTTCTCCACGGAGCTGGGCTACACGAACATGCTCACCGCGCTGGACCTGGCGGGCATCCCGCTGGAGTCCAAGGACCGTACGCTCGACGACCCGATCGTCCTGGCCGGCGGCCACGCCGCCTTCAACCCCGAACCGATCGCCGACTTCATCGACGCGGCGGTCATCGGTGACGGCGAACAGGCCGTGCTGGACATGACCCGCATCATCCGGGAGTGGAAGGCGCAGGGCTGCCCCGGCGGCCGCGAGGAGGTCCTCTTCCGCCTCGCGAAGACGGGCTCGGTGTACATCCCGGCGTTCTACGACGTGGAGTACCTGCCCGACGGCCGTATCGCGCGCGTGGTCCCCAACAAGTCGGGCGTCCCGTGGCGTGTCTCCAAGCACACGGTCATGGACCTGGACGAGTGGCCGTACCCCAAGCAGCCGCTCGTCCCGCTCGCCGAGACGGTCCACGAGCGCATGTCGGTCGAGATCTTCCGCGGCTGCACCCGAGGCTGCCGCTTCTGCCAGGCCGGCATGATCACGCGCCCGGTCCGGGAACGCTCCATCACCGGCATCGGCGACATGGTGGAGAAGGGCCTGAAGGCGACGGGCTTCGAGGAGGTCGGCCTGCTGTCCCTCTCCTCCGCGGACCACAGCGAGATCGGCGACATCGCCAAGGGCCTCGCAGACCGCTACGAGGACGACAAGATCGGCCTGTCCCTCCCCTCCACCCGCGTGGACGCCTTCAACGTCGACCTGGCCAACGAACTGACCCGCAACGGCCGCCGCTCCGGCCTGACGTTCGCGCCCGAGGGCGGCTCCGAGCGCATGCGCAAGGTCATCAACAAGATGGTCTCGGAAGAGGACCTGATCCGGACGGTCGCGACGGCCTACGGCAACGGCTGGCGCCAGGTGAAGCTGTACTTCATGTGCGGCCTGCCGACGGAGACAGACGAGGACGTCCTGCAGATCGCCGACATGGCGATGAACGTCATCCAGAAGGGCCGTGAGGTCTCCGGCCAGAACGACATCCGCTGCACGGTGTCGATCGGCGGCTTCGTCCCCAAGCCCCACACCCCCTTCCAGTGGGCACCCCAGCTGAGCGCCGAGGAGACGGACACCCGCCTGCAGAAGCTCCGCGACAAGATCCGCGGCGACAAGAAGTACGGCCGCTCCATCGGCTTCCGCTACCACGACGGCAAGCCCGGCATCGTCGAGGGCCTGCTGTCCCGGGGCGACCGCCGCATCGGCGCCGTCATCCGCGCCGTCTACGAGGACGGCGGCCGCTTCGACGGCTGGCGCGAGCACTTCTCCTACGACCGCTGGATGCGGTGCGCCGACAAGGCGCTGGCCCCCTTCGGCGTCGACGTCGACTGGTACACCACCCGCGAGCGCACCTACGAGGAGGTCCTCCCCTGGGACCACCTCGACTCGGGCCTCGACAAGGACTGGCTCTGGGAGGACTGGCAGGACGCCCTCGACGAGACGGAGGTCGAGGACTGCCGGTGGACGCCTTGCTTCGACTGCGGGGTGTGCCCGCAGCTGGACACGCACATCCAGATCGGCCCGACCGGGAAGAAGCTGCTGCCTCTGACGGTCAAGAACGCAGGTCCGGCGCCCGCCGCGAGTGGTCACGCGCACTGAGGTGAACGGGGCGCTCGGTCGGTGGTCGAAGTGCTGGCGGGGATGAGCGACGACGAGGTGACGACTGTGCTCGCAGCCGTCGTCGCTTCGCGCCATCGCCCGCCAGCGTCGTCAGACACACTTCCCGGACGCCCTTGCCGAGTCCTGGAGGCAGCCCGCGGGTCGTCTCCGAGGAGGCGGGAACGCTCGCCCGCTTTGTAACAAGTCATGCCCGCCATCGAGACCCTGCCCGAGCCCCAGCCCAGTAGCTCGGCGGCTCGCGTGGTGAGGGAGAGGTGGCCGTACGGACGGCTCAGATCACGATCACGACTCATCGTGGAGAAGTGCGACGTACTCCGGCAGATGCGCGGTGACGGGGCCCTCTGCCTGGGGAGAGGAGCGCCAGCCCAAGGTCTTGAGTAGGGGTCACCCGTCACCGTGAACTGCTATTAGATCTTTGAGTATTGCTCCGCTGCCACGAGTTGTCTTCCGGAGGAGCTCGGATCAACCTCGTGCCCGCGCCTGCAATCTGGGAGCATGGCCGAGGCAGTGCATCTGCCGTTTCCGGGAGGGGCGAAGCGGTGGCGGTGCGGAAGATCTCGCGACAAGAGTTGATCCGGCAACGGCGCCGGGACGGGTTCGTAGGACGGCAGGGCGAGCTCGCGGCCCTCACAGACACCCTCAGGCGGCCTCCTGAAGCATCCGCAGAGTTCCTCTTCCACGTTCATGGCCCCGCCGGTGTCGGGAAGTCCACTCTGCTACGTCGTATGGAAAGCGAAGCCCGGGAGCGTCATGCGGTCACGGGGTACGTGGATGAGTCCGTAGCCGATGTGGTGGAGGCCATGGAGGCTCTCAGTACGCAGTGCGCCCAGCAAGGGGTGGCTCTTAAGAACTTCGACAAGGCCTTGGCGGTGTACCGGCAACATCGCCACGAGCTCGATGCTGCTTCTGCCCTCGCACCAGGGACCCAGCCGACAGCTGGAGAATCAGACGCGGGGTCGGGGCCAACCGCGTCGGCGCCATCGCCAGGCAGCTTGATCGCCGCACAGGTGGGGCTGGTCGGCCTCGGAATGCTACCGGGGGTCGGGGCCTTCACCGGCGCGGTCGACCCTCACCAAGTGGCCGCCGGAGCAGACCGAATGAAGGCGATGCTCAGCACCCGGTTCCGCAGCCACGAAGATCTTCAACTGGTCATGTCTCCGCTAAAGGTCCTCACCCCGGTGTTTCTCCAGGAGCTGGCCGAGGTAGCACAGCGCCGCCCATGGGTGGTGCTGTTCTTGGACACCTATGAGCGCACGGGTCCGCTCCTGGACATATGGCTGCGCGACATCCTGACTTCCGAGAGGTACGGAGAACTCCCAGCGAACGTGTTGGTCGTGATCGCCGGACAAAACCAACTCGACACCCGTACCTGGGCCGACTGTTTGGACCTGGTCACGGATCTCCCATTGGAGGTGTTCACCGAAGCTGAGGCACGCAAGTTCCTGACGTCCAAAGGCATCACCGATGAACGCACAGTGGAAGTGATCTTGCGACTGTCGGGGCGGCTGCCTGTGCTCCTGTCCACGCTCGCCGAAACCCGGCCCGCTAGCGCCGAGGACGTCGGAGACCCGAGCGGCACCGCCGTGGAGCGGTTCTTGAAGTGGGAGACTGATCCGGCCCGCCGTGCCGCGGCACTGGCTTGCGCCCTACCCCAAGAATTAGACGAAGACATCTACCGGATATCCGTGGGGGAAGATGCCGCGGACCAGTTCGACTGGCTGCGCTCCCTTCCATTCGTCACCGACCGCGCAGGTCGCTGTCACTACCACGGCGTCGTGCGTGACACGATGCTACGCCTCCAGCGCCAGCAATCCCCAGCGCGCTGGAAGGACCAGCACACCCGGCTCGCCGATGCATTCCGAAACCAACGAGCTCAGTTAGAGGAGGGTGTCCCGCCGGAGAAAGGCTGGTGGGAAAGCCATGACTGGCGAAGCCTCCGCCTGCAGGAGACCTACCACCGCCTCTGCGCCGATCCCCACACGGCCCTCTCCCGGACAGTGCGCGAACTTCTCGACGCATACGACCACGGCACTGCCACCCTGCGTCGGTGGGCGCAAACGCTCCTTCAGGTCGGCCAGGACACCGACACGGGAGAGATACTTGACTGGGGGCGACAACTCCTTGTGGCACTGGATCTGGACGACGACCAGAGACCTGAGAGCTCAGCCCTGTCTCTTCTGACCGCACGAGGGCACCTCAGCTCTGACGGAAGGGCCTTCGCGCATCTCCTCCGCGGCCGGGATCACCGCAATGCCGGCCAGTATGAAAATGCTCTACTCCAATATGATAAATCCATTGCCTTGAACTCGCAGAGCTCTCGCGCTTATTATGGCCGCGGCCTCACCTACCGGTTGAAGGGTCTATATGAAAAGGCTCTTTCGGACTTCAATCGCGCCACCGACCTTGACCCTCAAGACGGTATGCACTTCGCGGAACGCGGTATCACTTACTTGCTCATGGGCCGGTATGAGGAGGCTGTTGCCGACTTCAACCGTGCCGTCGAACTCGACTCCCGCAACGAATGGAACTTCGCCTGGCGTGGTTTCACCTACCGGTTCATGGGTCGGTATGAGGAGGCTGTTGCCGACCTTGGCCGCGCTATCGAACTGAAACCGGACTATGAATGGGCTATCGCGCATCGTGGCGTCACTTATCGGTACGCGGGTCGGTATGAGGAGGCTCTTGCCGACCTCAATCGTGCCGTCGAACTCGACCCTCAACGCGATTGGAAATTCGCCGAGCGTGGCGTCGTGTACCGGTTCATGGACCGGTATGAGGAGGCTGTTGCCGACTTCAACCGTGCCGTCGAACTCGACCCTCGGGACGAACGGAACTTCGCCGAGCGTGGCGTCGT
>NZ_JBITIY010000006.1:117636-191790 GCF_044459385.1 Streptomyces sp. NPDC050287 | reverse complement strand
CTATCGAACTGAAACCGGACTATGAATGGGCTATCGCGCATCGTGGCGTCACTTATCGGTACGCGGGTCGGTATGAGGAGGCTCTTGCCGACCTCAACCGTGCCGTCGAACTCGACCCTCAAAACGATTGGAACTTCGCCGAGCGTGGCGTCGTGTACCGGTTCATGGAGCGGTATGAGGAGGCTGTTGCCGACTTCAACCGTGCCGTCGAACTCGACCCTCGGGACGAACGGAACTTCGCCGAGCGTGGCGTTGTATTCCGGTTCATGGAGCGGTATGAGGAGGCTGTTGCCGACCTTGGCCGCGCCATCGAGTTGAAACCTGGCTATGAATGGGCTATCGCGCATCGCGGTGTCATCTACGGGTTCATGGGTCAGTACGAGGAATCCCTTGCGGACCTCGACCGAGCCGTCGAAATCGACTCCCAAGACGGGTGGAACTTCGCTCAGCGTGGCGCCATCCATCAACTCATGGGCCAGCACGACGAAGCACTCGCCGATCTTAACCGCGCCATCGAACTGAAACCGGACTATGAATGGGCTATCGCGCTTCGCGGCGTCACCTACCGGCACGTAGGTAGACGGGAGGAAGCCCTCGCCGACCTCGACCGCGCCATCGAACTCAACCCCCAAGACGGCTGGAATTTTTACCAAAAGGGACTCGTCCTGCATCTGGCAGAGGACCCAGATTGCGGGCTTAATTTTGATCGGGCAGTTGAGTTTTTTGCCAGCGATGCGGTTGGTTTGGGGCCCAGGGCAGTAAATGGAAAGGGTAATCTGTTCATTGTCTACTGCGCCATGTCGCGGTGGGACGACGCAGGCCGGCAACTAATCGATTTCTTGAACAGCTCCCCATCGAAAGAGGAATTGAAAGAGGTGCTCGCGGACCTGGAAGATTTGGCGTGTGTGATCCCGTCTGTCAGTGAAGCCACGTCAGAGTCTCAAGATCAACTCCAGGGTGCGCTCAGCCGACGAACACAGTGTGTGCCCGATCGGCGTGGCTGAGGCGGATGGCTGAGTCCCCGGCCCCGCTCGAACCTCAGCTCTGCTCGATGGGCAGATGGATGGGGCCTCGTAGAACGGGGCTGGGCCGGTACGGGGGCGGGTCGGCGATCAGCCTGGGCCGGTTCAGGCGCCGTACCAGCGCGTTGAGCGCGATCTGGGTCTCCAGCCGGGCCAGCGGGCCGCCGAAGCACAGGTGGATGCCGCTGCCGAACCCCAGGTGCTGGTTGTCCTGCCGGTCGGGGTCGAAGCGGTCGGGATCGTGGAAGCGGTCCGGATCGCGGCTGCCCGAGGCGAGCATGAGCATGATCTGTGATCCCTTGGGGATGACGGTGTCCGCGACGGTGATGTCGCTGTACGCCGCCCGCCAGGGAATGATGTGCACGGGGGGCTCGTAGCGCAGCAGTTCCTCGACCAGCGGCACGGCCAGGTCCGGTTCGGTGCGCAGGCGTCGCAGCACCTCGGGGTGGCGCAGCAGGGTCAGCATGCCGTTGGTGATGAGGTTGACGGTGGTCTCGTGACCGGCGATGAGCAGCAGGTTGGCGGTGCTGACGATCTCGTCGTCGGTCATCCGCCCTTCGGGCCCGTCGTCGTTGGCCAGGCGCGTCAGCAGGTCGTCGCCCGGCCGGCCGTGGCGTTGTTCGAGCAGGCCGCCAAGGTATTGGCGCAGGTCTTTGGTGGCCTGCATGCCGTTGGTCAGTTTCTCCTGCGGGTCGGTCTTGGGGTTGTAGTTGATCGCGTCGATGATGTGGTTCACCCACACGTGGAACCGTGGCTCGTCCTCGCGCGGCACGCCGAGCAGGTGGCAGATCACGGTGACGGGGAACGGGTAGGCGAAGTCGTCGACGATGTCGATCCGCTCTTTGCCCGTGAAGTCGTCGATCAGGCCGCTGACGACGGCGGCCAGGTCGCCTTCCATGCCGGCCACCAGCCCCGGGGTGTGCGGGGGGCCGAAGTGGCGCATGGCCATGCGTCGCAGGCGGTCGTGCTCGGGCGGGTCGAGGTTGATGAACGCCGGCGCGGCACGTTCCGCGGCGCCGGGCATCGGCCGTGACAGATTGCGGACGTCGGAACTCAGGTGCGGATCGTGCAGCAGGCCGGTGAGCTCGCGATAGGTGCTGATGACATAGCTGCCGTCCTCCTGCAGGGCCACCGGTGTCTTGCGCAGTTCGGCATACAGCGGGTACGGGTCGGGCCGGGAGGAGTAGTCGAGGATCCGGGGCAGGATGCCGGGCGTCTCGGTCGTGGTCATGTCGATTTCCCTCCTGCTTCCCCTACCCGTGCTGTCGCATGGCGGTGACGCGCCGTTCGCCTGGGTCGTGGCCGGTGACGACCACCGTGGCGCCCTCGGCGAGCAGGGTGGGGCCCGGGAAGTCGACGGGTACCGGCTTCGCGTCGGCGGGCTGGTCGGGCGTGGGGCAGGGCGGCGGGAAGGGCGCGGCGGTCTCGATCAGCTGCCGGTAGTGGTCCAGCCACTTCGCGTTGTCGAAGCTGACCGCCGCGGTCACGCGGCCTTGGTAGCCGTATGCGGCGACGAAGCGGTGGTCGGGCACGGATCCCTGGGTGACGACGACCTCGTCGGCGTAGGTCGGTACGCCGACGGACTTGATGTTGACGCCGAACTGGATCGACCAGAACGTCGGGATGGACAAGTGCGGCCAGCGGTCCGCCTGGGCGCTGACCATGTTGTGCGCCGCGACCTCGGCCTGCTCCACGGCGTTGGCCCAGTGTTCCAGCGAGATGAACCGGTACTCGTAGACCGGGTTCGGGCAGCGTGCCACGTCTCCGGCGACGAAGATGTCGTCGGTGACCAGGCCGTTGACGTCGAAGGCGCGGCAGCCGGAGTCGCAGGCGACTCCCCATACGCCCACCGCCAGTCCTGAGTCGCGCAGCCACTCGGTGTTGCGGATGCCCCCGAGCGCCACCACCGCCACGTCGGCGTCGATCGTGCTGCCGTCGGAGAAGTGGGCACGGCGGAACCGCCCCTGCGCGTCGCCCTCCAGCCGGGTGACTTTGACGCCGCAGCGCAGGTCGACGCCGTGCGCGCGCTGCAGGTCCGCCGCGACCTCGCCGATCATGGCGCCGAGTCCCCCGACGAGCGGGGCCGCCGCGCGCTCGGCGACGGTCACCGGGATGCCCCGCTCACGGCAGATGGAGGCGATCTCGGAGCCGGTGAAGCCCGCGCCGATGACCAGCACGCGGGAGGGCCCGGCGGCCATCGCTCGCTGCAGGCCGTCGGCGTCCTCGCGTGTGCGGACCACGAACACGCCGTCCAGGGCCGCCTCGGCCTCGACGAACCAGGGCCGGGCGCGTACCCCGGTGGAGATCAGCATGCGGTCGAAGGGGACCCTGCGGCCGTCGGCGAGACGCACCTGATTGGTCGCCAGGTCCAGGTGGTCGGCAGGCACGCCCAGCAGCCACTCCGCGTCGATGTCACGACGTCGCGGCAGCGCGGTGCCCTCGGCCGGCACCCAGCCGGTCAGCACCTGTTTGGACAGCGGAGGCCGGTCATAGGGCTCACCCAACTCGTCACCGATCATGGTCAACGACCCGGTGAACCCCTCCTCGCGCAACGCCTCCGCGGCCCGCAGTCCCGCCAGGGACGCCCCGACGATCACAACGCGGCCGTCGCGCTTGAACCCCTTCAGGGTGGCGGCACTGCTCATGACGGCGACACCCCCACCGCCGCGTCCCGTTCTTCCAACTGGTCGACCAGAATGGCCTGGAGCGGACAGGCCGCCGCGGCGCGCGACACCTGCTCGCGCTGGGCATCGTCGGGGTTCGGGTGGTACATCAGCGCTTCCTCGCCATGCATCCGGAAGGCGTCCGGAGCCAGGAACGCGCACTGCGCATACCCCTGACACCGGGAAAGATCAACGACAATTCTCATCCCGCCTCCATTTCAGGGACTGCAAGGCTGCGGGCCCCGGGGATGCACGGAATTGGCATTGAGCTCACCCCTGAGAATAAAGGGGTGTACCACGCTCGTAGAAGGTCCCCGCAGGAGGAATTGATTATCGCGAATGATGCCTCGGCGTCTGCAAAGCGCCCGGAAAACCCGACGTTGGCCCCAAAAGCGTATCCCGTACGCATGTCGTCCGCACCCCGGGAGCGGCCGCTGCCAGGACGAAGAGCAGGACCGCCGTCACAGCGACCTTGTGCTGTGCGGCCCGGTCTCTCAGTCGGGTCCGTCGGCTTCACGGCTTTAGCGGCTGCTTTGGTCACCAGCGTCGCCCTTTTGCTTTAGGGGTCCTTTCACTATGAGCGCGCGACCCGGGCGGACATAGTGAAACGACCCCTTAGTCGACAGCCAGGCCTGTTCTCAGTTCAGCCAGGCGGGCGACGGCGCTGGGGTTGCCGGCGTCAGCGGCGATCCGGGCGAGTTCGTCGGCTTGCCGCCTGTCTCCTGCCATTTCACGCATGATCGCGACCCGTGCCATGGCCTGCGTGTCCCCTGCGTCAGCAGCAAGCCAGGCGAGTGACTCGGCCCCTTCCTGTTCTCCCGTGGCTTCGCGCATGTCCGCGAGTCGCACCAGGGCGGTTGTGCTTCCTCTTTGGGCAGCCTGCTGAGCAAGGCGCACTGCTCCTGCAGGGTTCCCGGCAAGTTCTCGCATTTCGGCGAGCCGAGTAAGGGCACTCACATCGCCGGCGTCAGCCGCCAGGTGTGCGAGCTGCTCTGCCCCTTCTTGGTCTCCTGCTACTTCCCTCAGGTCTGCCAGGCGCGCTGCTGCGCTCGGGTTACCGGTCTTGGCGGCCTGCCGGGCGAGGCGTTCCGCTTCTTCCGGCTCTCCGGCAGCCTCTTTCATTTCGGTGAGTCTGGCCACGGCAGTGGTGATGCCCGCCGTTGCAGCCAACTGGTACAGGCGTTCGGCGCCTTGGGCGTCTCCGGCCGCCTCGCGGATGGCGGCGATGCGTATCAGGGCGAAGCGGTGACCGGCCGCGATGGCCTCCTGCGCGAGGTTCTCGGCTTCCTCGCGCGCGCCGGCTGCCTCACGCATCTCGGCGAGCCGAACCAGGGCGAAGGACTGGCCGGCGCGTGCGGCTCGCCGAGCGAGTTGTTCGGCTTCGTCACGACGGCCCGCGGTCTCCCGCTCGGCGGCCAGTCTGGCAAGCGCGCTTGCGTTTCCCACGCGGGCGGCGCGCTGGTAGAGGAGCTGGGCTTCGTTGCGTGCTGTCGGCCCGCCAGTCTCACGCATGGTGGCAAGCCTGACGAGGGCCGCTGTGTCGCCGGCCTTGGCGGCCAACTGTCCCAGTCTTTCAGCTCCGTGACTGGCGCCTGCCAGCTCTCTCATCTCGGCGAGGCGGACGAGCGGGCCGGTGTCGCCTGCCGCGGCGGACCGGATCGCGAGTTCTTCGGCCTTCTTGCGGTTCCCGCATCCTTCGTGGATCTCGGCGAGCTGGTTCAATCCCCTGGTGTCGCCCGCGTCGGCTGCCCTCTGAGCGAGCGTCTCAGCCTCCTCACCGAAACCGGCCTTGTGCCGTATGCGGGCGAGCTGGATGAGCGCGGTGGTGCTGCCCGCGTCGGCGGCTTGCTGGAGGAGATCGTCGGCTTCCTTCCAGGCGCCGTTTGCCCGTCGGATTTCGGCAAGCCGTGCGATGGCGTCAGCGTTCCCCGAATCGGCGGCCTGTTGGGCGAGCCGCTCGGCCCAGTGGGAGCGGTGCCGAATCCGGGCGGCGTCAGCGAGGTTGATGAGGCTCTCGGGGCTGAGATGGCCGTGTGCTGCCTGCCAGAACGACTCCGGAGGGCACAGTCGGGCACGGCTGCGTCGTCCGTGCTGCTCCAGGTAGTCGGCGAGCCGATACGAGTGCGACGGGGCAGTCTCCGTCGCGGAGGCTCTCTGAGCGAGACGGGGCCGGATTCGGCGCAGGGGAGCAAGGCGTCCGTGCACGGGTGAGGTCACGTCGGCGAACGCCTGATCAAGCCAGTTGTCCGCGAGATCGTCGTACTCGTCATCGCTGAGGTAGTCGTCCACGGCTTGCTCGAGAAAGCTGACCGGCAAGTGGAGTCCGGCTCCGAGACGTCGTGCGTCCATGGCGACTTCGAGCAGGGCACGTATCGGCGGGTCGGCTGTCTCGTAACGGCGCAAGAGCTCTGGCGCTCCCGCGAGAAACTGGGTCAGCCGGCCGCTGTCGGTGTGTTGCAGGGCATGAGCGAGCTGACGGTCGCCGGCGACGGCAAGGGCCCTGGCCTTGTTCAGGGCGATGTGGTCGAAGCGGTCCGGCACCGTGATGAGGCGCCCAGCCAGCAGCGCACGGGCCTGCGGATGCGGGTCAGGGCTCCCCGGACGGGGCAGAGCCATGTAGTCGTTCTGGTACTCGGGCCACAGGGTTCCCAGCACCAGGACGGGACTGCGTGATACGTCGGTGAGCAACCTGTGGATCGCGGCGGCGACTTGTTCCCCGCTCTCGCCACCCAGGTACTGCTGGGTGTTGTTCAGCCAGACCACGGTCCGCTGCTCGACTCGGTGCAGATCGGCAAGCGCGGCCTCGGCCCGTGTGGGATCGAAGGGATGCCACAGCCGCCATCCGAGCGTGGACAACGACTGCACGGCTTCCCAGCAGGAACGTGTCTTGCCCGTGGAAGACGACCCCACAAGAACAGCCATCCCGCTGTGTCCCTCGTCGGCGGCCTCGACGACTGCTGCGAGGTGCTCATCGTGCGGGCGACGCACGTAGGAAGGCAGTGCGCCGGCCCGTCGCTGCCGGCTTCGGTCCCTGCCTCCAGTGGGGCCGGAGCCGGAGGGCGGCGCCTCGACGGCAAAGTGGACCTCCAGATCGTGAGGATCCCACATGCGGATCGGGCGACCCAGCGCCCCGGTATCCGCCGTGGCGGCCGGACCGCGCCCGTAAGCCCTGTCGAGGAGACCCAGCAGCACGTTCACGTCCAGGCGCAAGACCCGGCCCAGGGCTCCCACAGTGTCCGGCGAGGGCCCCGGCGCACCGGAGCTCAAAGCTTGGCTGACCGTTGTGCGCCCGAGTCCGGCCGCACGTGCGAGTTCGGTCTGGTTGATCCCCCGGGCTATCCGCCCTGTTTCAAGACGAGACCGCAACTCCGCCAGTGCCGCAGGATCGCGCGCATCTTCCGTCCCCACGCGAAGTCCCCCACCCCTCGCCCTGCTCAGTTGTTCGTCCACGTTCATCTTCGTCCAGCGAACCGCGATGAACGTGGCAACGCCGAAAGTCGGTGACACGACAGCAACCGTGCCGACCTGTAGGGATGTTCGACCATGTCCGACCACTGCGCCGTGCTTCTGCTGGCCTGTGCCCTGGTGACCTTGACCGGGATCCTCATCGCAGCAGCAGCCGGCTACCTTGCCCGCCGTGACCACGCTTCGTATCCCGCGGCACTCACCCGGGCAGCAGTCGCCTTCACCGCGACGCTCACCCTGGCCGCCGCTCTGGTCACAACCCTCACGAGCCTGGTACGGCGGTGACGGAACGTGCCCGTCCAAGGCTGGGCCACCACGACTCTCGGCGAGCCCGCCCCGGCCCGGCCCACATGACCGGCGCGATGCTGACACCAATCGGCCGGCCCCCCTGGCCATGCTGAGGGGGAGCCGGGTACCGCGCCGGCGACGTCAGCGGCTGTCGGAGCCCGGGCCGTAGAGGGCGGCGATGTCCTTGGACGTTGCCCACCGGCTGTAGGTGGGCGCCTGGGGCCAGCCGTCGGGGGAGTCCTGCCATTCCTCCTGGCGGCCGTACGGGAGGACGTCGATCAGCGGGAAGGTGTGACTGAGCTGCTCGACACCCCGGCCGTCGGTGTGCCAGGTGCGGTAGACAGTGTCGCCGTCGCGCAGGAACACGTTGACCGCGAATCCTCCCTCGGGCGGTGCGCCTACGTCGGTCCCGAACGAGCTGTTCGCGGTCGAGTACCACGCCATCCGGTTGCCGACGCGCTGCTTGTAGGCGAGTGCCTCGTCGATGGGGCCCTGGGTCACGACGACGAAACGCGCGTCGTAGTCGTCCAGGAACTCCAGTCGGGTGTACTGGGAGGTGAACCCCGTACAGCCCGGGCACTGCCATTCCTTGCCGGGGAACCACATGTGGTTGTAGACGATCAGCTGACTCCTGCCCTCGAAGACGTCCGCCAGCCGGACGGGGCCGTCCTCGCCCTCGAGGATGTAGTCCGGCATCTCGACCATCGGCAGGCGGCGGCGCTCGGCGGCGATGGCGTCGAGTTCCCGTGTCGCGGCCTTCTCCCGGGCCCGCAGTGCTTCGAGCCGGCGCTCCCAGGTCGCGGTGTCGACGACGGGTGGTAGTGCGTGGGTGGTCATGATCCCCTCACAGAGCTCGTGCGTGGTTTTCGCTTGTGCAGAGGCAGACCCGACGGGGCTCGGAAACTCATCGGTGAAGTCATCGGTGAAAGTGATCGGTCGGTGTTTGCCGCCGGTGTTTCGTGCCCGGCGGCAGACGTCGCCGTATCACCCCGTCCTATTTGCTCGCGGCGAACCGCATCAGGGCGAGCTCGTCGCCCTGCTTTATCTTTCCTGTCACGTTGATCACTTCCAGCTTCCAACTGCTGCCGGACCGCATTGCTTTGGCGACGGCGCAGCCGTTGTCGGTGGTGAGCATGCTCGGCCAGATGTCGGCGACCTGCTGGGTGCTGCCGCCGGACGCGTCGTACACCTTGAAGCTGACGTTGCGGGCCTTCTGGAAGGAGCTGCCCTTCTTGTACGCGGCGGCGATGAACACGATCGAGGTGATGTGGGGTGGGATCTTCGCGAACTCGACCGTGACGGTCTCGTCGTCGCCGTCCCCGTGACCGGTCTGGTTGTCGCCGCTGTGCAGGAGCGAGCCGTTGCCGATGGGGTCGAGGGAGTCGAGGCCGGCCAGGCGCACCGGGTCCCCGTCGTGCATGGCGATGGCGATCAGGTCGAGGTCGGTGCCGGTCTTCCGGCGGAGTTTGCCCATCACTCCGCCGCTGCTGCCGGCGGTGGGGTCCCAGGAGACCCCGATGGACAGATGGGTCACCCCGTCCAGGTCCGCCGGGCCGTCTTCCTTCGTGAGCGTAATCATGGGCACATACTGCCTGGGCTTTCGCCGAGGGCCCAGAAGATTCGCCGAGGTCCCAGAAGAGGGGAGCGGGGCGGAAAGCCGCGGTTCTGGATCCGGACGGGTGGCTGAGGCGTCTACGCCGGTATGGATCTCCAGAAGCAGGCCCCGCGGCAGGACCCCGAGGGGTGTCTGACCGTCGCGATTCGCATACCTGTGCGGATCGTCGTGCTCGTGCTCGTGGTGCCGGTGCGAGTGATGTGGGATCTGCTCGTCGTGGTGGGGCGGTTCCTGAGGGACACCGTGCTGCGGCCGGTGGGGCGGGCGGTGTTCGTCTGGCCGTTCGTGGGGCTGTGGCGGTATGTCGTCGTACCCCTCGGGCGCGCGCTGGGGTGGCTCGGGAACGTGCTGGTCGTGGTGCCGCTCGGGTGGCTGTACCGGTACCTGCTGACGCCCTTCGGGCACGGCCTCGCCCGGATGGCGCAGGCGATCGGGTCCGGGCTGGCGTGGGTGTACGCGCGCGTGCTCACGCCGGTGGGGCGAGCCGTCCTGTGGGTGCTGCGGGGGATCGGTGCCGGGCTCGCCGCTCTGGGGCTCGGGGTCTACGGCGTCGTGGCCTGGCTGGTGCGGTACCTCGTCGTCGTACCGGCCGGGTGGGTGTACGTGTGGGTCCTCACGCCTGTCGGGCACGCCGTCGCGTGGTGCGCGAAGGGCGTGTGGTGGCTGCTGGACGTGATCGTCACCGGGGTGGGGGCGGCGCTCCACTGGATCACCCGGATCCTGTTCGTGCTGCCCGCGCTCGCGCTCTGGCGCTGGGTGCTCACGCCGGTGGGGCAGGTCCTCGTCGTCCTCGGGCGGGAAGTGGGGGAGGCCCTCGGGCACGCCTGGCGGATCGCGGGGCACATCTCGCTCGCCGTCGGGCGGTTCCTCGGGACCCTCTTGAGACGGGTCTTCGTGGAGCCGGTCCGCTGGGTGTACCGGACCGTCCTCACCCCCGTCGGACACGTGATCCGGGACACCGTCCTGCGGCCGGCCGCCGAGACCGCCCGCGGTGTCGGGCGGGCCGTCCGGCAGGCCCTCGCGGCAGCCCGGGAGTCCGTACGGCAGGCACGGGCCGACTTGCGGCGCATGCTCTTCGGGGAGCCGGGGCAGCCGCAGGTCGTGGACCGGCGGGAACCGACGGGCGCCGAGACACGTACTCTTGGTAGCAGTACGACCGCTCTCACGAAGGACTGAACGACACTGGGCAAGCGACAGCCCGAAGGCCCGCCGCCCGCACCCGCGGTGCAGCGCATCAGACTGCGCTACACCAAGCGCGGCCGCCTCCGGTTCACCAGCCACCGTGACTTCCAGCGCGCCTTCGAGCGTGCGTTGCGCCGTGCCGAGGTGCCGATGGCGTACTCGGCGGGGTTCACGCCGCATCCGAAGGTGTCGTACGCCAATGCCGCACCCACCGGCACGGGCAGTGAGGCGGAGTATCTGGAGATCGCGCTCACCGAGGCGCGCGATCCGGAGAAACTCAGGGTTCTGCTCGATGAGTCGCTGCCCGCCGGGCTCGATGTCATCGACGCCGTCGAGGCACGGACCTCGGGGCTCGCCGACCGGCTCACGGCTTCCGTCTGGGAGCTCAGACTCGACGGCGTGGACCCGGCGGAGGCGGAGCGGGCGGTTGCCGCCTTCAACACCGCCGAGACCGTCGAGGTCCAGCGCCGGGCCAAGAACGGCGTCCGGACCTTCGACGCCCGCCCTGCGGTCGTCCAGCTCACAACCCACAGTGCGCAAACACACAGTGCACAGGAAACACACAGTTCGAAGGCTGATAGGCCGACCGACCAGCCCTGTGCGATACTGCGGCTGGTTGTTCGGCACGTGACGCCTGCCGTACGACCCGACGACGTCCTGTCCGGTCTCCGCGCCGTGGCCGACCTGGCGCCGCCGGTCGCCGCAGCGGTGACCAGGCTGGCGCAGGGGCTGTTCGATGAAGAGACCGGCACGGTGACCGACCCGCTCGCGCCCGACCGCGAGGCAGCGACGGCCCCCTCAACGGCCGTACCCGCTGCCGCCGCGACGGCGCCGGTGTAAGGAAGGTTCCGCGTAGGGACGGACGTCGTAGCGCCGCCCTCGTACTCGGGAGCCACCTGGGTCGGGCAGCGCACCGACCACAAGACTTTCGCCAGGCCGTACGCAATCGGCGTACGGAACCGGCGAGACAGGACACAGAGAGCTCCCGTGCGGCGCCCGCGCCCCGGACGGCGGCACCGCGCACAGCGCGAGCCGCGGACGTCAACGGCGATCGACATGATCGACGCCGGACCAGGCGCGGCGCCCGGGAGCCTGACGGGAGACAAGCCCGCATGCTCGAACCGACCGAACCCACAGAGTCGTCAACAGGCTCCGAACCCAACACTCCCAGCGACACCCTGCCGCCGCGCCGTCGGCGCCGTGCCGCTTCCCGACCGGCGGGTTCGCCGGTCGCCGCCAACGAGACTCCCGCCGAGACCGTCGCGCCGGCCGTGGCGGCCGCGCAGGCCGAGGACCTCGTGACAGACGAGGACTTTGTGACTGACGTGACTGACGAGACTCCCGTGACAGACGAGGACCAGAAGAGCTCCGAGGGCATTGAGGGTGCCGGGGCTGCTGAGGCTACTGAGGCCGAGGAGGCGCCGGCGGCCGAGGCAGCGCCTGCCGCGCGTACACGTCGGCGGGCCACGCGGCGTGCTTCCGCGCCCGCCGGGGCGCCCGCCTCCGCGGAAGCGGCGGAGGTCGCCGAGGTCGTCGTACCCGTGACCGCCGCCGTGGAGTCCGCCGAGGAGAGCCCGGCTGTCGCCGAGGAGACCGAGGCCGCACCGCCGCGTGCGCGGCGGCGGGCCACTCGACGGGTGTCCGCGCCCGCGGCGGCGCCGGCCGCCACCGAGACGGCGGAGACCGTAGTGCCCGCAACCACCGGGTCCGCCGGATCCGCAGCATCTGCCGGTGATGTGGCGACCGAGGAGGCCGCGCCTGCCGGGCGTACGCGTCGGCGGGCCGGGCGTCGCGCCGCCGCGCCCGCCGGGGCGCCGAAGGCCGCCGATCAGGCCGAGAGCGTCGAGGCGGCGCAGGCCGTCGAGACCGCGGAGAGCGCCGGGGAGCCGGTGGACCTCGCGGACACGGCGGATGCGGCAGACGCGGCGGGCGTCGACACCGACGCCGTGACCGCCGCGCAGGAGAGCCAGGCCGCCGGGACCGCCGAGGACCAGGCTGCCGCGCCGCGTCGTACCCGTCGCGGGGCCACGCGTCGAGGCGCGCCCGCCGGGGATGCCGAGGCGGTCTCGGCCGGGGCAGGTACTCCGGAGACCCCGGCGACCGAGACCGTGACCGAGGCCCAGACCGAGTCCGAGTCCGAGTCCGAGGACGCCTCGCCGCGTCGGCGCCGGCGGGCCGTCCGCAAGGCCGCGACCGGGTTCGCCGCGCCCGCGCGGCCGGCCGGGGGCGAGGCCGCCGAGGACGACGCTCCGCGTCGGCCCGCACGGCCGGCCGTCGCCGTCTTCCAGGCGCCCGTGTTCACCGAGCCGCAGTTCCAGACGCCCGAGCGGGCCGCCGCCGAAGCCGCCGCCGTGGCGGAGACCGACGTGGTCGAGGAGCCCGAGCAGGACACCGAGCCCTACGCCGAGAGCTTCGCCGAGGAGCAGGGCGCAGGGCGTCGTCGGCGCCGCCGCCGTGGCTCCGGCCCCGCGCAGGAGCCCGAGGACCGGCCCGCCGCCACCGCCGTGGAGGAGGAGCCGGAGGAGGAGACGGACGAGGCCGACGAGTCCGCTGAGGACGCAGTCGACTCGGACGACAACGAGGAGACCGGCTCGCGCCGCCGTCGCCGTCGGGGCGGCCGTCGTCGTCGCCGGGGTGACTCCGGGGATGCCGAGTCCGGCGAGGGCCAGGACGCCGACAGCGACGACCTCGCCGTGGCGCAGGCCGCGCAGGACGCCGAGGACACGGCCGAGCAGGCCGACGAGGACGCCGAGGACGACACCGAGGACCGCGAGGACTCCGGTGGCTCCGGCTCCAGCAGCAGCCGTCGTCGGCGTCGCCGCCGGCGTCGCGCCGGGGACGCCTCCGTCGACACCGAGCCCGACGACGGCGACCCCGAGCGCACCGTCGTCAAGGTCCGCGAGCCCCGTCCCCTGCGGGAAAAGGGTGCCGAGCCGTCCGACGAGGTGCAGTCCATCAAGGGCTCGACCCGTCTGGAGGCCAAGAAGCAGCGCCGCCGCGAAGGCCGCGAGCAGGGCCGCCGCCGCGTACCGATCATCACCGAGGCCGAGTTCCTGGCCCGGCGGGAAGCCGTCGAGCGGGTGATGGTCGTCCGGCAGAGCGGCGAGCGCACACAGATCGGCGTCCTGGAGGACGGAGTGCTCGTCGAGCACTACGTCAACAAGGAGCAGTCGACCTCGTACGTCGGCAACGTCTATCTGGGCAAGGTCCAGAACGTGCTGCCGTCGATGGAGGCCGCGTTCATCGACATCGGCAAGGGCCGCAACGCCGTCCTGTACGCCGGTGAGGTGAACTTCGAGGCGCTGGGCATGGCCAACGGGCCGCGCCGGATCGAGTCCGCCCTGAAGTCCGGGCAGTCGGTGCTGGTCCAGGTGACCAAGGACCCGATCGGACACAAGGGTGCCCGTCTGACCAGCCAGGTCTCCCTCCCGGGCCGCTACCTCGTGTACGTCCCCGAAGGCTCGATGACGGGCATCAGCCGCAAGCTGCCCGACACCGAGCGGGCGCGGCTGAAGACCATCCTGAAGAAGATCGTCCCCGAGGACGCGGGCGTCATCGTGCGTACCGCCGCCGAGGGCGCGAGCGAGGACGAGCTGCGCCGCGACGTCGAGCGGCTGCAGGGGCAGTGGGAGGACATCCAGAAGAAGTCCAAGAACGGCGGCAACGCGCCGACGTTGCTGTACGGCGAGCCGGACATGACCGTCCGGGTCGTCCGGGACATCTTCAACGAGGACTTCACCAAGGTCGTCGTCAGCGGCGACGAGGCGTGGGAGACCATCCACGGATACGTCGCGCACGTCGCGCCCGACCTGGCCGGCCGGCTGTCCAGGTGGACCTCCGAGGTCGACGTCTTCGCCACGTACCGGATCGACGAGCAGCTCGCCAAGGCGCTGGACCGCAAGGTCTGGCTGCCCAGCGGCGGTTCGCTGGTGATCGACCGGACCGAGGCGATGGTCGTCGTCGACGTCAACACCGGCAAGTTCACCGGGCAGGGCGGCAACCTCGAGGAGACGGTCACCAGGAACAACCTGGAGGCGGCCGAGGAGATCGTGCGCCAGCTGCGGCTGCGCGACCTCGGCGGCATCATCGTCATCGACTTCATCGACATGGTCCTGGAGTCCAACCGGGACCTGGTGCTGAGGCGCCTGCTGGAGTGCCTGGGCCGGGATCGTACGAAGCACCAGGTGGCCGAGGTGACCTCGCTGGGGCTCGTGCAGATGACCCGTAAGCGGGTCGGGCAGGGACTGCTGGAGTCGTTCTCCGAGACCTGCGTCCACTGCAACGGCCGCGGTGTCATCGTGCACATGGAGCAGCCGACCTCCGCCGGCGGTGGCGGCAAGCGCCGCAAGCGCGGGCGGGGCGGCGACGGGCACACCCACGAGCTCGAGGCGTCCGTGGAGACCGCTGAGCTTCTGGAGGAGAGCGAGGACGAGGTCGCGGCCGAGGTCGCCGAGCCGGTGGCACTGGCCGAGCCCTCCGCAGCGCAGCCGCTGATGGACGCTTTCGTGCCCGACGAGGAGCTGTACAGCAGCGTCGCAGAGGCGGAGGCCGCGGCCGGCCGGGGTCGTTCGCGGCGCCGGTCGAGTCGGCGGGCGTCCGCTCCGGCGGGCACGCCGAACCGGGAGGACGGGCGCGGCGAGAAGCGCGACGACCGACGCGGTGACCGGCGCGACGAGGCGAGGGCCGAGGCGGTGGCCGAGGCCAAGGTCGAGGCACGCGCCGAGGCTCCGACGGCTCAGGACGTGACGGCCCGCGAAGAGGCCGAGCGTCCGGTGCGGCCGCAGGAGGCCGCGGTCGTGCACGCCGAACCGGCCGCGGCCGAGGACCCGGTCGTCGAGGCTCCGGCCCCGTCCGCCGAGGAAGCCGCGCCCAAGGGCCGTACCCGGCGCCGTGCCACCCGCAAGGTGTCCGCGCCGGCCGGGTCGCCCGCGGGGGCCGAGGCGGCCGTGGTGACGGTCGCCGAGACCGCGCCCGCCGCACCCGCGGCGCAGGCCGAGGAGGCGGCGGCCGAGCCGGCCGCCGAGGCGCCCGCCGAGAGCGTCGCCCCGGCCCGTCCGAGGCGCCGTGCCGTGCGCAAGGCCACCGCGCCCACCGCGTCCGAGGAGGCGGCCGTCGTGGTCGTCCCGGCGGTCACGGAGGAGCCGAAGGAGCAGACGGCGGCGGACGACGACGCCGCTCCGGCCAAGAAGACGGCCCGTAAGGCGGCCAAGAAGGCCACGGCGAAGAAGGCCGCCACGACCGCCGTCAAGAAGACCGCGGCCAAGAAGACGGCCGCGAAGAAGACGACGGCCAAGAAGGCGGCCAAGACGACGACCGCCAAGAAGGCCACGTCGAAGAAGACGGCGGCGGCCGAGCAGCAGGCGGCGCCGTCCGTCTCGACCACGGCGGACGAGGGCTGACGGAACCCGCGCGAAGAAGGTGATCCGCCCCCGGTCGTCGGACCGGGGGCGGATCACGTCTGGAACGGCGTCTTACTTCACAGCGTCTTACTCCGTAGCGTTTTACTTCGCAGCACAGCCCGTCTTGCTTCGCAGCACAGCCAGTCGCACAGGGGTCGAGTACGTGAACGAAGAGTGAATCGGTGATCCCGCGGCATGGCTATGATGTGAGCCAAGATTGACGCTAAATTCAGACAAGCCGGGATTTTTATCCCCGTAATTGCACAGTATTGGGGCGCAATACGTGAAGGCTCTCGTGCTTTCGGGGGGAGCGGGCACCCGCCTCCGCCCGATCACCCACACCTCGGCCAAACAACTGGTGCCGGTCGCCAACAAGCCTGTGCTCTTCTACGGCCTGGAAGCGATCGCCGACGCGGGGATCGACGAGGTCGGCATCGTCGTCGGGGACACCGCGGACGAGATCCGCGAGGCGGTGGGCGACGGCTCCCGGTTCGGGATCAAGGCCACCTACATCCCGCAGGAGGCGCCGCTGGGCCTCGCCCACGCCGTCCTCATCGCCCAGGACTTCCTCGGCGACGACGACTTCGTGATGTACCTCGGTGACAACTTCATCGTCGGTGGCATCACCTCACTGGTGGAGGAGTTCCGCGCCGAGCGGCCCGACGCGCAGATCCTGCTGACCAAGGTTCCCAACCCGACCTCCTTCGGCGTCGCGGAACTCGACGGCGAGGGCAGGGTGGTGGCCCTGGAGGAGAAGCCGAAGCAGCCCAAGAGCGATCTGGCGCTCGTCGGCGTCTATCTGTTCACCCCCGCCATCCACGAGGCAGTCCGCTCCATCGAGCCCTCCTGGCGCGGCGAGCTGGAGATCACGCACGCCATCCAGTGGCTGATCGACCAGCAGCGCGACGTCCGCTCCACCACCATCTCCGGCTACTGGAAGGACACCGGCAACGTCACCGACATGCTGGAGGTCAACCGGTCCGTCCTGGAGACCGTTGAGCCGCTGAACGCGGGCACGGTGGACGAGGACAGCGAGATCATCGGCAGGGTGCGCATCGAGGAGGGTGCCCGCGTCAGCGGCAGCCGGATCGTCGGACCCGCGATCATCGGCGCCGGTTCGGTGGTCAACGACGCGTACATCGGTCCCTTCACCTCCGTCTCGGAGGACTGCCGGATCGAGGACAGCGAAATCGAGTACTCCATCGTGCTGCGCGGTTCGTCCGTGACCGGCGTGCGCCGGGTGGAGGCCTCGCTCATCGGGCGTGATGTCGAGGTGACGCCCGCTCCCCGTAACCCGAAGGCCCACCGGCTCGTGCTCGGTGATCACAGCAAGGTTCAGATCTCTTCATGACGGCGCCCTCTTCTCCCCCCACCCGCATCCTCGTGACCGGCGGTGCCGGTTTCATCGGCTCGCACTACGTCCGTACGCTGCTCGGCCCCGAGGGTCCCGGTGATGTCGCGATCACCGTCCTGGACAAGCTGACGTACGCGGGCAACCCGGCCAACCTCGACGAGGTGCGCGCGCACCCCGGGTTCGCCTTCGTGCAGGGCGACATCTGCGACCCCGAGCTGGTCGGCAAGCTGATGGCCGAGCACGACCAAGTGGTGCACTTCGCCGCCGAGTCGCACGTCGACCGCTCCATCGACGGCGGCGCGGAGTTCGTCCGCACCAACGTGGTCGGCACCCACACGCTCATCGACGCGGCGCACCGGGCCGGCATCAAGACCTTCGTGCACATCTCCACCGACGAGGTCTACGGCTCGATCGACGAGGGCTCCTGGCCCGAGACGCACCCGCTGGAGCCCAACTCGCCGTATTCCTCGGCGAAGGCGTCCAGTGACCTGATCGCGCTGTCGTACCACCGCACCCACGGCCTGGACGTCCGCGTCACCCGCTGCTCCAACAACTACGGGCACCACCACTTCCCCGAGAAGGTCATCCCGCTCTTCGTGACCAACCTCCTCGACGGCAAGAAGGTCCCGCTGTACGGCGACGGCGGCAACGTCCGCGACTGGCTGCACATCGACGACCACGTCCAGGGCATCGAACTGGTCCGCACCAAGGGCCGCGCGGGCGAGGTCTACAACATCGGCGGCGGCACCGAGCTCTCCAACAAGGAGCTCACCGGGCTGCTGTTGAAGGCCTGCGGCGCCGACTGGGAGACCAGCGTCGAGTACGTCGAGGACCGCAAGGGCCACGACCGCCGCTACTCCGTCGACTGCACGAAGATCCGCGAGGAACTCGGCTACGAGCCCCGCAAGAGCTTCGAGCAGGGCCTCGCGGAGACCGTCCAGTGGTACCGCGACAACCGCGCCTGGTGGGAACCGCTGAAGGAACGGGCGGCCCTCAGCTGACGCGCCGCCGGCCGTCGCTCCGGGCCCGGGTCCACCCCGGGCCCGTTGCCGCGTCCCGGGCCCGCCCGGGACACCCACGCAGGCCCGTACCGTCCCGCACACCCGGGCCGTCCCGTACCCCCGCGCCACTCCCCACAGAGGACGAAGAAAAGGCATGAATCCGACCCAAGGACGGGCAAGCGCTCCGGCCGGCTGGCTGGTCACCGGAGCGGGCGGCATGCTCGGCCAGGACGTGCTGGCCAGGCTGGCCGCCGAGGGCGAGCAGTCCGTCTCGCTGGACCGCGCCGCGCTGGACCTCACCGACCCCGCGGCCGTCCAGCGGGCGCTGGAGCGCCACCGCCCCGCCGTGGTCGTCAACTGCGCGGCCTGGACGGCCGTCGACGACGCCGAGACCCAGGAGGCCGAGGCGCTGCGCATCAACGGCGACGGCCCCGCCCACCTCGCCGCCGCCTGCGCCGCGACCGGTGCGGTCCTGCTGCACGTCTCCACCGACTACGTCTTCGCCGGCGACGCCACCACCCCGTACGCCGAGGACGCCCCCACCGACCCGCGCAGCGCGTACGGCCGCACCAAGCTCGCCGGTGAGCAGGCCGTCCTGAAGGCCCTCCCGGAGCGCGGCTACGTGGTCCGCACCGCCTGGCTGTACGGCGCGGGCGGCCCCAACTTCGTCCGCACCATGATCCGGCTGGCGGGCCAGCGCGAGACCCTGGACGTCGTGGACGACCAGCGCGGCCAGCCCACCTGGAGCGCCGACCTGGCCGGTCTGCTGCTCGACCTGGGCCGCGGAGCCCTGGCCGGTACCGCACCGGCCGGGATCTACCACGGCACCAGCTCCGGCGAGACCACCTGGTACGGCTTCACCCGGGAGATCTTCCGCCTGCTCGGCACCGACCCGGACCGGGTTCGCCCCACCACCAGCGCGGCGTTCACCCGCCCCGCTCCCCGCCCGGCCTACAGCGTGCTCGGCCACGAGCGCTTCGGGCCGGCCGGTATCGAGCCGCTGCGCGACTGGCGCGCGGCCCTCACCGAGGCGTTCCCGGAGATCCACCGGGTCCACGAGAAGGAGAACCCGGCGTGACACTCAAGGTCAGCGTCGTCATCGCGGTCTACAACCCCGGCAAGTACGTCGAGGACTGCGTCTCGTCCCTGCTGCGGCAGAGCCTCACCCCCGACGAGTTCGAGGTCTTCTTCGTCGACGACGGCTCCACCGACGAAACGCCCGCCCGGCTGGACCGGTTGGCGGCCGAGCACCCCCACTTCCACGTCATCCACCAGGAGTCCTCCGGCTGGTCCGGCCGCCCCCGCAACACCGGCATCGACGCCGCCCGCGGCGAGTACGTGATGTTCGTCGACCACGACGACTGGCTCGGCGACGAGGCCCTGGAGCGGATGTACGACTACGGCAAGGCGAACGACGCCGACGTGGTCGTGGGCAAGATGGCGGGCATCGGCCGCCCGGTCCCGCAGGAGCTGTTCCGGGTCAACCGGCCGCGCGCCACGGTGGAGAACGCGCCGCTGATCGACAGCCTCACCCCGCACAAGATGTTCCGCCGGGAGTTCCTGAACGAGCACTCCATGCGCTTCAAGGAGGGCCGCCGGCGGCTGGAGGACCACGTCTTCGTCGCCGAGGCGTACCTGCGGGCGAAGAGCGTCGCCGTCCTGGGCGACTACCTGTGCTACTACCACATCACCCGGGACGACGGCTCCAACGCCGGCTTCCAGCGCTTCGACCCGGTCGGCTACTTCACCAACCTCCGCGAGGCTCTCGACGTGGTCGAGTCGCTGACCGAGCCCGGCCCGCTGCGCGACAAGCTCTACAGCCGCTGGCTGCGCAACGAGATGGTCGAACGGCTGCGCGGCGCCCGGCTGCTGAAGCTCCCCGAGGACTACGCCGAGGAGCTGTACCGCGAGATCCGCGGTGTGGTCACCGAACGCTTCGGGCCGGGCGTGTTCGCCAGGGTCGCCCCCACCCAGCGGGTGGTGGCCGGACTGATCGCCGCCGACCTCTACCAGGACATCCGGGAACTCGCCCGCTGGGAGGCCGGCATCAAGCCCACCGGCAGCCTGTCCTGTCTGGCCTGGGAGTCAGGCGTGCTGTCCATCGGCTTCGACGCCGAGTACGAGGTCGACGGCGCCCCGATGACCTTCCGCCGGGACGGCGACCGCGACCTTCTCGGCCTGCCGCTCTCAGACAAGGCGCTGGAGGCGCTGACCGGCCAGAACATCAGCCTGGAGGCCCCGGTCGGCAAGAGCGACGTGGACCTGGTGGTCCGCCACCGCGAGGACGCCACCCAGTACTACCTCCCGGTCACCTGCGACCTGCACCGCCTGGAGGCGGGCGAGGGCTCCTTCCGGCAGCGGATCAGCGCACGCGCCGTGCTCGACCCGGAGACCGCGGCCGCGGGCGCGCCCCTGGCCAAGGGCATCTGGGACCTGCACCTGCGCATAAAGTCCTGCGGCTGGAGCAAGGAGACCCGGCTCGGCGCGGTGCGCGGCGAGGACGTGGAGGCCCAGCGGGTGGCCGCGCTCACCGGCGAGCCGCGGCGGCTGGTGCTGCCGTACTGGACCGACGGGCCGGGCAATCTCTCCCTCGACGTCGACCAGCACACCGGCAAGCTGGAACGCGAGGCGGTGGCGCTGATGGACCCGGCCGCGGCCGTGGTCGACGGCTCCACCGTCCGGCTCCCGCTGCCGCTGCACCTCGCGGCGGACGACGGTGACCCGGTGCGGCTCCGTTTCGAGCGCAAGAACGTCGGCAAGTTCCCCGCCGACGCCGTGGCGGACGGCCGTACCGTGAGTGCCCCGCTCCCGCTGGAGCAGCTCACCGGGCGCCGTTGGGCGGTCCGGATCGGTGTGCCGTCGGCCGCCCGCGGTGAGGCACGCTGGACCCGGCTCCCGGTCGACGTGGTGGTGGACGCCGCCGGCGCCGCCCGGGTGATCGACCGGCACACCCCGCCGGCCACGTCCGCGAAGAAGTCCGCCGGGCAGCAGAAGTCCGCCGGGCAGCAGAAGCCCGCCCCGCGTCCGCTGTGGCGGCGGGCCGCCGGGCGCCTCAAGCGCGCCCTGACGAACCAGCACAAGAAGAGCTGAGGACCCTGCGATGCGACCCCTTTCCCTTTCCGGCGCCTGGGTGCACGAGCCGAAGGTCTTCCCCGACGGCCGGGGCAGCTTCCACGAGTGGTTCAAGGCACCCGTCTTCACCGAGGCGGCCGGTCACTCGTTCACCCTGGCCCAGGCCAACATGTCCGTCTCCAGCCGGGGCACCCTGCGCGGCATCCACTTCGCGGACGTGCCGCCCGGCCAGGCCAAGTACGTCAAGTGCGTACGCGGCGCGGTCCTCGACGTGATCGTGGACATCCGGACCGGCTCGCCCACCTTCGGCCAGTGGGAGGCGGTCCGCCTCGACGACCAGGACCACCACGCGGTCTACCTCTCCGAGGGCCTCGGCCACGGCTTCATGGCGCTCACCGAGGACGCCACCGTGGTCTACCTCTGCTCCGAGGGCTACGCCCCCGAGCGTGAGCACGGCATCCACCCGCTCGACCCGGCCCTGGGCATCGAGTGGCCCGCGGACGTCGCCCCGCTGCTCTCCGCCAAGGACGAGCAGGCGCCCACCCTGGCCGAGGCCCGCGAGCAGGGACTGCTGCCGTCCTACGAGGAGTGCGTGGCCTACCGGGAGAGCCTCGCCGCCGGAACAGCCCCGAGCTGACCGGGCCGTGGGTCCGGTGCGGCCCGGCCGCAGCCCCGGTTTGACCCGTTCGGCCGCGGCCCCGTAACCTGGACCGTCGGCGTGTCCACAGACGCGTCACATCCCCGTAAACCTCTTCCTCCAGGGCACTGGGTGCTCAGGAGAGGCTGCTCGTGTGTCGTGCGGCTGGACTGCGGGGGTGCCGTTCCCGAGCGAGAGAGTGAGATCCGCGTGTACGCCATCGTGCGCAGCGGTGGTCGCCAGCACAAGGTTGCTGTCGGCGACATCGTTGAGGTTGACAAGATTTCCACTGCCAAGGTTGGCGACACGGTCGAGCTCTCGACCCTGCTCGTTGTCGACGGCGAAGCTGTGACCAGCGACCCGTGGGTCCTGGCCGGCATCAAGGTGCAGGCCGAGGTCGTGGACCACCACAAGGGTGTGAAGATCGACATCCTTCGCTACAAGAACAAGACCGGCTACCGCCGTCGTCAGGGCCACCGCCAGCAGTACACGGCGATCAAGGTCACTGAGATCCCCGCGGCTGCGAAGTAAGGGACTGAGGAGAGATGGCACACAAGAAGGGCGCATCGTCCACCCGTAACGGTCGTGACTCCAACGCTCAGCGCCTCGGCGTGAAGCGTTTCGGCGGTCAGGTCGTCAACGCGGGCGAGATCCTGGTCCGCCAGCGCGGCACCCACTTCCACCCGGGCGCGGGCGTCGGCCGTGGCGGCGACGACACGCTGTTCGCTCTGCTGCCGGGCGCGGTGGAGTTCGGCACCAGCCGTGGCCGCAAGGTCGTGAACATCGTGCCGGTCGCCTGATCGGAAGCTTTCGCGAGGCGGACCTCACTTCCCTCACGGGAAGCGGGTCCGCCTTTCGCGTGTTGATCGAAGAACAATCCCGTACGTAACTGGAGGCACATCCCATGACCACCTTCGTGGACCGCGTCGAGCTGCATGTCGCCGCGGGTAGCGGAGGCCACGGCTGTGCCTCCGTCCACCGTGAGAAGTTCAAGCCGCTCGGCGGGCCCGACGGCGGCAACGGCGGACGCGGCGGTGACGTCGTCCTCACCGTCGACCAGTCCGTCACCACCCTCCTCGAGTACCACCACTCCCCGCACCGCAAGGCCACCAGCGGCAAGCCCGGCGAGGGCGGCAACCGCTCCGGCAAGGACGGCCAGGACCTGGTGCTGCCGGTGCCGGACGGCACGGTCGTCCTCGACAAGGCGGGCAACGTGCTCGCCGACCTGGTCGGGCACGGGACGTCGTACGTCGCCGCGCAGGGCGGCCGGGGCGGCCTCGGCAACGCGGCGCTGGCCTCCGCCCGCCGCAAGGCGCCCGGGTTCGCGCTGCTCGGTGAGCCGGGGGACCTGCAGGACATCGTCCTGGAGCTGAAGACGGTCGCCGACGTGGCGCTGGTCGGGTACCCGAGCGCCGGCAAGTCCTCGCTGATCTCGGTGCTGAGCGCGGCGAAGCCGAAGATCGCGGACTATCCCTTCACGACCCTGGTGCCGAACCTGGGTGTGGTGACCGCGGGCGAGACCGTGTACACCATCGCCGACGTCCCGGGGCTCATCCCCGGCGCCAGCCAGGGCAAGGGCCTCGGCCTGGAGTTCCTGCGGCACGTCGAGCGGTGCAGTGTGCTGGTGCACGTGCTGGACACGGCCACCCTGGAGTCCGACCGCGACCCGGTCACCGACCTCGACATCATCGAGGCGGAGCTCAAGGAGTACGGCGGCCTCGGCAACCGTCCCCGCATCGTCGTCCTGAACAAGATCGACGTACCGGACGGCAAGGACCTCGCCGAGATGGTGCGGCCGGACCTGGAGGCCCGCGGCTACCGCGTCTTCGAGGTGTCGGCGGTGGCGCACATGGGGCTGAAGGAGCTGTCGTTCGCGCTGGCCGAGCTGGTGGGCAACGCGCGGGCCGCCCGGCCCAAGGAGGAGGCGACCCGGATCGTCATCCGTCCCAAGGCCGTGGACGACGCCGGCTTCACCGTCACCCAGGAGGAGGACGGCCTGTTCCGGGTGCGCGGCGAGAAGCCCGAACGCTGGGTGCGGCAGACCGACTTCTCCAACGACGAGGCCGTCGGCTACCTCGCCGACCGCCTCAACCGCCTCGGCGTGGAAACGGAGTTGATGAAGGCGGGCGCCCGGGCCGGCGACGGTGTCGCGATCGGCCCCGAGGACAACGCGGTCGTGTTCGACTGGGAGCCTTCCATGATGACCGGCGCCGAGATGCTCGGCCGCCGAGGCGAGGACCACCGCTTCGAGGCACCCCGGCCGGCCGCGCAGCGCCGCCGCGACAAGCAGGCGGAACGGGACGAGGCAGCACAGGAGTTCGACGACTTCGAGCCGTTCTAGGCGTCTGGTGCTTCTGGCCGTACTGGCGCTTTCCGTCGTAGCGGCTCTTCCCGCTGTGCTGGTACTTCTGCCCGTACCGGCCCGTCTGTACGGAGAACGGGTGTAACCGCTGGCCTGAACAGCCCTGTTCAGCACGTCAACTGACGACCCGTGAGACCCGTTGTGATCAACTCACGTTCATGGTGTGGTTGCCGTATCGCAACGGGTCCACTGTTGTCTGCCCATCTGTCATGCACGCGATGGCTTGTGTTCAGCGGGCGGACCGACCGGCGGGCGAGCTTCCAAAGGTCCAAGAGACGTGCGAGGCAGGGGAGTTCGCCCGATGACCGGAGCAGTATCGTCCGACCGACGCCGATTCCTGGCCGCGGGTGCCGCCGTACTCGGCGCCGCGTCCTCCGCCCAGCTGTGGCTGCCGGGCACCGCCCGAGCGGCCGCGACCGCACTGCCTGACGGTGTGTTCAGCCTCGGCGTGGCCTCCGGTGACCCGCTGCCGGACGGTGTGGTGATCTGGACGCGACTGGCTCCCGATCCGCTGGCCGGCGGCGGCATGCCGGACGCCACGGTGCCCGTGCAGTGGGAGGTCGCCGAGGACGAGCGGTTCAGAAAGGTCGCCCGCCGGGGCACCGCCCTCGCCCGGCCCATGTACGGGCACAGCGTTCACGTCGATGTACGGGGGCTGCGTGCGGGCCGTACGTACTGGTACCGCTTCCGCACCGCCGGTCAGCTCTCGCGCACCGGCCGCACCCGCACCGCCCCGGCGAGGACCAGCTCCGGCAACGGCCTGCGGGTGGCGCTCGCCTCCTGCCAGAACTGGCAGCAGGGCTACTTCACGCCGTACGCCGACATGCTGGCCCAGGATCCGGACGTGGTCGTGTTCGTCGGCGACTACATCTACGAGTCGGCGCCCTCGGCGACGGCCGTACGGCGGCACGAGGGGACCGGTGAGCCGTACAGCCTCACCCAGTACCGCAACCGGTACGCCCAGTACCGCAGCGACCCCGACCTCGCGGAGATGCACGCGAGCGCCCCCTTCGTGGTCACCTTCGACGACCACGAGGTCGACAACGACTTCGCCGGCGAGATCCCGCAGGACCCGGACAAGCAGCCGCACGACCCGTTCGTGGACCGGCTGACCGCGGCCTACCAGGCGTACTACGAGCACATGCCGGTGCGCGCGACGGCCGTGCCGAACGGGCCGCACATGCAGATGTACCGCCGCCTCGCGTTCGGCCGTCTGGTCCGGCTGAACGTGCTGGACACCCGGCAGTTCCGAAGCGACCAGGCGACCAGCCAGGCCGGTGCCCAGGACCCGGGTCTGACCATGCTCGGTGCCTGGCAGAAGCGGTGGCTCCTCGACGGGCTGCACCGTTCGTCCGCCCGCTGGAACCTGATCGCCTCTCAGATAATGATGGCCGAGACCGACCTGCAGATCGGCGAGGGCAAGCTCTGGTTCTACGACGCCTGGGACGGCTACCAGGCCGAACGCAACGCGCTGCTCGAGGAGTTCAAGAGCGTCCGCAACCCGGTCGTGCTGTCCGGCGACCGTCATCTGACGATGATCAGCGACCTCAAGGAGGACTACGCGAAGCCGGACTCCGCGGTCGTCGGCGCCGAGTTCGTCGGCACCTCCATCTCCAGCAACGGCGACCAGGACCACGCGGCCTTCCACAAGGAGTGGGACCCGCGGATGCCGGACAACCCGCACTGGAAGCTGATCGACGCGCACCGCGGCTACCACCTCTTCGACGTCCACCGTGACCGCATCGACGCGCAGGTCCGGGTCGTCGACTCGGTGCTCAAGCCGACGTCCACGCCCAGCACGCTGGCCAGGCTGCGGGTGGACGCGGGCAGGCCGGGCGTGCGGCTCGTCTGACGCAGCCGAGGCAGACGAGGCCGACAGGGCAGGAAAGCAGGCAGGGCAGGCAGGGCAGGGGACTCCGCCATCGCCGGGCGTCACGCTCAGCGATGGCGGGCGCCTGTGGAGTTACTCACAGCGACGGGTGAGGTGTAGGCTTCCCGGGGCGGTCCGTTCCACCGCTGCCACCAGCGGTGGAAGGTGAATGACAGGTTGCGCGCACATATGCAGTGAACGGCGCTCACCTTGCACTGCGGTAACCAGGAGTGGGACCATTTCCCCGTTCCCTGTCGCCCCAAGGTAGGTCAACCTGTGTCACAGCGCATAGACAAGCCCCGTACCACCGCAGTGATCCTGGCGGGTGGCACCGGCCAGCGCGTGGGTCTGTCGATCCCCAAGCAGCTGCTGAAGATCGCCGGCAAGGCGGTCATCGAGCACACCCTGACCACCTTCGAGCAGGCCGACTCGATCGACGACATCATCGTGCTGATGGCGCCGGGCTATGTGCCCGACATCGAGAAGATCGTCGCCAAGGCCGGGTTCCAGAAGGTCAAGAAGATCATCGAGGGTGGCTCCACCCGGAACGAGACCACCGAGCGCGCCATCGCGGCCCTGGGCGAGGGGCTGGCCGAAGGCGAGGACGTCAACGTCCTGTTCCACGACGCCGTACGCCCCCTGCTGTCGCGGCGCGTCATCGACGACTGCGTCATCGCGCTGGAGCGCTACCAGGCCGTCGACGTCGCCATCCCGTCCGCGGACACCATCATCGTCACGCGCAAGCACGGCGACGACGGCGAGTTCATCACCGAGATCCCGGACCGCTCCCGGCTGCGCCGCGGCCAGACGCCCCAGGCGTTCAAGCTGTCCACGATCCGCCGGGCCTACGAGGTCGCCGCCGGCGACCCCAACTTCCAGGCCACGGACGACTGCTCCGTCGTACTCAAGTACCTGCCGGACGTGCCGATCCACGTCGTGGCGGGCGACGAGTACAACATGAAGGTCACCCAGCCGGTCGACGTCTTCATCGCCGACAAGCTGTTCCAGCTGGCCTCGACGGCCGCGCCGGAGCAGAACGGCGAGGAGGCCTACCGTCAGCTGCTGACCGGCAAAACGGTCGTCGTCTTCGGCGGTTCGTACGGCATCGGCAAGGACATCTCCGAACTCGCCGAGTCCTACGGCGCCAAGGTGTACGCGCTGGGCCGCTCCACCACCGGCACCCACGTCGAGAACCCGGAGGAGGTCGACGACGCCCTGTCCAAGGCGTACGCCGAGACCGGGCGCATCGACTACGTGGTCAACACCGCCGGTGTGCTGCGCATCGGCAAGCTCGCCGAGACCGACAACGCGACCATCGAGGAAGCGCTGAAGGTCAACTACCTCGCCCCGGTGCAGATCGCCCGGTCGTCGTACAAGTACCTGTCCGAGACCAAGGGCCAGCTGCTGCTGTACACCTCCAGCAGCTACACCCGCGGCCGGGCCGAGTACAGCCTCTACTCCTCGACCAAGGCCGCCATGGTGAACCTCACCCAGGCCCTGTCCGACGAGTGGGCCGCTGACGGCATCCGGGTGAACTGCATCAACCCGGAGCGCACCGCCACGCCCATGCGCACCAAGGCCTTCGGGCAGGAGCCCGCGGGCAGCCTGCTGTCCTCCGAGGCGGTGGCCCGCACCTCGCTCGACGTGCTGTTGTCCGAGCTGACCGGGCACGTCATCGACGTCCGCCAGCAGGACCCGACGGCGTCGGCCGGCCAGGCGTCCGGTTTCGACGCGGCCCTGGCCAGTGTCCTGGACCGCCAGGACGGCGTGGCATAATCGCGAGCAAATATTTCTCTGTTCTTCAGGCCTCTGTGGGTGCCCGTTTCCGGTGCATTCACAGGGGCCTGAGTCCGTAAAATTCCAGGAGTCCTCACCATCCGCTTTCCGGACTTTTTCGGTATTCACACCAGGCACCCCTCCCAGAGCAGGTTCTCCGTGATAACCACCGCTATTCGCGTCGCCCGGGTGGGCAGCGCGGCCGAGCTGGCCGCGGCGGTCCTCATGATGCTGGGCTATCCCTGCCTCATGCTGGCCGCGCTCGTCCCGAGCGTTCCCGCCTTCGCGGCCGCGACCGCCGTGACGTACCTGGCGGACCACTATCTGCACCGCAAGGGCAGCTATCTGATCAACCGCCTCAGCAAGGTGCGCGCAGGCCTGTCGATCCGTTTCCTGATCAGACAGCTCCTGCTGATCCTGCTGCTGGCCCGCCTCGCCCTCTCGGACAGCCTGGTCTTCTACGGTGCGACCGCCTGCTTCATCGCGTTCTACGGCCTCCAGGCCCCGCACGGCGCTCTGGTGACCCTGATCCGCAACCGTCGCCGGATGCCGGTCGCCACCCGCAACGTCGACCTGGCCTCCCGCATCCGCATCCCGGACGCCCCGCCGCAGGGACTGCTCAACCGGTCGGCGGAGAAGATGCTCCACATCGACCTCGCGGCCGTGGTCGGCATACTCGTCTCCGCGGAGCTGGACTCCGCCGTGGCCGGCTTCGTCGGTATCGGCGTCACGCTGGTCCTCGGCTCCCTGTACGTCCTCGCGCTGGTGCCGTACGTGCGCGGTGCGAAGATCCCGCCGAACGCCGCGAATGTCCTGACCGCGGTCGACGGCTGGCTGGGCGAGTACAAGCCGGAGACGGTGCTGTACTTCTCCGGGTCCAAGGACTCCGCCTACCAGGTCAACATGTGGCTGGAGACCATGGAGCAGCTGGACTCCAGGCCGCTGGTCATCCTGCGTGAGCGGGTCATACTGCAGAACCTGGCGCCCACCACGGTCCCCGTCATCTGCGTGCCCGGAGGGGTGCACCTGATGAACATGGACCTGTCCACCGTGCGCGTGACGCTGTACGCGGCGAACGTCGGCAAGAACATCCACATGCTGCGCGTGCCGACCATGAAGCACGTCTTCATCGGCCACGGCGACAGCGACAAGCTGGCCAGCGTCAACCCGTTCAGCAAGGTGTACGACGAGGTGTGGACCGCCGGCCGCGCCGGCCGCGACCGCTACGCCATCGCCGACGTCGGTGTCCGCGACGAGGACATCGTCGAGGTCGGCCGCCCGCAGCTGGCGCCCATCCAGACCTGGCAGGGCGTGCCTGAAAAGCACGAGGGTCCCCGCGGCGCAGCCGCTGACGGACGCTGCCCCACGGTGCTGTACGCGCCCACCTGGGAGGGCTGGGACGACAACCCGGGCAACACCTCGATCGTGCTGGCCGGCGAGAACATCGTGAAGAAGCTGGTGAAGGCCGACCCGCCGGTCCGCGTCCTGTACAAGCCGCACCCCTTCACCGGCACCGTCAGCGCCCAGGCCTCCGCCGCTCACCGGCGGATCACCGCCCTGGTGGAGAAGGCCGCCGCCCAGCGTGCCGCCGACCCGCGCTTCACGACCGACGCGGCCGCCCATGAGCAGGCCAAGGCGGACCTGGCCCGGATCGATGCCCGGATCGCCGAGCTGGTCGGCAAGGGCGGCGACAAGGGCGACGAGGCCGAGGCCACCCGGGACGGCGTGGTCGACGTCAAGAAGCACGAGGAGATCGCCCGGCTGCGCGCCGAGTGGAACGACACGTACTGGCGGTCCTTCCCCGCCTGGGAGCACCGGGTCATCACGGGCGCCGAGCCGCGCCTGTACGACTGCTTCAACGTGTCCGACGCGATGGTCTCCGACATCTCCAGCGTGGTCTCCGACTTCATCGCCAGCGGCAAGCCGTACGCGGTCACCGACTCCGCCGAGGTCGGCGCGGAGGAGTTCAAGCGGCAGAACACGGCCGTACGCGCGGCGGTGATCCTCTCCAACAGCGCGGCCGAGCTGGGCGCGCTGCTGGACGCGGTCCGTGATCCGGCGGCCGACCCGCTCGCCGAGGACCGCAAGGAGCTGAAGCAGTACCTGCTGGGCCCGGACGAGCCGCCCTCCATCGAGCAGTTCAACACCGCGGTGGCGAACCTCGCGATCAAGGCCGAGATGCGCAACGCCGGCCAGGAGTCCCGGACGGCGGCCGGAGCACCGGTGGACGCCGGAGAGGTGGACGCCGGAGCGGCCGAGGCGGCCACCGAGGCCGCTGAGGCCCAGGCCGAGCTGATGAACGCGGTGCCCGCGCCGGGCTCGTCGTCGTCGGCGGCGGGCGAGGCGGACGGTGTGACGGCGGGCTGACCCGGCGTTTTCCCCTCAGGGCCCGGTTTTCGAGGAGTGATCCTCGAAAACCGGGCCCTGGTGCGTATGTAGGGGCGTCTGTTCCTACCCGCAACCTGTCGATTCACCATGTGAAGTGGATCACGAGCGCATGGTGAAGAGGCAACCGCTTCCCCTGGCCGGCCGTCTATCAGCTTGCCGAAGAGGCGATACGGGGGAAATTTTTCGTGACAAGGGGAGAAGAGTGACCGTTGCGCAGCCTGATGTGACCGTGATCATCGGGGCGTACGAAGCGATGCCATATCTGGTCGACTGCCTGGCATCCGTCGAGGCACAGACCGTCGACCGCACGCGCATCGAGGTCATCGCCGTCGACGACGGGTCGACGGACGGCACCGGCGAGTACCTCGAGGAGTTCGCGGCCCGCGCCCCCATGCCGGTCACCGTGATCCGCCAGGCCAACTCCGGCGGCCCCAGCGGCCCCCGCAACGTCGGCCTCGGCAAGGCGAGGGGGCGGTACGTCTTCTTCCTCGACGCCGACGACCGGCTCGGCCCCGAGGCACTGCAGCGCATGATCGCCATGGCCGACGAGAACGGCACGGACGTCGTGCTGGGCAAGGTCGAGGGCGTCAACCGCAGCGCGCCGAAGTCGATGTGGGACAAGACGCTGAAACGTACCGACGTCTTCTCCTCCAACATCAAGTTCACCCTGAGCGCGCAGAAACTGTTCCGCCGTGAACTCATCGAGCGGCACGGCATGCGCTTCGACGAGTCCCTGTGGACCGGCGAGGACGCGCTGTTCACGATGGAGGCGTATCTGCGGGCCGACGGCGTGTCCGTGCTCGCCGACCACACCTGCTACTACCTGGTGGGCCGCGAGGACGGCAAGCACGTGACGAGGAGCGGGAGTTACACCTTGCGCTTCGACTCCGCGCGCGCCCTGATGACCCTGATCGCGGACCTGCTTCCGCCGGGCCCGAAGCGGGACGTGCTGATGGTGCGCCCCTTCCTGGTGACGCTGCTCCCGCAGTTCGGGCCGAAGTTCCTCACGGACAGCGAGGAGATCCGCCGGAACAAGTTCGCGCTGGCGAAGCCGCTGATGGAGGCCTACTGGAACGAGGACGTCGCCCGCCGCCTCAAGGTCCACGAGCGGTTGCGGCTGCACCTCGTGGCGGCCGAGCGGCCCGACCTCCTCACGGACGTGGTGGCGTTCGTCAAGTCCAAGAAGGAGGCGCCCGCCGTCCTGGAGAAGAAGGGCCGCCGCCTCTACCTGGCCTATCCCCACTTCCGCGACCGCGCGGCGGACATTCCCGACTCGGTCTACCTCGCCGACGCCCGCGAGGCCCGCGCCTTCCCCGGCTACCGCGAGGACCCCCTCGACGCGTTCCTCCGCGGCGCGGCCCGCAAGGTCCGCCGCACGCTGTTCCCCCGCCCGAACCCGTCGAGTGAACGGACCGCGGCGGCGTAGGACCCTGTCCGTAGGCTGTCTCAGCGCGAAAGGCTGTCTCAGCGCGAAAGGCTGTCTCAGCGCGAAGGGGTGGCGGATTCGGGCGCGGCGACGGATTCCGGCGCGTCCGCGACCTCGTGACGCTGACCGGGAAGCTCCGCCGCCAGTCGCTCCGCCAAGCGGGCCCGGTGCTGCCGGGCCGCCGAACACAGGGCCTGTACGGCGTGTTCGAAGCGGGTCTGGGCGGCCGGCTCGTCCGGGCCCAGCAGGCGTCGCTTCAACTCGGCGCGCTCGACAGCGAGTTCGTCCCGCTCGGGATGCCGTACCGCGTCCAGCAGCTGGGGCACCCCGGCCGCGTCCGGAGTCAGTACCGTCGCCGCGCCGGCGGTCGGGAAGGCCTTGCGGAACGCGTCCGGGGCCAGGCCGCTGGTGTTGGCCACCGCATACGGCTTGCCGCTCGCCAGGAAGTCGCCGACCACGCTCGACACGTCGCTGACCAGCAGGTCGGCGTGGTCGAAACAGGAGTACAGCGCGGGCCGGGCGTCTGTGACGATCTGGTGCTCCCCTTCTGGCAGCGAGGCCCAGTACGCCTCCTCCCAGGCCGCCGTCGCCCGCGCCACCGCCTCCGCACGTCCCGGCACGGGCGTGGACTGCGCCAGCATCCGCTCGACCGTGTCGGCCCCGGCCCGGCAGGACGTCATGGTGAGCCGGTCCAACTCGCGTGCCAGCCGCGCGAGTTCGTCACCCCTCGACGGCCGCTTGCCCGACCGCTCCCGGTTCGCCGCCCGGATCAGCTCCCGGATCCTGAGGTCTGCCGCCCCCGCACGGGGATCCACGGATCCCGTCAGCGGATGCGGCTTGTACAGCAGTCGTACGCCCGGATCCGCCAGCAGTGCCCGGACGAGGTTCTCGCCGGCCTCGATCACCGACGTGTTGCCCGGATTGCCGTCCCAGCCCTCCCAGGTGGGCGCGTACAGAACGGTCGTGTACGGCCCCGTCGGAGGCCCCGCGTACGGTCGTACCGCATCCAGTTGGGGGCGTCCGATCTCCACCACGTCCTTGTCCTCGACGCCCACCTCGGCCCGTGCGTACCGCTCCCGCGCCGCCGGACCGGCCACCCACACCTCGTCGTACGCCTTCGCGTACGGGTTGCAGGACGACAGCTTGTCGCTCTCGCCGTGGTTGACGAAGGCGTGCTTGAGCCTGGGGATGCGCAGGACCTGCGAGGTCTTCCCGGAGTTGGAGGGATGGAGGAGGACCCGGAGCGTGGACTGCTCCAGCCGCAGCAGCGTCGACACCTTCGGCAGACAGACGATCGGCACGTCCGTCGCCGCGATCTTCTGCACCATGAACCGCTCGCGCAGCACGATCAGCGGGCGGCCGTCGAGTTTCGCGAGCGGCTCCAGCCACATGTTCGCCTGGTACGCCGAGGACGCTCCGCCGGAGAAGTACAGGCCCACGGTCGGCCGGTACCTTGCCAGCCACGCGTCGAACCAGTCGAGGACCTCCTGCTCCCCGGCCGGACGGCGGCTCGGCAGCAGCCGTACGAGAAGGTCGTACAGGCCCTTCAGCGCGAGCCCGAGGGACACCGCGACGCCGAAGCCCGCGCAGCCGGGTGCGCCGGTCGCCACCGCGGCCAGCAGACCGGCGGTCGACGGGAGGCCGTAGGCCAGCAGCCGGGGTCCGGCGCGGCGCAGCAGCACGGGCGGGGCGGGGGACAGGCGCAGCGCGGAGGCGTCGATGTTCCGGGTGACCACCGGCAGTGTGCGGGTGCGGCGGACCAGTACGGACACCGCCTGGATCGCGCAGTGCAGCCCGTAGAACAGGAGCAGTCCGGCCACCAGCGGGGCGTACGCCGTCTCCCGGTCCTGCTCGCCGATCCGCAGCAGGCCGACGACGAGCAGCAGATCCCGCAGCACGTGCCGCAGGGTGAGGTCCGCGTGCGACTTGGCGAACAGCGACAGCATGTCCCGCTGCCACCGGTACAGGACGCCCTCCGTGGCCAGCGAGACGGCCGTCGCGGCGAGCAGCAGCGGGACGTACGGACGCAGGGCCGCCATGGCCTGGGCGGCGAACGCGGCCGCCAGAACGGCCGCGACCAGCACTCGGGCCGTGGTCCGGCGCTCGGGCAGCCGTAGGGCCGGCCGCCGGAGGGTCGTCGCCGGGAGCCGTCGACGGGGGAGACGTGTGAGCACTGCGGTCACTCCAAAGTCGTCGCATGACGGACGACCGGGTTAACGCACACCGACCACGGGACGACACGCGCGTGACCGCAAGCCGACGGGGACGGCCGCCGCCGGCCCCGGCGAGGCCCCTCTCACGTGCTGTCCGGGGACTGGAACCGGCGCGCGTGAGCGGGTCCCTTCGCGTACATTGCGGGCGGGGCACCCGGAGTGACGCGAGGGGACGGACAGCACGTGGCAGGGGCAAGGCAGGCCGTGAGCGAAGCCCGCAGGATCGTCGTCAAGGTGGGCTCCTCGTCGCTGACCACCGCGGCCGGCGGCCTGGACGCCGACCGGGTCGACGCGCTCGTGGACGTCCTCGCCAAGAGCCGCAGTGGAGGCGAGCGGGAGGTCGTGCTGGTCTCCTCGGGTGCCATCGCCGCCGGGCTCGCCCCGCTGGGCCTGCGCCGCCGGCCCAAGGACCTCGCCCGCCAGCAGGCCGCCGCCAGCGTCGGCCAGGGCCTGCTCGTGGCCCGTTACACCGCCTCCTTCGCCCGCTACGGCGTGCGCGTCGGCCAGGTGCTGCTGACCAGCGACGACATGAGCCGTCGCGCCCACCACCGCAACGCCTCCCGCACCCTCGACAAACTGCTGGCGATGGGCGCGCTCCCGGTCGTCAACGAGAACGACACCGTCGCCACCGACGAGATCCGCTTCGGCGACAACGACCGCCTCGCCGCTCTCGTCGCCCACCTCGTCCACGCCGACCTCCTGGTCCTGCTCTCCGACGTGGACGGCGTGTACGACGGCGACCCGAGCAAGCCGGGCACCTCGCGGATAGCGGAGGTGCGGGCCCCGTCCGACCTGGCCGGGGTGGACATCGGCAGCGCCGGGAAGGCGGGCGTCGGCACCGGCGGCATGGTCACCAAGGTCGAGGCGGCCCGGATCGCGGCCGCCGCCGGTATTCCCGTGGTGCTCACCAGCGCGGTCCACGCGGCCGACGCGCTGTCCGGCGGCGACACCGGCACCTACTTCCACCCCGCCGGCAAGCGCTCCGCCGACCGGATGCTCTGGCTGCAGCACGCGTCCACCCCGCAGGGCTCGCTGACGCTGGACGACGGCGCGGTGAAGGCGGTCGTGGACCGGCGCAAGTCGCTGCTGCCGGCCGGGATCGCCTCCGTCGAGGGCGAGTTCGTCGCGGGCGACCCCGTCGAACTGCGCGCCGCCGACGGGCACGCGGTGGCCCGCGGGCTGGTCAACTTCGACGCCAAGGAGATCCCCCGGCTGATCGGCCGCTCCACCCGGGAACTCGCCCGCGAACTGGGCCCGGCGTACGAGCGTGAGGTCGTCCACCGGGACGATCTGGTGCTACTGGAGCCGTAGTCGGCGTAGTCGGCGTAGTCGGGTTCGCGGAGGGGGATCGGTGCCTCTGGGGCCGTAGTCCGGATCGCGGAGCGCTGCTTCTGGAGCCGTAGTCGGGTTCGCTGAGCCGTGATCGGTGCTCCCGCAGCCGTGATCGGCGATCCTGCGGCCGTCACCACGGCACTCGACACCCGAAAACGGGGTGAACGACCCGGCAAGGTCGTCGCCCTGAGGTGGACGTTCCGCAAAACCGCCCCACGAGCCCGTGCGGCCTGCTCAACTTTGTCCCAGGGACACATTCCGACCGACCCCCGGGGTCGTTCCGTGCGTGAAGGAGGCCGTCGTGAGACGAGTGCGCCCTGGGACAGGGGTAGCGACGTCCCGCGGTGGCGGCGGTGGCGCCGCAGGGGCTTCCCGGAGCCCGGTCGGCGAGGAGCGTGCCCTGACGAGCGTCGCGGCCGGCGCCCGCTACGAGGGCGAGCCCGAGGACCTGCCCCGCCTGTGGCACGTCACCCTGAGCGTCTCCGGCGAGGAGGCCCCGCTCAAGGAGGTCCGGCGCGCCCTCGAACAGCTCGCCCACGACCACCCCTTCCTCCTGACCAGCAGATACGCAAACGACCATGCCGAGATCCGGTACTGGGAGGAGGCCCGCGACCTGCACGACGCGGCCGCCGTCGCTCTGCGCCTGTGGGGCGAGCACCGGCAGACCGCGGGGCTGCCGCCGTGGGAGATCGTCGGCCTGGAGGTCATCGACCGCCAGACCTACCATCAGCGCATCTCCGAGGGATATGGTCCGGCGCCCGCGACCCCGGTGGGCGTACACCCCTTTTGAGCGTCTGGTTCCGGGCCGTGCACGCGGTCTCGTCGAGCGGTCCGCGCGCTCCGCGAGGGCTTGTCTCGGGCTGTGGGATGCCCGCTGGACGGACCCGCGAGGCGCACTAGGCTTCCCTCATGACCACGCTCTCGCCGTACGACTCCATGTCCCCGGTCACCCGGGCCGCCTACCGTGCCAAGGCCGCCGCCGCCGACCTCGCCCCGCTCCCGCGGGCCGAGAAGGACGACGCGCTGCTCGCCATCGCGGACGCGCTGGAGGTCCGTACGAGCGAAATCGTCGAGGCCAACGCCAAGGACATCGCCAAGGCCCGTGAGGCCGGCACCAGCGAGGCCATCATCGACCGGCTGACCCTGACCCCGGAGCGGGTCCGGGCCATCGCCTCCGACGTACGGGACGTCGTCGCACTGCCCGACCCGGTCGGCGAGGTCGTCCGCGGCTCGACCCTGCCCAACGGCATCGACCTGCGCCAGGTCCGAGTCCCGCTCGGTGTCGTCGGGATCATCTACGAGGCCCGCCCGAACGTGACGGTGGACGCGGCGGCGCTGTGCCTGAAGTCCGGCAACGCGGTCCTGCTGCGCGGCTCGGCCTCCGCGTACGAGTCGAACAGCGCGCTCGTGCGGGTGCTCCGGGACGCCGTGGGCGGCGCCGGGCTGCCCGCCGACTCCGTGCAGCTGGTGCCCGGCGAGAGCCGTGAGAGCGTGCGTGAGCTGATGCGCGCCCGCGGCCTGGTCGACGTACTCATCCCGCGCGGCGGCGCCTCCCTCATCCAGACCGTCGTCACCGAGTCGATCGTCCCGGTCATCGAGACCGGCACCGGCAACTGCCACGTCTACGTCGACGCGAACGCCGACCTCGACATGGCGATCGACATCCTGATCAACTCCAAGGCCCACCGCGTCAGCGTCTGCAACGCCGCCGAGACGCTCCTGGTCCACCAGGACATCGCCCCCCAGTTCCTGCCGCGCGCCCTGGACGCGCTCGCGGAAGCGGGCGTGACCGTGCACGCCGACGAGCGGGTGCTGGCGTACGCCAAGGATTCCAAGGCGACGGTGGTGGAGGCCACCCCGGAGGACTGGGAGACGGAGTACCTGTCCTACGACATCGCCGCCGCCGTGGTGGACTCCCTGGACCGGGCCGTCGAGCACATCCGGCTGTGGACCTCCGGCCACACCGAGGCGATCGTCACCACCTCCCAGCAGGCCGCCCGCCGCTTCACCCAACTCGTCGACTCCACCACGGTCGCCGTCAACGCCTCCACCCGGTTCACCGACGGAGGCCAGTTCGGCTTCGGCGCGGAGATCGGCATCTCCACGCAGAAGCTGCACGCCCGCGGTCCGATGGGTCTGCCGGAGCTGACCAGCACGAAGTACATCGTCACGGGGGACGGCCACGTACGGCGCTGAGGCGTGCGCCAGGGCGCCGACCTCGCATATGCGCCCGACACGCGCGCGGGGCTCCGGTCCGCGCCGCAGGAACGGTGTCTCACCCACCGGATGAATTTCCCTACCGTCTGCCCAAAATGACCCCCCAGGTCTACTCTGGATCCGTGCCGGAGGACGTGGGGGGCACGCCGTTCCCTGACGGCTGGGAGCCCGACGACGACCACGACCGCGGGGTGTCGGACGAAGAGTTCGCCTCCGTGGTCTTCGACGAGGCCTTCGTACGGGCGGCCGTGGTGCACGAGCCGACCGCCGTCGAGCGTCTCCTGGCCGCCGCGCAGGCGAGAGCGGAGGCCTCCGAGGCCGAGGCCCGCCGCGCCCACGGCAGAGGCGAGCGCTACGAGGACGGGTTCGTCTCCGACGACCCCAGCGGTTTCGGCCATGATCCGGACTTCGACGACCTGGGCGACCCCGACGTCCTCGAAAGCCGCTACGGCACGTCCGGGACGTACGGCAAACAGGTCCGCTGGCACCGCCCGGTCGCCTGGCTGCTCGCCGTGGTGATGGGGATCGGCATGGTCGCGCTGGCCTTCGCCGCGGTCTACCGGAGCGCCTCCTCCGGCGAACGGGACCAGCCTCCGCCGCCCGCCTCCACCGGTCTGGAGCAGGGCACCGCGGCGGCGCCGTCAGCGTCCGCCGACTACTCCCGGCCGGCCGTGTCGGCGGTCCCGCGCACGCCCTGAGAGGCTCTCCGCAGGTCATCGGCGTTCCTGGTGAGAACCTGTCAGAACTTGTGGAGTACCACAGCGTTTACCCGAGCTCCTGGCGACCTACCCTGAAGATATGGGAGGGCCTGGAGAACCACCTGAGGGGGCACCCGAGGGCGGCCCCGGAGGTGGCGAGGACGAGTACCGATCCGTCGTCTTCGACGAGTCGTTCGTCCGTGCTGCCCGCCTCCAGGAGTTCTCCGCCCGCGAACGCATGGCCGACCACGCGCCCGCCGTACGCCGCAGGCCGCCGCTGCGCCGTGGGTTCTCCCGGCAGGCGCTGATACTGGTCCTGCTGATCGCCGTCGCCTTCGGCACCGCGATCTACATGGGCGTACGTCACCCCTACCAGACCCCCGTCGCCCGGCAGCCCGCCGAGCCCTTGCGCACGACCGTGATCCCGCTGGCCCCGCAGCGCAAGGTGCCCGGCCACCCCGACCCCGAGTACCTGTACGCGCACAGCCCGGCCGCCCAGTACCGCGTCGGCGCCGAGGGGATACCGCTGCCGGCCTCCCGGAGCACGGCGCACTTCTCGGACAGCCAGGTGGTCGCCGCCCTGCTCACCGCCAAGGACTACCTCGTCCGCTCCTCGCTCGACCCGGACGTCCTCACCGGCGAGCAGGTCCGCCCCGTGCGCGTCCTCCTCGACACCGACCAGCTCGACCAGTTCGACCAGAGCTTCGCCCAGCCGGCCGCCGACGGACGGCACGCTCCCACCGGATGGCTGGTTCGCTTCGACACGTCCGCCGCCCGGCTGGCCGACCGGAAGATCCGAGTCCAGGGCACCCTGCAGGCCGCCGAGACCGACTCCGCCACGCTGGAGGTGACCGCGGACCACACCTTCGTCTACGCCCTGCGGCCCGTCGGCGCCTCCGCCAAGGCGCAGACCTCCCTGTTCACTGTCCGGCGCGAGCTGCAGTTCCGCTTCGACCGCGACGACCTGCGGCTGCACACCGCCCAGCTCGTCGTCTCCTACGTCCAGGCCGGGCCGCTGTCCTGCGCCGAGGACTCCACCGACCATCTGCATCCGCTGCTCGCCGGCCAGACCGCCAGGGCGGGCGGCCCGGCCGGCACGGACCCGTACGCGACAGGCAGCGCGACCGCCCTGTGCGGGTCGCTGGCGACGAGCGCGCAGCCGAAGGTGTGACGGGTCGGACCGGTTGTCCGGAGCGGATCCGTCGTTTCGGGCGGATCCGTCGTCTCGGGCGGACCCGTCGTCTCGGGCTGACCAGTTGTCTCGGGCTGATCGGCCGTCTCGGGCCGGAGCTGATCGGCCCGGAGTCGATCAGGCCTCGTCGCTCGGGGAGGTGCCGTTCGGCGGCTGGTCCCTGGGCGGCTGGTCCTCCGCCGACGGCGAACTCGTGAAGCCGCCGAAGCCGCGCCGGACCCGGCCGCCCAGGTCCCCGGCCCCGCCGGCGATGTCACTGACCAGCTTCATCAGCGGGTCCTTGGAGGTCTTGACGTTGCCGGCATAGCTCGCCGCCGACTCGCGGAACGAGTCCGTGACCGAGGTGTCCTTGTCCTCGCTGCGCCGCGGGTAGTGGCCGTCCATGATCCGCTGGTAGTCCCGGGACTCGGACCACTTCTTCAGCTCCGCGGCCCGCACGGTGGTGAAGGGGTGGGAGCGCGGCAGCACGTTCAGGATCTTCAGCACGGAGTCGCGCAGGTCGCCCCCGGCCTCGTACTCCTCCGCCTGCTTCAGGAACGAGTCCACGTTCATCTCGTGCAGGTGGTTGCCGCCGGCGAGCTTCATCAGGCCGCGCATGGACGCCGTGAGGTCCTGGCCGACCAGCAGGCCCGCGCGGTCCGCGGACAGCTCCGACTTGCGGAACCACTCGCGCAGCGCGGTCACGATCGCCATGATCGCGATGTTGCCCAGCGGGATCCAGGCCACCCTCAGGGCGAGGCTGGTCAGGAAGAGCAGGATGGTCCGGTAGACCGAGTGGCCGGAGAGCGCGTGACCCACCTCATGGCCGACGACCGCCCGCATCTCCTCCTCGTCGAGCAGTTCGACGAGTCCCGTGGTGACGACGATGATCGGCTCGTCCAGGCCGATGCACATAGCGTTCGGCTGGGGGTCCTGGTTGACGTACATCGGCGGGACCTTCTCCAGGTCCAGGATGTAACAGGCGTCCCGCAGCATGTCGTTGAGGTGGGCGAACTGCTGGTCGGAGACGCGCACCGAGTCGGACAGGAACAGCAGCCTCAGGCTGCGCTCGGGCAGCAGACCGCTGAGCGCCTTGAAGACCGTGTCGAACCCGCTCAGCTTGCGCAGCGCCACCAGGGCGGAGCGGTCGGCCGGGTGCTCGTACGCACGTGAGGAGATCCCCGGGAAGCGCCTGCGCTGCCTGCTCGGCACGTTCTCGCGCCCGTTCTGCTGGTGGCCGTCGGACATGTCTTCCCCCATGTGCGTGTGAGTGGCCCTTTGCGGACCTTTGTGCGGCCCTTTGCGCCCCCGAAGCAGAGCCCAGCCTAGGCGGAGATACCTTGGGCGGGCACTACAGCGAAGGAGTTCCGCGCCATGGAGCACACCCCCCCGGCCGCCTGGCTCACCGAGGCCGCGAGCGTCGCCGTGCAACAAGGGACCGGGAACCTGCTCCGGATCGTCCTGGTCGTGATGGTGCTGGGCTGTGCCCTTACCGCGTGGTTCCTGCTGCGGGGCTACAGGCGGAAAGACGACTGAGACGACGCGAAGGTTCCTTCGACGGCCGACACGGGACGGATGCCGGAGGGCGGTCCGGACGGCGCCGAAGGCCGTGCGGACGACGTCGGGAGGCCCGCTGGGAGGGTGCCGAAGGCGGTGCGGAGGACATCGGGAGGCCCGCTGGGAGGGTGCCGAAGGCCGTCCGGACGACGCCGAAGGTTCGCTCGGAGGGTGCCGAAGGCCGGCGAGAACGCACCTGAAGGCCTCAACGGCGGAGTCGGCGTGATCGCTCTTGCGCGGCCCGCTTACGATGGTCCGACATCTTTATCCCGCCCACCGGATAGGTCCTGCCGAAGATGAGCTTCCACAGCGCCGCTGCCCAGTTGGTCACCCTCGCCGCCGAGGGCGGGGAGCACGGTGGCAACCACGAGAGCCTCAACCCCCTGCTGACGGGCGGCGGTGCCCTCTTCGTCCTGCTGCTTCTGCTGTGGATCACCACCCGTTTCAACCGCGACCGCTGAGCCCGTCAGCCGAGGCCCTCAGGTCGGGCCGGTAGGGTCTGCACGCATGGGAGAGCAGGACATGCCTACCGGTCCGGCGAACGACACGCCGAGCGGCACGGAAGACCGTCCGGTGAACGCCACCGGCATCCGCCCGGAGAACACCGCGGTGAGCGGTACGAGCGGCGCCGGAAACGGGGCGAACGACGCCGGGAACGGCCGGACGAGAGCCGTCGGTGACGGTTCGCCGGACTCCGGAGATTCGGTGAGCGGTGGCGGCGCCGGTTCGGTGAGCGGTGGCGGGAAGCCGCTGCCGGTCGGTCCGGGCAACGCCCCGTCGAACCCCGGCAAGCGGCGGCTCGGTGTCATGGGCGGCACGTTCGACCCCATCCACCACGGGCACCTCGTTGCAGCCAGCGAGGTCGCCGCGCAGTTCCACCTGGACGAGGTGGTGTTCGTCCCGACCGGGCAGCCGTGGCAGAAGACCCATCGCAAGGTCACCCCGGCCGAGGACCGCTATCTGATGACGGTCATCGCGACCGCCGAGAACCCCCAGTTCTCGGTCAGCCGTATCGACATCGACCGCGGCGGCCCGACCTACACCACGGACACCCTGCGCGACCTGAAGGCGCTCAACCCCGACACCGACCTCTTCTTCATCACCGGCGCCGACGCTCTCGGTCAGATCCTGACCTGGCGGGACACGGAGGAGCTGTTTTCCCTCGCGCACTTCATCGGGGTCACCCGGCCGGGCCACGTCCTGTCCGACCCCGGCCTTCCCGAGGGCGGTGTCTCGCTCGTCGAAGTTCCCGCCCTGGCCATCTCCTCCACCGACTGCCGTGCGAGAGTCGCCAAGGGCGACCCCGTCTGGTATCTGGTGCCGGACGGAGTCGTGCGCTACATCGACAAGCGCGAGTTGTACCGCGGCGAGTGAGCCGAGAGGGGCACCGGTGAACGACCGATACGACGCGGGACACGGCGGCCGTCAGGACGACCAGTACGAGATCGTCGGCTACGACGAGTACGGCCGGCCTGTCTACCAGCAGGTCCAGCCCCAGCAGGCTCAGTCCCAACAGGCCGGGACCCAGCAACCTCCGCAGCAGCCGTACGACCCGTACGCCCAGCAGGGCTACGGATACGACCCGTACGCCCAGGGCGGGCAGCAGACCCCGGCGTACGACCCGTACGGCACAGGTCAGCAGGCGCCCGTGCCGCCCTACGACCCGTACGGCACCGGAACCCAGCAGACCGGGGGCCCGGCACCCTCGTACGACCCCTACGGCCGGACCGCCGTCAGCGGGCAGCAGCCCCGGGTCGCCGAGCAGACCCCCTACATCCCGCAGCAGGCCGGCCCGGCCCAGGAACCGGCGGCCCCACGGCGTGACCAGCGTGCCGGAACCGACCCGGAACCCCACGCCCAGCCGGGCGGGGCCCGGGCGGGCGAGGGCGCACGTGACTACCGCACCGAGCAGTTCGCGTTCGTGGAGGAGCCCGACGGCGACTCCGAGGACGTCATCGACTGGCTGAACTTCACCGAGAACCGCACCGAGCGCCGCGAGGAGGCCAAGCGCCGCGCCCGCAGCCGGCTCATCGCCTTCGTCGTGGTGCTGGCGCTGGTCGCGGTCGGCGGGGTCGGCTACCTCTGGTTCGCCGGGAAGCTGCCCGGCCTGTCGTCCTCCGACAAGAAGACCGGCACCACGGCGGCCGTCGGAGCGCAGAACCGCGACGTGATCGTCGTCCACCTGCACAACACCTCGAAGGGCGGCACCTCCACGGCGTTGCTCGTCGACAACACCACCACCAAGCAGGGCACCACAGTTCTGCTGCCCAACTCCCTCGTCGTGACCGACGACGACGGCACCACGACCACCCTCGCCAAGTCCGTCGACGACGACGGCTCCTCCGGCACCCGTGACTCCCTCGACACCGTCCTCGGCACCGACATCGAGGGCACCTGGCGCCTGGACACCCCCTACCTGGAGAACCTCGTCGACCTCGTCGGCAACATCGATGTCGACACCAACGCCGACGTGCCCGATCCGGCCGCCAAGAAGAAGGGGCAGGCGCCCCTGGTGCGCAAGGGGAAGGCGCAGACCCTCAGCGGGAAGACGGCCGTCGCCTACGCCACCTACCGCGCCTCCGGAGAGGCGCAGAACGCGCAGCTGGAGCGGTTCGGGCAGGTCATGCAGGGAGTGCTGCGCAAGCTGTCCTCCGACCCCACGGCCGCCACCACGACCGTGCAGACGCTGGCGCAGATCCTCGAGCCGCCGCTGACCGACAACGTCCTCGGCACCTTCCTCGCCAAGCTCGCCGACCGCGCGAAGGGCGGCGACTACAAAACGGCCCTGTTGCCCGTCCTGAACGACGGCACCCTGAGCGCCGAGGCCAGCGCGAGCGTCGTCAAGGACGTCCTCGGCGGCACCGCGAAGAGCCCCGACAAGGACGCGGCGGTCAGCGTGTCCGTGGAGAACGCCAGCGGCGTCAAGGACAACACCGAGAAGGCCCGTGTCGTCCTCCTCAACGGCGGCTTCACCTTCCTGGACGGCGGTACGGCCACCGCCGCCCGGACCTCCTCCAAGGTCGTCTACGCCGACGCCGCCGACAAGGAGAACGCCACCGAGGTCGCCAAGACCCTGGGCCTGCCGGCCGGCTCCGTCAGCAAGGGAACGGTCTCCTCGGGCGACGTCGCCGTGGTCCTCGGCCAGGACTACAAGCCGGCGTCCACCTCCTAGGCAGGGCCGAAGAGGGCCGGTACCCCGCGTGCGCGAGGGCGGCACCCCACGTGAAGAGACCATCACGTGGGGTGCCCTCGGCGGTCCGTGAGACCCTTGATGCCAAGTGACCGCCGACCGAAAGCCATGTAGTGACCGCGACTGACCGCTCCCTGGAGCTCATCACCACCGCCGCCCAGGCGGCCGCCGACAAGCTGGCCCATGATGTGATCGCCTACGACGTCAGTGACGTCCTGTCGATCACGGACGCCTTCCTCGTGGCCTCCGCCCCCAACGACCGCCAGGTCAAGTCGATCGTCGACGAGATCGAGGAGCGGCTCTCGAAGGAACTCGGCGCCAAGCCGGTACGCCGCGAGGGCGACCGCGAGGCCCGCTGGATCCTGCTCGACTACATCGACATCGTCGTCCACGTCCAGCACAGCGAGGAGCGCGTCTTCTACGCTCTCGAGCGGCTGTGGAAGGACTGCCCCGAGATCGAGCTGCCCGCCGACGCAAGGGCGACCCGCGGCAAGGGCGAGGAGCACGCCAAGCTGCGGGCCGAGGAGGACGCCACCGAGTTCGGGGAGCTGCGGTGAGCGCACCGTCCGGCGCCGGGCGCAGGCCGGGCCGGGGCCGCCGCGTCATCCTGTGGCGGCACGGCCAGACCTTGTGGAACGTGGAGCGTCGCTTCCAGGGCACCACGGACGTGGAGCTCACCGAGACCGGCGTCGGCCAGGCACGCCGCGCCGCCCGGCTGCTCGCCTCCCTGCAGCCCGACGCGATCGTCGCCTCCGACCTCCAGCGGGCAGCGAACACGGCAGCCGAGCTCGCCGCGCTCACCGGCCTGGAGGTGACCCACGACGAGGACCTGCGGGAGACCTACGCGGGCGTCTGGCAGGGTCTGACGCACGAGGAGATCATCGCCCGGCACGGCGACGAGTACGCCGCGTGGAAGCGCGGCGAGCCGGTGCGCCGCGGTGGCGGCGAACTGGAGACCGAGGTCGCCGACCGTGCCGCCCCCGTCGTGCTGCGGCACGCCGAGAAGCTGCCCGACACCGGCACGCTGGTCGTGGTCAGCCACGGCGGCACGATCCGCACCACCATCGGTCGTCTCCTCGGCCTGGAGTCCCAGCACTGGGAGAGCCTCGGCGGACTCTCCAACTGCTGCTGGTCCGTTCTCGGTGAGGGCGCCCGCGGCTGGCGCCTGCTCGAGCACAACGCCGGCACCCTCCCGGAACCGGTGCTCGGCGACGACGACTGAGCGGCCCCGCGGACCCGGGAACCCGGATTTCACTTTCTGGCAGGTCGCAGGCTAAAGTTCTTCTTGTTCGCCCCGCCGAGCGGGGCGAGACACCATGCGGCTCCGCCGCGTGGCACAAGGGGCTATAGCTCAGTTGGTAGAGCGCCTGCATGGCATGCAGGAGGTCAGGAGTTCAATTCTCCTTAGCTCCACAGATCGACACTCTCTTGAGTTGTCAAAGATCGTCCAGGAAGATCCCGTCTCCCGCAGTCTCAGGGGACGGGCTCTTTCATGTTCGCCAACTCCCTCAGCACAGCCGTACGCCGCTCCGTCTCCTCGTCGTCCGGCGTGTAGACCACGATCCGGCACTCGGGCATGCCGTTGACCGACAGCGACAACGACGTCATCCGCAGCTCGCCCACCTCCGCGTGCCGGAAGACCTTCACCCGCCGCCCGGGCTCCGCCACGTCGCCGCTCTCCCACAGCCGCGCGAAGAGGGAACTGGCCGCCGACAGCCTGCGTATGAACCCCTCCCAGGCCGCCTCGCCGGCATGCAGTCCGTAGGCCGCGCGCAGGGTGGCCACCATCACCGGCAGCTCCGTATCCCGGAACACCAGAGGACAGTCCTCCTCCGTGGCCGTGAACAGTAGCCACAGCGCGTTGGGGGTGCCGTCCGCCGGGATCGGGTTCGTGGAGAAAAGGGCCCGGTAGACGCAGTTGGCGGCCAGGATGTCGTACCGCGAGTTGTAGACGACCGCCGGGCGCGGATCGAGTGCGTCGATGATGCCCTGGATCTCCGGGCCGACCCTTTGGACGAGGGCCTCCGGGGCGGGCGCGTACGGGACGTCGGCCAGGTGGTAGAGGTGCTCGCGCTCCGGCGCGTCGAGCCGCAGGGTGCGCGCCACGGCGTCCAGGACCTGCGCGGAGGCGTTGATCGGCCGCCCCTGTTCCAGCCACGTGTACCAGGTGACCCCTACGCCCGAGAGCTGGGCGACCTCCTCCCGGCGCAGTCCGGGTGTACGACGACGGAAGCCTGGCGGCATGCCCACGTCCTGCGGTGTCACACGGGCGCGTCGGCTGCGCAGAAAGGCGGCCAGCTCGGGTCGTCGGCGCTGTGTCGTTCCCATCGTCACATCCCCCATCATCGAAGCCCGGCTTGGCCCCTGCCAGGTGCTGTCAGTACCAGCATCAGCGGGCACTCGGCACCCGTATCCCCGGGCCGTCACGCTCATCGGCATGACGACAACACCCAGGACGGGAGCGGGTCCCACACCCGTTGCAAGTCGTGCCATCAGTAAAGCGCCCGGCACTGACAATCGGCCCCGGCCGCTGCTGGCGCTGGTGCTCGCGGCCCAGTTCATGGCGCTGCTCGACGTGTTCATCGTGAATGTCGCGGCCCCGACCATCGGCACCGACCTCCACGCGTCGGGCGGCGAACTGCAGTTGGTGATCGCCGGATACGCCATCACCTACTCCGTGCTGCTGATCACCGGCGCCCGGCTCGGCGGCCGGTTCGGCCACGGCCGGGTCCACCTCGCCGGGCTCGCGCTGTTCACGGCGGCCTCGCTCGCCTGCGGCCTCGCGCAGGGCTCCACCGAACTGATCGTCTTCCGGCTGGTCCAGGGCGCCGGTTCGGCGGTGATGATCCCGCAGGTGCTCAGCCTGATCCAGCGCCACTTCACCGGCGAGGCCAGGGTCAAGGCGCTCGGCGCCTACTCGGCGGTGCTCGCCGTCGGGGCCGCCGCCGGGCAGGTCGTCGGCGGCATCCTGGTCAGCGCCGACCTGTTCGGCACCGGCTGGCGGCCGGTGTTCCTCGTGAACGTGCCCGTCGGCCTCGCCCTGCTGGCCGTCGGCAGCCGCGTCCTGCCGGCCGGCGACAAGGTGGCGACGCGGGAACCGGCCCGCGGCCTCGACCTGCCCGGCCTCGTGCTGCTGGGAGCGACGGTATCGCTCTTCACGGTGCCGCTGGTGCTCGGGCAGGAGGAGGACTGGCCGCTGTGGTCCTGGCTGTCGCTGGGCGCGAGCGCGCTGCTGTTCGGGCTGTTCTGCGCGTACGAGTCCCGGCTGGCCCGGCGTGGCGGCGCCCCGCTGATAGCACCCCGTGTGCTGAGCCACCCGGGCATGGGGCTCGCCGTGTTCCGGATCATGGCGGTGATGGCCGTCAACGGCGGCTTCCTGTTCGCGCTGACCCTGCACGTCCAGGGCGGCCTCGGCTACAGCGCGCTGCGGGCGGGTCTCACCTTCGCGCCGACCGCGGTCGTCTTCGGCTTGGTCGGCCTGACCTGGCGCAACTGGCCCGCGCCCTGGCAGCGCGCGCTGACCCCGGCGGGGTTCGTGATCACCGCGCTGGTCGTCGCCGGGGTGGGCCTGGACCTGAGGGGCGGTGACGAGGGCGGCGCGCTGCTGTACGTCGCGTACGCCGGCGTGGGCGTCGGGCTCGCGCTCGCCTTCAGCCCGACCCTCACCCGTGCGCTGGCGACGGTGGCGCCCGAGAACGCGGCGGACGCCAGCGGTCTGCTCGCCACCGTCACACAGCTCGGCCAGCTGATCGGAGTCGCGGTGTTCGGCACACTGTTCTTGAACCGGCTTGAGTCACTCGGGGCGTTCGGGGCGTATACCTCTGCGGAGGCGCTGTTGGCGTGCATGTTCGCGCTGGCCGCGACGGCCGCGGTGGGTGCCGTGTCCGGACTGGTACTGAGGCGTCGCTGACCGTATTGGTCCGGCCGTGGCAGAATCAAACGGCCGGAAGGGGGCGCGGCCCGACGGGAGGGAGCAGTGATGCCTGCGAGCATCCTCAAGGAGATCGGCCACCTCCTTGATGCAGCGTCGACACGGGACACGGTTATTCGTCTCAGCTGCCCTTCCTGCGGTTCTGTTCATGTGGCCCAAGTGCTCGGCGACAACGGCGGAGTTTCCTACGTGTGCACGGCCTGCGGCCACAGCTGGAGCTGATCGATGGGTGCACACAGGCGAAAGTGCGACTGGTGCGGCAGCGGTACGCCGATCGTCCGTGACATGGAGCCGGTCAACCCCGACTACCAGTACTGGTGTGAGGAATGCGCGCGGGCGCTGATCATAAAAGGCGACCCGATCGAGACGTACCGTGAACTGGAGGGCGAGCCGATCTACGGGCGGCTGCTCGAAGAGCACTGCACGCTCAAACGGTTCTATTCGTTTGTCACAGCCTGATCGCCCAGGTGGTGTCACGGCACGAATGGATATAAGCGCCCAATTCGGACAGGGCGGAAACGATTTGGTGCTCCCCCCGGTGGCCCGGTAATGTTGGCGTCGCCGCCGGGGGAACCGGGCGGACACCACGAGGGGCTATAGCTCAGTTGGTAGAGCGCCTGCATGGCATGCAGGAGGTCAGGAGTTCAATTCTCCTTAGCTCCACAGTCAGATCCCGCCGGATCATCCCGATCCGGCGGGATCTTCGCGTTCCCGGGGCCAGTTGGCGGACCGGCGCTCCACGGCACAGCAAAACGGAACAGCGAAGGGGTACAGCGAAGGGGCCGCCCGCTCTCTGGCGGCCCCTTGGTGGTGCGTCGGGCTCAGCGACCCAGGGCCCGGCGGCCGCGGCCCTGGGAGAGGACCGGGAGGTTGCGGGAGGGGGCCTGTCCGCGGGTGTCCTCCTCGATGCGCAGGGCCAGCGCGGGGCAACGGCGGACCGCGCGCAGCGCCTTCGCCTCGGCGTAGCGCGGCACTTGGGCCTGCGCCACGGTCGGGAAGCCGTCAGCGCCGAGTTCGAAGACCTCGGGGAGGATGTCGGCGCACAGGCCGTGGCCCCGGCACAGCGTCCAGTCGACGTAGATCTTCTGACGGCTGGGACCGGTCTCGTCGGCCTCTTGGCCGCCCGGGATGCCCGTAGGAACCTTGCCGCCCTCGAAGAGCGGCAGAACGCCCTCCACGGGCCTTCCGCAGCCGTTTCCGAGGACGTGCGCGGCCAGGTCGTCGGTGAACGCCTTGATCGTCGACTCCAGGAACATCGCGGAGCCGTCCGGGTGCGAGCACGCGCCGCGCCGTTTCACGTTCTTGGCGACCTGCTTGAGGGCCTCCAGGGCGGCCGGTCCGCCGCCGTTGATGATGTCCTCCATGCCGCGCGCGGCGGCCGGCAGACCGAGGTAGCAGGGACCGCACTGTCCCGCGCTCTCCTCCGCCAGCCACTGCGCCACCCGCAGCGACTCGCCCAGCGGACAGGTCTCCTGACTGATCGGCAGGATCGCGCCGGCGCCGAGCGCGCCGCCCACCGCGTCCAGGGAGTTGCGGGAGACGATCGCCTCGTTGACGGTCGCCGCGTCGATCCACTTGCCGTGGTAGCCACCGGTCAGCACACCCTGCGGAACGGGCGGGGCGCCGGCGAGTTGCAGGACGTAACGCAACGGCACGCCCGTGGGGACCTCGATCACCATGGGGCGGGCGACCGCGCCGGAGACCGTGAGCATGACGGTGCCCGGTTCGTCGTAGAGGCCGGTGTTGCCGTAGCGCTCCGGGCCGATGCGGGCGGCGATGGCGAGCTGGGCGAACGTCTCGGCGTTCGACAGGAGGGTGGGGGCACCGCCGACGCCGTTCTGCGAGGCGCTGACCTTGCGACCGGGCGGGATCGCCGGGCCGCCGTCGATGGAACGGATCAGCGACGCGGCGGCGCCGGTGACCATGCGCACCGGGTTGCGCTGCACGCTCGCGCGCAGGGCGGACCGGCGGCTGTTGCTCAGGCCGCGTTCGGCGAGCGCGGCCTCCATGGAGCGCTGCGTCGACTCCCGGGTGACCCCGATCACGAGCGTGCGGGCACCGAGGGCCTCGGCGCACAGCAGCGCGCCGTCCAGGATGAGGTGCGGGGCACGGTTGATCAGCACCGTGTCCTTACGGCAGGCCGGCTCGTCCTCGCTGCCGTTGACGACGACGACCGGCCGTACCCCGCGCTTGATCGCCGCTTCGGCGACCGAACGCAGCTTCTTGTGGAAGGGGAAGCCCGCGCCGCCGCGGCCCTTCAGGTTGATGCGTTCGGAGAGCTGCGCGAGCTGCTCTCCGCCCATCGGTTCGAGCGGCCCGTGCACCTTCAGGTGCATGGGCAGATCGAGTCTTTCGACAAGGTCGAAGCCCGACGTGAGCTGGGGAAGACCGACCACGCGGACTTCTGGGACGTCGGGCAGGGCCTCGTTCACCTATAGCCTCCGGAAGGCATGTTCCAAGGTTCGCCCGAACCCGGTGCGTCGAAGTCGTGCGAGGCACCGGGCGCTGGTTCAGTGGCGGGACCGCTGTTGTTGTACGTGTCATCGGGGTAGTACGCGCCGTAGAGGGTGTTCGTCTCAGCGGTGTCGTACACATCACTCGAGCCGTAGCCGGACGCGCCCGCGTTGCCGTAGGCGGGGATGTTGTATCCGGTGTCGTTGAGCGGGTCGTAGGCCGACGGGGGTGCCTCGCCGACCGGCGGCGGGGACGGGATCGGCCAACTGCCGGAGGTGCTGCCGCCGCCGTCCATACGCGGGATCGCCTCCGTGGGCTGCATGTCCATCGGCAGGTCCATGCGCGCGGTCTGGTCGGCCGCGAACGGGTCCTGACGCGCGCGTGGAGGTGTGGAGACGGCGCGGTAGGCGGCCGCGAAGCCGTTCGCGGGCTCCGGGGCCACGGGGGCCGCCGGAGCCTCGTAGGCGGGGTTGGAGCGCGTCTGGGAGCGCGTGCCCCGCTGGTTCTCGTAGCCCGGGAGGGAGCCCGTGGACTCCGCCGCCACCCTGGCCCGGCTGGCGTCCAGCTCATCGCGGCCCGGCCGCTCCGTGGTGCCCATGATCGCGGCGATGCGGTCGGCGACCTTGCGCTTGACCGGGCGCGGGGCCGCGCGCAGGGCGAGGGCGGCGGTGACGCCGAGCACGCACGTGCCGTACATGATCACGAAGATCGGCTTCGCCGTGCGGCCCGCGTACAGGCCGTGCAGCAGTGCCGCGCACCAGGCCGGGTAGGCCAGCATGTGCATGGCGCGCCAGCGGGCGGCCACCGGGGCGGGGGAGGCGAACCTGCTGCGCAGGGCGCCGGTGATGCCCACGAAGATCATGAGCAGGCCGGCCAGGGAGCCGAGACCGATCAGGCCTTCGACGCCGGTCACCCCGAGGGAGAAGGGGATCAGCGCGGCGATCAGCTGGGTGTGGTCGAGGGCGATCTTCGTGGTGATGTGCAGCAGCAGGAACGCGATCGAGGCGACCGCGGTCGTCCGGTGCACCGCCTGTCCGATGATCCGCTGGCGGGTGTTCAGGAAGATCCGGTCCTGGGCGACCAGGCCCCAGATCACCGAGCAGCTGAGCGACACGAGGGACAGGACGCCCGCGCCGAAGTTCAGGAAGTCGCGGAACCGGTCACCTCCGACCAGCACGACCACGGGTATCAGGAGCAGGACGACAGCCGACGCCACCCCATAGGCCGACCGGCCCGGCTGGGGGAGCGAGCTGTTACTACGACGAGGGTTCATGGGGGCAACTCCGAGCAGTTTCGGGAAAGCGGTCCCGCTGCCGCACTTTAAGTGGCGCCATACCGGTGGGTACGTGGTTTGGGTTATTGCGTTGTTATCAAACGACAATGGGGGCGTTGCGATGTCCCTTAGTAGCTGTTACGCGAAGTAACCTTTGGCCTGGATTCGGTTGTTGTCACGTGTGATCAGTGGCGCCCGACAGCATCTGTGAGGGCAGCACCCGGTGCCAAGGAGGCATACGTAAGCGCGTCGCGTTGTGCTCAAGCGCTGCGGTACCCTAACCGCATGCGTGCCGTACGCCTTCTGCTTAGCGGGCCGCGCTGATCAGTCCCGACCGCTGGTGAGAGACAGTGGTCGGCATCGGCGCGGCGTCCCCTCCTGTGCGAGGGGATTTTTCGTTTCCTGAGTCACAGCCGCGGCAGAGACGATCGATGGAGCTTTGAGGATCATGAGCGAGACGAACCCCGCTGTCACCGCCGAGGTGGCCGCGCCGCACCGCTACACGGCCGCCATGGCAGCCGACATCGAGGCACGCTGGCAGGACGTCTGGGACGCCGAGGGTACCTACGCGGCGCCCAACCCCAAGGGTGACCTGGCCGGGGACCCGGAGCTGGTCGCGAAGCCCAAGAAGTTCATCATGGACATGTTCCCGTACCCCTCCGGTGCGGGACTGCACGTCGGTCACCCTCTGGGCTACATCGCCACCGACGTCTTCGCGCGCTTCCAGCGCATGACCGGCCACAACGTCCTGCACACCCTGGGCTTCGACGCCTTCGGCCTGCCCGCCGAGCAGTACGCCGTGCAGACCGGCACGCACCCGCGCGTGTCCACCGAGGCCAACATCGAGAACATGACGTCCCAGCTGCGCCGGCTGGGCCTGGGCCACGACAAGCGCCGGTCGTTCGCCACGATCGACCCCGAGTACTACAAGTGGACCCAGTGGATCTTCTTGCAGATCTTCAACTCCTGGTACGACGACGAGGCGGACAAGGCCCGCCCGATCTCCGAACTGGTCGCCCGGTTCGAGTCCGGTGAACGCCCCGTACCGGGCCACACGCGCGCGTGGAGCGAGCTGAACGCCGTCGAGAAGGCCGACGTCCTGAGCGAGTACCGCCTGGCGTACGCCTCCGACGCGCCCGTCAACTGGTGCCCCGGACTGGGCACGGTGCTGGCCAACGAGGAGGTCACCGCCGACGGCCGCTCCGAGCGGGGCAACTACCCGGTCTTCAAGGCCAAGCTGCGCCAGTGGAACATGCGCATCACCGCCTACGCCGACCGGCTGCTGGACGACCTGGAGGCGCTGGACTGGCCCGAGGCCATCAAGCTGCAGCAGCGCAACTGGATCGGCCGCTCCGAAGGCGCCCGCGTCGACTTCCCGATCGACGGTGAGCGCATCACGGTCTTCACCACCCGCCCCGACACCCTGTTCGGCGCGACCTACATGGTGCTGGCCCCCGAGCACCCGCTGGTCGAGAAGTTCACCCCGGACGCCTGGCCCGAGGGCACCCACGACGTGTGGACCGGCGGCCACGCGACCCCGGCCGAGGCCGTCGCCGCGTACCGCGCGCAGGCCGCCTCGAAGTCCGACGTCGAGCGGCAGGCCGAGGCCAAGGACAAGACCGGCGTCTTCATCGGCGCGTACGCGACCAACCCGGTCAACGGCGAGCAGGTCCCCGTCTTCATCGCCGACTACGTCCTGATGGGCTACGGCACCGGCGCGATCATGGCCGTCCCGGCGGGCGACCAGCGTGACTTCGAGTTCGCGCGCGCCTTCGAACTGCCGATCCGCTGCATCGTCGAACCGACCGACGGCCGGGACACGGACACCTCGACGTGGGAGGACGCCTTCGCGTCGTACGACGCGAAGATCATCAACTCGTCCAACGCCGAGATCTCCCTGGACGGCCTGGGCGTCGCCGAGGCCAAGGCGCGCATCACCGAGTGGCTGGAGTCGTCCGGTGTCGGTGAGGGCACCGTCAACTTCCGGCTGCGGGACTGGCTGTTCAGCCGGCAGCGCTACTGGGGCGAGCCCTTCCCGATCGTCTACGACGAGGACGGCATCGCCCACGCCCTGCCCGAGTCGATGCTGCCGCTGGAACTGCCCGAGGTCGAGGACTACTCGCCGCGCACCTTCGACCCCGACGACGCGAACACGTCCCCGGAGACGCCGCTGTCCCGCAACGAGGACTGGGTCAACGTCACGCTGGACCTGGGCGACGGTGCTGGTCCGCGAAGCTACCGCCGCGAGACCAACACCATGCCCAACTGGGCCGGCTCCTGCTGGTACGAGCTGCGCTACCTGGACCCGCACAACGACCAGAAGCTGGTCGACCCGGAGATCGAGCAGTACTGGATGGGCCCCCGCGAGGGCCAGCCGCACGGCGGCGTCGACCTGTACGTCGGCGGTGCCGAGCACGCCGTACTGCACCTGCTGTACGCCCGCTTCTGGTCCAAGGTCCTGTACGACCTGGGGCACGTGTCGTCTGCCGAGCCGTTCCACAAACTGTTCAACCAGGGCATGATCCAGGCCTACGTCTACCGCGACAGCCGCGGCATCGCCGTACCGGCCGCCGAGGTGGAGGAGCGCGACGGCGCCTACTACTACCAGGGCGAGAAGGTCTCCCGGCTGCTGGGCAAGATGGGCAAATCCCTGAAGAACGCGGTCACTCCGGACGAGATCGCCGCCGAGTACGGCGCCGACACGCTGCGCCTGTACGAGATGGCCATGGGCCCGCTGGACGTGTCCCGGCCGTGGGACACGCGCGCGGTGGTGGGCCAGTTCCGGCTGCTGCAGCGGCTGTGGCGGAACGTCGTCGACGAGACGACCGGTTCCCTGACGGTGGTGGACACCGAGGACGTCGACGAGGACACTCTGCGTGCCCTGCACAAGGCGATCGACGGCGTGCGCCAGGACCTGGAGGGGCTGCGGTTCAACACGGCCATCGCCAAGGTCACCGAGCTGAACAACCACCTGACCAAGGCGGGCGGCCCGGTTCCGCGTTCCGTGGCCGAGCCGCTGGTGCTGCTGGTCGCCCCGCTGGCCCCGCACATCGCCGAGGAACTGTGGCGCAAGCTGGGCCACACCGACTCGGTCGTCCACCAGGACTTCCCGGTCGCCGACCCGGCGTACGTCGTGGACGAGACCGTGACCTGCGTGGTCCAGGTCAAGGGCAAGGTCAAGGCTCGCCTGGAGGTCTCGCCGTCCATCTCCGAGGACGAACTGGAGAAGGTCGCGCTGGCCGACGAGAAGGTCGTGGCGGCGCTGGACGGGGCGGGGATCCGCAAGGTGATCGTGCGGGCGCCGAAGCTGGTGAACATCGTTCCGGCGTAGGTTTCCGGCTCTCGGCGCAGGGTTTCGCGTCCCGGTCGGGTTTCGGCGTGCCGGCCCAGGTCTTCGCGTCCCGGCGCAGGAAGGGCCGGCCGGGTGGGAGCGCATCGGGGTCGTCCCCTACGGGCAGGTTCGGGGTTTTTCTGGAACTCCGGGCCTGCCTGTTGCGTTTACCGTTGAAGAGCGGCGCGGAGCGTGCCGACCCGTCCGAGGAGGAGCTCGTGGAAGCAGTGTTCGCAGTGGTCGCCCTGCTCTTCGTCCTCTTCGTGGCGCTCGGCGCCTATGCCACGGTGAAGGTGGTCGGCGCCGCCAAGCGCGGAGTGGACCGCACCATCACCCAGGCTCGTCGCACGGTCGAGGACCACACCCTGCGGGCCAAGTCCTTCGCCCAGCCCGGACCCGCCGGCGAAATCGCCCAGCTGCGGCTGAAGCTGCGCACCTCGATGCGCGCCACGCAGGACGCGCTGCACGCGGGCGTGACCGAGGACGAGTCCCTCAAGGAGTCCCTCGGCCTCTTCGAGCGACTCAGCGCACACGGACAGGAACTCGACGCCGACCTCAGGCGCCTGGAGTCCGAGCCCGACCGTGCCACACTCACCGAGCGACTGCCCGGGCTGCGCGAGCGCACCGAGCGCATCACCAAGTCGGCGGACTCGCTGCGCTGGGCGGCCCGCGACCGGGCCCGCCGTTTCGCGGACGACGACCTGGACTCGCTGAGCACACAGATCGACGTGGAGGCCGGAGCGCTGCGGCACTGGACCACGTCGGAGCCCACGGCGACCACCCCGTCGTCCCCATGGCCTCAGGCCCCCGCCGCCGACGCAGCCCAGCAGACCTGGCCGCAGACACCTCAGGCGCACACCGCCGACGAGCCGGCGTCGCCCGCGATCACCCCGCCGAGCCCGCGCCCGACCTACCCCTGGCAGAAGAAGCCCCGTCCCGAGAGCACGACTTGATCCGGACACGCACGCCCAGGTGAGAGGAGCCGGACTGCCGCGTGGGCGCTACGCCAGGTAACCTCCAGCTCATGTCCCGCCATGTCGCGATCGTCACCGATTCAACGGCCTACCTGCCGCAACGGACGATGGAGCGCCACGGCATCATCGCGGTACCTCTGACCGTGGTCCTGGGTGACCAGGCGCTGGAAGAGGGCACCGAGATCTCGACCCGCTCCCTGGCCCAGGCCCTCCAGAAGCGACGGCCCGTCACCACCTCGCGCCCCAGCCCACAGGTGTTCGCCGAGACCTATCGCAAGGTCGCCGAGTCCGGCGCGACCGGCATCGTCTCCCTGCACCTGTCCGCCGAACTCTCCGGCACGCACGACGCGGCGGTCGTCGCGGCGCGCGAGGCGCCGGTGCCGGTGCGGGTGGTGGACACCGGGATGGTCGCGATGGCCCTCGGTTTCTGCGCCCTCGCCGCGGCCGAGGCGGCGGAGACGGGTGGCACGGTGGACGAGGCGGTCACAGCGGCGGAGAAGCGGGCCGCGGGCACCTCTGCCTACTTCTACGTCGACACCCTCGACTTTCTGCGCCGCGGTGGCCGGATCGGTGCGGCGCAGGCCCTCTTCGGGTCCGCACTCGCGGTGAAACCGCTGCTCCAGCTGCGGGGCGGCCGGATCGAACCCCTGGAGAAGGTACGGACGGCTTCGAAGGCCATCGCCCGCCTGGAGGAGATCGTGGCCGACCGGGCCGGCGGCGCGCAGGTGGACATCGCCGTCCACCATCTCGCCGCTCCCGACCGGGCGTCGGCTCTCGCCGACCGCTTGCGAGCACGGGTTCCGGGTCTCGCCGATCTGCATGTGAGCGAGGTCGGGGCGGTGATCGGGGCGCATACGGGGCCTGGGCTGCTGGGGGTTGTGGTCTCGCCGCGGTGAGGTCGTGGAGCCCGGTCACTCGTGTGGGTGGCGGAGTTATCCACAACCGGGTGGTTATCCCCTGGAATTGACCAAGATCATCGCGGAAGTGGCGATGTGGTCGATCCTCGGCGCATGGCACTTCGATCACGTTCACGGACGACCAACGCAACCAGTGGGCCAGGACGAGGGCCCGCCTCCGACGGCCGGGCCCGCACCCGTCACCGCCGGCACTCCGCGCGCGGCCGCGCGATCCGGCACCGGCATGCCTCGGCCGAGGAACTCCGCCGCAGGGCGGAGGCCCTGTTCGCCCAACGCGCGGGGGAATGGCGGGAGTCGGGGAAGGGGCCACCGGGTGGGGAGGGGCGGGATGCCGCTGCCGGTGCGGGTGCCGGTTTCGGTGTCGATGTCCATGCCGATGTCCATGCCGGTGTGGATGGCGGCGGCGGGGGTGTGCGCCCCGCTGGGGCTGCTGTGGGCGATTCGGCTCCCCCTGGGCGTGTGGCCGTGGGTGGTGTGGCTTCCCGAGGTCGCGTGGCCGTAGGCGGTGCGGCTTCCCGCGGCGGCATGGTCGAGCAAGGCGTGGCTTCCCCTGACCGGATGATTCTGGGAGGGGCCGCCGCCGCGGATGACAAGGAGGTTGATCTGGGGGACCGGGCCGGGGCCGCCGTGGTGGGGCGGCGGGTGCGGGTCGGGTTGGCTCTGCGGGAGCGGTTGCCGGTGTGGCTGCAGACGCGGTGCGGTCTGGAGCGGCGGGGTGTGCTCGCGCTCACGGTGCTGCTCGTCGTGGTCGCTGCCTTCGCCGTGCAGCACTTCTGGGCCGGTCGGACCGAATCCGTCCGCGCGCCCGAGGTGGTGCGAGCGGCTCAGTCGTACGGCGAGGAGGCGCGGGACGAGGAGGTGCGGGGTGAGGAGTCGGCGCTCGCCGTGCCGGCCGGTGCGCCGAGCGCCGTGGGGACGGCGGCGGAAATCGTCGTGGACGTAAGCGGCAAGGTGCGCGAGCCCGGAATCCATCGGCTTCCGGCCGGTTCACGGGTCGCCGACGCATTGCGCGCGGCCGGTGGAGTGCGCCCCGGCACGAACACCGAGAGTCTCAACCGCGCCCGATTCCTCGTGGACGGGGAACAGGTGATCGTCGGCGGGCCCGCTCTTCCCTCGGTGCCCGGCTCGGGCGGTGGTCCGGCTGTCGGCGGCGCGACCGGTTCCGTGGCGGGAGCGGCACCGGCGGCTCCCGTCCCCCTCAACACGGCCACCGTGGACCAGCTCGACACCCTGCCCGGCGTCGGCCCGGTGCTGGCCCAGCACATCATCGACTACCGCACCCAGCACGGTGGTTTCCGCTCGGTGGACGAGCTGCGTGAGGTCAACGGCATCGGCGACCGCCGCTTCGCCGACCTGCGGAATCTCGTGCGGCCATGAGTACGGGCAGGAGTACGGGCCGGCGGCACGGCCCAGGTGGGCCGTCCCAGCCCGGACCCGGAACCGGTCCCGGGCCCGTGGACGAGGCGTCCGGGCCCCGCCCTGTGGTGCACGCCACCGCCGGGAAACGGCTCGGGGCGGCCCACCCTCGACAGGAAGGGCCGACGGATCTACGGCTCGTCCCGCCCGCACTGGCGGCCTGGGCGACGGCCGCGCTGACGCTGAACGCGTCGCCGGAACGGGTCACCGGCCTGGTGGCCGTGTGTCTCGTCGCGGCCGGCGTCCTCCTCGTGACCGCGAGCATGCGTGGTCGCCCCGGACACGTGACCGGTGCGCGGGTTCGCCCCGCACCCGAGAGCGGTGCGCGGGTTCGACTCGCGCCGGTCACTTGGGCGCGGGTCTCGGTCGCCGCCGTGCTGCTGTGTGTCGCGGCAGCCGCCGTCTCCGCCGGGCTGCACGGGGCCGACCTGAGGCGAGGGCCGGTGCCCGCGCTGGCACGGCAGTACGCCACGGTCACCGCGGAGGTCGTGGTGACCTCGGATCCTCGGCTCACCCGGCCGCGGATCCGGGGAAACCACGCGACTGAGACGTCCGTGCTGATCAACGCCGAAGTGCGACGCGTCGAGGCGGCGGACGGCAGGGCTGTGGTGACACGCACACCGGTGTTGATGTTCGTCGACGCGGGTGTCAAGGGAGCCGGCCGGCCTGCGGCGGAAGGAACGGCGGAGGGCTTGAGCCGCGCCTCCGATCGGGCGGGCTCCGGGACGAATCCCGTGGTCGAGGGGCCGGGGCGTTCGCCGTGGCTGGGGCTGTTGCCGTCCACGCGGGTGAGAGTCACTGCGCGGCTCGCGCCCGCGCTGGTGGGTGGCGATCGGGTCGCGGCCGTGTTGCGGGTGCGGGGGCGGGCGGCGCCGGAGGTGGTGGAGGAAGCGTCGGGGCCGCAGCGGTTCGCGGGTGGGTTGCGGGCCGGGCTGCGGGAGGCCACGGACGGGCTGTCGGCGGACGCGCGGGCGCTGCTGCCGGGGCTGGTCGTCGGCGACACCGCGCGGATCACTCCGGAGCTGGACGAGGCGTTCAAGGAGACCGACCTCGCACACACTCTCGCCGTCTCCGGGAGCAACCTCACGATCATCCTGGCCCTGCTCCTCGGGCCGCCCGGGATGGCCCAGCTCGTCGAGCGGCGCGGGCTGGCGCCCCGCCTCGGGATGTCGCTGCGGACGACCGCGGTGCTCGGCGGAGTGCTCACGCTCGGGTTCGTCGTCGTGTGCCGGCCGGATCCGAGCGTGCTGCGGGCCGCGGCGTGCGGAGCCGTCGCGCTGCTCGCCCTCGCGACCGGGCGCCGCAGATCGCTGATCCCGGCGCTGGCGACGGCCGTACTGCTGCTTGTCCTGTACGACCCCTGGCTGGCCCGGAGTTACGGCTTCCTCCTCTCCGTTCTCGCCACCGGCGCCCTGCTCACGCTCGCGCCCCGCTGGAGCCTCGCGTTGCGCAGGCGTCGGGTGCCGCCGCGACTGGCGGAGGCGCTGGCCGCCGCGGCTGCCGCGCAGGCCCTGTGCGCACCCGTCGTGGCCGTGCTGTCGGCGCGGGTGAGCCTGGTGGCGGTGCCGTGCAACCTCCTCGTGGAGCTCGCGGTCGCGCCGGCCACAGTGCTGGGCTTCGCGGCGCTGGCGACGGCACCGGCGGCGATGCCGGTGGCCAAGGCGCTGGCGTGGTGCGCGAGTTGGCCCGCCGAGTGGATCTCGGAGATCGCCCGCACCGGGGCGGCCCTGCCCGGAGGGGGAGTGGACTGGCCGGACACCTGGGCGGGGGCGGGACTGCTCCTCCTCGTCACGGTGGTCGTCCTGCTCGTCGGACGGCGGCTGCTGGGGCATCCCTGGTTGTGCGGGGCGTGCGGACTGCTGCTGGTGCTGGTGGTGGTGCAGCCGCCCCCGCTGACCAGGGTGGTCACGGGCTGGCCGCCGCCGGGCTGGCGGCTGGCGATGTGCGACGTGGGACAGGGCGACGCGACGGTGCTCGCGGCGGGCGAGGACACAGCGGTGGTGGTGGACGCCGGCCCCGACCCGGCGCTCGTCGACCACTGCCTGCGCGCGCTCGGGATCACCAGGATCCCGCTGGTCGTACTGACCCACTTCCACGCCGACCACGTGGCCGGGCTGCCCGGAGTGCTGCGCGGACGTGCGGTGGGCGCCATCGAGACGACAGGCTATGCGGAGCCCGTGGATCAGGCCGAGTTCGTATGGAGGCAGGCGGCGGCCCGGCGCATTCCGGTGACGCGGGCCGCGGCCGGCGAACGCAGACGCACCGGGGAGCTGTCCTGGGAGGTGCTGTGGCCGCTCCCGGGTCCGGCACCGGAGCCGGAGAGCCCGAACGACGCCAGTGTCACCCTGCTGGTGCGGTCGGCGGGGCTGAGGTTCCTGTTGCTCGGGGACCTCGAACCTCCGGCCCAGGAGGCGCTGTCGCGGTCGCCGGAGGGTGCGGCGCTGGCGCGGGTGGATGTGCTCAAGGTCGCCCATCACGGGTCGGCCTACCAGGACCCGGAGCTCATACGAAGGGTGGCTCCCCGACTGGCCCTCATCTCAGTCGGTGCCGACAACCCGTACGGACATCCGGCCCCGAGTACGGTCGCGGCGTTGCGGGCCGGGGGCGCGTCGGTACTGCGGACCGACCGGGACGGGGCGATCGCGGTAGCGGGCGCGGGCGCCGGAGGAGGTGACGGTACAGATGGCGGCGATGCCGGAGATGGCGGAGACGGCGTATACGGAGACGGCGACGGTACCGGCGGCGGGGAGCTTCGGGTGGCGCGAGACTGAGGTCATGAATTCCGCACAGGTTGATGCCTATCTCCGCCGGCTGGGAGTCGAGCGGTCGGCTTGGCCCGCCGGCGCCCATGTCGACTTGCTGCGCGAGCTGCAGCTGCGCCATCTGCGGACCGTGCCCTTCGAGAACCTGTCGGTCCATCTCGGCGAGGAGATCGTGCTGGAGGAGAAGCGGCTGCTGGACAAGGTGGTCGGCGCCGGGAGGGGAGGGTTCTGTTACGAACTCAACGGTGCCTTCGGGGCGTTGCTCGGCGCCCTCGGTTTCGAGGTCACCTTGCTCGCGGGGCGGGTGCACGGGGAGGCGGGGCGGCTCGGGATCCCGTACGACCATCTCGCGTTGCGGGTGCGGACGGTGGACGGGGACGAGTGGCTGGCCGATGTCGGGTTCGGGGCGCTGAGCCATCGGCCGCTGGCGCTCGGCGAGCGTGGGGAGCAGGAGGATCCCGGAGGCAGGTTCCGGATCGCGGCGGCGGGGCCGGACGGGGTGGATCTGGATGTGGTCATGGGAGACAGGGCGCAGTACCGGCTGGAGACGCGGCCCCGCGTGCTCGGGGACTTCGTGGCCGGGGCCTGGTGGCACAGCACCTCGCCGAATTCGCACTTCACGCAGTCGCTGGTCTGTTCGCGGCTGACGGAGGACGGAGGACGGATCACCCTCAGCGGGCGCACCTTCAAGGTGACGGGCCCCGACGGAGAGCGGGAGGAGTGGGAGATCGACACGGACGAGGAGGTGCTGGCGGCCTACCGGGAACGGTTCGGTGTCGAACTCGACCGTGTGCCGACTGTACGAAATCCCCACCAGAGCGGCTGATTCCGAGCACACGGGCTGGTTTCCCATGATGTGATCCCGCGTTGCCCCGAATGACTCATCAGTGGTCGAATGTGCCTTCGACAACAGTGATGGCAAGTCGCGGGAGTGTCGAAGATGATCGGTCGCTGGCTGGGAAGACCCGTAAACCGGGCGCAACGGACGAGTCCCCTGGCGGGGCTGCGGACCCCGCCGAGCGCCGGGGTGCTCAGCTGCCGGGTGCTCGACCCGGTCAACGAGCCCGTCGTGCATGCCGAATTCGCGGTCAGCGACAGCATGGGGCGCAAGGTGGTCAGCGGGGGGATGGATCCTTTCGGGTCGTTCGTGACGACGGTGCCGGCGGGAGAGTACCGGCTCGCGGTGTCGGCGGAGGGATACACCCCGTACCGGGCGACCGCGACGGTCGGGGAGAACACCCTCGCCTCGCTCGGTGATGTCACCCTTCAGGTCGCCCGGCCGCCGGAGCTGCCGGCGCCGGGGGACTGGGAGATCGAGCCGGCGCACTCCTCGATCGCGTTCACCGCGCGGCACATCGGGCTGGCCCGGATCCACGGGCGGTTCAACTCGTTCGCGGGGGCGATACGGATCGGTGACCGGGTGGAGCAGTCGGCGATGCATGTGCTGATCGACGCGGCGTCCATCGACACGAACGTGCGGATGCGGGACGACCATCTGCGGTCGGCGGACTTCCTGGATGTGCGGCAGTACCCGACGCTGGAGTTCTACAGCGATCGGTTCGTGCACAAGGGCGGCAACCGGTGGGCGGTCACAGGAGCGCTGTCGTTGCACGGAGTGACGCGTACGGTCACGCTCGACACGGAGTACCTCGGGCTCGGCAACGGTATGGAGGGCGAGACGCGGGCGGCGTGCCGGGCCACGACCGAGTTGCGCCGGGACGACTTCACGGTGAGCTGGCAGACGATGCTGGCGCGGGGGATCGCGGTGGTGGGGCCGAGCATTCGGATCGACCTGGACGTGCAGATCGTGCCCAAGGGCTGACGTGGGGGAGTTCGTCCGCGGTGGGAGTGCCGGACAATGGCTGCGTGAGTGATGTGAGACATGTGCTGGTGCTGCCCGACCGGGACTCCGCGGAGGAGGTGGCGGCGGCGCTCGGGGAGCGGTTCTCGGTGGCCGAGGAACCGCGGCTGGTGCGGGACGCGCTGGCCGGTGAGGACGATGCCGAGGACGCGCAGTGGCTGGTCGTCCTGCGGGACGAGGACGGGCGGCTGGATCCCGGCGAGCTGGATGCGTTCGTGGGGGAGTGGGAGGGGTGGCGGGAGGAGCCGTAGCCCTGCCGGGTGACCGGGGGCTACCGGCACCCGGCACCGGCACCCGGCACCGGCACCCGGCACCGGCACCGGCACCCAGCACCGGGTTGCCCAGCCCTCTCCCCTTCACCGGCCCACAGCCCACAGCTGAGAGCCCGCACCCCACAGCCCCCGATACAGCTGCCCATAGCTGAGCCGCTCGGTGGCCGGCTTCGCTGTCAGTGGTGCGTGGGATGCTGTGCGGGATGGCCAACAAGACTGCTCATGACGACCTCCTCGCTCCGGTGACACTGGCCGTGGGCCAGGAGGACCTGCTGCTCGACCGTGCCGTGCGGGACGTGGTGGTTGCCGCTCGGGCCGCCGACGCGGACACGGACGTGCGGGACCTGACCTCGGACCAGTTGCAGCCAGGGACGCTCGCCGAGTTGACGAGCCCGTCGCTCTTCGCGGAGCGGAAGGTCGTCGTCGTACGCAATGCGCAGGATCTCTCGGCCGACACGATCAAGGACGTGAAGGCGTATCTGGGGGCGCCCGCAGAGGAGATCACCCTGGTGCTGCTGCACGCGGGCGGGGCCAAGGGCAAGGGGCTGCTGGATGCCGCGCGCAAGGCGGGGGCGCGGGAGGTGGCGTGCCCGAAGATGACGAAGCCCGCGGATCGGCTGGCCTTTGTGCGGGGGGAGTTCAGGGCGCTCGGACGGTCCGCGACGCCCGAGGCATGCCAGGCGCTGGTCGATTCCATCGGCAGTGATCTGCGGGAGCTGGCGTCCGCCGTGTCGCAGCTGGTCGCGGATGTCGAGGGGACGATCGACGAGGCCGTCGTCGGGCGGTACTACACGGGACGGGCCGAGGCGTCGAGCTTCACCGTCGCCGACCGTGCGGTGGAAGGGCGGGCGGCGGAGGCGCTGGAGGCGCTGCGGTGGTCGCTGGCCACCGGCGTGGCACCCGTGATGATCACGAGTGCGCTGGCGCAGGGCGTACGGGCGATCGGCAAGCTGTCGTCGGCGCGGGGCGGGCGACCGGCAGATCTCGCGAGGGAGCTGGGCATGCCGCCGTGGAAGATCGACCGGGTCCGGCAGCAGATGCGGGGCTGGACACCGGACGGTGTCGCCGTCGCGCTGCGCGCCGTCGCCGAGGCGGACGCGGGGGTGAAAGGCGGCGGGGACGACCCGGAGTACGCCCTGGAGAAGGCCGTGGTGGCCATCGCGAGGGCGGCTCGCTCCAGGGGCCGGTCCTGACGGCGGCCGGCCAGGCATGCCGAAGGCCCCGGCCCCCGCCCTGGGGAAGGGCGAGGCGTCGGGGCCTTCATGCCGAGCTGATGGGTCGCGCCCGCGTGGCGAACGCAGGCCGCGCGCGACCCGAGGGGTGCCGGACGGGAGCGGATGAGAGAGGGCCCGCTCGAGTCCCTCCGGCGGTCAGATCAAGGAAGGAGTTCAGCCCTTGAGGGACGCGACCTTCGACGCCAGCGCCGACTTCTTGTTGGCGGCCTGGTTCTTGTGGATGACGCCCTTGGAGACGGCCTTGTCGAGCTGACGCGCGGCAGCGCGCTGGTACTCGGTGGCCTTCTCGACGTCACCGGCGGCAGCGGCCTCACGGGCCTTGCGGATCGCGGTCTTCAGGGAGGACTTGACGGCCTTGTTGCGCAGCCGGGCCTTCTCGTTGGTCTTGATCCGCTTGATCTGGGACTTGATGTTCGCCACGAATGAGCCTCTACAGGTTCTGGCACGGGGCCGCACGGGTCCCGTACCGATGATTTTTCAGAAGGTGTGCCTCGCGCTGAGAGGGCATGAGACACAGCCACCCACAGTACCAGCGGGCCTCCGAGTGGCCCAAACCGGTCGCACCGGCCCGCGCGTGGGACCATGGAGGCTACGTATCGATCCGACCCGAGACCGCAGACACTGCGGACGCCTCAAGAATCAGGACCCTGCGTGCCCGCGATCCCTAGCCATGTGCCCGAGCCGAGCCGTACCGACCCGACGCTGCTCCGCAACTTCTGCATCATCGCGCACATCGACCACGGCAAGTCCACGCTCGCCGACCGGATGCTCCAGCTGACCGGTGTGGTCGAGCAGCGGCAGATGCGCGCCCAGTACCTCGACCGGATGGACATCGAGCGCGAGCGCGGTATCACGATCAAGTCGCAGGCCGTGCGGCTGCCGTGGGCTCCCACCCATGACAAGAGCAACACGCACATCCTCAACATGATCGACACCCCGGGGCACGTCGACTTCACGTACGAGGTCTCGCGGTCGCTCGCCGCCTGCGAGGGGACGATCCTCCTCGTCGACGCCGCCCAGGGCATCGAGGCCCAGACCCTCGCCAACCTCTACCTGGCGATGGAGAACGACCTCACCATCGTCCCGGTGCTGAACAAGATCGACCTGCCGGCCGCGCAGCCCGAGAAGTTCTCCGAGGAGCTCGCCAACCTCATCGGCTGCCAGCCGGAGGACGTTCTCAAGGTCTCCGCCAAGACCGGCATGGGCGTCGAGGCGCTGCTGGACCGCGTGGTGCGGGACGTCCCGGCGCCGGTCGGCGTCAAGGACGCCCCCGCCCGCGCGATGATCTTCGACTCGGTCTACGACTCGTACCGCGGCGTCGTGACGTACGTCCGTGTCATCGACGGGCAGCTCAACAAGCGTGAGCGGATCCGGATGATGTCCACGAACGCCACGCACGAGCTGCTGGAGATCGGCACCAACTCGCCCGAGATGCTCCCGGCGGACGGCCTCGGCGTCGGCGAGGTGGGCTATCTCATCACCGGTGTGAAGGACGTCCGCCAGTCCAAGGTCGGTGACACCATCACCACCCTGAACAAGGGCGCCACCGAGGCCCTGGGCGGGTACAAGGACCCCAAGCCCATGGTCTTCTCCGGGCTGTATCCGCTGGACGGCTCCGACTACCCCGAGCTGCGCGACGCCCTCGACAAACTCCAGCTCAACGACGCCGCGCTCGTCTACGAGCCGGAGACCTCCGCCGCCCTCGGCTTCGGCTTCCGCGTCGGCTTCCTGGGCCTGCTGCACCTCGACGTGATCCGCGAGCGGCTGGAGCGCGAGTTCGGACTGGACCTGATCGCCACCGCGCCGAACGTGGTGTACCGCGTGGTCATGGAGGACGGCTCCGAGCACGTCGTCACCAACCCGAGCGAGTTCCCCGAGGGCAAGATCGGTGAGGTGTACGAGCCCATGGTGCGCGCCACCATCCTGGCGCCCAGCGAGTTCATCGGCTCGATCATGGAGCTGTGCCAGACCCGGCGCGGCACCCTCCTCGGCATGGACTACCTCTCCGAGGACCGGGTCGAGATCCGCTACACCCTTCCGCTCGCCGAGATCGTCTTCGACTTCTTCGACCAGCTGAAGTCGAAGACGCGCGGGTACGCGTCGCTGGACTACGAGCCCACCGGCGAGCAGACCTCCAGCCTGGTCAAGGTCGACATCCTGCTGCACGGCGACAAGGTCGACGCCTTCTCGGCGATCACGCACAAGGACGCGGCCTACGCCTATGGTGTGCGGCTCGTCGCCAAGCTGCGCGAGCTCATCCCGCGGCAGGCGTTCGAGGTGCCCATCCAGGCCGCCATCGGCTCCCGGGTGATCGCCCGCGAGACCATCCGCGCCATCCGCAAGGACGTCCTCGCCAAGTGTTACGGCGGTGACATCTCCCGTAAGCGGAAGCTGCTGGAGAAGCAGAAGGAAGGCAAGAAGCGGATGAAGATGGTGGGTTCCGTGGAGGTTCCGCAGGAGGCCTTCATCGCCGTCCTGAGCAGTGACGAGAACGCGGGTTCCGGCAAGGGCAAGAAGTAGCCGCGGTCGTCCCGGCAAGCAGGCGCGAACAGGGGCCCGTCGTGAAAGTGCGGCGGGCCCTCAGCCTGCGAGCAGCGGTCCTGTCCCGCTCGGAGGTGAAGAATCCGGGGATTCGCCAGATCGCTGAGCGCGGGCTCTTACGCGGGGACCGGTCGCGCCTTACCCTGATCCCTGCTAGTTACTCGCGAGTTAAACAGCCCCTTGCGGGTAGAAACCAGCCGCACCGAGCCAGCCGCAGCGCGGGCCCCCGGAGGATGTCGTGAGCGACACACAGACCCTGATCGAGAACCGTCCGCCGAGCGTGGCAACCCTCTTCCTGGAGCGCGTGGCGGCAACGCCGGACGCGGAGGCATACCGCTATCCCGTGCCGCCGGCCTCCGGTCAGGGCCCGGACGACTGGAAGTCGCTGAGCTGGGCGCAGGCCGCCGAGCGGGTCTACGCCGTCGCGGCCGGCCTGATCGAGCTGGGCGTGCAGCCCGAGCAGCGCGTCGCGCTCGCCTCCTCCACCCGGCTGGACTGGATCCTGGCCGACCTCGGCATCATGTGTGCCGGCGCCGCCACCACCACGGTCTACCCGCAGACCAACGCCGAGGAGTCGGCCTTCATCCTCTCCGACTCCGAGAGCCGGGTCCTGATCGCCGAGGACGCGGCCCAGCTGGCCAAGGCGGTCGAGAAGAAGGCCGAGCTGCCCGACCTCACCCATGTGGTCGTGATCGACCCGGCCGGGGTGGAGACCGCCGACTGGATCCTCACCCTCGACGAGCTGGAGAAGCGCGGCGCCGCCCGGCTGGAGAAGGAGCCCGACCTGATCAAGGAGCGGGTCGGGGCGATCACCAAGGACCAGCTCGCCACCCTCATCTACACCTCCGGCACGACCGGCCGCCCCAAGGGCGTGCGCCTGCCGCACGACAACTGGGCGTACATGGCGAAGGCGACCGCCGCGACCGGGCTGATCAGCGCCGAGGACGTGCAGTACCTGTGGCTGCCGCTCGCGCACGTCTTCGGCAAGGTGCTGACCTCCGGCCAGATCGAGGTGGGTCACGTCACCGCCGTCGACGGGCGCGTCGACAAGATCATCGAGAATCTGCCGGTCGTCGAGCCGACGTACATGGCGGCCGTGCCGCGCATCTTCGAGAAGGTCTACAACGGGGTCGCCGCGAAGGCCCGTGCGGGCGGCGGCGCCAAGTACAAGATCTTCCAGTGGGCCGCGGAGGTCGCCCGCGAGTACGCCAAGGTCGCCCAGGACAACTTCCGGCGCACCGGCACGGCGTCCGTCCCCTTCGGGCTCGGAGCCAAGCACACGGTCGCGGACGCACTGGTGTACGCGAAGATCCGTGAGGCGTTCGGCGGCAACCTGCGCGCCTGTGTCTCCGGTTCGGCGGCCCTCGCGCCCGAGATCGGCTACTTCTTCTCCGGCGCCGGCATCCACATCCTGGAGGGCTACGGCCTCACGGAGTCCTCGGCGGCCTCCTTCGTGAACCCGGGCGAGGCCTACCGCACCGGCACGGTCGGCAAGCCGCTGCCCGGCACGGAGGTGCGGATCGCCGACGACGGCGAGATCCTGCTGCGCGGGCCCGGCATCATGCAGGGCTACCACAAGCTGCCCGAGAAGACCGCCGAGGTGCTGGAGCCGGACGGCTGGTTCCACACCGGGGACATCGGCGAGCTGTCGCCCGACGGGTACCTGCGGATCACCGACCGCAAGAAGGACCTCATCAAGACGTCCGGCGGCAAGTACATCGCGCCCGCCGAGGTCGAGGGACAGTTCAAGGCGGTGTGCCCGTACGTGTCCAACATCCTGGTGCACGGGGCCGACCGGAACTTCTGCACGGCGCTCATCGCGTTGGACGAGGTCGCGATTGTGGAGTGGGCCAAGGAGAACGGGCTGGAGGGGAAGTCGTACGCGGAGGTGGTCGCGGCGCCGGCGACCGTCTCCATGGTCGAGGGGTACGTGAAGCAGCTCAACGAGGGGCTGCAGCGGTGGCAGACGATCAAGAAGTTCCGGCTGCTTCCCCGGGATCTCGATGTGGAACACGGGGAGATCACGCCGAGTCTGAAGCTGAAGCGGCCGGTCGTGGAGCGGGAGTACAAGCACCTCATCGACGAGATGTACGCGGGGGCGCGGGAGGCGTAGCGCCTCAGCACAGCCCCGCCCGGGACGTCAGATTCCGCGCCCTCTGCTCACCAGGTGCCGTAGCTCCTGGACCTGTTTGCGGAGGGCGGGGACGTCCGGAGTGTCCGTCAGCTGTTCCTCGAGAACCGCCAGCCGGCCGCTCAACTCCCCGGCGTCGGATTTCTCCTGCGTCAGCAACCGTTCCAGTTGCACGTTCTTGCGATGCAGGTCCAGGAACACGCTCACCTTCGCCCGTAGCACCCACGGATCGAACGGCTTGGTCAGGTAGTCCGCCGCTCCTGTCGCGTAGCCGCGGAACGCGTAGCCGGAGTCGTCGTCAGCGCCGGTGAGGAATATGATCGGGACGTCCTTGGTCTGGTCGAGGCGTTTGATGTTGGCGGCGGTTTCGAAGCCGTCCATGCCCGGCATCCGGACGTCCAGCAGGACCAGGGCGAACGGGCGGCGCAGCAGTGCCTTCATCGCCTCCTCGCCCGAACGGGCGCGGGTGATCGGTTCGTTGAGGGACCCCAGGGCGGCCTCCAGCGCGATCAGGTTGTCCTCCATGTCGTCGACGAGGAGTATCCCGGCACCGCCGTCGGTCGTTGCCTCAGTGTTCATGTGACTGGCCTCATTCAGTCGTCCGTGGGCGGGACCGCGGGCTCCTCGACATCGGCGTGCCGGGCGTCGTCCGCGCTCTCGGGGTCCAGGAGGGCGCAGACGACGGTCAGCAGCTGGTCGACGTCCACGGGCTTCGGTACGTAGTCGTTGGCGCCCCGCGCGATGGACTTCTCGCGGTCTCCCGGCATCGCCTTCGCGGTGAGCGCGACGATGGGCAGGCCCGTCCAGCGGGGGGCGCGGCGGATGGCGGCGATGGTCTCGTAGCCGTCCATCTCCGGCATCATGATGTCCATCAGGACGAGTTCGACGTCCGGGTTGCGCTCCAGTGTCTCGATGCCCTCGCGGCCGTTCTCCGCGTAGAGAACCGGCATGCCGACGCGGCCCAGGACGTGGGTGAGGGCGAAGACGTTGCGGATGTCGTCGTCCACGATCAGTACCTGGCGCCCGGGCAGCACCTGGCCCGCCCGGCCCGCCTTCCACGCCTCCAGCTTGGTGGGCGCCGGCCAGGAGTCGTCCACCTCGGGGGCGGCGGGGTAGGGATCGGCCGACAGTTCCTCCGGCGCCGGCCCAGGCCGGTCCTCGGAGGTCGGGCCGGTCGCCGAGTGGCCGGGGCTGACCACGGGGACGTACAGCGTGAAGGTGGACCCCTTGCCGGGTTCGCTCTCGGCGACGATACGGCCGCCCAGCAGGCCCGCGATCTCGCGGCTGATGGACAGTCCCAGCCCCGTGCCGCCGTACTTGCGGTTGGTCGTGCCGTCGGCCTGCTGGAACGCCTCGAAGATCACCGGGAGTTTCTCGGCGGCGATGCCGATGCCGGTGTCGGACACCGCGAAGGCGATCACCTGGTCGCTGCCCTGGACTCCCCCACTCTCGGCTTCGCTCGAGCGGGGGGACCCCCATTGGTGCTCGGGGTCCTGCAGCCGGTTCACCCGCAGTTCGACCCGGCCCGACGCGGTGAACTTGATCGCGTTGGAGAGCAGGTTGCGCAGGATCTGCTGGAGTCGCTGCTCGTCGGAGTACATCTCGCGCGGTACGTCCTCACCGACCGCCACCTCGAAGGCGAGCCCCCGGTCGATGGTGAGCGGGCGGAACGTGGCGTGGACGTAGTCGAGCAGTTTGATCAGGGGGAGCCTCTTGGGGCGTACGTCCATCCGGCCCGCCTCGATCTTCGAGAGGTCCAGGATGTCGTTGATCAGCTGGAGCAGGTCGGAGCCCGAGCGGTGGATCGTCGTGGCGAACTGGACCTCCTGGTCGGAGAGGCGGCCGTCCGGGTTGTCCGAGAGGAGGCGGGCCAGGATCAGCAGGGAGTTCAGGGGCGTGCGCAGCTCGTGCGACATGTTCGCCAGGAACTCCGACTTGTACTGGGAGGACGTGGCCAGCAGGGCCGCCTTCTCCTCCAGCTCGGCGTTCGAGCGCTGCAACTCCGCCTGCTGTTTCTGGAGTTCGTCCGAGCGTTCCTGGAGCTGCATGGCCAGACGCTGGGACTCGCCGAGCAGGGACTCGGTACGGGAGTTGGCGATGATCGTGTTGATGGCGACGCCGATGGTGTTCACGAACTGGTCGAAGAAGGCCAGGTGGACGTCGGAGAAGCGGGAGAAGGAGGCGAGTTCGATGACGCCGAGGAGCTTGTCCTCGAAGAGGATCGGGATGATGACCACGCTCGTCGGGGCCGCTTCCCCCAGCCCGCTGTTGATCTTGATGTAGTCCGGAGGGGCCTCCTCCACCAGGATCCGCTTCTTCTCACGGGCGGCCTGGCGTACGAGGCCGTGCACCGGCATGGCTCCCGTGTCGACGGTCGCGCTCTGCGCCGAGCCGTATCCGGCGATGAACGCGAGCCCCTTCGCGGGAACGGCCGTGTGCAGCGAGGTGCCGTCCTCGTCCGGGTCGGCCAGGAAGAACGCGCCGTACTGGGCGTTCACCAGCGGGGTCAGCTCCCGCAGGATCAGGTCGGCGACCTCCATCAGGTCGCGGTGGCCCTGCATCAGCGCGGCGAGGCGGGCCAGATTGGACTCCAGCCAGTCCTTCGCGCGGGTCGTCTCGCGGAGGTTGGCCACCATCAGGTTGATGTTGTCCTTCAGCTCCGTGACCTCGCCCTGCGTCTCCACCGTGATGGAGCGGGACATGTCGCCCTGGGCCACCGCGGAGGCCACCTCGGCGATCGCGCGGACCTGGGTGGTGAGGTTCAGGGCGAGTTCGTTCACGTTCGTCGTCAGGCGTTTCCAGGTGCCGTAGACGCCCTCGACCCGCGCCTGGCCGCCGAGTTGGCCCTCGGAGCCGACCTCGCGGGCGACCCGCGTGACCTCGGAGGAGAAGGAGGACAGGGTGTCGACCATCGTGTTGATGGTGGTCTTCAGCTCCAGGATCTCGCCGCGGGCGTCCACGTCGATCTTCTTCGACAGGTCGCCCTGTGCCACGGCGGTCGCGACCTGGGCGATGTTGCGGACCTGCGAAGTGAGGTTGTCCGCCATGTAGTTGACGTTGTCGGTCAGGTCCCGCCAGACGCCAGAGACGCCCAGCACCTGGGCGCGCCCGCCGAGCCGGCCGTCGGTGCCGACCTCGCGGGCCACCCGGGTCACCTCGTCGGCGAACGCCCGCAGTTGCTCCACCATCGTGTTGACGGTGTCCTTCAGTTCGAGGATCTCGCCGCGGGCGTCGACCGTGATCTTCTTGGACAGGTCGCCGTTGGCGACGGCGGTGGTGACCTGGGCGATGTTGCGGACCTGGGAGGTCAGGTTCAGGGCCATGAAGTTGACGTTGTCGGTGAGGTCCTTCCAGACGCCCGACACGCCCCGCACCTGAGCCTGACCGCCGAGGTTGCCCTCGGTGCCGACCTCGCGGGCGACGCGGGTGACCTCGTCGGCGAAGGCGGAGAGCTGGTCGACCATCGTGTTGATCGTGGACTTCAGTTCAAGGATCTCGCCCTTCGCCTCCACCGTGATCTTCTTGCCGAGGTCGCCCTGTGCCACGGCGGTGGAGACGAGGGCGATGTTGCGGACCTGCGAGGTCAGGTTGTCCGCCATGAAGTTGACGTTGTCGGTGAGGTCCTTCCAGACACCGGACACGCCCCGCACCTGCGCCCGGCCGCCGAGGTTGCCCTCGGTGCCGACCTCGCGGGCGACGCGGGTGACCTCGTCGGCGAAGGCGGAGAGCTGGTCGACCATCGTGTTGATGGTGGACTTCAGCTCCAGGATCTCGCCCTTCGCGTCCACCGTGATCTTCTGGCTCAGGTCGCCGTTGGCGACGGCCGTCGTCACCTGGGCGATGTTGCGGACCTGCGAGGTCAGGTTCGAGGCCATGAAGTTGACGTTGTCGGTGAGGTCCTTCCAGACGCCCGACACTCCCCGCACCTGGGCCCGGCCGCCCAGCTGGCCCTCGGTGCCGACCTCGCGGGCCACCCGCGTGACCTCGTCGGCGAAGGCGGAGAGCTGGTCCACCATGGTGTTGACCGTCAGCTTCAGTTCGAGCAGTTCACCGGTCGCCTCGACGGTCACCGTGCGGGTCAGGTCGCCGCGGGCCACCGCCGTGGTCACCAGGGCGATGTCACGCACCTGGGCCGTCAGCCGGGACGCCATCGTGTTGACCGCCTCGGTCACGTCCCGCCAACTCCCCGACAGGCCCGTCGCCTTGGCCCGGCCGCCGAGCCGTCCCTCGGTGCCGACCTCCCTGGCGACCCGGGTCACCTCGCCGGTGAACAGGGACAGCTGGTCCACCATCTTGTTCACGGCCCGGCCCAGCCGCCGCAGGTCACCGCGCAACTGCCTGCTGCCGTCGTGCAGATCGACCCGCTGGGTCAGGTCGCCGCCGGCCACCGCGTCCAGGACCCGGGTCGCGTTCGCCGCCGGGGCCACGAGGGCGTCGAGAACCTGGTTCACGTCGTTGACCCGGGAGGTCCAGGCGCCCTGGCCGGGGCTGGCGGAGAGACGTTCGTCGAGTCGGCCGTGCCGGACCAACTCCCTCTTCACGCGCTGCACTTCGGTGTTGAAGTGGGTGCTGCGGTCCATGATCTGGTTGAAGACGGCGGTCAGTTCGGCCGTCAGACCGTGCCCCGACTCCGGCACCTTGGAGAAGTCACCGTCGCGGGCCGCGGTCATCGCGGCGAGCAGGGGGCGCAGATCGGATGCTCGAATCTGGCCATCTTTGTGTCCGTCTTCGAGCACATGTGCAGCACTGTTCTCACTCATGGCGGCCCACTTCGGTAACTCGGCGCTTATGGGCGGGGCCAGTCTGTCACTCTGTCGGCATCGACTGAGGCGTATTCGTCCGAACCGCTCGGGGAGCTGTCCATGGGGGCCATTCCGACGCAACGGGAGACCGTTTCCCGTGCCTCCGGCACGGCTGCGCCCGCGCCTGGGCCGGCGTCCGGGCCGACGCCCGAGCCGGGGGGCGCGCGACCAGGCGCCGAGGAACACCCGCACGCCGACTCGCCCTCGTGTACGGAGGCACTTCCGGCCACTGCCGCGTCCCCGTGCGCCGAGGTACCGCCGACCGCCACCGCGCCCTCTCTCGCCGACGCACATCCGGCCACCGCGGCGCCTCCGCCCGCCGACGCACATCCGGCCACCGCGGCGCCTCCGCCCGC
>NZ_JBITIY010000006.1:0-117540 GCF_044459385.1 Streptomyces sp. NPDC050287 | reverse complement strand
CCGCCGACGCACATCCGGCCACCGCGGCGCCTCCGCCCGCCGACGCAGATCCGGCCACCGCGGCGCCTCCGCCCGCCGACGCAGATCCGGCCACCGCGGCGCCTCCGCCCGCCGACGCAGATCCGGCCACCGCGGCGCCCCGGCCCGCCGACGCACATCCGGCCACCGCCGTACCCCGGCCCGCCGACGCACATCCGGCCACCGCCGTACCCCGGCCCGCCGACGCACACCCAGCCACCGCCGAACCCCCACGCGCCCGAGCACACCCGCCGACAGATGACCTCCCGCCCACAGATGGCCTCCCGCCCACCGACGACCCCCCGCGAGCCGAGACGCACGCCACCCTCCCCGGCAGCCCGCTCGCACCGGGCTGTGCCCGCGCGCTCTTACGGGCCGCGCTCGCCGAGTGGGCCGAGCGCGGGCTGCCCGGTACCGAGCACCTCAGTGACCGGCTGGTCGGTGACGCCGTGGTCGTCGTCAGCGAACTCGTCACCAACGCCGTGGTGCACGCGGGGACCGACGTCGACGTGGAGTGCCGGCTGGAGGCGGAGACGGGGGCCCTCGTCGTCGAGGTCATGGACCGTCATCCCTCCCGCGCCCCGCGCGACGCGGCGGTCGAAGCGACGTACGAGACGCCGGAGTACGGGCGCGGGCTGCGGCTGGTCGCCGCGCTCGCCGAGTCCTGGGGCGTCACCTACCGCACCGGCGCCAAGACGGTGTGGGCGCGGCTGCCCGCGTACGGCGCCCCGGCCGCCGAGGAACGCGCCGCGTACGCCGGGGAGCGCGGCCTGCGCGTCGCCGGGATCCTCGCCCCCGAGCCGCAGCGCACCGAACAGGAACGGGACTGGCTGGGCCGCGGCGCCCTGTCCTTCCTCGCCGAGGCCTCCGACCTGCTCGCCGGGCAGCTCGACGAGAACCTGGTGGCCGCGCTCGCCGGACAGCTGATCGTGCCCCGGCTGGCCGACTGGTGCGCGGTGTGGCTGGAGGACGAGGTCACCGGCCGGGCCGGCTGGAACGCCGACGGGACCGCGGGCATCGCGGGCACCGGACCGCAGCTGGCCCGGGTCTGGCACGCCAGCGAGACCCGCATCGAGGACCTGCGCCGAGCCCTGGAGAAGGAGCCTCCGCACCCGCCCGACCCGGCCCGCTCCGGCCCCGCCTCCTTCCCCTGGCCCGGCCAGGCCCTCGGCCCCGACGGCTCCGCGCTGGCCTACCGGCTGACGGCCGGCGGCCGCCCGCTCGGCACCCTGGTCATCGGCCGGGCCGGGCTGATCAGCTTCCCGGACGAGATCACCGGACTCGTCGAGGACCTCAGCCGCCGGGTGGCGCTCGCCATCGGCGCCGCCCGCCAGTACGCCCGGCAGGCCACCATCAGCGCCGTACTCCAGCGCGGCCTGCTGCCCGGCGCGGTCGCCGAGATACCCGGGGTGCGCAGCGCCCTGGTGTACGAGCCGTGCGACAAGGGCGGCCCCAGCGGCGACTTCTACGACCTCTTCCCGGCCGGCGACGGACGCTGGTGCTTCGCCGTCGGCGACGTCCAGGGCAAGGGACCCGAGGCGGCCGTCGTCATCGGCCTCGCCCGGCCCTGGCTGCGGCTGCTGGCCCGCGAGGGCTACCGCGTCGCCGACGTCCTGGACCGCCTCAACCAGCTGCTCCTCGACGACGCCACGGAGGCCGCGGACGCGGCGGCCCGCGCGCTGGCCTCCGCGGGCGGCCGGCCGACCGGCCCCGGCGACGGCCCGCAGACCCGGTTCCTGTCCCTCCTCTACGGCGAACTCGTGCCCTTCGACGGCGGAGTGCGCTGCACCCTCGCCTCCGCCGGACATCCGCTGCCGCTGTTGCTCGGGGCGGGCGGCGAAGTCCGTACGGCAGCGCACCCGCAGACCCTGCTCGGGGTCATCGAGGACGCCACGTACACCAGCGAGACCTTCGAGCTGCGCTCCGGCGACAGCCTGCTGTGCGTCACGGACGGGGTGACCGAGCGGCGCAGCGGTTCCCGGCAGTTCGACGACGAGGACGGGCTCGCCGACGCGCTGGCCGGCTGTGTGGGGCTGGACGCGGACCTGATCGCCGAGCGGATCAAGCGGCTGGTGCACGAGTTCGGCGTACGGCCGCCGGAGGACGACCTGGCGCTGCTGGTGCTCCAGGCCGAGTAACGGCGCGGGTACGGGACAATGGGCGCATGCCTTCCGCACTCCCCGACGGCGAGCCCGTCCCCGACGACGGCGCGCTGCCCGCGTCCGCGCTCGCCGGGGCGGCCGACCGCCCCCTCGGGTTCTACCTGCACGTCCCGTACTGCGCGACCCGCTGCGGCTACTGCGACTTCAACACGTACACGGCGACCGAGCTGCGCGGCACCGGCGGTGTCCTCGCCTCCCGCGACAACTACGCGGACACCCTGATCGACGAGATCCGGCTGGCCCGCAAGGTCCTCGGTGACGACCCGCGCGAGGTCCGCACGGTCTTCGTCGGCGGCGGCACGCCCACGCTGCTGGCCGCGGGGGACCTCGTACGGATGCTGGGGGCGATCCGCGACGAGTTCGGGCTGGCCGAGGACGCGGAGGTCACGACCGAGGCGAATCCCGAGTCGGTGGACCCGGCGTACCTCGCGGAGCTCCGGCAGGGCGGCTTCAACCGGATCTCCTTCGGCATGCAGAGCGCGAGGCAGCACGTGCTGAAGGTCCTGGACCGCACGCACACACCGGGGCGCCCCGAGGCGTGCGTCGCCGAGGCCCGCGCGGCCGGGTTCGAGCACGTCAACCTGGACCTGATCTACGGCACCCCGGGAGAGTCGGACGACGACTGGCGGGCCTCGCTGGAGGCGGCGCTGGGGGCCGGTCCGGACCACGTGTCGGCGTACGCCCTGATCGTCGAGGAGGGCACGCAGCTGGCTCGGCGGATCCGCCGGGGCGAGGTGCCGATGACCGACGACGACGTGCACGCGGACCGGTACCTGATCGCCGAGGAGACTTTCTCGGCGGCCGGTTTCGACTGGTACGAGGTGTCGAACTGGGCCACCTCGGACGCGGGACGTTGCCTGCACAACGAGCTGTACTGGCGGGGCGCCGACTGGTGGGGGGCGGGGCCGGGGGCGCACTCGCACGTGGGCGGGGTGCGGTGGTGGAACGTGAAGCATCCGGGGGCGTATGCGGCGGCGCTGGCTTCCGGCCGCTCACCGGGCGCCGGTCGGGAACTCCTGTCGGAGGAGGACCGGCGGGTGGAGCGGATCCTGCTGGAGCTGCGGCTGCGGGAGGGCGTACCGCTTGAGCTGCTGCGGCCGGAGGGGCTCGCGGCCTCCCGGCGGGCGCTGGGGGAGGGGCTGCTGAAGGGTGGGCCGTACGAGGAGGGGCGTGCCGTGCTGACACTGCGGGGGCGGCTGCTGGCGGACGCGGTGGTCAGGGATTTGGTGGATTGATCACTCGGCGGAGTGAATCGGTGCGGAACGCCGGTTCGGTCCCTAACCTAATTCGTAACCTGCTGCCGGAACTGACGGTGGCGGAAACCGGAGGCTGCGGAGATGACCGCTGTGGACGACCGACCGATGACCACCGGCATCGTGAAGATCTTCGAGGACCTTGAGGTTCCCGAGGGCTTCAAAGTCGAGCTCCTCCGGGGGGAAATTGTGATGATGGCGGGGCCAGACGTGGCCCACAACGACATCGTGGAGGCGGTTCAAGACCAGATCCCCCGACGGCACTGGCGTCGACTCCAGACCCAGGACATCGCCATCCTTGAGGAAACCAGCGAGCCGCAGCCTGACCTTGTGGTGCTTGAGCGAGGTGCCGGACCCGGTCACGGAAGGCTGATGCCGTCCGAGGTCATTACCTTGCTGGTGGAAGTCGTCTCCAAGACGAGCGTGGAGCGAGACTACGGAGTGAAGCGCTCGATCTACGCGGCTGCGAAGATCCCCGCCTACTTCATCATCGACCCAGTCATGGCCCAATGCGTACTTCTCACGGAGCCGGTGGGACATGGAGAGGCCGCGGACTACCGGCGTCAGCGCATCACGAAGTTCGGCGATCTCACGCCGCTGGAGCCCCTGGGCATCGAACTGGACACCAGCGAATTCGCAACGTACGAGAAGGTCAGGCCCCACCGCTACCCGTAACGAAGTCGATCAACTCCTCCACCCTCCCCAACAACTCCGGCTCCAGATCCCGGTAAGACCCCACCCGCTTCAGAATCGCCTGCCACACCGCCCCGGTGTTCTCCGACGGCCACCCCAGCGCCCGGCACACCCCCGTCTTCCAGTCCTGGCCGCGCGGCACCCGGGGCCAGGCCTCGATGCCGACGGCGGACGGCTTCACCGCCTCCCATATGTCGATGTACGGGTGGCCGACCACCAGCGCGTGTTCACTGGCCACCGACGCGGCGATACGTGACTCCTTGCTCCCCGGCACCAGGTGGTCCACCAGCACGCCCAGCCGCGCGTCCGGGCCGGGTGCGAATTCGGCCACGATCGCCGGCAGGTCGTCCACGCCCCCCAGGTACTCCACGACCACGCCCTCGATGCGCAGGTCGTCGCCCCACACCTTCTCGACCAGCTCGGCGTCGTGCCGGCCCTCGACGTAGATGCGGCCCGCCCGGGCCACGCGGGCTCGGGCGCCGGGGACGGCGACCGAACCGGAAGCGGTACGGGACGGTCGTACCGGAGTCGACGGCGGCCGTACGAGCGTCACCACGCGGCCCTCCAACAAGAACCCCCGCGGCTCCAGTGGGAAGACCCGGTGCTTGCCGTGGCGGTCCTCCAGGGTGACCGTGCCGGCCTCGCAGCGGATCACCGCGCCGCAGAAGCCGGTCCCCGGTTCCTCGACCACCAGGCCGGGCTCCGCCGCGACCTCGGGTACGGGCTTGGGCTTCTTCCACGGCGGGGTCAGGTCCGGAGAGTACTGGCGCATTCGGATGACGATAGGAGAAGCGGCCGGGGAGCACTCACGACACGCCGAAACGGGCCGCCAGCGCGTCCCGCTGCGCCCGTACGAAGGCCGCGTCCACCACCGCTCCGTGACCGGGCACGTACAGCGCGTCCTCGCCGCCCAGGTCGAGGAGCCGGTCCAGGGCGGCGGGCCAGTGGGAGGGGACGGCGTCGGGGCCCGCCTGGGGTTCGCCGGACTCCTCGACCAGGTCGCCGCAGAAGACCACCTCGGGGGAGCCAGGGGATCCGGGGACGAGGACCGCGAGGTCGTGCGCGGTGTGGCCGGGGCCCACGTTCGCCAGCAGGACCTGCCGGCCGCCGCCCAGGTCCAGGGTCCACTCGCCGCTGACCCGGTGGCGGGGCGGCACCAGGGCGTCCACCGCCTCCTCGGCCAGGGAGGCGTCCAGGCCGTTGCGGACGGCGTCCTCGCGCAGCTCCTCCCGCGCCTGCCCGCCGTCGAACACCGTGTCGATGCCGACGGCGCCGAACACCTCCGCCCCCGAGAACGCCGCGGCGCCGAGGACATGATCGAAGTGGGGGTGGGTAAGCGCGAGATGAGTCACACGGTGGCCGGTGAGTCGCTCCGCCTGCCCGCGCAGTCGCGCGCCCTCCGTGAGGCTCGACCCGGCGTCGACCAACAGGGCGCTGCCGTCGCCGACGGCCAGCCCCACCGTGCAGTCCCAGCCAGTCAGCCGACACCGCCCGACCCCGGCCGCCAGCCGCTGCCATCCCAGCTCTTCCCAAGTCACCGTCATACGGCGACGCTAGCCAAGACAGCACGTCCGGGCACGGTCTCGCGGGACCGGCCTTGCCCGAGTCGTACTACTCGGCCGTACACTGGGCCGGGGAACTCTGGCACTCGGATGTGACGAGTGCCAGGACAGGCGCCACGGGGACGACTTTCTGGAGGTGTGTGCGCGATGCTGAGTGAACGAAGGCTCCAGGTGCTGCGCGCCATCGTCCAGGACTACGTCGGCACCGAGGAGCCCGTCGGGTCCAAGGCGCTCACCGAGCGGCACAACCTCGGCGTGTCCCCGGCGACGGTCCGCAACGACATGGCCGCCCTTGAGGACGAGGGGTTCATCGCCCAGCCGCACACCAGTGCCGGGCGGATCCCCACGGACAAGGGGTACCGGCTGTTCGTCGACAAGCTGGCCGGCGTCAAGCCGATGACCGGGCCCGAGCGGCGCGCCATCCAGAACTTCCTCGACGGTGCCGTCGACCTGGACGACGTCGTGGCGCGGACGGTGCGGCTGCTCGCGCAGCTGACCCGGCAGGTCGCCGTAGTGCAGTACCCCTCGCTGACCCGCTCGACCGTGCGGCACGTGGAGCTGCTCTCGCTCGCCCCCGCGCGGGTGATGCTCGTGCTGATCACGGACACCGGCCGGGTCGAGCAGCGGATGGTCGACTGCCCGGCGCCGTTCGGCGACGGTCCGCTCGCGGATCTGCGGGCGCGGCTCAACAGCCGGGTCGCCGGCCGTCGTTTCACCGACGTGCCGCGCCTGGTGGAGGACCTGCCGGAGGCTTTCGACCATGAGGACCGCGGCACGGTTTCGACGGTGCTCTCCACTCTGCTGGAGACGCTCGTCGAGGAGAACGAGGAGCGGCTGATGATCGGCGGCACCGCCAATCTGACCCGCTTCGGACATGACTTTCCCCTCACGATCCGGCCCGTCCTGGAGGCACTCGAGGAGCAGGTCGTGCTCCTCAAGCTCCTTGGTGAGGCCGGGGATTCGGGCATGACCGTACGCATCGGTCACGAGAACGCCTATGAGGGACTCAACTCCACGTCCGTGGTGTCGGTCGGCTACGGTTCGGGCAACGAGGCAGTCGCCAAGCTCGGCGTGGTCGGACCGACCCGCATGGATTACCCGGGAACGATGGGAGCGGTACGCGCAGTGGCACGGTACGTCGGACAGATCCTGGCGGAGTCGTAAGTGGCCACGGACTACTACGCCGTTCTCGGCGTGCGCCGCGACGCGTCGCAGGAAGAGATCAAGAAGGCCTTCCGGCGGCTCGCACGCGAGCTGCACCCGGACGTCAACCCCGATCCGAAGACCCAGGAGCGGTTCAAGGAGATCAACGCCGCTTACGAGGTGCTGTCGGACCCGCAGAAGAAGCAGGTCTACGACCTCGGCGGCGACCCCCTCTCGCAGGCGGGCGGCGCCGGGGCGGGCGGTTTCGGCGCGGGTGGCTTCGGCAACTTCTCCGACATCATGGACGCCTTCTTCGGTACGGCGTCCCAGCGCGGTCCGCGCTCGCGCACCCGGCGCGGCCAGGACGCGATGATCCGGCTGGAGATCGAGCTCGACGAGGCGGCCTTCGGCACCACGAAGGACATCCAGGTCGACACGGCCGTCGTCTGCACCACCTGCAGCGGTGAGGGCGCGGCGCCGGGCACCTCGGCCCAGACCTGTGACATGTGCCGCGGCCGGGGTGAGGTCTCCCAGGTCACCCGGTCCTTCCTCGGCCAGGTCATGACGTCCCGGCCGTGCCCGCAGTGCCAGGGCTTCGGCACCGTCGTCCCGACGCCGTGCCCCGAGTGCGCGGGTGACGGACGGATCCGCTCGCGGCGCACGCTGACGGTGAAGATCCCCGCCGGTGTCGACAACGGCACCCGGATCCAGCTCGCGGGCGAGGGCGAGGTCGGGCCCGGCGGCGGACCCGCCGGTGACCTGTACGTCGAGATCCACGAGCTGCCGCACTCGCAGTTCCAGCGGCGCGGCGACGACCTGCACTGCACGGTCACCCTCCCGATGACCGCGGCCTCCCTGGGCACCAAGGTCCCGCTGGAGACGCTGGACGGCCTGGAGGAGGTCGACATCCGGCCCGGCACCCAGTCCGGCCAGTCGATCCCGCTGCACAGCCGCGGTGTCACCCACCTGCGCGGCGGCGGCCGGGGCGACCTCATCGTGCACGTCGAGGTCCAGACCCCGACCAAGCTCGACCCCGAACAGGAACGACTCCTGCGCGAGCTGGCCAAGCTGCGCGGCGAGGAGCGTCCGCAGGGACAGTTCCAGCCGGGGCAGCAAGGGTTGTTCTCGCGGTTGAAGGACGCGTTCAACGGGCGCTGACGTGAGCTGCGGGGCGACTGCTGGGGGTCCGGGGGTCGGCCCCCGGACAGACGCAGTCAGCCGGGGCAGCAAGGGTTGTTCTCGCGGCTGAAGGACGCGTTCAACGGGCGCTGAGGGCGGGTCGCCAGGCCTTGAAGCGCTGGCACATGCCAAGGGGAAGGCTGGATTCGGACTTGTTCGGAGGACGTGACAACATGCCGTCCATGTCCTCCGCACTGACCGATCTCTTCCACTATCCGATCGTGCAGGCCCCCATGGCGGGCGGTGTCTCCGTGCCGACGCTCGCCGCCGCCGTGTGCGAGGCCGGCGGGCTGGGGTTCCTCGCTGCCGGGTACAAGACGGCCGACGGCCTGTACCAGGAGATCAAGCAGCTGCGGAGCCTGACGGCCCGCCCCTTCGGTGTGAACCTCTTCATGCCGCAGCCCGAGTACGCGGACCCCGCCGCGGTCGACGTCTACGCCCACCAGCTGGCCGGCGAGGCCTCCTGGTACGAGACCGAGCTCGGCGACCCCGAGAGCGGCCGTGACGACGGCTACGACGCCAAGCTCGCGGTGCTCCTCGACAACCCGGTGCCGGTGGTCTCCTTCCACTTCGGCACCCCCGGCCCGGACGTCCTGGACTCGCTGCGCCGGGCCGGCACCTTCACCCTGGTCACCGCGACCACCGCGGACGAGGCCCTCGCCGTCGAGCGTGCGGGCGCCGACGCGGTGATCGCGCAGGGCGTGGAGGCCGGCGGCCACCAGGGCACCCACCGGGACCTCCCGGAGTCCGACGGCTCCGGCATCGGCCTGCTGTCACTGATCGCGCAGATCCGCGAGACCGTGCGCATCCCGATCGTCGCGGCCGGCGGCATCATGCGCGGCAGCCAGATCGCCGCCGCGCTCGCCGCGGGCGCGAGCGCCGCCCAGCTCGGCACGGCGTTCCTCGCCACCCCGGAATCCGGCGCGAGCGCCGTGCACAAGCAGGCGCTGACCAACCCCCTGTTCGTCCGTACGGAGCTGACCCGGGCCTTCTCCGGGCGTCCGGCGCGCGGCCTGGTCAACCGGTTCATGCGCGAGCACGGGCCGTACGCGCCCGCCGCCTACCCCGAGCTGCACCACCTGACCTCGCCGCTGCGCAAGGCGGCGGCCAAGGCGGGCGACGCGCAGGGCATGGCGCTGTGGGCGGGACAGGGCCACCGGATGGCCCGCGACCTGCCCGCGGGGCAGCTGGTGGAGGTGCTGGCCGCCGAACTCGCCGCCGCCAAGACAGCGTTGTGCGCCTTTCCGGCCCAGGGTGACGCCTGATGACCGCGCCGGTGTTCCTCGTCGAGCACCTCGACGCGGGCGCCACCGGGCCGTACGTCCTGGACGGTCCCGAGGGACGGCACGCCGTCTCCGTGAAGCGGCTGCGGCCCGGGGAGGCCGTGATCCTCACCGACGGTGCCGGGCGCTGGGCGGAGTGCGAGGTGAGCGGCACCGAGGGCAAGGACCGGCTGATCGTCCGGATGGCGCGGGTGGCCGAGGAACCCGAGGAGTCCCCCCGTATCACCGTCGTCCAGGCCCTCCCCAAGGGGGACCGCGGTGAACTGGCCGTCGAGACGATGACCGAGACCGGCGTCGACGCGATCGTGCCGTGGGCCGCCTCCCGGTGCATCACCCAGTGGAAGGGCGACCGCGGCCTGAAGGCCCTCGCCAAGTGGCGGGCGACGGCCCGCGAGGCCGGCAAGCAGTCCCGACGGGTGCGCTTCCCCGAGGTCACGGACGCGGCCGGCACCAAGCAGGTTGCCGCACTTCTCGCCGAAGCCGACTTCGCCGCCGTCCTGCACGAGGACCGCGACTACGGCAGTGAGCCGCTGGCGAGGGCCGAACTCCCCGCCGACGGCGAGATCGTGCTGGTCGTCGGCCCCGAAGGCGGCGTGTCGCCCGAGGAGTTGGCGTTCTTCCAGGAGGCGGGTGCGAAGGCGTACCGCCTGGGCCGTACCGTGCTGCGTACGTCGACCGCCGGCACGGCAGCCACCGCGCTGGTCCTCGGCCGCACCGGCCGCTGGTCCTGACCTCCGGGAGAACGGCCGTGGAACTCGCCCAAGTACGCCTGCTCGTCACCGACTTCGCCCTCTGCTACCGCTTCTACGCCGACGTCCTGGGCCTCAAGCCGCAGTCGGGCGCGACGAACGGGCCGTACGAGAAGTTCTCTCCCGCCACCGGCGCCGCGGGCATCGCCCTCCAGGACCGGGCGATGATGGCCGAGGTCCTCGGCGAGGTGGGCGACCCCGCGAGCGGCCACCGCTCCCTGGTCGTGCTGCGCGTCGACGACCTCGACACCTACTGCGAACAGATCACCGCCCGGGGCGCCACCCTGGTACACGGGCCGGCACCCATGACGGACCGCATGCGGGTGGCCCACCTCAAGGACCCGGAGGGCAACCTGGTGGAACTCCAGGAGTGGCTGCTGCTGCGCGGCTGACGCGGACGGGGCGGGGCGCGCGGGTGGCCGTATGCGCTCTACCGTCGTGGGGCGGTCGGTGGCAGGCTGCCCTCCATGGGGGCGTTGAGACGAATCCGGCGCCTGCCACGAGGGCAGCGTGTGGCGGCCGTGGCGGGGCTTGCCGTGGTGGTCGTGGGCGGGGTCGCCGGCTGTGAGCCGGGCGGACTGAACACCGCGACCGTGGCCTATACGACCGACCGGACCGCGACGGCCGAGCTGGAGCGGCAGAAAGCCGATGTGCGGTGGCTGAACTGCACGGGCTCGTACGACGACGGTGTGACACCGACCGCGACCGCGAACACGGTCGTCAAGGTCGACTGCAAGGGCGAGACCGACGACGGCAAGGACATCACGGTCACCGGCAAGGTGACGCGTGCCGTCAGCGGGGCCTGTGTGCGCGGGGACCTCACCGCCAGGATCGACGGCAAGCAGTGGTTCCACGTGGAGGGGCTGGGCAACTGCAACGCCAGGACCACCCCGCCGGTGAACAACCCCGGGCAGCCCGGGCCCACCGTCACGGTGACCGTCACCCGGACCGTCTGGTGCCAGGGCGACCCCACCTGCTGGCCCGTCCAGGGCAAGTAGGTCGCCCGCGGCGGTGCTTGGCCAAGTGATCGGAACCCCTGGCCCCGGGTGGCACGCGTGCGTAGGGTGATCGGGTGACACAGCCAGCGACGTCGGGTTCTCCTGCGTATTTCCGGTATCCGCATCCGCACGGCGAGTTGGTCGCCTTCACCGCCGAGGACGACGTGTGGCTCGCCCCGCTCGACGGCGGCCGGGCCTGGCGGGTGAGCGCCGACAACGTGCCGGTGACCCACCCCCGTATCTCGCCCGACGGCACGACCGTCGCCTGGACCTCGACCCGCGACGGCGCCCCCGAGGTGCACATCGCCCCGGTCGACGGCGGCCCCTCCACCCGCCTCACGCACTGGGGCAGCGAACAGACCCAGGTCCGTGGCTGGACCCCCGACGGACAGGTCCTCGCGGTCACCACGCACGGGCAGGCGAGCCTGCGCCGCAAGTGGGCGCACGCCGTCCCGCTCGACGGCGGACCCGCCACCCGGCTGCCGTACGGCCTGGTCGGCGACGTCGCCCACGGAGGCGGGGGCACGGTCGTGGTGTCCTCGTCCATGGGTCGCGAGGCGGCCTGGTGGAAGCGGTACCGGGGCGGCACGGCGGGCAAGCTGTGGATCGACCGCGAGGGCGACGGCGAGTTCGTACGGCTGCACGAAGAGCTGGACGGAAACCTGGAGTACCCGCTGTGGGCGGGGGACCGGCTCGCCTTCCTGTCCGACCACGAAGGCGTCGGCGCGCTGTACTCCTCCCTCGCCGACGGCTCCGACCTGCGCCGTCACACCCCCCTTGAGGGAGGCTTCTACGCCCGGCACGCGGCCGGTGACGGCACCCGGGTCGTGTACGCCAGTGCCGGCGAGCTGTGGATCCTCGACGACCTGGACGGCGCCGAGCCGCGCCGGCTGGAGGTACGGCTCGGCGGGCAGCGCGTCGACCGGCAGCCGTTCCCGGTGAACGCCGCCCGCTGGTTCGGCTCCGGCGCCCCCGACCACACCGCCCGCGGCAGCGCCATCAGCGTCCGCGGCACCGTGCACTGGGTCACCCACCGCTCCGGGCCCGCCCGCGCGCTCGCCGCCGAACCCGGCGTACGGGCCCGGCTGCCCCGCACCTTCCGCGCGGACGGCGAGGAATGGGTGGTGTGGGTGACGGACGCGGAGGGCGACGACGCCCTGGAGTTCGCGCCCGCCACCGGCCTCGCCCCCGGCGCCACCCCGCGCCGCCTTGCCGCCGGACAGCTCGGCCGCGTCCTCTCACTCGCCATGGCCCCCGACGGCAGCCGGGCCGCGGTCGCCGCCCATGACGGACGCGTGCTGCTCGTCGAACGGGAGACCGGCGAGGTCCGCGAGGTCGACCGCAGCGACGACGGCGACGTCTCCGGCCTCGTCTTCTCACCCGACTCCGCCTGGCTCGCCTGGTCGCATCCCGGCCCGCGCCCGCTGCGTCAGCTGCGGCTCGCCAACACCACCGACCTGTCGGTCACCGAGGCGACCCCGCTGCGCTTCCAGGACTACGCCCCCGCGTTCACCCTCGACGGCAAGCACCTCGCCTTCCTGTCCAACCGCTCCTTCGACCCCGTCTACGACGAACACGTCTTCGACCTCGCCTTCGTGGTCGGCGACCGCCCGCACCTGATCACCCTGGCCGCGACCACCCCCTCGCCGTTCGGTCCGCAGCGGCACGGCCGCCCCTTCGAGGCACCGGACAAGGACGAGACCCCCGACAGCGAGGGCACCCCGGCCACCCGCGTCGACCTCGAGGGCCTAGCCGACCGGATCGTGCCGTTCCCGGTCGAGGCCGCCCGCTACTCCAACCTGCGGGCCGCGAAGGACGGCGTGCTGTGGCTGCGGCACCCCGTCCAGGGCGTCCTCGGCTCATCCCGGGCCACCCCCGACGACCCCGACCCGAAGACCGAGCTGGAGCGGTACGACCTCGCCCAGCAGCGCATCGAGCACCTCGCCTCCGACGCGGACCACTTCGCGGTCAGCGGCGACGGCAAGCGGGTCCTGCTGTGGACCGACGGACGGCTCAAGGTCGTCCCCAGCGACCGGCGTGCCTCCAACGACGACGACAGCGACAGCAACATCACCGTCGACCTCTCCCGGATCCGGCACCTGGTCGACCCGTCCGCCGAGTGGCGGCAGATGTACGAGGAGACCGGCCGCATCATGCGCGACCACTTCTGGCGCGCCGACATGAACGGCGTCGACTGGACCGGCGTCCTCGACCGCTACCGGCCCGTCCTGGACCGGGTCGCCACCCACGACGACCTCGTCGACCTGCTCTGGGAGCTGCAGGGCGAACTGGGCACCTCGCACGCCTACGTCAGGCCGCGCGGCGGCCACGGCGGCGGACCCCGCCAAGGGCTCCTCGGCGCGGACATCTCCCGCCACGAGGACAGCCCGCAGGGATCGGCGCGGTGGCGCATCGACCGCATCCTGCCGACCGAGACCTCCGATCCCGACGCCCGCTCCCCGCTCGCCGCACCCGGCGCCGCGGTGCGCGCCGGGGACGCGATCGTCGCGGTGGGCGGAGTGCCGGTCGACCCGGTCACCGGGCCCGCCCCGCTCCTCGTAGGTACGGCGGGCAAGCCGGTCGAGCTGACGATCTCACCGTCCGGCGGCGGCGAGCTGCGGCACGCGGTCGTCGTCCCGGTCGCCGACGAGGAACCCCTGCGCTACCACGCGTGGGTCGCGGACCGGCGGGCGTACGTGCACGAGAAGTCCGGCGGTCGGCTCGGCTATCTGCACGTGCCCGACATGCAGGCGCCCGGCTGGGCCCAGATCCACCGGGACCTGCGCGTCGAGGTCGCCCGGGAGGGTCTGGTCGTCGACGTCCGGGAGAACCGGGGCGGGCACACCTCCCAGCTCGTCGTCGAGAAGCTGGCCCGGCGGATCGTCGGCTGGGCCCTGCCGCGCGGGATGCAGCCGTACAGCTACCCCGAGGACGCGCCCCGCGGACCGGTCGTCGCCGTCGCCAACGAGTTCTCCGGCTCCGACGGGGACATCGTCAACGCGGCGATCAAGGCGCTGGGGATCGGGCCGGTGGTCGGCGTGCGGACCTGGGGCGGCGTGATCGGGATCGACAGCCGGTACCGCCTGGTCGACGGCACGCTGATCACCCAGCCGAAGTACGCATTCTGGCTGGAGGGGTACGAGTGGGGCGTGGAGAACCACGGCGTCGACCCGGACGTGGAGGTCGTACAGCGACCGCAGGACTACGCGGCGGGGCGGGACGTCCAGCTGGACGAGGCGGTGAGGCTGGCGTTGGCGGCGCTGGAGGAGAACCCCGCCAAGGTGCCGCCCTCGTTGCCGTGACCCGCCCTGGGGCTCCGCCCCCGGCCTCGGGCCTCGATACGATGCCGCCGTCAGAGATCATCCCGGCGTGAGGAGCCGCACATGACAGGGGAACCGCAGGACGACTGTCTGTTCTGCAAGATCGTCGCGGGACAGATCCCGGCGACGATCGTCCGTGAGACCGACACCACCGTCGCGTTCCGGGACATCAACCCCCAGGCGCCCACTCACGTGCTGGTGATCCCGAAGGCCCACCACGTGGACGCCGCGGCGCTGGCCACCGCGGCCCCGGAGCTCGCCGCCGACGTCCTGCGCGAGACCCAGGCCATCGCCGACGAGGAGAAGCTGGAGAGCTACCGGATCGTCTTCAACACCGGCAGCGGCGCGGGCCAGACCGTCTGGCACGCCCACGCGCACGTCCTCGGCGGCCGTGGCCTGCAGTGGCCACCCGGATAACACCGAAAGCAACCCCTCGTGTCCGTACGTGAGTTGGTCGTCCTCGGCACCGCCAGCCAGGTCCCGACCCGGCACCGCAACCACAACGGCTACCTGCTGCGCTGGGACGGCGAGGGCATCCTCTTCGACCCCGGCGAGGGCACCCAGCGGCAGATGCTGCGCGCCGGGGTCGCCGCGCACGACCTCAACCGGATCTGCGTCACGCACTTCCACGGGGACCACTCGCTCGGCCTCGCCGGAGTCATCCAGCGGATCAACCTCGACCGGGTTCCGCACGAGGTCACCGCGCACTACCCGAAGTCCGGGCAGCGCTTCTTCGACCGGCTGCGGTACGCCACCGCCTATCGCGAGACGGTCGAGATCGTCGAGGCGCCGGTCAGCGCGGACGGGGTGATCGCCGAGCCGGGCGGCTGCACCCTGGAAGCCCGCAAGCTCTCCCACCCCGTCGAGTCCTACGGCTACCGCCTCGTCGAGCCCGACGGCCGCCGTATGCTGCCCGACCGGCTCGCCGCGCACGGCATCAAGGGCCCGGACGTCGGACGGATCCAGCGGGAGGGCGTTCTGAACGGTGTCCTGCTGGACGACGTCAGCGAGACGCGGCGCGGGCAGCGGTTCGCGTTCATCATGGACACCCGGCTCTGCGACGGCGTGCACGCGCTCGCCGAGGGCTGCGACCTGCTCGTCATCGAGTCGACCTTCCTCGACGAGGACGGACAACTGGCCGCCGAACACGGTCATCTGACGGCTGGTCAGGCCGCCGGTGCGGCCCGGGACGCCGGCGTACGGCATCTCGTGCTCACCCACTTCAGCCAGCGCTACTCCGAACCGGAGGAGTTCGAGCGGCAGGCAAGAGCCGCCGGGTTCGAGGGGGAGCTGACCGTCGCTCACGATCTGCTGAGGGTCCCGGTTCCGAAACGGCGATAAAGCGGCCGTACGATGCTTTGATGTCCCTCCCCAAAGCAGAACTGCACCTCCACATCGAAGGCACGCTGGAACCCGAGCTGGCCTTCGAGCTCGCCGCCCGCAACGGCGTGTCGCTGCCGTACGCCGACACGGACGAGCTCCGTGAGGCGTACCGGTTCGAGGACCTCCAGTCCTTCCTGAACCTGTACTACGAGCTCATGGCCGTGCTCAGGACCGAGCGGGACTTCGAGGACCTCGCGGACGCCTACCTGGCCCGGGCCGCCGCACAGGGAGTGCGGCACGCGGAGATATTCTTCGACCCGCAGGCCCACCTCGCCCGGGGTGTCGACATGGGGACCGTCGTCGAGGGGCTGTGGCGGGCGCTGGGCAAGAGCGAAGAGGCGCACGGCGTCTCCACGCAGCTGATCCTGTGCTTCCTGCGCGACGAATCCGCCGAGTCGGCGCTGGAGACCCTTCAGGCCGCGAAGCCGTACCTCGACCGGATCGCCGGCGTCGGGCTGGACTCGGCCGAGGTCGGGCATCCGCCGGTGAAGTTCCGCGAGGTGTACGAGGCCGCCGCCGCCCTCGGCCTCAGGCGGGTGGCGCATGCCGGTGAGGAGGGCCCGCCGGAGTACATCACCGAGGCCCTGGACGTGCTCGGCGTCGAACGGATCGACCACGGGCTGCGCTGTGTGGAGGACCCGGCGCTGGTGGAACGGCTGGTGCGCGAACGCGTCCCGCTCACCCTGTGCCCCCTGTCCAACGTCCGGCTGCGCACGGTCGACGTCCTCGGCGACCACCCGCTGCCCGCGATGCTGGAGGCCGGCCTGCTGTGCACGGTCAACTCCGACGACCCGGCCTACTTCGGCGGCTACGCGGGCGACAACTTCGACGCCGTACGCCAGGCGCTGGGCCTGAGCGAGGACCAGCTGCGGGAACTCGCCCGCAACTCCTTCCTCGCGTCCTTCCTGGAACACGACGAGGAGCGGCGGGCGCGGTATCTCGCGGAGGTGGAGGCGTACGAGTTCTCGTGACCGGGGACCCGTCCGGTCAGGATCTCGGTGTGGCCCGGGGCCGGCCCGTCAACGCCACTGCGCGGCCCCGCCCGCCGCGTGTGCCGTCGCCGTCGCCTCGATCTTGGCCCTGATCTCCCGCATCACCGCGACGATCCGTTCCTCGTGCTCCGGCGTCAGCCGGGCCACCGGGACCGAGCAGCTGATCGCGTCCTGCGCGGGGGAGTCGTAGCGCAGGGCGAAACCGAAGCCGACGATGCCGAGGACGCCCTCCTCGCGGTCGATGGAGTAGCCGCGCCCGCGGACCCGCGACAGATCCGCCGCCAGTGACGCGCGGCTGGTGTGCGAGTTCGCGGTGAGCGCCTCGTACGGCCCCTCGGGCAGTTCCGCGTCGTCCCGCTCGGCCAGCAGCGCCTTGCCCAGCGCGCCCACGTGCGCCGGCAGCCGCCGCCCCACCCGGCTGATGGTCCGCAGGTACTCGTGCGACTCACGGGTCGCCAGATACGCCACGCCCCGGCCGTCCAGCCGCCCCATGTGGATCGTCTCGCCCAGCGATTCGGAGGCCTCGTCCAGATACGGCCGTACGACACGCACGCGCGGGTCGGAGTCGAGGTAGCTGGTGCCGGTGAGCAGGGCGTGGATGCCGATGCCGTAGAGGGAGCCGGTGACGTCGGTGCGGACCCAGCCCCGGGAGATCAGGGTCTGCAGCAGCGCGTACATCGAACTGCGCGGCACGCCCAGCTCGTCCGCGAGCTCCTGCAGCCGCGCCGGACGGTCGCCCCGCGCGGCGAGCAGCTCCAGCAGCTCGACCGTGCGTGCGGCCGACTTGACCTCGCGGACGCCCCCTGTCTCTGACATGCGTCGATGGTAAGCGGGGACGGAGGCGGCGGACCGGGACCGGACACCGCGCCTTGACGGACCCCGTTCGCCTATCTAATCTCCATCTTCATACGTAGACAGCGGCTGGGTGGGGAGATGACGAGGGAGATGACGACGGTGAATGTCGACACCGACGCGGTGACGCGGCGCCTTGAGGAAGGCATGGCGAACGGCGTGCTGTCCTTCCCGCTGACCAGCTTCCACGCCGACGGCTCCCTCGACCCGGACGGCTTCCGCGCGTACGTCGCGGCCCAGATCGCCACCGCCCCCGGCGCCGTCTTCCCCGCCTGCGGCACCGGCGAGTTCTTCTCCCTGGACGAGGACGAGTACCGCCAGGTCCTCACCATCACGGTCGAGGAAGCGCGCGGGCGCGTCCCCGTCGTCGCCGGCATCGGATACGGCTGGGCGCAGGCCGCCCGCTTCGCCCGCATCGCCGAGGAGGCCGGCGCGGACGCCCTCCTCGTCCTGCCGCACTACCTGGTCGCCGCCCCGCAGGACGGGCTGGTCGCGCAGCTGGAGCAGATCGCGGCCCGCACCCGGCTGCCGCTGATCGCCTACCAGCGGGGCCAAGTCGCCTTCACAGCCGCCTCCTTGAAGCGCGTCGCCGCCATCGGGACGGTCATCGGCCTCAAGGACGGCCACAGCGACCTCGACCGACTGCAGCGCCTCACCCTCGCCGCCCCCGAGGGCTTCCTGTTCTTCAACGGCGCCTCGACCGCCGAGATCCAGGCCCGTGCCTACGCCACCGTCGGCATCCCCGCCTACTCCTCCGCCGTCCACGCCTTCGCCCCCGAGATCGCCAACGCCTTCTTCACCGCGTTCCAGGGCGGCGACCACGGCACGGTCGACAAACTCCTGCGCGACTTCTACGTCCCCCTCGTCGAACTCCGCGACCGGGTACCCGGATACGCCGTCTCCCTGGTGAAGGCGGCGGCCCGGCTGCGTGGCCGCCCGGTCGGACCCGTACGCGCCCCGCTCACCGATCCCTCTGACGCCGACCTCGCCGACCTCAGGCAGGTCCTGACCGCCGGACTCGACCTCGTGGGAGCCGCGCTGTGAACCTCACCATCACGGACGTCCGCCTCACGCCGATCCTGGTCGCCGACCCGCCGCTGCTGAACACACAGGGCGTGCACCAGCCGTACACGCCCCGGCTGATCGTGGAGGTCGTCACGGCCGACGGGATCACCGGTGTCGGCGAGACGTACGGCGACACCAAGTACCTCGAACTGGCGCGGCCCTTCGCGGACAGGCTGATCGGCCGTCAGGTCAGCGATCTCAACGGCCTGTTCGTGATCGCCGACCAGGTCTCCGTGGACGACTCCCGGGTCGCGGGGCAGGTCGACGTCGGCGGGCTGCGCGGCGTCCAGACCGCCGACAAGCTGCGGCTGTCCGTCGTCTCCGGTTTCGAGGTCGCCTGCCTCGACGCCCTCGGCAAGGCGCTCGGCCTGCCCGTGCACGCCCTGCTCGGCGGCAAGGTGCGGGACGCCGTCGAGTACAGCGCGTACCTCTTCTACAAGTGGGCCGACCACCCCGAGGGCGTGGCCTGCGAGAAGGACGACTGGGGCGCCGCCGTCGATCCGGCCGGGATCGTCGAGCAGGCCCGGACGTTCACCGAGCGGTACGGCTTCACGTCCTTCAAGCTCAAGGGCGGGGTCTTCCCGCCGGACGAGGAGATCGCCGCCGTACGGGCCCTGGCCGAGGCGTTCCCCGGGCATCCCCTGCGGCTGGACCCCAACGGGGCCTGGAGCGTGGAGACTTCGCTGAAGGTCGCGAAGGAGCTCGGGGACGTCCTCGAGTACCTGGAGGACCCGGCACTCGGCACGCCGGCCATGGCCGAGGTGGCCGCGCGGACCGGCGTGCCGCTGGCCACCAACATGTGCGTGACCACCTTCGCCGAGATCGAGGAGGCGTTCACCAAGGGCGCCGTCCAGGTGGTGCTCTCCGACCACCACTACTGGGGCGGACTGCGCAACACCCAGCAACTCGCGGCGATCTGCCGCACGTTCGGCGTCGGGGTGTCCATGCACTCCAACACCCACCTGGGGATCAGCCTGGCCGCGATGACCCATGTCGCGTCCACCGTCCCGAACCTCCACCACGCCTGCGACTCCCACTACCCGTGGCAGTCGGAGGACGTGCTGACCGAGCGCCTCACCTTCGACGACGGCAAGGTCGCCGTACCGGACGCGCCCGGCCTGGGTGTCGTACTCGACCGGGACCGGCTCCGGCTCCTCCACCAGCGGTGGTTGGACGACGACGGATCGCTGCGCGAGCGGGACGACGCGGCGGCGATGCGGGTGGCCGACCCGGAGTGGGTCACACCGTCGGTGCCGCGCTGGTAGACGGCCGGGATCACCCCGGACGGTGCCCAGCCGAACGGTGGTTGAGCTGCGACGACGGCGAGTTGTCAGTGAGGTGGTGCAGACTGGCTGGATCCGTACCTCGTCAGGGAGCGCACCGTGATCGCGTCCACCGCGTCCATCGGAGAGGACCACCACAACCGGCCCCGGGTCGACCCGCTGGCCGCCCTGCGCACGCCGGACGACCCGCCCTGGGACGTGTACCTCACGGGCACCGTCTTCCTCGACATCGTCTTCACCGGGCTCGACTCCGCCCCGGTGCGCGGCACCGAGTCCTGGGCCCGCGGCATGGGGTCCAGCCCCGGCGGCGTGGCCAACATGGCGACGGCCCTGGCGCGGCTCGGCCTCAGGACCTCCCTCGCGGCCGCGTTCGGCGACGACCACTACGGCGAGTACTGCTGGGACGCCCTGGAGCGCGGCGAGGGCATCGACCTCGCCCCGTCCCGCACGGTCCCCGGCTGGCACTCCCCGGTCACCGTCTCCATGGCGTACGAGGGCGAGCGCACCATGGTCTCCCACGGTCACGAGCCGCCCCCGGAGGAGCCCGCGCCGGACTGCCCCCCACGCGCGCGTGCCGCCATCGCCTCCCTCACCCCCGGCCGCCGCGCCCCCTGGATCGCCCAGGCCGCGAGCAAGGGCGCCCGCATCTTCGGTGACGTCGGCTGGGACGACACCGGGGCGTGGGACCTGGCGGGTCTCCCCGACCTCGAACACTGCGAGGCGTTCCTGCCGAACGCGGAGGAGGCGATGCGGTACACCGGCACCGACTGCCCGCGCGCCGCCGCACACGCGCTCACCGCTCACGTACCGCTCGCCGTGGTCACCCTCGGTGCGGAGGGCGCGTACGCGGTGGACCGGCGCACAGGGGAGACCGCGGAGGTACCGGCCATCGCGGTGGAGGCCCTCGACCCCACCGGCGCGGGGGACGTCTTCGTGGCGGGCTTCGTCACCGGCACCCTCGCGGGCTGGCCGCTCGCCGACCGGCTGGCCTTCGCCGGTCTGACGGCCGCCCTGTCCGTCCAGGAGTTCGGAGGGTCCCTGTCGGCGCCGGGATGGTCCGAGATAGGGGCCTGGTGGCGCAAGGTGCAGTCCCTCGACGGCCAGGATCAGGATCCCACGGCGCTGGGACGGTACGGGTTCCTGGCGGGCCTGGTCCCGGAGGACTCGACGACGCCGTGGCCGTTGCGCAGGGCGGTGCCGACGATCGGCTTCGGCCGCTCGGCGTAACCACCCCGCGTCGCGGGTGACCGGCGGCACCGGGGGAGAGGGTGCCGCCGCGAGCGCCGTCCCCGACAGCACCCGCTTCAGCACTCCGCTTCAGCACCCCCACTTCGAAAACACCTACGGCGTTGTCAGTTCCGCGTCGTACTCTTGGAAGCGCGAGGCCGCTCTCAGCTACGCGGCCGTGATGAGGAGGAACCGCAGGCCTTCAGCGCCGGCCCATGACTCAGACACCCACAGCTCACACACCCGCGCAGGGGCAGGCGAAAGCACAGTTCACCGTCCCCGCCCAGCACCCCATGGTGACCGTGCTGGGTTCCGGCGACGCCCTGCTGCGCGTGATCGAGAAGGCCTTCCCGGCGGCCGACATCCACGTCCGGGGCAATGAGATCAGCGTGATCGGCGACCCCGTCGACGTCGCCCTCATCTCACGCGTGTTCGAGGAGATGATGCTGGTGCTCCGCACCGGGCAACCGATGACGGAGGACGCGGTGGAACGCTCGATCGCCATGCTGAAGGCGAGTGAGAACGGCACGAGCGACGGCCAGGAGACCCCGGCCGAGGTGCTCACGCAGAACATCCTCTCCTCCCGCGGCCGCACGATCCGCCCCAAGACCCTCAACCAGAAGCGGTACGTCGACGCGATCGACAAGCACACGATCGTCTTCGGCATCGGCCCCGCCGGTACCGGCAAGACCTACCTCGCCATGGCCAAGGCGGTCCAGGCCCTGCAGTCCAAGCAGGTCAACCGCATCATCCTGACCCGCCCGGCGGTGGAGGCGGGCGAACGCCTCGGCTTCCTCCCCGGCACCCTCTACGAGAAGATCGACCCGTATCTGCGCCCGCTGTACGACGCACTGCACGACATGCTGGACCCGGACTCGATCCCGAGGCTGATGGCAGCGGGGACGATCGAGGTGGCGCCGCTGGCGTACATGCGCGGCAGGACCCTTAATGACGCCTTCATCATCCTGGACGAGGCCCAGAACACCAGCCCCGAGCAGATGAAGATGTTCCTCACCCGGCTCGGTTTCGACTCGAAGATCGTGATCACGGGTGACGTGACCCAGGTCGACCTGCCGAACGGGACGAAGTCCGGTCTGCGGCAGGTGCAGGACATCCTCGAAGGGCTGGACGACGTCCACTTCTCCCGGCTGTCGTCGCAGGATGTCGTCCGGCACCGGCTGGTCGGCCGTATCGTCGACGCGTACGAGAAGTACGACAGTGAGAACGGGACGGAAAACGGCACCCACAAGGGCGGCCGCAACCAACGGAAGTAGACAAGCGCCACACCATGTCGATCGACGTCAACAACGAGTCCGGAACCGAGGTCGACGAGCAGGCGATCCTCGACATCGCCCGCTACGCGCTCGCGCGGATGCGCATCCACCCGCTCTCCGAGCTCTCGGTGATCGTCGTGGACGCCGACGCCATGGAGCAGCTGCACATCCAGTGGATGGACCTGCCGGGGCCCACGGACGTCATGTCCTTCCCGATGGACGAACTGCGTCCGCCGTCGAAGGACGACGACGAGCCCCCGCCGGGTCTCCTCGGTGACATCGTGCTGTGTCCCGAGGTCGCGGAGAAGCAGGGCAAGGAAGCGGACACGCAGCACTCCATGGACGAGGAGCTCCAGCTCCTCACCGTCCACGGGGTGCTGCACCTGCTGGGCTACGACCATGAGGAGCCCGACGAGAAGGCCGAGATGTTCGGTCTCCAGGCGGCCATCGTGGACGGCTGGCGTGCGGAGAAGGGCCTGACCGGTCCGTCCCCGGCCCCGACCGTGTCATGAGTCCCACTCTCGTCTCGGGCGCGATCGCCCTGGTCGTCGTCGCGTGGCTCGCCGCCTGCGCGGAGGCGGGTCTCGCGCGCGTCTCCAGCTTCCGCGCCGAGGAGGCCGTACGCACCGGCCGCCGCGGCAGCGCGAAGCTCGCCCAGATCGCCGCCGACCCGACCCGCTATCTGAACCTGGCGCTGCTGGTGCGAGTCGCCTGCGAGATGGCGGCCGCCGCGCTCATCACGTACGCCTGCCTCCAGGAGTTCGACGGCACCACCGAGGCGCTGCTGGTCGCGATCGGGGTGATGGTCCTGGTGTCGTACGTCGCCGTTGGCGTCTCCCCGCGCACCATCGGCCGCCAGCACCCGCTGAACACGGCCACGGTGGCGGCGTACGTCCTGCTGCCGCTGGCCCGGGTCATGGGCCCCATCCCGTCGCTGCTCATCCTGATCGGCAACGCGCTCACCCCCGGCAAGGGCTTCCGCCGCGGGCCGTTCGCCTCCGAGGCGGAGCTGCGGGCGCTGGTGGACCTCGCCGAGAAGGAGTCGCTGATCGAGGACGACGAGCGCCGGATGGTGCACTCGGTCTTCGAGCTGGGCGACACGCTCGTACGGGAGGTGATGGTCCCCAGGACCGACCTCGTCGTCATCGAGCGGTACAAGACGATCCGTCAGGCGCTGACCCTGGCGCTCAGGTCCGGGTTCTCGCGGATCCCCGTCTCCGGGGAGAGCGAGGACGACATCGTCGGGATCGTGTATCTGAAGGACCTGGTCCGCAAGACGCACATCAGCCGGGACGCGGAGAGCGAGTTGGTGTCGACCGCCATGCGTCCGGCGGCCTTCGTGCCCGACACCAAGAACGCCGGTGACCTGCTGCGCGAGATGCAGCGGGACCGCAACCACGTGGCCGTGGTCATCGACGAGTACGGCGGCACGGCCGGCATCGTCACCATCGAGGACATCCTCGAGGAGATCGTCGGCGAGATCACCGACGAGTACGACCGCGAACTGCCGCCGGTCGAGGACCTCGGCGACGGCCGCGTCCGGGTCACCGCCCGCCTCGACATCACCGACCTGGGCGAGCTGTACGGACTGGAGGAGTACGACGACGAGGACGTGGAGACCGTCGGCGGTCTGCTGGCGAAGGCGCTGGGCCGCGTCCCGATCGCCGGCGCCTCGGCGATGGTCGAACTGCCGGACGGCCGTGAACTGCGGCTGACGGCGGAGGCCTCGGCGGGCCGCCGGAACAAGATCGTGACGGTGCTGGTGGAGCCGGTGGACCCGACGGAACCGACCGAGGACGCCAAGGACTCAAAGGACGCCAAGGGCTCCAGGGACGCCAAGGAGTCCAAGGGCTCAAGGGACGCCAAGGGCCCCAAGGACGCCAAGGTCCTCGCGGACGAGGAGACGAAGCCGGAGTGACCCCCCAGGAACTGCGCGCGTTCTGCCTGTCCTTCAACGAGGCCGTGGAGGACTTCCCCTTCCGTCCGGAGATCTCCGTCTTCAAGGTCCTCGGCAAGCTCTTCGCCCTGACGACGCTGGACGCCCGTCCCCTCACGGTCAACCTCAAGTGCGACCCGGAGGACGCGATCCGGCTGCGCGCCGAGCATCCGGGACTGATCGTCCCCGGCTGGCACATGAACAAGCGGCACTGGAACACGGTGACGGTGGACGGCGACCTGCCCGACGGGCTGGTGCGGGAGCTGATCGAGGACTCGTACGACCTGGTGGTGGCGGGTCTGCCGAGGGCCGAACGGCTGCGCCTCGACCGTCCCTGAAGGCCGCCCTCGGGACCGGGGGCGTACGCCGGGTTCGTATGCTCGGGTCATGACCGACAGCGCGCTTGACCCCGAGGACCGCAAGATCGTCACCCTGGCCCGTTCCGCGCGGGTCCGCAACGGCGTGCCGGAGGGGGCGGCCGTGCGGGACGACACGGGCCGTACGTATGTCGCCGGGACCGTGGCCCTGGACTCACTGAAGCTGAGCGCGCTGCGGACGGCGGTGGCCATGGCGGTGGCGTCGGGGGCCAAGTCGCTGGAGGCGGCGGCCGTGGTGACCGAGGCGGACGGGGTGGCGGGGGAGGATCTGGCCGCCGTACGGGACCTCGGCGGGGCCGGGACCCCGGTGTACGTGGCGTCGCCGGACGGGAGTGTCCGGCTGACCGTCTCCGCGGACTGAGACCGACGGCGGGGCAGTCGGAGGGGCCGTCGGTGGCGCCGCCCGGCGGAAAACAGCCCTTGCCAGCCGTCGGCGCACGCGCATCAATGGAACCGGTGGTTCCGACGGACCGTCAGATACCGGCCCGCGTGGCGCTCCGCACCGCGCCCGTGGGCCCGATGGCCGTCGGTGCGCCTTTCCCGTCCATCCCCACATGGCAATTCCCCCACAAGGGAAGGGAACCGGATCCCCATGAGAGGCAAGCGAACGACAACAGGTGCGGCACTGCTGGCCGGGGCCCTCGCGGTCACCGGACTCGCCCTCGCGCCCACCGCGGTGGCCGTCACCCCGGACACCGCGACCATCACCGCCGACTGCGGAGCCTTCGGCGGCGGCGAGGCCACCCTCACCGCCACCCAGGAGGGCACCGCCGCCACCCTCACCCTGAGCTCCTCCGCCATCACCGCCCCCCTCGCCCTGGCGCAGGACTCGATCACGTCCACGCTCACCCTGGTGAACACGGCCGGCGGCACCACCGCCTTCACCGGCACCAGGAATCCGGCCATGGCGGCCGGCGACCCGGTCACCGTCGGCCCGCTCGACGGCACCGTGGCCTCCGGCGACACCCTGGAGGCCTACGGCGGCTCGCTGCAGATGACCGTCTTCGGCATCACCATCACCTGCACGGCGACCGGACCGCAGTCACCGGGCCCGTTCGTCTTCGACTGAGTCGCACGGAGTGGGCCGTCAACCTCTGCCTTGAGGGCGGAAGTTGACGGCCCATCAGGGCGAATCAGGGTCCATCGGGGTCCATCGGCCGCTACTGCCGACTCGCCGGGCTCACAGCGCGTCCGGCCCGCGCTCGCCCGTCCGCACCCGCACGACCGTCTCCACCGGCAGCATCCACACCTTGCCGTCGCCGATCTTCCCCGTCTGCGCGGCCTTGACGATCGCGTCGATCGCGGCGTCCGAGTCGGCGTCCTCGACGACGACCTCGATCCGCACCTTCGGCACCAGGTCGACCTGGTACTCGGCACCCCGGTACACCTCGGTGTGGCCGCGCTGGCGGCCGTAGCCACTGGCCTCGGTCACGGTCAGACCGTGCACGCCGAGCTCCTGGAGGGCGGTCTTGACCGCGTCGAGGCGGTACGGCTTGACGATCGCGGTGATGAGCTTCATGCCTGGCTGTCGACTTTCTGGGCAGAGGGGACAGAGGGACCGGAAGGGCCAAAGGACGCGCCGACCTGGGCGCCGTGGCCCAGGACGCCGTGATCGTATGCGGTCTCGGCGTGCACCGTAAGGTCCAGACCGGTGTGCTCCTGCTCCTCGCTCGCGCGGAAGCCGAACGCCTTGTCGATCAGCTTGCCGAGGCCGTACGTGACGAGGAAGGCGTACGCCCCCACCGCGACCACGGCCACCAGCTGCTTGCCCAGCTGGGCGAGGCCGCCGCCGTGGAGGAGGCCCTCGGGGCCGCCGGTCATGGTGTCGACCGCGAAGACGCCGATGAGCAGGGTGCCGATGACGCCGCCGACCAGGTGGACGCCGACGACGTCGAGCGAGTCGTCGTAGTCGAGCTTGAACTTCCAGCTCACGGCGTACGAGCAGACCGTGCCGGCGGCCAGGCCGACGACCAGCGCGCCGAGCAGGGAGACCGAGCCGCAGGACGGGGTGATGGCGACCAGGCCCGCGACCGCGCCGGACGCGGCGCCCAGGGTGGTCGGGTGGCCGTCGCGCCGCTGCTCGACGAAGAGCCAGCCGAGCAGACCGGTGCAGCCGGCGGCGAGGGTGTTGAGGAACGCGGCGGCGGCGAGGCCGTTCGCGCCGAGGGCGGAGCCGGCGTTGAAGCCGAACCAGCCGAACCAGAGCAGACCGGCGCCGAGCATGACCATGGGGAGGTTGTGCGGACGCATCGCGTCCTTCTTGAAGCCCAGGCGGGGGCCGACGACGAGAGCGAGCGCCAGTCCGGAGGCACCGGAGGTGATCTCCACCGGCAGACCGCCGGCGAAGTCGAGGGCGCCGAGCCCGTCCAGGATCCAGCCGCCCGGCCCCCACACCCAGTGGGCGACGGGAACGTATACGAGCAGCGTCCATACCGGGACGAAGACCAGCCAGGCGCCGAACTTCACCCGGTCCGCGACCGCGCCGCTGATGAGCGCGGCCGTGATGATCGCGAAGGTCAGCTGGAAAGTGGCGAAGAGCAGGGTCGGGACGGTGCCGTGGACGCTGTCCGGGCCGAGACCCGCCATGCCCGCGTGCTCCAGTGAACCGATCAGTCCGCCGCCGATGTCGTCGCCGAAGGCGAGGGAGTAGCCGGCGGCCAGCCACACCACCGTGACCAGGGCGATCGACACGAAGCTCATCATCAGCATGTTGAGGACGCTCTTCGTGCGGACCATACCGCCGTAGAACAGGGCGAGACCCGGGGTCATCAGCAGGACGAGGGCGGTGGCGGCGAGCAGCCAGGCGGTGTCGCCGGTGTCGACGCTTGCGGCGGCGAGGGTCACGGTCGTCTCCAACGGTGTGGGGGCCCTGGGGCTCGTCAGAGGGTCACCGGTACGCGTTTCCGGTTGCGTACAGGTGTGTTTCCGTGACGTTTCGTTGCGTGAGGGTTTCCGAAAGCTCACGGAGTGAGGCGTGGAGAGCCGGTGATCGGTCGGTTGTGCGGCACGGCCTTGTGGATCAGGGAGAATGGGCCCCATGAGCGTTCGCAGTCAGTCATCCGAGCCGCCGGCGTCGTCGACGACACCCCACCGCGCAGGCTTCGCCTGCTTCGTGGGCCGCCCCAACGCGGGCAAGTCCACCCTTACGAACGCTCTGGTCGGGCAGAAGGTGGCGATCACCGCGAACCAGCCGCAGACGACGCGGCACACGGTACGGGGGATCGTGCACCGGCCCGACGCCCAGCTGATCCTGGTCGACACCCCGGGGCTGCACAAGCCGCGCACGCTGCTCGGCGAGCGGCTCAACGACATCGTCCGCACGACCTGGGCGGAGGTCGACGTGATCGGCTTCTGTCTGCCGGCGAACGAGAAGCTCGGCCCCGGTGACCGGTTCATCGCGAAGGAACTGGCGTCCATCAAGAAGACGCCGAAGATCGCGATCGTCACCAAGACCGACCTGGTGGACTCGAAGACCCTGGCCGAGCAGCTGATCGCGATCGACCAGCTGGGCAAGGAGCTCGGCTTCGAGTGGGCCGAGATCGTCCCCGTCTCGGCGGTCGCCGACAAGCAGGTCGACCTGCTGGCCGACCTGATCGTCCCGCTCCTCCCGGAGGGCCCGGCCCTCTACCCCGAGGGGGACCTCACCGACGAGCCCGAGCAGGTCATGATCGCCGAGCTGATCCGCGAGGCCGCGCTGGAGGGCGTGCGCGACGAACTCCCGCACTCCATCGCCGTCGTGGTCGAGGAGATGCTCCCCCGCGAGGACCGCCCCGCCGACAAGCCCCTCCTCGACATCCACGCCTTCGTCTACATCGAGCGCCCCAGCCAGAAGGGCATCATCATCGGCCCCAAGGGCAAGCGCCTGAAGGAGGTCGGCATCAAGTCCCGCAAGCAGATCGAGGCGCTGCTCGGCACCCCGGTCTTCCTGGACCTGCACGTGAAGGTCGCGAAGGACTGGCAGCGGGATCCCCGGCAGCTGCGGAAGCTGGGGTTCTGAGGGGTCGCTCCCCGCGGGGACACGCTCCCCACGCGGCCCGGGCAGCAGGTGCGCTCCGAGCCGGCCGGCCACCCATCAGCCGTGTGAACAACCCTGCGGGTCAATACACCTAGTCGACCCCTTTGATCCGCCCCACCAGCACCGCCCCCGCCAGCCCGACCACCGCCGCCACCAGGTACAGCATCCGGTAGCCGCCGAGGTGCGTCACGATCGGCGCGGCGAGGGCGGGGGCGGCGACCTGGGGCAGGGCGTTGGCCACGTTGATGACGCCGAGGTCCTTGCCCCGGTCGGCGGCCTTCGGCAGGACGTCCGTCATCAGCGCGAAGTCGACCGACATGAACACCCCCAGAGCCACGCCCAGCACCGCCGCCGCGACGATCGCGCTCGGCCAGGTCTGCCAGACGGCCAGCAGGGCGGTGGCCGCCGCCATGAGTACCCCGGACCACAGCACGAAGGGCTTGCGGCGGCCCACCCGGTCCGACCAGACGCCGCTCACCACGACGGTGGCCAGCAGCGCCACGCTGTCCACCGCGGTCAGGATCAGCACGCCCCGCTCGGGGTCGTGGTAGTGCAGGCGGTCCCGCAGGTAGTACAGCAGGTAGAGGATCACCAGGGCGTTGCTGAGGTTGATCAGGAAGCGGGTCAGCCAGGCCCAGCCGAAGTCCGGGTAGCGGCGCGGGCTCATCCAGAAGCCGCGCAGGAAGGCCTTCGTGGACCACGCCGGCCGGTCCGCGGCCCCGAGCCTGAGGTCCGGGTACCGGAGCACGTACGGCAACACACCCGCCAGCGCGAACACCGCGCAGGCCGCATACCCCGCCGCGATCCCGCCTGCCGCCGTCGCGAGGCCCGTGCCGGCGACCGCCCCGAGGATCTGCGCCGCGCCGAGCCAGCCGCCCACCGCGCCCCGCTGCGGCCGCGGCACCCGGTCCGGCACCGCCGCCGTCACCGCCGCGAAGGCCGCGTTCAGGGTCAGCTGGACCAGGCACCAGCCGAGCACCATCGGCCACAGCCCGCCCGCGCCGGCGAGCAGCAGCAGCGACAGCGCGCCGCCCGCCGCACCGGCCACGATCCACGGCGTCCGGCGGCCCCGGCGGGCCGTGGTTCGGTCCGACAGCGCGCCGAAGAACGGGTTCGCCGCCAGGGACACCACCGCGCCCGCGCCCGTCACCCACGCCAGCAGCGTCTCCTTCGACATGCCCGTGCCGGGCGCGAAGTCCTCCGCCTGCCGTGCCAGGAGGATCTGCAGCGGGCCGTACCAGCCCACCCAGATCGCCACGTTGGCCAGCGACAGTGCCGCCGTCCAGCCCGTTCCGACCCGGTCTGCCGGCTCGGCGAGGGCATCCGGCGGGGCCGCGGTCATCTCTGGGCCCGCAGCAGCTCCCGGTACCAGTCGTACGACGCTTTCGGGGTCCTCTTCAGCGAGCCGAAGTCGACGTGCACCAGCCCGAACCGCCGCGCGTACCCCTCCGCCCACTCGAAGTTGTCGAGGAGGGACCAGACGAAGTAGCCGCGGACGTCCACGCCCGCGTCCAGCGCGTCGTGGACGGCCCGGACGTGTCCGTCGAGGTAGGCGATCCGGTTCTGGTCGTCGACGCCCTCGTACGAGCAGCCGTTCTCGGTGATGACGACGGGCGGGAGCCGGTCGTCGTAGCGGTCCCGGAAGGCGGTGAGCAGTTCCGTCAGGCCCTGCGGGACCACCGGCCAGCCGAAGTCCGTCACCGGGACGCCCTCGATCTCCCGTACCGAGAAGGGGAGTTCCGCCGGGATCGTCAGCCCGCCGAACTCGATGTCCTCGCCCTGCGGCGCGCCCACCCGGGTCGGCGCGTAGTAGTTGACGCCGTACCAGTCGACGGGTTCCCCGATGACCTTCAGGTCGGCCGCCACGTCACCGGGCATCAACTCGCCGAGCCCGTCCGGGTATTCACCGAGCAGGACCGGGTCCGCGAACAGGCGGTTCAGCAGCAGGTCGTAGAAACCGGCCGCCTCCACATCCGCGGGTTCCCGGGACGCCGGCCACGTCGGACCGTGCGAGTTGGCGATGCCGATGTCCGTGGCACCGGCCGCGCGCAGGGCCCGTACGGCCAGACCGTGGGCGAGGAGCTGGTGGTGGGCGGCCGGGAGGGCGTCGAACATCAGCCGCTTGCCCGGGGCGTGAACGCCCAGCGCGTGCCCGAACAGCGTGTGCTCGGCGGGCTCGTTGAGCGTGATCCACTTCCGCACGCGGTCGCCGAGCCGCTCGGCCACGAGCGACACGTACTCGGCGAAGCGGGCGGCGGTGTCCCGGTCCAGCCAGTCCAGCGTGACCGGCAGGTCCCAGTGGAAGAGGGTCGGGACCGGGCGGACGCCGGCCTCGCACAGCTCGTCGACCAGGCGGTCGTAGAAGTCGAGGCCGCCGGGGGAGTTCACCCGCGGCCAGGAGACCGAGAAGCGGTACGCGTCCACGCCGAGGCCGGCCAGGAGTGCCACGTCCTCGCGGTAGCGGTGGTAGTGGTCGCAGGCCACCGATGCCGTGGAGCCGTCCTTCACGTGGCCCGGCTCGGCTGTGAAGGCGTCCCAGACGGACTGCTCGCGCTCGTGAGCCGCTCCCTCGATCTGGTGCGCCGAGGTCGAGACGCCCCACAGGAAACCGGCCGGGAACTGAGGTATCGGGTCGGTCGCGCCGCCCTCAAAAGTCGCCATGCGCCGGATCATCCGTACCAGCGGTAACCGAAGTCAACGGGCAGGCAGGAACAAGCAGTTGCGCGTGTGCCGCTCAGGCACCCTCCTTCAGCACCCGCGAGATCAGCTTCCGCTGTTCCTCCGTGAGCCGGGGATCGGCCGCGTACACCGTCCTGTCGTCCACGGTGATCTGGTAGCTGAAGCCGTCCGGTACCCCGACCGGGGGCGTGCCCCGGCCGGCGGCGACCGCCTGCTCGGCCAGGGCCTGCCACTCGTGGGCGTCGGGCCGTCCCGAGGTGTCCACCTCGGCGTGCCGCTCGATCCCCGCGAACCCGCCCGTGCGCCGCACTTGAATACGCATGGGTCCCTGTCTAGTACGGAGTCACAGGATCCGCACCCCGACCTGCTCCCACGCCTTCTCCACGGCCTGGAGTTCCTCGCCGCCGTCGCCGAAGCGCTCCCGCGCGGCCTTCACGGTCAGCTTCGCGAAGTCGCCGAAGAACGCCTTCTCCGACAGCTCCCCGCCGGTCAGGACGTCGTACCAGATCTGGCCCGCCTTCTCCCAGGCGTGGCCGCCGAGGGCGGTGGCGACCAGGTAGAAGGCGTGGTTGGGGATGCCGGAGTTGATGTGGACGCCGCCGTTGTCGCGGCCGGTGCGGACGTACTGGTCCATCGTGGCGGGCTGCGGATCCTTGCCGAGGACATCGTCGTCGTACGCGCTGCCCGGCTCCTTCATGGAGCGCAGGGCCTTGCCGGTGACGCTCGGGGCGAGCAGGCCCGCGCCGATCAGCCAGTCGGCCTCGGCGGCGGTCTGGCCGAGTGTGAACTGCTTGATGAGGGAGCCGAAGACGTCGGACATCGACTCGTTGAGGGCGCCCGGCTGCCCGAAGTACGTGAGGTTCGCCGTGTGCTGCGTGACGCCGTGGGTCAGTTCGTGGCCGATGACGTCGATCGGGATGGTGAAGTCGAGGAAGATCTCGCCGTCCCCGTCGCCGAACACCATCTGCTCGCCGTTCCAGAAGGCGTTGTTGTAGTTCTCGTCGTAGTGGACGCTCGCGTCCAGCGGCAGGCCGTCACCGTCGATCGAGTGGCGGCCGTAGGCCTTGAGGTACAGGTCGAAGGTGGCGCCGAGGCCGGAGTAGGCGCGGTTGACCGTGGCGTCCTGGCCGGGCTGTGAGCCCTCCTCGCGCACCTTGGTGCCGGGCAGCTCGGTGCCGTGCCCGGCGTCGTAGAGAGTGCGCAGCGGCTGGTCGGCGGGTGCCTTCGCGGACGGCGCCGCCGCGAGACGGAACTCGGTGGTGACGCGGCGGCGGCCGCGCAGCTCGCTGTCGCGCATCAGGGTGCGCCGGGCGGGACCGGAGAGCGCTGGGTCGTCGCTGCGGGCCAGCTTGTCCAGGACATGCGGCGGTACGACGGTACAGAAGACGGGCTCGAAGCCCCCGTTGGTGGTCATGCCGGGCACCCTTGCACTCAGTTATGCCGGTGTCACCACCCGCAACCATGATTGGTGAAATATCGGGACAGCGAGCCGCACGCTGAGTGACGAAGTGGTATGGCGAAGTGGTATAGCGCACGTTTTGTCCCGATGGTTCCCGCGGTCCCGCATACTGATACAGGCCCGCGCAACCGGCGTGGCTCGGCTAGGCTGCGGAGCATCATGCGTTTCGGGCTGCTTCTCCTTAGCTGCCGCGGCGAGGGCCTGTAATCAAGGCCGACTCCCTCCCCGCGGTGCTTTGGCGTTGCGTCGTCGGCCGTCCTTCCGGCCCCGCGGACACCGCGGACATTCGAGGAGCCCCCGCATCATGGCGAACCGCCAGCAGCCCAGTGACATGCCGATCCACAAGTACGGCCAGTACGAGCAGGTCGACATCCCGGACCGCACCTGGCCCGACAACCGGATCACCGTAGCCCCCCGCTGGCTCTCCACGGACCTGCGCGACGGCAACCAGGCCCTGATCGACCCGATGTCGCCCGAGCGCAAGCGCCGGATGTTCGACCAGCTGGTCAAGATGGGCTACAAGGAGATCGAGGTCGGCTTCCCGGCCTCCGGCCAGACCGACTTCGACTTCGTACGCTCCATCGTCGAGGAGCCGGGCGCGATCCCCGACGACGTCACCATCTCCGTACTGACCCAGGCCCGCGAGGACCTGATCGAGCGGACCGTGGAGTCCCTGAAGGGCGCCAAGCGCGCCACGGTCCACCTGTACAACGCCACCGCGCCGGTCTTCCGCCGCGTGGTCTTCCGCGGCTCCAAGGACGACATCAAGCAGATCGCCGTCGACGGCACCCGCCTGGTGATGGAGTACGCGGAGAAACTGCTGGGTCCGGAGACGGAGTTCGGCTACCAGTACAGCCCCGAGATCTTCACCGACACCGAGCTGGACTTCGCGCTGGAGGTCTGCGAGGCGGTCATGGACGTCTGGCAGCCCGGCCCGGGCCGCGAGATCATCCTCAACCTGCCCGCGACGGTGGAGCGTTCGACGCCGTCCACGCACGCGGACCGCTTCGAGTGGATGGGCCGCAACCTGTCCCGTCGCGAGCACGTCTGCCTGTCGATCCACCCGCACAACGACCGCGGTACGGCCGTCGCCGCCGCCGAGCTGGCGCTGATGGCCGGCGCCGACCGTGTCGAGGGCTGTCTGTTCGGGCAGGGCGAGCGCACCGGCAACGTCGACCTGGTCACCCTGGGCATGAACCTGTTCTCCCAGGGCGTCGACCCGCAGATCGACTTCTCCGACATCGACGAGATCCGTCGCGTGTGGGAGTACTGCAACCAGATGGAGGTCCACCCGCGCCATCCGTACGTGGGCGACCTGGTCTACACGTCCTTCTCCGGCTCCCACCAGGACGCCATCAAGAAGGGCTTCGACGCGATGGAGGCCGACGCGGCCGCCAAGGGCGTCTCCGTCGACGACCTGGAGTGGGCGGTCCCGTACCTGCCGATCGACCCGAAGGACGTCGGCCGCTCCTACGAGGCGGTCATCCGGGTCAACTCGCAGTCCGGCAAGGGCGGAATCGCGTACGTCCTGAAGAACGACCACAAGCTGGACCTGCCGCGCCGGATGCAGATCGAGTTCTCGAAGATCATCCAGGCCAAGACGGACGCCGAGGGCGGCGAGGTCACCGGCGGCGACATCTGGGCGACCTTCCAGGACGAGTACCTGCCCAACCCCGAGAACCCGTGGGGCCGCATCCAGGTCAGGAACGGGCAGTCGACGACGGACAAGGACGGCGTCGACACGCTGACCGTCGAGGCCGAGGTGGACGGCGCCGAGACCACTCTGGTGGGCACCGGCAACGGTCCGATCTCCGCGTTCTTCCACGCGCTGCAGGGCATCGGCATCGACGCCCGTCTGCTGGACTACCAGGAGCACACGATGAGCGAGGGCGCCTCCGCGCAGGCCGCTTCCTACATCGAATGCGCGATCGACGGCAAGGTTCTGTGGGGCATCGGCATCGACGCGAACACGACGCGTGCCTCGCTGAAGGCGGTCGTCTCGGCCGTCAACCGAGCGGCTCGCTGACCAGCGTCACCGGCGGTTCGAGGACCCCGTTCGCCCTTGCCGGGGCGGGCGGGGGCCCGTCGTATACCGGCCATTTGCTGTGGAGGTCACGGAAAGGTCTCCTCCAGGGTAATGACGCCGCCTCTCGGATGTGGCTAACATCACGCAAGCGCTGCGATGTTGCCGCGTGGTTACGGAGGTGCGACGTGCTCCAAGGACGGGGACGAAACGGCTCTGCCGCCAGGCCTGTGCGCCTCCTGGGCACCCGTACCGCGTGGACGGCCGTCGGGGACGGCGAGTTCTTCTGCCCCGGCTGCGGAGGCGACCGCAACTACCAGCGGCTGACCGGCCGCCGCCGCTTCACCCTCCTCGGGGTGCCGGTGGCCCCGCGCGGGGACACCGGCCCGGTCGTGGAGTGCGCGGCCTGCCGCCGCCACTTCGGCACCGACGTGCTGGACCACCCGACCACCACCCGCTTCTCCGCGATGCTCCGCGACGCCGTCCACACCGTCGCCCTCGCCGTGCTCGCCGCGGGCGGCACCTGCTCCCGTACGTCCCTGGAGACCGCCGCTGCCACGGTCCGCGCCGCCGGCTTCGACGACTGCACCGAGGACCAGCTGGAGGCCCTGGTCGAGGCGCTCGCCGCCGACACCGGACGGGTCTACGGCCGCCCCTGCGGAGCGGGCCTGGCCATAGAGCTCCACGAGGCCCTGGAGCCCCTGGCCCCCCACCTCGCGCCGGCCGGCCGCGAATCGATCCTCCTCCAGGGCGCCCGCATCGCCCTCGCGGACGGCCCGTACACCCCCGCGGAACGCGACGCCCTCACCACGGTGGGCGCCGCGCTGACCATCTGCGCGGACGACGTGACACGGCTGCTGGCGGCGGCGCGTACGCCGTCGTAGTACGGCCTCGATTACTCCCCAGGGAGTAAGGCCGGCCCTCCGGCCACCCCACGCGGTACCCCCCAACTCGCCCTTCCGCCCGACGTCTCGCCCCCTTCCCCCCGGAAGTCTGGAACCGACCCAGACAACCGACCGAAGGGGGCCCGGCATGGGGGCCGCAAAGACAAGAGGGCCGGGACGACGACGTGCCGTGCCCTGGCTGGTGCTCGGGCTGTGGATCGCCGTGCTGGCGCTCACGTCGCCGTTCGCGGCGAAGCTGGCGGACGTGCAGCGGGACCGGGCCGTGGACTATCTCCCGGCGAGCGCCGACTCCACGCAGGTCGCGAAGATCGAGGAGCGGCTGCCCGGCGGCGAGGCCACCGAGATGGTCGTCGTCTATCACCGGGACGGCGGGCTGACGGCCGCCGACAAGGCGACCGCCGCCGAGCAGCTCGAGCGGATCGCGGGGGCGCACCGGCTCACCGGCGAGCCGAGCGGCGTCCCGTCGAAGGACGGCACCACCCTGATGTACCCGGTCGCGAGCACCGAGCCGGGCATCGACGAGAAGGCCCGGGACGTGCTCGTCAACGACGTGCGGGAGGTCGCCCGGGGCGGGGACGGGCTGAGCGTCGACGTCGGCGGACCGGCGGGGCTGGACACCGACGCGAGCGAGGTCTACGACTCGCTCGACGGGCCGCTGCTCTACACCACCGCGGCCGTCGTCGCGCTGCTGCTGATCCTCATCTACCGCAGCCCGTTCCTGTGGCTGGTGCCGCTCGCCGTCGCGGGGATGGCCGACTACCTGTCGATGGGGGTGGCGTACGGGCTGAACCAGGGATTCGGGACCCCTGTGTCCGGCCAGAGCTCCGGCATCATGACGATCCTCGTGTTCGGCGCGGGCACCGACTACGCCTTGCTGCTCGTCTCTCGCTACCGCGAGGAACTGCGGCGGATCCAGCGGCCGTACGACGCCATGGTGGCCGCCCTGCGCGGCTGCGGGCCCGCCGTGCTCGCCTCCTCCGGGACCGTCGCCGCCGGGCTGCTGTGCCTGCTCGCCGCAGACCTCAACAGCAGCCGGGGCATGGGGCCGCTCGGCACGGTGGGTGTGCTGTGCGCGCTTCTCGCCATGCTGACCCTGCTGCCCGCGCTCCTCGTGCTGCTCGGGCGCCGCGTCTTCTGGCCCCTCGTGCCGCGCCACGGCAGCACGCCCAAGGCCCGCCGGTCGCTGTTCGCCGCGATGGGCAGTTCCGCCGGACGCCGGCCGCTGACCGTGCTCGCGGGCGGTGCCGTCCTGCTCGGCGCGCTCGCGCTGGGCACGCTCAACCTGCCCGGCAGCCTCAAGCAGGAGGACTCCTTCACCAGCAAGCCGGACGCGGTCGCCGCCATGGAGACACTCGCCGCGGCCTACCCCGAGCGCGGCACCCAGCCCATCACCGTCATCACGCCCACCGACCAGGCCGCCGCCACCCTGGCCGAGGTCCGGGACACCCGGGGCGTCGACAGCGTGGAGCGCGGCCGCAGCGGGGAGGGCTGGACCGAACTGTCCGTCATCGCCACCGCCGCGCCCGAGTCCCCGGGGGAGACGGCCACCATCGAGGCCCTGCGCGACACCCTCGACGGCTCCTACGTCGGCGGTCCCAGCGCCGAACAGCTCGACCTGAAGGACACCAACGCCCGCGACCGGCTGGTCGTCGTGCCGCTCGTCCTCGTCTCCGTCCTGCTGATCCTGATCGCCCTCCTGCGGTCACTCGTCGCGCCACTGCTCCTGGTGGGCGCCGTGGTCGCGGTGTGGGGCGCGGCCCTCGGCATCGGCGGACTCGTCTTCGGGCCGGTCTTCGGCTTCGAGGGCACCGACCCCGGACTCGGTCTGCTGTCCTTCGTGTTCCTGGTGGCACTGGGCGTCGACTACGGCATCTTCCTGATGCACCGGATGCGCGAGGAGTCCCTGAACGGCGCCGAACCGGTCGCCGCCGCCCTCACCGCGCTGCGCACCACCGGCGGGGTCATCGCCTCCGCCGGAGCCGTCCTCGCCGCCACCTTCGCGGTGCTCACCAGCATGCCGCTCGTCCAACTCGTCGAGCTGGGCTTCGTCATCGCTGTCGGCGTGCTCCTCGACACCTTCCTCGTCCGCACCTATCTGGTGACCAGCGCGAGCGTGGCGCTGCGCCGCACGGTGTGGTGGCCGGGGCGGCTGTCACGGGCACCGGAGCCTGCGGTACGGCAGGAACGCCAGCCGGAGCCGCTGTGAGCCCTCGGGCGTCCTTCCCCTCCCGGAAGGGCGCCCTCCTCCCGGAGGATGAGCCCGTGAAGGTGACAGAGGATGAGCCCGTGCAGGTGACAGAGGACGAGCCCGTGCGGGCGGCCAGGACGGTTCGGCGTCCCCGCCGGGGCGAGCGGATCATGGCGGCCGTCAACCGCGACCCCCTGACCGCGCCCCATCGGACACGCAACGACGCGCTGCTCGCGGCCGGCCTCGCCGTGCTCGCCACGGCCATCGCCCTCTTCGTCGACGAGGCACGGAGCCCCGGCCCGCTCGGCTGGGCCCTGTTGCTCGCGGCGCATGTGCCGCTCGTCTGGCGGCGCAGCCGTCCGCTCCTGGTGCTGGCCGCGGGGGTGGCCTGCGTGGTGCCGTACCACGCGCTCGAGTTCAACCATCTGGCGGCGACCCCGGCCTCGTACGTCGCCCTCTACACGGTCGCCGTCACCGGCCGCCCCCTGCGCACGATCCTGACCGGCGTCACGGTGCTCGCGATCGCCCTGAGCGTGATGGTCAACGTCGACACCCACGAGGCCGCCGAACTGCTGAGCACCTCCGGCTGGGTGATCGCCTGTCTCTTCTTCGGCGTCGACGTCCGCTACTACCGCCAGTACGTCGCCTCCATCGTGGAGCGCGCCGAACGCGCCGAACGCACACGCGACGAGGAGGCCCGGCGGCGGGTCGCCGAGGAGCGGCTGCGGATCGCCCGCGACCTGCACGACCTGCTCGCGCACAGCATCACCCTCATCGGTGTGCAGACCTCTGTCGCCGCGCACGTCCTGGCCGCGGACCCCGAACGCCTGGACCGGGAGACCGTCGCCAAGGCCCTCGACGACATCGCCGGGACCTGCCGCACCGCACGCGGCGAACTGCGTACGACGCTGGAGGTGCTGCGGGCCGCCGAGCACGGGGAGACGCGCGGCCCGCTGCCCGGCCTCGCCGGGCTGCCCGACCTGGTGGAGACCGCGCGGCTCGCGGGCGCCCGGGTCGAGCAGCGGGTACGGGTGCGCGGGGTCCCGCCCGCCGTCGGCGCCGCCGCCTACCGCATCGTCCAGGAGGCGCTGACCAACGCGGTCCGGCACGCGGGACCCGAGCCCGCCGTACGGGTCGAGCTGTACGAGGAGCGGGGCGCCCTGCGTCTCGCGGTCACCGACGGCGGCACCGGGCCCACCCCCGGCAACACTCCCGGTTTCGGGCTGGTCGGGATGCGGGAGCGGGCCCGCAGCGTGGGTGGCACACTCGATGCCGGACCACGGACCGGGGGCGGCTTCGAGGTGACCGCCGTACTGCCGCTCGCCGCCGTCACACCCGGAGGGGGAACGGGATGACCATCCGCGTATTGCTCGCCGACGACCAGACGCTGGTACGGGAGGCGTTCGCGATGCTCGTGGAGTCGGCGCGGGACATGGAGGTCGTCGGGCAGGCCGGCACCGGGCGGGAGGCGGTCGAGCTGGCCCGCGACGCACGGGCCGACCTGGTGGTGATGGACATTCGCATGCCCGACCTCGACGGCATCGAGGCGACCCGGCTGATCGCCGCCGACGAGGACCTGGCCGGGGTGAAGGTGCTGGTCCTCACCACCTACGACACCGACGAGCACGTCGTCGAGGCGCTGCGCGCCGGAGCCTCCGGGTTTCTGCTGAAGGACACCCGTCCGGCCGAACTCCTCGACGCGATCCGCACGGTGACGGCCGGGGACGCGCTGCTGTCGCCGGGGCCCACCGCCCGGCTGATCGCCCGGTTCCTGTGCGGCCCGTCGGCCACGGTGGCCGGGAGCGGACCGGAATGCCTGTCGGAGCGCGAGCGCGAGGTACTGGCGCTGGTCGCGCGAGGCCTCAACAACACGGAGATCGCGGAGGCGTTGGGGCTCAGCCCGCTGACCGCGAAGACGCACGTCAGCCGGATCATGGGGAAGCTGGGGGCACGGGACAGGGCGCAACTGGTCGTCGTGGCGTACGAGTCGGGGACGGTGATTCCGGGGACGATGTGACCCGGAGTCGTCCTCCCCGTCCGCTAGAGCAGCCCGGCCGCCACGAGGAACGTGCCCACCCGCTCCATCTCCGCCTCCGACAACGGCACCTGCGGCTGGGCCGTCAGCGGGCAGTCGATGACGCCGCGCAGGTGCAGGGCCGCCTTGAAGGCGCCGAGGGCCGAGGAGCCGGCTCCCATGCGGGCCGGGTCGCCGGCGCCCACCATGCCGAAGAGGGCGCACAGCCGTTCCTGCTCGGCGCGGGCCGCGTCCCGGTCGCCGGTGCGGCACAGGCGGTCCAGGCGGACGTACCCCTCGGGGTCGACGTTGGCGAGGCCCGGCACCGAGCCGTCCGCCCCCACCGCCATCGCCGCGTCGACGATGACCTCGGAGCCCGTGAGCAGGCTGAAGCCGGCGTGGCCGGGGCGGGCGCGGACGCCGGAGACGACCGTGCGGAAACCGGCCAGGTCGCCGCTGGAGTCCTTGAGGCCGGCCAGGACGCCCTCGGCGGCGAGGTCCAGGAGCACGTCCGAGGGGAGCTTGGTGTGGACGGCCATCGGGATGTCGTAGGCGAGGACGGGCACCGGGCTGCCCGCCGCGACCAGGCGGTAGTGGCGGGCGATCTCGGCCGGATGGGTGCGGGTGTAGAAGGGCGCGGTGACGACCACCGCCTCGGCGCCCGCCGCCGTGACCTCGCGGACGTGCTCCAGCACCCTGGCCGTCGTCATGTCGATCGCCCCGGCCAGCACCGGCAGCTGCCCCCCTACGTGGCCCACGACCGTCTCCACCACCAGCCGCCGCTGCCGGTCCGGGAGGAACGCGGCCTCACCGCTCGACCCCAGCACGAACAGTCCGCGCACCCCGCCCGCCACCAGATGGTCGACGAGCCTGAGCAGCGAGGGGACGTCCACCTCGCGGTCCGGTGTCAGGGGCGTGCAGACGGGCGGTACGACACCGGTCAGCGGGGCGGGGAAGGTCATCAAGGCTCCTCGGCGTTGCTCTCGCGGACCAGGTCGTCCGTCGACGCGTCTTCCTCCCCCTCCTCCGGATGGTGACACCGGAAGCGGTGTCCGAGGGCCGACGCGGCCGAGAGCACCGCGGCTTCCAGCGACAGCACGGTGCCGAGCGGCCCGCGCCGTGAGCGCGTAAGGCTCCGGGGGCGCCGACCCCCGTGCGGCGCCCCCGGAGCCTCGCTCTTACGGGAGGGTCTTCTCGTACGACGTGTCCTGGTCGGAGTCGTACAGCAGCTTGCCCCCGGTGTCGTAGCCCTTGATCCGGGGGGCCGCCGTGACCTGCTGGTTCAGGGTGCCGGAGGCGACGAACCAGCCGTGGTCCAGGACCGCCTCGTTGGTGGCGTCGCCGTAGGAGACGGTCACCCTGGCCACGGACGGTTCGACCGCGCCGATCACACCCCACTGGAACGGCAGCTTCCAGTTGCCCTTGTCGAGGAACGACTGCTGGTAGAGCTTGCCGGCGTTGGCGTCGGCCAGCACGGGCGGGGAGTCCGGCAGCCCGTCGGCGCCGCCGATGTTGAGCCCCGAAGCCTCGCTGTCCACGATGTGGCAGATCAGCCGGATCTGCTGCGGCTCCTCCCGCACGGCGACGATGTACTGGCCGTCGCCGGGGGAGTTGGAGTCCCCGGTGCTGCTCATCGCCAGGATGATCCGGTAGTCGTCGGCCGCGCCCAGGTCCGGGCCGACGGAGCGGCCGGTCGGGAACTGCCGGTGGTAGGCGAGACACTTCCCCAGCCCGTCCGAGGCCTGCGCGAGCGTGATCCCGTCGTGCAACTGGCCCGGGGTGGCCGGTCCCGCGGGCCCGGTCGGCGTGGGCGACGGGGTCGGCGTCGTGGCATGCGTGGCACTCGCCGACGGCCGCGCGGCCGTCGTCCGACCGCTCCCCTGCGGCCCGCCCAGGGCGTACGCTCCCACGGGCACCGCGGCCAGTGTCACCAGCGCGGCTCCGGCCGCCACCACCCGGCGCCGCCGCTCGGCCCCGCCCTGGCGGCGGATCGTGGGGTACGGCGCCGGCGACGGCCGGATCGTGTACGCGTCCTCGGCGAGCAGCTCCCGCAGCCGCTCCTCGAAGCCCTCGTCGAAGCTGTCGTCGCCGTTCCCGCCGGCGTCCGTTTCCGGCCCCGGTTGCGGCCACTGTTCCTCGTTCACCTGCTACCCCCCTGCCGGTACGGCGTCCCTTCCATGCCGACGGGCTGACGGGCTGATCCGTCCATGGCCAGGGTGAGTCCCGGATACGTACGCAACTTCGCCAGCGCCTTGGACGCCTGGCTCTTCACCGTGCCGGGGGAGCAGCCGAGGATCTGGGCCGTCTCCGCCTCCGACAGGTCCTCCCAGTACCGCATGACGACCACCGCCCGCTGCTTCGGTGGCAGCCCGGCCAGCGCGCCGAGCAGCACGCCGCGCTCGTCGGCCCGGGACACGGCGTCGTCGCGCCCCGCCCGCTCCGGTGGCGCCGAGGTCAGCGCCTCCATGACCCGCCGCTTGCGGAACCGGTCGCTGTTGCAGGTCACGAGCATCCGCCGGACGTACGCCTCCGGACTGTCGCTCCGTGACACGCGCCGCCAGGAGCGGTACGCCTTCGCCAGCGCGGTCTGCGTCAGGTCCTCGGCGTGGTGCACGTCGCCGGTCAGCAGGTACGCGGTCCGTACCAGACGGGACCACCGCGCTCTGACGAATTCCTGGAACTGCGCCTCTTGTTCGGCCTGCATCAAGCACCCCCTCGCCCTCCAGACCACCGTTGCGGCGGATTCGGTTGCCCGGACTCCGGTACCGAGTTCGAATGGTCCCGTGGAAAGCGACCACAGCGACGAGAGCGACGAGCGGTGGAACGAAGGGGACCCGGGAGTCCTGCGGTTGCCCTCCGGGCGGCTGGTGCGGGGCCGAGGACTGCGACGCCCGCTCGCCCCGGGCGCGCCGACACCGTCGTACGGCGTCCATCTGCTCGGCAGGCGGCCGCCTGACGTCTCCTGGGAGGCCCGCTGGATCCGCTGGCCCGACTTCCGGCTGCCGGCGGATCGTACGGCGGCCCGTGTGGTCCTGACCCAGGCGTGGGAGCGCGCCGCCTCGGAGCGGGTGGAGGTCGCCTGCGGCGGCGGCCGGGGCCGGACGGGGACGGCGCTGGTTCGATGCCTGACCTGGGGAAACGTCGAGCGGTGGGAGTGAGCGGCACAGGGCCGGGAGTCTGTCTCCCTGCCCTGTGCCGCTTCGTCCGGCCGCGGCCTTACCGGATCACTGGATCGTCCAGGTCTGGTTCGTCTGGTTGAGCGCCGTCCACTGGTCGATGGCGGCGCCCGCGGTCGTCGAGGCTCCGGCGACCTCCAGCGCCTGGCCGCTCTCGAAGTTGCGGATGACCCATCCGCCGCTGACCGGTTCGAAGTACCAGAGTTGGTTGTTGCCGCCGTTCCAGGTCCACTGATCCAGCGTCGTGCCCCTGGAGTGGGACCCGTTGCCGATGTCCATGACCTTGCCGCTGTTCCTGTTGACGATCTTGTAGAGGTTGCCGCTGACCGGCACGATGTTCCACTGCTGGTTGGTGCCGCCGTTGCTCGGCCACTGGATCACGCCCGCGCCGTCGGCGGTGTTGCCGTTGGCCACGTCGGCCGGCATTCCGCTGCCCGCGTTCCTGATCGTGTAGTACGTCGACGGGTTGACGTTCGGCGTGCCGGTCGAGTCCTCCAGGGCGCCGTCCGCCTGCTGGACGCCGAAGTCCTCGATGAAGAAGTAGGCGCCGTCGGTCTTGGCGACGCGCACGTAGCGGAACTTCTGGCGTACGTCGATGTTGCCGGTGAGTGTCGATCCGTACGGCAGGGTCGCGGAGCCCTGGCGTCCCACCACCGTGTAGGTGGCGAAGGTCGGATCGTTCGAGGCCCGGATCTCGAAGTTGCTGCGGGTCTCGGGCTGGTCGAGCTCCTGGCGGGTGGTCAGCGAGAACTGGCCCAGCTCGTACGCCTGGCCCAGGTCGGTCTGCCACCATGCCGAGGTGTCGGCGCCGGTGGGCGACCAGCCGGTGGTGGTGTTGTTGTCGTCGGCCTTGTCCGGGCTGTAGCCCGCGGAGTTGACGGAGGAGGCGGAGGCCGGCTTGTTCCAGGTGAGGTTGGTCTTCGCCTGGAGCCCCTGGTACGCGGGCTCCAGGCCGGAGGCCTCCATGATCGAGGTGCCGGTGGTGGCGTTGCCGGACAGGGTGACGTTGGTGCCGTTGTGGTTCTGGTTGATGAAGCCGGCGGTGTGCGACAGGACGTTGTTCGAGACGGTCATGTTGTTCGACCCCTCGTCCAGGTAGATCCCGGCCACCGCCGAGCCGCATGCCGCGGAGCTTCGCACCACGTCGTGGATGTAGTTGTTGTTGATCACCGTGCCGGGGTCGTTCGACAGGTGGTAGATGCCGGCGGTGTCGCACAGCCGGTTCAGCGCGTTGCCGATCCGGTTGTAACTGATCGAGTTGTTGCCCTCCGAGTTGGCCGCGGACTGCCAGCCCCAGCCGAGCGAGATGCCCGCCCACGGGGTGTCGGAGATGTCGTTGTGGTTGATCGTGGTGCTGTTGACGAAGCCCGCGTTGATGCCGGCCGTGCCCAGGTAGTCCTCACCGATGTGGTTGATCAGGTTGTCGGTGACGGTGACGTTCTTGACGACCTCGCGGGCGTCCTCACCGGCCGGCGACGCCGGCGGGTTGTAGATGGCGTGCATCTCGACTGTGGGGTCGGAGAACTTGCCCAGCATGATGCCGTTGCCGGAGACGTCACGGACGACGTTGCCGGTCACGGTGCTGTTGTGCACGCCGTGGTGGAGGTCGAGCGCGGTGGCGCCCATCTGGGTGAACGTGTCGCCGGTGAAGGAGATGCTGTCGGTGTCGGAGACGTGGACACCGGCCGGAGGACGGCCGACGTACTGGTTGTTGCTGGTGTCGGCCGAGAGGTTGTAGTTGCCGCCCTGGCCGTTCAGCTCACCGTTGTCGGTGGCCTCCATCCAGGTGGTCCGGGCGAAGGTGACCCCGGAGAACCGCAGGTTGTGAGCCGGGCTGTTGAGGCTCGTGCCGTTGATCTCGAAGAGCGTCGGAAGTGTCGGGGCCTGGACGGTCGCCGTCGACATGTCCTCCCCGGCGCGGGGCTTGTAGTAGACCGTCTGCGCGGCTGTGTCGACGTAGAACTCACCTGGCTCGTTCAGGAACTCGTGGGCGTTCTCGAAGTGCAGGGGCGAGCCGTTGGACAGCACCGGGTAGGGGCGCGGAAACAGGATCCCCGCCTCGTGGTCCTGGATCGAGACGTTGGCCATGCCGTTGCTGTTGGTGAACGACTTCAGGCGCAGGTAGTTCTCCGTCCACTGCAGTTCCAGATCCATCTCGACCTGGCTGAAGTTGCCCCAGTTCGAGATCTGCGAGCTGAGAACCTTGAGCAACTTGTTGGTCTTGTCGCTGCCCTGGAGCTGGAAGTCGGAGCCGATGTCGGGGTAGCGGGCTCGGGTGGCGCGGGTCCCGTTGACGTACATCTGCCGGAAGTTGAGGGTACCGACCGGTGCCTTGTACTCACCGTTGCCGACCGCGGTCCAGCCGCTGATGGTCTTGCCACTGGTCACCACCGGCGTCTCGCCGTTGTACGCCTGGTAGACCACCGTGTGGCCGTTCGTGCCCGAGTCGCCCGTGCCGAAGGTGACCGGGCTGGTGAGGGAGTAGGTGCCTCCCCTCAGGTTCACGACGATGTCGTCGGACATGTTCGTGTCGATGTTGCGGACGGCCCTCTGGGCGGCCTGAATGGTCCTGAAGGCTGCCGTCGTGCTGGTTCCGGAGTTGCTGTCGCTGCCGTTGACGGGGTCGACGTAGAAGCTCGTGGCGGCTGCGTAGGCGGGCTGGGCCGGCAACACGCTCGCGATGGCGACCATCACCACTGCCGCGACTGCCTGGCTCAGCCCGGCGCCGATGCGCGGACCTCTCATCCTGATGTCCTTCCTCGGATCGCATACGGGTCGGCTGTGCCGAAGGTGCGGCGACGGCATCACCTGCTCGCCGGGCGCGGATGTGTATGACTTATGTATGCCGCAGGTCTGCCACCTCTGAAGTCCTTCTGGGGCAAAAGGCGTAGACCAGGTGAAAACGTGGAAGAACTCATCGGCCCTGCGCTGCCTATAGGTAGTATTTATCGGGGCCGGGGGACGACGGTGTCAAGAGGGATGCACGTGTCTGATTTTCGCTGCAGTGACCCGTGTGACACATGCCCGTCACGGAGTCCAAGCGCGCCGCCGCAGGCCGGGGCTGTGCCGGGTCGCCAGACCGGGCCGCTGAGGCGGGTTGCGACCTTCGGGGTCATCGTCACCAGATGAGTCGTACTCTTGCAGCTGACGGCACGATGAGGGGGACCGCAGATGGCCGAGGCGACGCCGACTCGATGGGACACGGTTTTGACCACACCGGACACGACCGGCACCGCCCCGATGGCCGGCGTGGCCCGCTCCGACGCCGATGAGGCCAACCGGCTGTCGCCGGGCACGGCCCGGTCGGCCAGTGGCTACCGGCCCGGGTACGAGGTGGCCGCCGAACGGGTCCTGGAGCTGATCGTCACCCTGGGACTGGCCCCCGGCGACCGGATGCCCACCGAGAACGACCTCGCCGAGCGCCTCGGCACCAGCCGTACCGTCGTCCGCGAGGCCGTGAAGATCCTCTCGGCTCTGGGGCGCGTCCGCGCGCAGAAGGGCCGCGGGCTGTACGTGGCCGACGATCCGGGGATGTTGGGCGGTGGCCGCGGCAACCCGTTCTTCCTGCCCACCGACCTCGAACACGTCTACATGCTGTTCGAGTTCCGCCGGGCGCAGGAGATGGAGGCGAGCCGCCTGGCCGCGACCCGGGCCACCCCCGCCGAACTGCGTGCCATCGAGCAGGCCGTCGAGGTGTGTCGGCACGGGTTGGAGATCGACCAGGTCGAGATGTTCGCTCGCGGAGACGACGCCTTCCACGACGGTGTCGCCTCCGCCTCGCACAACTTCTTCCTGGCCATCGCGGTACGGGAAGCCCGGCGACTGCAGAGCCAGTCCAACATCATCGGCTTCCCGGGCGTGCTCGGTGGCCACGCGGCGAAGGCGGTCGAGGAACACGCCGCGATCTTCCGGGCGATCCGGAACGGTGAGCCGGAGACCGCGGCGCAGGCCGCGGCCGTACACATCGACAACACCCTTCAGGACTACCGCCAGGAAATCCAGCGTCGGCTCTTCCACCGGACCGGTGGATCCAGCCGCTGATCCGCCGCAACCGCACCACCGGCGAACTCGCCTACTACCGCTGCCACTCCACCACGCCGAACCTGAGGCGACTGGGATGGTTGCCTCAGGGCGGTGGGCGAGCATCTCGCGCATGCGGGCGACAGGACGCACCACTGTTTCCCGGTGCACCTTCGCGACCTGTGCACGCGCGTTGCCGCGGCAACCCGCAACGACGTCCCTGTCGAACCTCCGGAATGCTCCCAGGAGAAACTCCGTGCGGCCCATCGGAAGAAGGCGGAGGCGGCCCGCCGTATCGTCGCGGAGGGGTGAGCCGGTCATCCCTTCGGCGCGGTGCCGTAGACCATCGGCGGACGGACGGGCGGGGCGGCGACCGGCACAGTGGCGGCATGGAGAAGACGAAGACTGTCTCTCAGCCTTCTCGAGGTTCGACCGGGCCAGCTGTCCGGGCGCCTGAATCCTTACGTGCCGAGAGCAGGAACAGGACCGCAGCGGTGGCGGTGAACCCGAAGCCGACGTTCATGCAGACCATGACCGTCTCGAATGAGGCGTCGGCGATCCGGGGGATGCCGTTGACGAGCATGAGGGCGTAGATGCACAGAATGCCGTAGGCCCGAAGCCGCATCCCGGCCTGTCGCTTGCGCATCCACGGCGGTGTCCACCCCGCCAGTATCGCCACCGGCGCCGGGAGCATGAGCGCCGTGGACACTGCCAGCGCTATCCAGTGGTACAGCGGATTGCCGTTCACCCCGCCCCCTTCGTAGGCGATCACCAGCCTACGGAGGGTTGGCGAGGCCCGTCCATGCCGAACACCGCGAGCTTGCGGCGAACCTATCCGGTCAGAGCACTGGCCCACAAAGAGCCCTCGCCTCCGCGATGACGGAGTGGAACGCGTGCATCACCGTCGTCCCCCATGACCTGGTCGCCGCGTTCGCCTTCTCGCTCGCGTCACCGGATCACCTCTTGCGCTGGACGTCGGTGCAGTAGACGTTCTTGCCCGGCAGGTGGCCGGTGGTCAGGAAGTCGACGGTCGCCTTGTCGGCGCAGGCGGAGCCTTCGTTGTAGACGTAGTGCCCGCCGTTGTCCACGCCGACGAAGGCAGAACTGTCGCCGAGGGCCTTGTGCAGCCCTGTGCCGCCCTCCCACGGAGTGGCGTTGTCCCGGCGGTTCTGGAGGATCAGGGTGTTGCGCGGGCCTTCGCCGGTCACGGTGACGGGCTGCTCGGCCGGCTTCTTCCAGTAGGCGCAGGCCCAGATGTTGCCCGGCATTCCCGCGGTGAGGGGCCACGCCTTGCGGTCGGCGGCGCTGCGGGTGGCGTAGCCGTCGGTGTCATGGGGCCATTCGGCGTCGCCGCAGACGAGAGCCAGGAACATGGTGGCCTGGTTGTCCGCGGGGACACCCGGAGGCTGCGGGCTGTCGGCGAGGATCTGCTGGAGAACCTCGTTGTCGGCGTCGGTGGCGCTGCCGTCGGCCAGGTCGGCGGCGGCTTTCCAGAAACCGACCAGCGGTGGAAGCGTGTCGTTGTGCAGAAGCATGCCGTAGGTGATGTTCCGCAGCAGCGGTCCGTCCAACGACAGCTGCATACCGGGCACGGGGACGGGCATGCGGTCGAGCCGGTCGGCGAGGGCGAGGTAGCTCTGGGTCACCTGCTTGACGCTGTCGCCCAGCCCGAGGGTGCCGTCCTGGGCCGCGGCGACGGCGGCCGCGTCGGGGAACCGGTCGGCCATGCCCTTGCCCCAGCGGTCCGCCACTTCGTCGGCCCACGCATTGGTGGCGTCGATGTTGCCTTCCAGGATCATCCGGTCGGTCCGGTCCTGGAACAGGGCCCTGTAGACGGCGCCGAGGTAGGTGCCGTAGGACTGGCCCCAGTAGGAGATCTTCCGCTCACCGAGCGCCTGGCGGATGCGGTCCATGTCGCGGGCGGTGTTGGCGGTGGTGAAGTACTGCAGGGTGTCGCCCACCGTGTCTGCGCACTTCTCGGCGTTGGTCTTGGCGAAGGCCACGTTCTTGGTGATCGAGCCGTCCGCGGCGGGATAGGGGAAGAGCCCGAACACACTGGGGTCCTTCAGACCGCAGCTCTGCGGAGTGCTGTGCTCGACGCCGCGCGGGTCGAAGCCGATCAGGTCGTAGCTGTCCAGCACGGACTTCGGCAGCGTGGACGCCATGGTTGCGGGCATGTCGAGACCACCCACGGCCGGTCCGCCGGGGTTCAGCAGCAGGACGCCACGCTTCTTCCCGGGTTTGGCGGTGGCCAGCCGCGAGACCGCCACCTCGATCTTCTTGCCGCCCGGATCTCGGTAGTACAGCGGGACCTTCAACGTCCCGCAGGTCAGACGAGGATTTCGGCTCGTTCCCTCGGCCGGCTCCGGGCACGTGCCCCAGGTGATCTCCGGCTTGTCCGCGGCCTGCTCGGCCTCCGCGGTCTGCTTGGCGGCCTTGGCCTGCGGCGTGTCCTCGGCGTCCCCGCCGCATGCGGCCAGCCCGGCTCCGGCCAGCGTCGAAACCACCAGGGCCGTGGCGAACCGACGGCCGCCGGGGAACCCGGACTTCCCGGAACTGCGCGTCCCTCTCATGGTGTTGCCCTCCTGCTGCTCGGCACGGTCGGACCGCTGGTCCGATCGCTGCGTTGACAGTCACAGAGTCAACAAGAGAGCGCCGGTGCCGCACTTCACCCCTGGGTGGACACATCGTGTAGCTCGCTCGGGGGACAACGCTTTCGAGGACAACGAGGTTCGTGTCGGGCTCAGTCCCCGCGCCCCGCCAACCCCGCCCGATACGCCAGGACCACCGCCTGGACGCGGTCGCGGAGGTTCAGTTTGGTGAGGATGCGGGAGACGTAGGTCTTCACGGTCTCAGGGCTGATGACCAACTCGGTGGCTATCTCGGCGTTGGACAGGCCCTCACTGATGAGGAGGAGGACCTCGTGCTCGCGGGGGGCGAGGACCTTGAGGCGGTCGCGTTCGGGGGACGCGGAGGCGGCGGAGGGGCGTAGGCGTTCGGCGAAGCGGCCGATCAGTGCGCGGGTGACGGCGGGGGCCAGGAGGGACTCACCGCGGGCAACGGTGCGTACCGCGTTGATCAGTTCGGGCGGTGCGGCGTCCTTCAGCATGAAGCCGCTGGCACCGGCGCGGAGGGCCTCGTACACGTACTCGTCGACGTTGAAGGTGGTGACGACCAGGATCTTCGCGGGGCTGAGGGACTCGGGGCCCGCCAGGTGGCGGGTGGCCTCGATTCCGTCGAGCAGGGGCATGCGAATGTCCATGACGACGACGTCCGGCTTCAGCTCCTCCGCGCTCCGGATCGCCGCTCGGCCGTCCACGGCCTCCCCCACGACCTCCATGTCGGGCTGGGCGGAGAGGATCGTGACGAAGCCGGTGCGTACGAGGGCCTGGTCCTCGCAGACCAGCACCCTGATCACGGCGGGCGGAACACTCACGCGGTACCTCCCGTGGGGATGCGTGCGTACACGCGGAACCCGCCCTCGGGGCGGGGCCCTGCCGCGAACTCGCCGCCCGACATCTCCACCCGTTCCCGCAGCCCGGTCAGGCCCCGGCCTCCCGAGACCTGCGGGGCGTCGTCGCGGAGGGCGGCGAACGCGGGCGCGCCGTCGGCCGTCCCGGCGGTGGTGACCTCGACGTCCGTCCAGCCGGGGGTGTGTGCGAGCCGTACCAGCGTTCGTTGGCCCGCGGCGTACTTCACAGCGTTCGTCAGGGATTCCTGCACGACGCGATACGCCGTGAGGTGGGCACCTATGGCCATGTCCGGCTGTTCTCCGTCCTCGACCAGCCAGATCGGCTGGCCGCCCGCTCGTGTCTGCTCCACCAGGTCGGGCACCCGGCCCGGCATCGGCGTCCGGGACGCCGAATCGCCGGTCGCCTCCAGCACGCCGAGCAGGAACCGGAGTTCGGCCAGCGCGCGGCGGCCGGTGCCGTTGATGGCGACGAGGGCCTCGTTGACGCGGTCCGGCGACTCGGTGACGTACTGCGCCGCGCCGGCCTGCACCACCATCGCGGTCACATGGTGGGTTACCACGTCGTGCAACTCCCGGGCCATGCGGCTGCGTTCCACGGCGATGGCCGCCTGCGCGGACAGGAGCCGCCGCTCGGCCTCGCGTACCCGCCGCTCGCGGACCAGGACGCCCAGGGCCCACATCGCCGTCAGAGCCACGTAGTAGACCAGATAGTCGGTCAAGCCGTTGGGCGAATCCAACGTGTACAGGACGGCGCAGAGGACCGCGTATCCGCCCGTCGCCATCAGTGGTACGACCCGCGGGAGGGGTTCCTGGTGGGCACCCACCGAGTACAGCGCGATGTACAGCCCGAGGCTGCCGAAGGTCGGCGGGTAGCCGAGGGACTCGTGGACCGCGAACGAGATCCCCACCACCGCGAGACAGGCGGTCGGCCACCGGGTGCGCACCGCGAGCGGCAGGGTCTGCCCCAAGGTCACCAGCACGCTTCCGTCGGACGCGCCGTGGGTGGTAAGGGCGCCGAGTTCTGCCCCGATCCGCGACAGCGGCGCCGCGAACGACAGCACCGTGAAGACGAGCGCGAACTCGCGGTCCCTGGTGGCGGTGGGGCGTGATTCCCACCACCGCGACAGCAGGCGGAGCCGGGCGGTCGCAGCGGACACCGGGCTCGTGCGTGCGAGGTCCGTCGGGGTGGGGGATGCAGAGCCCGATGGTGCACGGGCTGCTTGGTCTTCCATCATCCCCCATGATTCGGCGGGTCCAGCGCTGAGCGACTTGAGGACCGGGCCACGGCCCGCGGGCCGCCAGCCCGTTCGGTACGACCCGTCCGGCATCCGCACCACACGGCACGGCACGGCAGGGCCGGCCAGTCTAGCCCGGTGAATGTAGCGCCCGGTGGCAGAGAAGCTATGCGGTCACAGCACTAGCGGCAGTAGACGTCCTGAGCCGGGCGCTCTCCGGTGGCCAGGAACCGGGAGGCGGTCTCGTCGCCGCAGGCGTTGCCGTTGGCGAGGTAGGAGTCGTGGCCGGTGGAGTTCACGGTGACCATGACGGCGCGGTCGCCGAGGGCGCGGCGGAGCTTGAGGGCGCCGGCGAGCGGGGTGACGGGGTCGTGTTCGTTCTGTACGAGGAGGATGTTGGAGGGCCCCTGGTCGGTGATCCGTACCGGCGGCTCCTTCGGCGCGAACGGCCAGGCGGCGCAGAGCATCGCGTTACGGGGCATGCCGGCGGTCAGCGGGAACTTCACCCGGCTCTCGTCGACGTCCTTCTGGTACTCGGCCTCGGAGGTCGGCCAGGCGATGTCGTTGCATAGCGTCCCGGCGCCGACGGCCGCCACGTTCTGCAGTACCGCCTCCGGCGGGGCGGCGGGCGCGGGCGGCACCGTACCGGCCTGTGCCGCGAGGATCAGCTTGGCCAGAGCGGGGAAGCTGCTGGGCCGGGAGAGGTCGTCCAGCAGGGTCTGGCGCAGCACGTTGCCGTTCAGCTCCTCGGGGTTGGCGCCGGGCCAGGGGATCGGCTCCCGGTCGAGCCGCTCGGCGAGCCGGAGGAACAACGGCCGCACCTCGGCCGCCGTCCCGGCCAGCCGGTCCGGGTTGCCCGGCGCCGCCGCCCACTTCGCGAACTCGGGGAAGGTGTCCTCGACCCCCTGCTCGTGCGCGGCCAGCCAACCCCGGGAGACGCGGGTGGGGTCCGGGTTGTCGTTGCTGTCCAGCACGACGCGGTCGGTACGGTTCGGGAACAGCCGGCTGTAGACGGCTGTGACGTACGTCCCGTACGACACCCCCCACGCGGAGATCCTGCGCTCACCGAGCGCCGCCCTCAGACGGTCGAGGTCGCGGGCCTCGTTGGCCGTACTGAGGTGCCGGATCAGCTCACCGCCGTTGCCGGCGCAGGCGCCGGCCATCCGCCTGGCGGTGACCATGTTCTCGCCGACGGACCCGTCCGGGGCGGGCCACGGCCGCAACTTGGAGGTGGCGAGGTCGGCGTGGTCGAGTCCGCAACTGACGGAGGTGGAGGGGGCGAGCCCGCGCGGCGCGAACCCGATCAGGTCGTAGGCGTCCCGCACGGCCTGCGGCAGCTTCTGCCCCTTCCCCGACGGGTCGCCCAGACTGGTCCCGCCCGGCCCACCGGGGATGAGGAACAGGGCGCCACGGCGTGTGCCGGGGTTCTCGCTCGGTATACGGGAGACGGCGATGTCGATCTTCGGCCCGCCCTGGTCGGCGTAGTCCATCGGCACCGTGAGAGTGGCGCACTGCTGACGGGGGTCGAGGCCGGTGCCGGCGCACTTGGCCCAGGCGAGGGAGGAGGTAGGCGTGGGGGCGGAGGCTGGGGTCGCCGCGGACGCGGTCAGTGGGGCGGTGAGCCCGAGGAGGGCCGCGGGGACGGCGACGAGGGAGGCGTTGCGCGTGATCTGCTTCATGGGGAGGAGCCTGGTCGATCTTCGCCGGGCACCCCATCCGGTCAACTGCCGTATCCACAGGGGGGTTTACCCCAGGTGCCGGACGAACTCCGCCCAGGCGGCCGACCTGACCAACAGCACCGGCCCCCCGGGGACTTTGCTGTCTCGGACGGGAACGACACCGGGGACTCCGTCGGCGACCTCGACGCAGTTGCCTCCGTCGCCGTTGCTGTAGCTGCTCTTGCGCCAGCTCGCGTTGCTCAGGTCGTACTCGTGCATCGTCTGAAGTCCTCAGCCGCCGACTCGATCAGGGCGAGGGACGCCTCCGGCGACAGCGCGGCGCCCCTGAGTAGATCGTATGTGCGCTGTGCTCGCTTCACCACGGCCGGGTCGTCGAGCAACGTGCCCGAAAACGACGTCTCTGTATAGGCGACCGGGGGTGCGTCGTCGAACTCCATGAGCCGGAGGGAGCCACTGTCGGCGGGTGCCCCTGCTGCGAACGGGAGCACCTGGAGCAGCACCCTCCGTTCACGTGCCAACGAGGCCAGATGCTCCAGCGCCTGAGCTGCGACCTCCGGTCCGCCCGCCGGGATGCGGAGGGCCGCTTCGTGCACGATCGCCCAATACACGGGCCTTGTAGCGTCCCTGAGGATCTGGGACCGCTCCATGCGGGCGGTGACCTTGTCGTCGACGAATTCGTCCGAGGCGAACGGATGTGTCGCCAGGGTGAGCGCTCTTGTGTAGGCCGGCGTCTGCAGGAGCCCCGGAACGGCGGTCGGTTCGAAGTCGCAGATCGATGTCGCCAGCCGCTCCAGCTCCACAACCCCCGCGAAGTAATCCGCATACCGCCGGTCGTCAATCAGCTTCCGGCACAGCCGCTCGAAAAAACCGTCGGTTTGTAGTACCTCGTCAATCCGCTGGGCCACATCCAATTGCGGTTTCCGAATGGCCTGTTCGAACTGCCCGATGTACCCGCCGGACACGAAAACCCTCAGCCCCAGCTCCGCCTGGGTGATCCCCGCGTCCTCCCGCCTGCGCTTGAGCTCTGCTCCGAAGAACTCCCAGACCGCCTGCCGTGAACCGTTGGCCATGGCCAACCTCCTTGTGCTGACCCGCACTTGTAGTGCACAGACGCCTGCCGAGTGTAGAGGGAGAGGGGCATTGTGGAGAGGGAAGGAGTGAAACCCGAAAAGGAAGGGGAGCACGGTGGGTGCACAGCACTCGGCGCTCGGCGTCGAAGAAGCGGAGGACACGGTGAACGAATTGCGCGCGGCGCTTCTTGTCGCGGGAATTGCACTCCCGTCACTGGGGCTCGATCCGGTGAGCCTCGCGCGGGAGGCGCCCTGCCCGCTCGTCGAATTGGGGAGGTGTTCCGTGGAGACCGCGCGACGGCTCGCGGAGGCTCTGCGATGAAGGCGATGAAGCCGCCCAGGGGGTCGTATGTCGTGGACACCCGGACGGGACGGGTGGGGATCGTGATGGGGCATGAGGGGCCGTACGTGCAATTGAGACCGCTCGGCGGCGGCAGGGAGTGGGACGCCGGTCCGGACGCCGTGCGTCGGGCCACCCCGGCCGAGCGGCTGAGCGCGGCGACGGCGTACGCCAACGCACGCAGCCGCGGCGAGGTGCCTTGAGGCACTGAACGCTGCCGTCGTAGGCGAGAATGGGCCCATGAGTCTGTTCCGCGACGACGGCATCGTGCTGCGCACCCAGAAGCTGGGTGAGGCGGACCGGATCATCACGTTGCTCACGCGGGGTCACGGGCGGGTACGGGCCGTGGCCCGCGGGGTACGGCGGACCAAGTCGAAGTTCGGGGCCCGGCTGGAGCCCTTCTCCCACGTCGACGTGCAGTTCTTCGCGCGGGGGAGCGAGCTGATCGGGCGCGGGCTGCCGCTGTGTACGCAGAGCGAGACCATCGCGCCGTACGGCGGCGGCATCGTCGCGGACTACGCCCGCTACACCGCCGGGACGGCGATGCTGGAGACCGCCGAGCGGTTCACCGACCACGAGGGCGAGCCGGCGGTGCAGCAGTATCTGCTGCTGGTCGGGGCGCTGCGGACGCTGGCCCGTGGTGAGCACGCACCGCATCTCGTTCTCGACGCCTTCCTGCTGCGGTCCCTCGCCGTCAACGGATACGCGCCCAGCTTCGGCGACTGCGCGAAGTGCGGGATGCCCGGGCCGAACCGGTTCTTCTCCGTGGCGTCCGGAGGATCGGTCTGCGTCGACTGCCGGGTGCCCGGGAGTGTCGTACCGTCGCCGGAGGCCCTGGAACTCCTCGGAGCGCTGCTTACGGGAGACTGGGAGACTGCGGACGCCTGCGAGGCGCGGCATGTGCGGGAGGGGAGCGGGTTGGTGTCCGCTTACCTGCACTGGCACCTGGAGCGCGGACTGCGCTCGCTCAGGTACGTGGAAAAGTCGTGAGCACCACAGAGCACAAGCACCACAGAGCACAAGCACCACAGAGGAGACGAGAAGCACATGGCCGGACGCGGGATTCTGGGGCGCCAGCGCCGCGAGTACAGGACGCCGGAGCCGCACCCGTCCGGGGCGCGGCCGCCGAAGCTCCCGGGTGAGCTGGTCCCCAACCATGTGGCGATCGTCATGGACGGGAACGGGCGCTGGGCGAAGGAGCGCGGGCTGCCGCGTACGGAGGGGCACAAGGTCGGCGCCGAGCGGGTGCTGGACGTGCTGCAGGGCGGTCTTGAGATGGGCGTCGGGGCGATCTCGCTGTACGCCTTCTCCACCGAGAACTGGAAGCGGTCGCCGGACGAGGTGCGCTTCCTGATGAACTTCAACCGGGACTTCATCCGCAAGACCCGGGACCAGCTCGACGAACTCGGGATCCGGGTGCGGTGGGTCGGGCGGATGCCCCGGCTGTGGAAGTCCGTCGCCAAGGAGCTCCAGGTCGCGCAGGAGCAGACCAAGGACAACGACAAGCTGACGCTGTACTTCTGCATGAACTACGGCGGCCGGGCCGAGCTCGCGGACGCGATGCAGGCGATCGCGGAGGACGTGAAGGCGGGACGGCTGGACCCGTCGAAGGTCAGCGAGAAGACGATCCAGAAGTACCTGTACTACCCGGACATGCCGGACGTCGACCTGTTCCTGCGGCCCAGCGGGGAGCAGCGCACGTCCAACTACCTGCTCTGGCAGAGCGCGTACGCCGAGATGGTCTTCCAGAACGTGCTGTGGCCGGACTTCGACCGGCGTGACCTGTGGCGGGCGTGTCTGGAGTTCGCGTCGCGGGACCGGCGGTTCGGCGGGGCGATCCCGAACGAGGAGCTGCTGGCCATGGAGGGCAAGCAGGAGTGACGGAGGTCCGGGGACTCAGCCCCCGGATTCCACGGGCTGAGCCCGGATTCGACGGGCTGAGCCCGCATTCCACGGGCTTACTTGGCCGCGCAGTCCTCGCACGTTCCGAAGATCTCCACCGTGTGCGCCACGTTCACAAAGCCGTGCTCCTGCGCGATGGCCTCCGCCCACTTCTCCACCGCCGGGCCCTCGACCTCGACGGCCTTGCCGCAGACGCGGCAGACGAGGTGGTGGTGGTGTTCGCCGGTGGAGCAGCGTCGGTAGACGGACTCGCCGTCGGAGGTGCGCAGGACGTCGACCTCGCCGGCGTCGGCGAGGGACTGGAGCGTGCGGTAGACCGTGGTCAGCCCGACGGAGTCGCCCTTGTGCTTGAGCATGTCGTGCAGTTCCTGCGCGCTGCGGAACTCGTCGACCTCGTCGAGCGCCGCAGCCACGGCGGCCCGCTGCCGGGTCGCACGGCCCTTCACGGACGGTCCTGCGGTGGTCACCGGTTGCCTCCTCGCGTCTGCCCCTGCCCGGCCATTGTGCCAGTCCGGTCTGTCAGAGCCTGTGGCTCGGGCTTCCCCGGTCAGACGCCGACCTTTTCGTCGGGCTCACGGCCGGCCGGAATCGCGCACTCCGCCGGGTCCCCGGCGGGCTGTGCGGCGGCCAGTGCCCGTGCGCGGCGCCGGGCCAGCGGGGCGGCCAGCGCGGTCATCGCGATGAACGCGGCGATGGTCAGCAGCACGATCGTCGCACCGGGCGGTACGTCCTGGTAGTACGAGGTCACGGTGCCGCCGATGGTCACCGTCACGCCGATGGCCACCGCGACCGCGAACGTCGCGACGAAGCTGCGGGTCAGCTGCTGGGCCGCCGCCACCGGCACCACCATCAGTGCCGAGACCAGCAGCAGGCCGACGACGCGCATCGCGACGGTCACGGTCACCGCCGCGGTGATCGCCGTCAGCAGGTTCAGCGCCCGCACCGGCAGGCCCGTGACCCGGGCGAACTCCTCGTCCTGGCTGACCGCGAACAGCTGGCGGCGCAGACCCAGGGTGACCAGGACCACGAACGCGGCCAGCAGACAGATCGCCGTGACGTCGGACTCGCTCACCGTCGAAAGGGAGCCGAAGAGGTACGAGGTCAGGTTGGCGTTGGAGCCCGTCGGCGCGAGGTTGATGAACATCACACCGCCGGCCATACCGCCGTAGAAGAGCATCGCGAGGGCGATGTCGCCGCGGGTCTTGCCGTACCAGCGGATCAGCTCCATGAGGACGGCGCCGAGGACGGACACCAGGGTCGCCATCCACACCGGGGAGGCGTTCAGGAGGAAACCGAGGCCGACGCCGGTCATGGCCACGTGGCCGATGCCGTCACCCATCAGGGCCTGGCGGCGCTGGACGAGGTAGATGCCGACGGCGGGGGCGGTGATGCCGACGAGGACGGCGGCGAGCAGGGCCCGCTGCATGAAGGCGAAGTTCAGGAGGTCCATCAGCTCAGCAGTCCCGTACGGATCGGTTCGGCGCCCGCCGGAGCGTGCGGGTGGACGTGGTCGTGGCCGGGCAGGGCGTGTTGACCCAGGGCGCGCGGGGGCGGGCCGTCGTGGGTCACGCAGCCGTCGCGCAGGACGACCGCCCGTTCGATCAAGGGCTCCAGGGGGCCCAGTTCATGAAGGACGAGCAGGACGGTCGTACCGGATGCCACCTGGTCCCTCAGTGTCTGTGCCAGGACCTCCTGGCTGGCCAGGTCGACGCCCGCCATCGGCTCGTCCATGATCAGGAGTTCGGGTTCGGCGGCGAGGGCGCGGGCGATCAGCACCCGCTGGTGCTGGCCGCCGGAGAGGGCGTCGACGGAGTCCTTCGCGCGGTCGGCCATGCCGACCAGCTCCAGGGCCCGGCGTACGGCGGCGCGGTCGGCCTTGCGCAGCACGCCGAAGCGGGCCCGGGACAGCCGGCCGGAGGAGACGATCTCGGTGACCGTCGCCGGCACGCCCCCCGCGGCCGTGGTGCGCTGCGGTACGTAGCCCACCCGCGCCCAGTCGCGGAAGCCGTGCCGCGGGGCGCCGAACAGCTTGATCTCGCCGGCGCTGACCGGTACCTGGCCGATGATCGAGCGGATCGCGGTCGACTTGCCGGAGCCGTTGGCGCCGAGCAGCGCGACGACCTCACCGCGGTCCACGGTGAGGTCGATGCCGCGCAGGACGGGCCGCGAGCCCAGCTCGGCGCGCACGCCGCGCAGGGAGATGACGGGCTCGCTCACGAGGTCCTCCGTAGGGATCACTTGGCGCCGAGAGCGGTCTGCAGCGCCTTGAGGTTGGACTCCATGACCTGGAAGTAGTCGCCGCCCCTGGACTTGGACGTGATGCCCTCGATCGGGTCGAGGACGTCGGTCCTCAGGCTCGAGTCCGAGGCGATGGTCTTCGCGGTCTTGTCGCTGACGAGCGTCTCGTAGAACACGGTCGTGACGCCGTCGGCCTTCGCCATCTTCTCAAGGTCCTTGACGCGGTTGGCGCTGGGCTCCGACTCGGGGTCGAGGCCGTTGATGGCCTCCTCGGTGAGGCCGTAGCGCTCGGCGAGGTAGCCGAAGGCGGCGTGCGTGGTGACGAAGACCTTGGTCCTGGTGTTCGTCAGGCCGTCCTTGAACCGGGTGTTGAGGGCGCCGAGCTTCGTGACCAGGGCGGCGGTGTTCTTCTTGTAGTCGGACGCGTTGTCCGGGTCGGCCTTCTCGAAGGCCTTGCCGACACCCTCGGCGACCTGGGCGTAGCGCACCGGGTCGAGCCAGATGTGGGGGTCGAGGCCGGCCAGCTCCTCGTCCTTGTGGTCGTCGTGCTCGGCCGCGTGACCGCCGACCTCGTTGCCGTGCTTCTCCAGCGAGGTGAGGGAGGCAGCGTCGATCTTGGTCTTGACCTCGGACTGGGTCACCGCGTCGTCGACGGCGGGCTGGAGGTTCTTCAGGTAGAGCACCGCGTCGGACTCCTGGAGCCGCGCGGTCTGCCGCGCGCTGATCTCCAGGTCGTGCGGCTCCTGACCCGGCTTGGTCAGGCTGGTGACGTTCACATGGTCCCCGCCGATCTGCTGGGCGAGGAACTGCAGCGGGTAGAACGACGCGACGACGTCGAACTTGTCCGTGTTGCCGGCCGCGGCGCTCTCGGCGGAGCAGGCGGAGAGGGTGGCGAGGCCGAGGGCGGTGACGGCGGTCACGGCGGCCGTGGGTATGAGGCGACGTCGTACGTTCATGACAGTCATTTTCATCAAATATGGAAACCGTTGTCAACAAGCTCCCGGGTGCGGGTTGGGTAAGGGCCCGGTGAGGAGCCGGGGGTGCGCTCGAAGGCCATCCGATTTGATTGAGGGGCAGTCCCCGCCGGTAACCTGAAGCATTCGCTCTGAAGCAACTCGCTTCGTCGCCCGTCGTCGTAATGAAGAGAGCACCGTGGCCGCCGACAAGATCGACACCATCGTCAGCCTGAGCAAGCGCCGTGGCTTCGTATTCCCCAGCAGTGAGATCTACGGCGGCACCAAGGCCGCCTGGGACTACGGGCCGCTCGGTGTCGAGCTCAAGGAGAACCTCAAGCGCCAGTGGTGGCGCTACATGGTGACGTCGCGCGAGGACGTGGTCGGTATCGACTCGTCCGTCATCCTGGCCCCCGAGGTCTGGGTCGCCTCCGGTCACGTCGCCACCTTCTCCGACCCGCTCACCGAGTGCACCGCCTGCCACAAGCGGTTCCGCGCGGACCACCTGGAGGAGGCGTACGAGGCCAAGAAGGGCCACGCCCCGGAGAACGGTCTGGCGGACGTGAACTGCCCCAACTGTGGCAACAAGGGCCAGTTCACCGAGCCCAAGCAGTTCTCGGGTCTGCTCTCCACCCACCTCGGCCCGACCCAGGACACCGGCTCCATCGCCTACCTGCGTCCCGAGACCGCGCAGGGCATCTTCACCAACTTCGCCCAGGTGCAGACCACTTCGCGCCGCAAGCCGCCGTTCGGCATCGCGCAGATGGGCAAGTCCTTCCGCAACGAGATCACGCCCGGCAACTTCATCTTCCGCACCCGTGAGTTCGAGCAGATGGAGATGGAGTTCTTCGTCAAGCCGGGCGAGGACGAGAAGTGGCAGGAGTACTGGATGGAGCAGCGCTGGAACTGGTACACGGGCCTGGGCCTGCGTGAGGAGAACATGCGCTGGTACGAGCACCCGAAGGAGAAGCTCTCCCACTACTCCAAGCGCACCGCCGACATCGAGTACCGCTTCCAGTTCGGCGGCAACGAGTGGGGCGAGCTGGAGGGTGTCGCCAACCGCACCGACTACGACCTCGGCGCCCACTCCAAGGCCTCCGGCCAGGACCTCTCCTACTTCGACCAGGAGGCCGGCGAGCGCTGGACGCCGTACGTCATCGAGCCGGCGGCCGGTGTCGGGCGCGCGATGCTCGCCTTCCTGCTCGACGCGTACATCGAGGACGAGGCACCCAACGCCAAGGGCAAGCTGGAGAAGCGCACGGTGCTGCGGCTCGACCCGCGGCTGGCGCCGGTGAAGGTCGCGGTGCTGCCGCTGTCCCGCAACCCCGAGCTGTCCCCGAAGGCCAAGGGGCTCGCCCAGACGCTGCGCCAGAACTGGAACATCGACTTCGACGACGCGGGTGCGATCGGGCGCCGCTACCGGCGTCAGGACGAGATCGGTACGCCGTTCTGCGTGACGGTCGACTTCGACACGCTGGAGGACAACGCGGTGACCGTCCGCGAGCGGGACTCCATGAAGCAGGAGCGGGTGTCGCTGGACCAGATCGAGGGGTACCTGGCCGCGCGCCTGATCGGCTGCTAGGACTCCACCCCTCCTCTCTTCAGAGCTCCTCGCCCGCTCTTTGGCCCTCGATACGGGTCCCTCAGTGGACCTGTGTCGAGGGCCGTCGCGCTACCAGGGTGGACCGCATGAGCATCGCGTTCCTTCTCACCACCCTTGTCGTCTGTGTCACCCCGGGCACCGGGGTCGTCTACACCCTCGCCACCGGGCTCTCCCGCGGCCGGCGCGCCGGCGTGGCCGCCGCCGTCGGCTGCACGCTCTCGATCGTCCCGCACGTGCTGGCCACCGTCACCGGCCTCGCCGCGCTGCTGCACGCCAGCGCGACGGCCTTCCAGGTCCTCAAGTACGCCGGGGTCGGCTACCTCCTCCACATGGCGTGGGCCATGGTCCGGGACAAGGGGGCGATGGAGCTCGAACGGGACACCGCGCCCGCCACGACCCGGCAGGTGATCACCCGTGCTGTGCTGATCAACGTCCTCAATCCCAAGGTGACGATCTTCTTCCTGGCCTTCCTGCCCCAGTTCGTGAGCCCCGACGAGCCGCACTCGGTGCTGCGGATGGCGGCGCTCGGCGGTGTCTTCATGCTGGTGACCTTCGTCGTCTTCGTCGGGTACGGGCTGCTCGCGGCCTCGGTGCGCCACCACGTGACCGCACGGCCCCGGGCGATGGCGTGGCTGCGGCGGAGTTTCGCGGTGTCCTTCGTGGCACTCGGGCTGAAGCTGGCGTACAGCGGCTGACGACGGCGACGGACCAGTCGCGGCCGGCGGTGGCGTCGGACCAGGGCGGGCCGGCGACACCTCAATGACGGACAGTGACAGCTGACAGATATTGAAATCTGTCAGCTGTCATGTCATGGTGGATGCCATGACGATGCACACGCGCACCCTCGGAAGCACCGGCCCCCAGGTCTCCGCACTCGGTCTCGGCTGCATGGGCATGTCCGCGCTGTACGGCGACGCGGACCGGGCCGAGTCGATCGCCACGATCCACGCCGCCCTGGAGGCGGGAGTGACCCTGCTCGACACCGGCGACTTCTACGGCATGGGCCACAACGAAATGCTGATCGGCGAGGCGCTGCGCACCGCACCCGCCGCCCGCCGCGAACAGGCCCTGACCAGCGTCAAGTTCGGCGCCCTGCGAGACCCCGACGGCGGCTGGTCAGGCTACGACGGACGCCCGGCCGCCGTGAAGAACTTCGCCGCGTACTCGCTCCAGCGCCTCGGCGTCGACCACATCGACGTCTACCGGATCGCCCGGCTCGACCCCGCCGTGCCGATCGAGGAGACGGTCGGCGCGATCGCCGAGCTCATCGAGAAGGGGTACGTCCGTCATGTCGGGCTGAGCGAGGTCGGCGCCGAGACCATCCGCCGGGCCGCCGCCACCGCCCCGATCTCCGACCTGCAGATCGAGTACTCCCTCATCTCGCGCGGTATCGAGGCCGAGATCCTGCCGGCCACCCGTGAACTGGGCATCTCCGTCACCGCGTACGGCGTGCTGTCCCGGGGCCTGATCTCCGGGCACTTCAGCCGCGACCGGCAGCTCGCCGCCAACGACTTCCGGGCGCACTCTCCCCGCTTCCAGGGTGAGAACCTCCAGCACAACCTGAACCTCGTCGAGGCGCTGCGGAAGATCGCCGAGCAGAAGGGGGTCAGCGTCGCCCAGATCGCGATCGCCTGGGTGCTCTCCCGCGGCGAGGACATCGTGCCGCTGGTCGGCGCCCGTACCCGGGAGCGGCTGACGGAGTCGCTCGGCGCGCTGGACGTCACGCTGGAGCCGGCCGAGCTGGCGGCGATCGAGGACGCGGTGCCGGCGGACGCCGCCGCCGGGGAGCGCTACCCGGCGGCCCTGATGTCGCAGGTCGAGCGGTGATCCCCGCTCCGGGTACGGTCTGACCCATGGCACCGACCACCGAGACCCTGACCGCCGAGCGCATCCTCGAGGCCACCGAGGAGGTGCTGCGCCGGTACGGCCCGGCCAAGGCGACCGTGGTGGACGTGGCCCGCGCCCTCGGCGTCAGCCATGGCAGCGTCTACCGGCACTTCCGGACCAAGGCGGCGCTGCGGGAGGCGGTGACGAAGCGGTGGCTGGACCGTACGACCGAGGTGCTGGCCCAGATCGTCGCCGGGGACGGTGACCCGGAGACCCGGCTGCGGGACTGGCTGGCCGCGCTGTTCGCCGCCAAGCGCCGCAAGGCGGGCGGCGATCCGGAGCTGTTCGCCACGTACCGGGTCCTGGCCGGCGAGGCCGGTGAGGTGGTCGGCGAGCACATCGGTGAGCTGATCGGTCAACTGGCCGTGATCATCCGGGCGGGCGTCGACACCGGCGCCTTCACGAGCGCCGACCCGGCGACCACCGCCGCCGCCGTCTTCCACGCGACCGACCGCTTCCACGACCCCTGCCACGCCCGGGAGTGGGAACTGCCGGAGATACAGGGCGAGTTCGAGGCCGTGGTGCACCTGGTGGTCCGGGGGCTGCGCGCGGCAGAGGGCACTTTCGCAACAGGCCCTGGCTGAGGCCCAGGGACTTCAGCCCGCCGCCGTGCAGCGCCAGAAGTCGCGCATCAGGGGCGTCGGGGTCGGGTTCCGCATGCCCACCTGGGTGAGCAGGATCGCGACCGTGCCGGTGGGCGGGACGATGTGAGCCGTGGTACCGGTGCCGCCGACCCAGCCGTAGCGGCCCGGGACGTTCCACGGGTCGACCGGGGTGACGTCGACCTGGCCGCCGTAGCCCCAGCCCTGGTCCTCCAGGAACAGGGCGCCGATCTCGCGTTGGCGTGCCGTGAGGTGGTTGGTGGTCATACGGCTGACCGCGCCGGGGGACAGCAGGCGGTGCCCGTTCGCCGTGCCGGCGCCGAGGATCAGCCGGGCGAAGGCCAGCCAGTCGTCCGCCGTGGAGGCGAGGCCTCCGCCGCCGGAGGGGAACGCCGGGACCGTGCTCCAGTCGCCGTCCGGGGCGTCCGCGAGTTCCAGCGCGCCCGACCGCCCGACGCGGTAGTAGCTCGTGAAGCGGTCCCGTTTCGACGCCAGTACCTCGAACGCCGTGTCCTTCATGCCGAGCGGCTCGAAGATCCGTTCCGCCAGGAACTCCGGGAGCGTACGGCCCGACGCCCGCGCGACCAGGATGCCCTGCAGGTTGGACGATGTGTCGTAGAGCCAGGCCTCGCCCGGCTGGTACGCCATGGGCACCCGGGCGAGCGCGGCCAGCCAGGTGTCCGGATCCGGGTACGCCTGCGGCTCACGGCCGTCCTTCTGGACGTCGAACAGTGCCTGGACGGCGGGCAGCGAGAAGTCGGACGGGAAACCCCAGCCGGTGCGCGAGCTGAGCAGGTCCTCGACAGTGATCGGGCGGGCCGCGGGGACCACGTCGTCCACCGGGGCGTCGGGGGTGCGCACCACGTTCGGCTTCGCCAGCTCCGGCAGCCACTCCTCGACCGGGTCGTCGATCCCGACCAGCCCGTCCTCCACCAGCATCAGCACCGCCGCGGCCGTGATCGGCTTGGTGATCGAGGCGATCCGGAAGATCGTGTCCCGGGCCATCGGGGCGGTGCCCTGGGCGTCCACGGAGCCGACGGTCACCACCTCGACGTCGTCACCGCGGGCCACCAGGCCGAGAGCACCCGGGACCGACCCGTCGTCCACATACCGTCGCAGGATGTCGTGCAGATCGCTCATGGCTCGGCCTTCCGGTCCGGGTGATCGTCGTACGTACGACCCCTCCCGCGACGGAAAGTCATCGGAGAGCGCCGGGCGGACCTACGTCCCCGCCGGATCCACCGTCGCCTGATGAGCCTGAGCCAGATGCTCCTCCGCCTTCAGCCAGGGCAGGAACTGCGCGCCCTTGCGCCACCCGCACGTGTCACAGCTGATCGTGCGCTGTACGCCCGACCGCCGCACCCGCACGACGTGTTCGCGTCCGTGCTGGTCCCAGCGGCTCACCTTGCTCGTGTTGATCTCCAGCATGCTGCCTCCAGGGGCCGCGACCTGTGAGTCGGTCGACGCAGCAAGGAGTGTGCAGCAAGACCAACATCAACGGGGGATCCTTCACACCGAGTTGTCCAAGCCGTGCTCTGACGCCCGGTCCGCGCGGGAGCAGCCCACGGGAGCCTCAGTCGATCGTCCTCGGCAGGCGCAGGCTCAGCAGACCGGTCACGGCGATCGCCCCCAGCTGCACGAGCAGCGTGGTGATCAGGGCGTCCCGCATGCCCAGGCCGGGGACGAGGGAGAGGAACAGGGTGCCGAGGGTGGCCACGCCGAGGGCCAGCGCGGACTGCTGGGTGGTGGTCATCACGCCGCTGCCGACGCCGGCCCGGGCGGACGGCACCTCCGACAGCACGATCCGGAAGATCACCGGGAGTTGGAGCGCCTGGCCCACCCCCGCGACCGCGCCGCCCGGGAGCAGGGCGAGCAGGCCGAGGTCCGGCCAGGAACGCCACGCGGCCAGCGCGATCAGGGCTATGCCCAGCGCCTGCAGCAGGGCGCCCGCGGTCACCACCCGGGTGCCGTACCGGGTGATCAGGCGTGGTCCGGCGATCGAGGTGACGAGGAACGTCACCGCCAGCGGAGCCAGCGCCAGACCCGCCTGGACGGGGCCGAGGCCGGCGCCCTCCTGCAGGGCCACCGCGATCACGAACATGAAGCCGCTGAACCCGACGGAGAACGGCAGGATCATCACCAGTCCGCGCCGCAGCGACACCAGCGCGAACAGGCTCGGCGGCACCAGTGGCGTACGGCCCAGCCGGTCCGCCCGGCGCTCGACCGCGTAGAACGCCGCCGCCACGCCGGGGAAGGCGGCCAGCGACAGCCACGTCCACAACGGCCAGCCCGACGCCCGGCCCTCGGTCAGCGGGACCAGCAGAGTGAGCAGCGCGGCGGCCAGCAGGACCGTGCCGGGGCCGTCCACCGGCTCGGGGCGCCGCGCCCGGGTCTCCGGGACCGCGCGGGCCGCGAGGACCAGGCCGACCAGGACGACCGGCACGTTCACCAGGAACACCGCGCGCCAGCCGGTGCCGGCGATGTCGGCGGACACCAGAACGCCGCCGAGGATCTGGCCGAGCACCATGGACAGGCCGGCCGTGGCGCCGTACAGACCCATCGCCTTGGCCCGGCGCGGGCCCGCGGTCGCCGCCTGGATGGTGGCGAGGACCTGCGGCAGCATCGCGGCGGACGCCGCGCCCTGCGCGACCCGGGCCGCCACCAGGGTCCAGGCGGTGGGCGCGAGCCCGCAGGCCAGTGAGGTCAGGCCGAAGGCGGCCATGCCGCCCAGGAAGAACCGGCGCCGTCCGAACAGGTCGCCGAGGCGACCGCCCAGGACGAGCAGGACGGCGTACGCGAGGCCGTACCCGGAGACCACGAGTTCCAGGACGGACTCGCTCGCCGAGAGGTCCGCGCCGATGGTGGGAAGGGCGACGTTGACGATGAAGAAGTCGATGAGGGGCAGTGCCGCGGCCAGCAGCACGGTGAAGAGTCCGAGTCCGCCGAGCGAGGGTGGCGCCACGGGGGAGCGGACCTGGTGCGAGGTGATGGTTTCGGTCACGCTCCACAGCCTGCGACCGCCGTGAGACTGGTACCAGAGTCTCTTTATCCTGGTACAAGAACCACCTGGAAACAGGGTCCGGGCGCAGGCAGGCTGGAGGGCATGACCACCATGGCAGACATGGCCGACGTGGCTGACACGGCCCAGGAGAGCATGCCCGGAGCCGCGCAGGGGCCCGCCGTGTCGGAGATCCGGCGGCACGAGCTCGCCGCCTTCCTGCGCCACCGCCGCGAGCACATCACCCCGGAGCAGGTCGGCCTGCCGCGCGGCAGGCGGCGCCGCACCCCGGGACTGCGCCGTGAGGAGGTCGCCCAGCTCGCCGCGGTCGGCGTCACCTGGTACACGTGGCTCGAACAGGCGCGGGCCATCCAGGTCTCCGTCCAGGTCCTCGACGCCCTCGCCCGCGCCCTGCTGCTCGACCCCAGCGAACGCGCGCACCTGTTCCAGCTCGCCGGAGCCGTGGACCCGACGCCGGCCACCGTCTGCCCGTCGATCACCCCGGCGCTGCGGACGGTGCTGGAGCAGCTGGAGCCGGTGCCGGCCTGCGTGCAGAACAGCCGGTACGACATCCTCGCCTACAACCGCACCTACGGTCTGCTGCTGTGCGACCTGGACGCGGTGCCGCCCGAGGACCGCAACTGCATGCTGCTCTGCTACACCCACGACGAGTGGCGCTCCTCGATCGTGCGCCTGGAGGAGACCCAGCGCCTGATGGCCGCCCGGCTCCGCGCCACGATGGCCGGCCACCTCGCCGAGCCCGCCTGGAAGATGCTGCTCAAGCGGCTGCGCGCGGAGTCCCCGGACTTCCGCGAGGCCTGGGAGCGGCACGAGGTCGGCACGCACCGGGTGCGGCGCAAGGAGTTCCTCAACCGGTACGTCGGCCGTCTGGTCGTCGACCACACCGACCTGTGGCTGGGACCGGAGGCCGGGCCGCGCGTGGTGACGTACGTGCCCTGCGACGAGGAGTCGCGGCAGCGGCTGGAGCGGCTGCACGCACTCGCGCTGGAGCGGGAGGGGGAACGGGAGCGGGAGCCGGAGAACCGGGAGAACGGGGTGGCCCTGTCCTGCGGATGACTCTCCGAAGTGCGGGAACTCGGTGATCGGAAGGTGAGGTACCGACCACGAGGAGAGTCATGGCCGAGCAGAAGTCGACACTGGATTTCCCGCAACCGCTGCGAGCGGCCGCCTCGGTACTGCGCAAGGTTCCCGGCGCCGGGACGGTGGGCCGGGCGGCCGAGGGCGCGCTGGACAAGGTCGGAGCGGTGTCGCCGCGCGGGCGGCGGATCGCCGTGTACACCGGTGCCGGAGTGCTGGGTGTCGCGGGAGTCGTGGAGTGGCCCGTCGCGGTCACCGGAGCGGCGGTGGCGTGGCTGACGCAGCCACGGCGTGCGGAGACGGACGGGAAGAGCGAGGCTGAGGAGAGCCAGAGGGCCGAGGGCGCCGGAGCCGTCGGTGGACCGGAGGGTGCGGGCCGCCACGCCGATGTGCCGGGCGGCGATACGCCGACGCCGCAGGTGCTGGCGTCCCACGCCCCGTCGGGCGCGGGGCGTACGGCGGTGCCGAGGACGCCCTCCGACAAGTTGCCCACCCACCATGCGGCCCCTGCCGCGGGGGCCCGGCATGAGCGTACGAGCGGCTGAGGGAGCGTGATGAGCACAGGACTTCTCACCCGCCCGACAGCGGTCGCCGCCGACCTCGTGCTGGCCGGTCCGCGGCTGCTGGCGCGCGGGGCGGCTCCGGCGGTCGGCGCGGCCGCCGGAGCCGCGGCGGGCACGGCCCGCGCCGGCGTACGCGGCGCGGACTTCGCCCTCCGCATGGCCCGGGTCGCCCGGACGGCGGCCCCGGGCCGCCACACCCGCGACTGGCGTTCGGGAACCCGGGCCCACTTCGCACTGCGCGCGCAGACAGAGACACCACGACGGACCCCACCAAAGACAACAGAGACGCCCGAGGCGATAGAGACCGCCGAGACAACAGAGGCGACAGAGACAACACAGGCGACAGAGACAACAGAGGCGACAGAGACAACACAGGCGACAGAGGCTACAGAGACAACCGAGGCGCCAGAGAGGCCGGAAACCCCTTCCCCCCGCACCGAACACCTCGCCCGCCGGGTCGCCGCCGCCCTCGCCGAGCACCCTGACGTGGCGCTCGCGTACTGGGACCGCGGGCTGGAGCGGCTGGTCGTGGTCGCGGTCGAGGACGCCGTCAGTGACGAGGTGATGGAGCGCGCGTCCGCGCTGGCGGAGCGGCACGGGTTGGTCCCCGTGGGCGGCGACGACGTGGAGGAGCTGACGCACCCCGGTGATCCGGCCTCCGTGCGGACCACCGCCCTGGCGCTCGGCGCCGACGCGCTGGGTGCCGCGGCCGCCTTCACCGCGTCGGCGCTGCGGCTGCCGCCCTCGCCCCGGCTGGTGACGGCGACGGTGACCCTGCTGCGGGAGAATCCCCGCTTCCGTTCCTGGCTGCGCGCCCGGCTCGGCGGTTCCCGGATGGACGTGGCGCTGGCCTCCGCCAACGCGGTCGTGCACGGCGTCGGCCAGACCCCCACCTCGCTGCTGCTCGACGGCACCCTGCGCGGCTGCCAGCTCGGGGAGGCGCTCGCCCGTACGGCCACCTTCGAGACCGTGCACGACGAGCTGTGCGCCCCGGACCGGGACAGCGTCCCGGCGGACCCGACGCTGCGCCCGCCGCTGCGGACCTCGCCCGCCCAGGAGTACGCCGCGCACGCCTCCGCCGGCAGCCTGCTGGGCGCCGTCGCCGCGATGCTCGTCAAGCACGACGTCGCCGAGGCCGCCGAGGCGGTCCTGGCCGGCTCGCCCAAGGCCGCCCGGTACGGTCCCGCCGCCTTCCACGCCGTCCTCAGCGCCGCCCTGTCCGGGACGGGTGTGCTGGTGCGCGACCCGGACCGGCTGCGGCAGCTGGAGATGGCCGGCACCGTCGTCCTCCACCCGAGCGCGCTGCGCACCCCCGGAGCCGGCGCGGACCCCTGGACGGAGGCCGTCCTCGACGCCGCCCGGCGCGCCGGACTGCGGGTCGTGGTCGTGGACGATCCCGCGCTCGCCGACTTCACCGGCCTCGCCGACCAGGTGGTCGGCGCCGACCGTCCGCTGGGCGAGGTGGTGGACGAACTGCGCCACGAGGGCGGTGTCATCACCGTCGCCCGGCCCCGCCCGCACGCCGACGCCGACGTCACCGAAGGGCTCCTGCGCGGTGACGTGGCCGTCGCCGTCACCGACGCGGACGGTCAGGTGGTGTGGGGTGCGGACGTCCTGGCCCCGCACGGCCTGACCGACGTATGGCGGCTGCTGAGCGCCGTACCCGTGGCCCGTGCGGTCGGCCACCGGTCGCAGACCCTGGCCCGGTCCGGCGCCGCGCTGTCCGGGCTGCTGGTGGCCGTCGGCGAGTCCCGCCGGGGCAACGGTTCGCCCCTGCCCGGACTGCGGCACGCGCCCGTCGACGTGAGCGCCGCCGCGGCCCTGCTCAGCGGGGCCCGCGCGGCCCTCCGCGTGGCGCTGACCCGCGCCCCCCACCCCAGGCCCCGGGTGGCCTGGCACGAACTGGACCCGGACGACGTCCGCGACCGGCTGGCGCGGGAGGCGCCCCCGGAGCCGGGCGCCGTCGAACAGGCGACGGCCCGGATGCGCACGGCCGCCGACACCGTCGTACGACTGCCCGCGCTGGCCCCCGCACGCTGGTCGCTGCAACTCGGCCGGGCCGTACGGAACGAGCTCGACGATCCGCTCACCCCGGTGCTGGTGGTCGGGTCGGCCGCGTCGGCGATCCTCGGGTCGGTCGTGGACGCCCTGCTGGTCGTCGGCGCCCTCGACCTGAACGCGCTGGTCGGCGGGTTCCAGCGGCTGCGGGCCGAGCGGGCGCTGTCCGGGCTGCTGGCGCAGCAGAAGCAGAAGGCGCGGGTCGCGGACTCCCCCGAGGAGACCCATGTCGTGGACGCCGCCAAGCTCAGCCCCGGCGACGTCATCGACCTCAAGGCCGACGACGTGGTCCCGGCCGACGCCCGGCTGCTGTGGGAGGACGGCCTGGAGGTCGACGAGTCCGCGCTGACCGGCGAGTCCCTGCCCGTCGACAAGGACATGGACCCGGCCCCGCACGCCTCCGTCGCCGAACGGCACTGCATGGTCTTCGAGGGGACGACCGTGGTGGCCGGACGCGCCCAGGCGGTCGTCGTGGACACCGGCGAGCGCACCGAGGCCGCCCGCGCCGTCGCCCTCGCCGCCCGGGTCCCGCCGGCCAAGGGGGTGCAGGCCCGGCTGCAGGAACTCACCCGCAAGGCCATGCCGTTGACGATGGCGGGCGGCGCCGCGGTGACCGGCCTGTCACTCCTGCGGGGTACGCCGATCCGGCAGGCGGTGAGCGGTGGCGTGGCCGTCGCGGTGGCCGCCGTACCGGAAGGGCTGCCGCTGGTGGCGACGGTGGCGCAGCTGGCCGCCGCCCGCCGGCTGAGCAGCCGCGGAGTCCTCGTCCGCGCCCCGCGCACACTGGAGGCGCTGGGCCGGATGGACACCATCTGCTTCGACAAGACCGGCACCCTCACCGAGAACCGGCTGCGCCTGGTCCGCGTGGCCGACGCCGACGGCACCGTCCACACCCTCGACGAGCCCGGCGCGGCCGGCCCGCTGCGGACCGCCGCCCGCGCCTGCCCCCAGCTCAACGGCGACTCGGCCCGCCAGCCGCACGCCACCGACGAGGCCGTCCTGGACGCCGCAGGACCCGACGAGGACTGGGAGCAGATCGAGGGCCTGCCCTTCGAGGCGGCCCGCGGGTACGCCGCCGCCGTCGGCCGGGACGGGGACGGTTCCCCGGTGCTGGTGGTCAAGGGCGCCCCGGAGACCGTGCTGCCCGCCTGCGCCGTCCTGCCCGCCCACATCTGGGACCGGTCCCACTCCCTGGCCGGTCACGGGCTGCGGGTCCTCGCGGTGGCCCGGCGCCCGCTGAAATCGGGCGAGAAGGCGGCGGACGTACTCGACGAGCCCCTGGACGCACTGGAGTTCACCGGCTTCCTCGCCCTCGCCGACGTGGCCCGCGAGTCGTCCCCGGCGCTGGTGCGGGGGCTGCGGGAGGCGGGTGTACGGCCGGTCGTGCTGACCGGCGACCACCCGCAGACCGCCCGCGCCATCGCCGCCGACCTGGGCTGGCCACAGGACGCGAGCGTGGTCACCGGCGATGAACTCGGCGCCGCCGACCGCTCGGCCCGGGCCCGGATGCTGCGGGACGCCGACGTGGTCGCCCGGGTCGCGCCCGAGCAGAAACTCATGGTCGTCGAAGCGCTGCGGGACGCCGGCCGGGTCGTCGGCATGGTCGGCGACGGCGCCAACGACGCGGCCGCCATCCGCGCCGCCGACATCGGCGTGGGCCTCCAGGCCCGCGGCTCGGCCGCCGCGCGCAACGCCGCCGACATCGTGCTCACCGACGACGACATGACGGTCCTCATCGAGGCGGTCCGCGAAGGCCGCGCCCTGTGGCACAGCGTCGCCGACGCCATCGCGATCCTCATCGGCGGCAACGCGGGCGAGGTCGGCTTCGGCATCGTCGGCACCCTGCTCTCGGGCGCCGCCCCCCTGTCCACCCGTCAGATGCTCCTGGTCAACCTGTTCACGGACCTGTTCCCGGCGATGGCCGTCGCGGTCACACCGACCCAGCAGGAGGAGGAACCCGCAGACGAGGGCCCCGGCGGACCCCTCGCCACCTCCGTCCTGGGCGCCCCGCTGATCCGCCAGATCCGCCACCGCGCCCTCACCACCTGCCTCGGCGCGACCGTCGCCTGGCTCTTCGGCCGCTTCACCCCGGGCACGGCCCGGCGCTCCACCACGATGGCCCTCTGCGCGGTGGTGGGCACCCAGCTGGCCCAGACCCTGGCCGACCGCCGCGGCAGCCCCCTGGTCCAGATCACGTCCCTGGGCTCGGCCGTCGCGCTGGTGGCGCTGGTCGAGACCCCGGTGGTGAGCCAGCTCTTCGGCTGCACGCCGCTGGGCCCGGTGGCGTGGGCGGCCGTGGCACTGGCGATCGCGTCGGCGCTGGCGGGCCAGAGGGCGCTGCCCGCGGTGGAGGAGGCGATCGTCAAGCGCTGGCCGAAGCTGGCCGTGCAACTGACCTGACGAGGGTCTTTCGTCGTTGCAGTGATCGCCCCCGGGAACCCTGGGGGCGATCACTGTTCACGCGTGCCTGCGGATGAGTTGCCGATCAGTCGATACGGTCGCTCAGTCGTTCAGGCCCAGTACCTTCGGGTCGTCGCTGGGGAAGCCCCTGGGCATGCCCGGCACGTCGATGGTGCGCCCGTACACGCCGGCCAGGAACTCGACGGCACCGACCGGGAACTCTGACCAGTCGCCGTTGGCTCCGCGGACGACAACTGGCCATGCGTCGGGGTCCGCGGGGCTCGTCTTCCAGTAGAAGGAGTCCCCCGAATTGGACGCCGCCCATTCGATCAGGCCTCCCGGCTGCGGGTAGGGGACGTAGTTCTCGGTGTCGCCCATCTCGTACAGATCCTGCAGGATCTCGTCCTCCCGGGACTCGGACGCCCACAACGCCTCGGTGCCGGGCAGGGGGACGGACACGCTCAGGAAGTCGTCGATGACCAGCACCGGGTACGCCTCCGCCAGAGCGCGGAAGTCCGAGGGCAGCGCCGTCCCGAGGACCGCCTCAAGGGCGGCCCAGTCCACGCTGTGCCCTGCCGGCACACGCCACGGTGTCATCGCCGGAAGCGCGACCTCCAGCTCTTCGATCCTCAGCATGTCGTCTGCCAATCTGTGCTCGGAGCCGGCGCAAAGAACGGCTCGGGTACCAAAGCCGCGATGGAGAAGGGCTCGAACTCCGGGTCGGCCACCACCCGGTAAATGAACTCGGGTGTGGACATGTCCAACTGACGCCACTCCCGGTACCCCCGCCCTCGTGTCACGATGGGCCACTCCTCTGCCCCCTTCCCGTTGGCCAGCCAGTGATACTCACCTTCGGCCTGACTGAAGCCCCATGGGATGAGCCCCACTTGACCCGACTGATAGATCCGATACGGCGCGTACAGCGGGTCGTGGGCCTCGGCAGGAGCGTCAGCACTCAAACCCCGCCAGGTGTTGGCGAGATCGAAGGCTCCTCCAGGAGCGACGGAAAGGATTTGCAGGAAGTCGGAGAAGAGCCCTTTCCCGAAGACCGCGGCAAGGCGCTTGTAATCCTCGGGCAGTGACAGAGCAAGACGCTCCTCGGTATCACCCCAGGACATGTCCCCTTGACGCGGCTCCCAATGGGTTACTTCCACCAGTCGGTCGATCCACATGCTGACCCCCCGCTTTCTGCCGCTATCGAATCTCATCACAGACGGCTTCGGTCCGTGGGGACGGGTTCGAATGCCGGCATGGGTCGCAGGGCGTTGTCGATATCGGCGACCTGTGCCGGGGTGAGGAATTCCTTTTCCACGACGCTCCCGATGAGGATGCCACCGTCGGACGTCTCCACAGATTGCGCCGCGATGGCTGATGTTCCACCGCCGCCTGGCGCCAGTTTCCGACTTGCTTATACGAGACTCAAGCGCTCCAACAAGGTGAAGAAAAGATCCTCTGCGAAAGGATCAGCCTCCTTTTGGAAGACCTCGGCCAGCGGTTCCCTTGCCACCAGGCGCCCCGTCAAGTGAGCCCAATTGACGGCGTGTGTCGCAGCCTGTTCTGGTGTCAACATCCAGTCCTCCAGCTGCTGCCCCTCCGCAGCCAGATAGCCCGCCATTGCTTTGGGACCCAGACAGGCAGTCCAAGCCCCATTACTGGAGTCGGCGGCCTCGATCACCACGCAATCACTGTCCATCACAAATCCGACAATCGCAGGCCTGCCGGTTTCCTCGGCAAGAGCAAGGGCCAGGTCATCGGCCTTGATGCCAGGCTCTGCCGGATGCTCCCAGACCTGCCAATCTCCCGACAGGCGCCGACTCAGTGTCAAACCTGGGGTCGCCTGCGTACAGGCCAGACCGCCAAGGGGGGAAGCAGATTCGGCAACAGCGAAATATCCCCAATATCCCATCGCTTCTCCCGTATAACTGTTCTGTCGCATTCTGCGCCAGAGGCGGTGCATACCCACGCCGACGCAACAATATCTTACTGCCGCCCCGGCGAGAAGAAGGTGGTCGGTGAGCGGGCTCCTCCTGCCCGGAGAATGAACAGGAGGAGCCCGTCACGACTTACCGATCACTCGTTCACGGAAACACCGGAACAAATATCGGGCCGTCGACAGGCGCAGGCGTCCATGGATTGTTCGACCAGTCGTGATTGGTGATGTTCCTTTGCCACCAGTCCCGGAATTTGTCCAGCGTGCCTGGACCCGGCTCCTTGACAGGCTCCTGAATCAGTTCGGGAACAACGATGGGCGGGGGCGTCCCCTTGGCGGCGGTGTGCGTCCGCACCCTCCTACACGCCGGTGATCCTGCAAGGGACCTCGGCGGTCAAGTCCGGCAGCTGGACCACCCGCTCCTCCACCAGCTACCTCGGCGGCAAGTCCTACTCCAGCGGGTCCAAGCGGATCCGCCCCGACTACGGCCTCGTGTAATACACCTGTCGCTCCCTCACCTCGCGCAGCAGCAAATCACCCGCGTACGGCCGGAACTTCACCCAGTTCTCCGGGTACCCCAGCAAGTGGTCCGTGACCCGGATGCTGGTCATCTCCTTGATGAAGGGGCTCTCGCCGCCCAGCGCCAGCAGGCGTTCCAGGAAGTGTGCGCAGCGCTGTGCGAGCGCCGCGTCCAGGGGAGCGGCCGCCAGGAGCGGCGTCAGCTGCCCGCGCACAAAGATCTCACTGATCAGGGTGTACGCCCCGATTTCGGCGGGAGGGCGCCCCATCTGTTCCGCGTCCTCGCGTTCGTCCTCCTCCAGGTCGAGGATCGACTCCCGTTGCTCCGGGAAGCACTCCCAGAGGAGGTTCCGCACGAGCACGGCCGCCGTGGGGCCGGTGACCCCGTGCTGAGCGTCGTCCGCCGCTTCCGGCATGGTGCTTGTTCCTTCGTTCGTAGCGCGTAGCTGTCTGCCGACAGCTCTGGTCGTTCTGTCGGGAGAGCGCCCCCCGAGTCGGTCTTCCCCGGCAAGGGGCACCTTCTCGGGGGGCGCTCAACCGAGGCCGCTGCCGACCGTCAGTCGCAGAGCGGCGTCAGCCGTCAAGCGACCTCGGGCACCGGGCAGCCGCCGGTCACGTCGCAGGGCTGATCGCCTCGGAAGAGCGAGCGCAGGCCGTCCCAGATGAACAGGAGGTCACCCAGGGCGCCCGCCCCATTCAACACCTTGGGCAGCTTGGGCTCGCCCTTGAGCCTCGGCACCCCGTGCGGGTTCGGCTCGAACGTGCCACCCGAGATGGCCTTCATCGACGGCGCCCGCCACATGCGCTCACCTGCCGATTTCACCGCGTTGTGGACCTCCTTGTTCTCCTTGAGGAGTTTGGTCACCGCGCCGTTCTCGTCGACCGTGTTCAGGGCCTTCCACAGTTCGTCCGCCTCGGCCAGGGCGACGTTGCGGTCAGCCTCGGAGAGATGGACCTTCTTGTCCGGCTTGCGGTCGTCCTCAAGGAGCTTCGTCAGCCGGGTCAGCTGGTCGGCGGCGTCCGCCACATGCCAGAGGCCCTTGGTCTGCTTGCCCGTCTTGAGTTCGTTGAGAAGTGCGGAGCCGACCTTGCCGTCCCCGACCTCCGCGACAGACCCCGGCTTGAGGTAGATGTCGCCGAGGATTCCGCGCAGTCTGTCGTTCTCGACCGTGGGTGCCACCGCCGCGGCCGGCGTCAGGAAGCTGCTGCCGACTCCGCCGCCGCCACAGGTGTTACCGATCTCCGGTACGCCCGGTGCGCAGGGGAGATGGCCGTCCAACTCGACGAACGAGACGGGGTTGCCGCCTGTGAACGCGTAACGGTTTCCGGTGTACGGGTCCGCCCCGAGACTCATGTCGGCGAGCGCTCCGGTGTACATGTCCCGGGTCGTGAAGCGGTTGAGCCCGGGGTCGTAGTCCCGGAAACCCATGTCGTACGTGCCGGACCGGGCGTCCCAGCGTTTCGCGTTGTAGCGGTACGGGTTGTAGGCCTCCTTGGTGGGGTCAGTGGTGTCGGGCTTGTCGATTCCGGTGAACTCGGACTTGTCGTCCTTGCCGTACGCCGTGTAGCCGTACGTCGCCTTCGTGTCGCCGTTCTTGTCCGTCAGCGTCTCGACGTCGGTGTGGCTGTTGTAGCCGTAGTAGCCGTCCTCCGTCGTGCCGTCGGTGTTGTGTTTGATCTGCGACAGGCGTTCGCCCCAGGGACCGTACTGGTACGACTTGGTCAGCCGGCTGCCGACCTTCTCGTCCAGGATGTCGCCGGACAGCCCCAGGTACTCGTAGTCCGTGGTCTTGCCGTCCGCCGTCATCGACGTGGTGCGGTTCAGCGGGTCGAAGGTGTACTTTGTCGACTTCAGTGCACCGGTGTCGTCCATCTGCTGGGACTCCACGACCTGGTCGAAGCCGTCGTACACGTTCCGCTGGATCACCTTGCCCGCGGACGTGACGGACTCCTGACGCCCGTACGGGTCATAGGTGTACTTGGCCGTCGCGCCGCCCGACGTCATCGTCAGGAGCCGGTTGCGGTCGTAGTCGAATGCGGTGCTCGTCCCGCCCACCGTCTGGCTCACGACGTTGGCGTTGTCGTCATGGACGTACGTCTCCGTCGCCGCCCCGTTGCCCGTCTTGACCGACTTGGCCAGGCGGTCCGCCGGGTCATAGGTGTAGTCCGTCGTGGAGGACAGGTACGCCACGTGGTCATCGGCGTTCATCTTCTTCGCGACGTCCTGCGCCCTGTTCCCGTTCGGGTCGTAGGCGTACGCGTGGGAAGCGACGAGTGTCCCGTTCTGCTTTTTCTCCGCCGTCGACTTCAGTGAGCCGTCCAGGTAGTACGTGTAGTCGACCGTGTTGGCGTTGCCCTTCGTCTCCTTCAGCTTCTGAGCGCGCGGCGTGTAGGTGTACGAAGTGACCTTTGGAGAGGCGTCCGTGGGCGTCTTGCCCACCGATACCGTCTGCACCAACTCCCGCAGGTCATACGTGTACTTGGAGAACTGGTCGGGGTGCGTGACCGTCTCCGGCTTGCCGTCCGCGTCGTAGGTGAAGGACGTGGTCCTCCTGTCCTGCCCGGCGCGCGACTCGGTCACCTTCTCGACCTCGTTGAGATCCGTGTACGTGATCGCGTAGCCGTCGATGTCCGCGCCCGGTGTCGCGTCCTTGATGGATGTGAGGTTGCCGTTGGTGTCGTAGGCGTACGAGAAGTCGCGCTTCTGGTCCGTGACGGGATCACCCGACGTGTCCCGGACCAGTTTCACCGCGTCAGCGACCACGACTCCTCCGCTGTTCGCGAACAGCTGGATCTTGGCGTCGCCTCCCTGCTGGAAGGTGTACGAACCGACCGGAACCCAGGACCCGGTGGCGGCGGTCTGGTCGACCGTCTTGTCCACCGAACCCGTCGCGTGCGTCAGCGTGTACTTCGCCGTCGTCGCCGCGCCCGTCACCTTGGGGTATTTCACGTATGCCGTGTACGTGCCGTCCTTCGGGATGTTCAGCGTCCACGTGAAGGAGTCGGAGCCGCTGCCTGCCGCGTGCGTGCGGTGGTCATAGCCCTGCTGGCCGGTGGCGTCACCCGTCGTCCACGTACCCGTGGACGACGTGTTCTGCGTGTCGGAGTTGTCGACGAGGACCACCGACCTCCCGACCGGAATGCCGTCGTCCGTACGGGACTTGAGCTTTCCGTCGGGATAGTACGACCACGCCATGGTGCGTGAGGAATCGCCGCCCGCCGAGGTGAGCGTGCGCCGCGACTGCTGGCCGAGGTCGGTGTACTCGTACGTCGTGAGGATGTCCCACGGGTCCGTCGACGACTTCGTCCAGCCGTTGTCGAAGTACGTGTATGTCGTGTCGTTGCGGACCGACTGGCCCTGCGACGGCGGCAGTGACGTCTTTGCGACACGGCCCACGGCGTCGTAGTCCGTGCGCGTATAGACGTCCGCCTTGTTGTATCGGGCGTCGTTGGGGTCGTACGGCTGGAACTGCTTGACCGGACGGTTCAGCGCGTCGTACTCCGTGCGCGCCGTGAAGGCGACTGTGGAACCCGCCGCAGAGGCGCGCGGCGTGATCAACTTCGTGGTGTTGCCGACCTGGTCGTACTCGTACTTGGTCGAACGCGTACTGATGCCGTCGTACGGGACCTTTGCCTCGGTCGGCTTGCCCCGCTCGTCGTAGGTGATGGTGGCGGTGTTGTTCTCCGCGTCCGTCGTCGAGGTCACGAGCGCGTCCTTGTCATAGCCGCGCTTGCTGGTCCTGCCTGCCGCGTCCGTGACCTCGACGACCCGGTGGTCGAGGTCGTACGCCGTCTTGGACGTGAAGTCGTCGGGGTCGGCAGTGGCGTTCTTCTTGGGATCCAGGACCTTCACGACGTTGCCGACGGAGTCGTACACATACGAGACCACGTCACCCTTGACGTTCACCACCGATGTCAACTGGTAGATCTCGTCGTAGTAGTTGGACGTGGTGTATGAGCCCGCCGTCGCACCCGTCAGGTTCCCCTTGGGCTCCGTGGCCGCCTTGAGGTTGCCGACCTTGTCGTATGCGTAGGTGGACTTCCGCTCGTCGGACGTGTCGGTGTCCTTGGGCGCCGTCGCCCAGCGGATCTGGTCGGCGTCGTCGTAACCGGCCGTCGACACTGCTCCATTGGGCGCCGTCGCCTGCGTAACGTTGTCGTTCGCGTCGTACTGCGGCGCCGGCGTGGTGATGAGCACGCCCGCCTTCTGGTCCTTCGGCACCGTGTTGATCAGCGGACGGCCGAAGGTGTCGTAGGTCTGCGTGGTCTTCAGAGCCAGTCCGTCCCTGTCCTGGGTGACCTGGGTGACCTGGCCCCGCTCGTCATACACGTACGATGCCGACTTCTGCAGTGCGTCCGTGATGGTCGCCGGGAAACCGGTCGGCCCGAACGCGCTGTTCGCGGTCACGTGACCGTTCGCGTCCGTCACCTTGGTCAATTGACCGTAGGCGTCGTACTCGTACGCGGTGGTGTAGTCCCCGGCCGTGGTCGTCGCCACGCCCTTGGGGTCGGTGACCGTCTTCAGGTTGCCGAACGAGTCGTACCCGAACTGCCAGGCACGGCCCTCCGGAGACGTCTTGCGGTAAAGGTCGGCCGAGAACCCGTCCGCCCTCGTCTGGTACTCGTACCTCGACGCGTCGGCCGGGTACGTGCCCGGCGCGCAGTCGGACTGCGCCGGTACGCCCGCCTTGTTGTTCTCCGCGTCGCGCGACCAGAGCGGGTAGCCAGTCTTCTGGTCGTAGCAGTACGCGGTCTTCGCCCCGTTGGCCTCCTCCAGGTACGTGACGTTGTTGTCCGCGTCCCAGCTCATCTTCGTGGCCTGGGACTTGGCGTTGGTCGTCTGGACCGGGCGGCCGAAGTCGTCCGTGACGTACTGCGTCGCGTGCGTCTCGGGGTCGGTGACCGTGGTGTCGGTGAACTTCGTGTTCGCGGTGTCGGCCGCGTACGCGAAGCCGGTGTCGCCCTGCAGACGGTCGGTGATCGTCTTCGTCCACCAGTGGTACGTCGGGTCGTCACCGTTCTGCGGCGCGTAGTACGCCAGGTTGGTGTCGTGGCCGCGCGGGTCGGTGGCCGTGACCAGCTTGACGTTCTTGTTGCCCTGGGTGGCGTCGTAGGTGAACTTGAAGACCTTCGGCTGGGTGGAGCCGTCACCGTCGGTGAACTGCCCGAGCAGGCCCTTCGTCGTGTAGAAGAAGGAGATCTTGCGGCCCGAGATGTCCGTCATGGACTTCACGTGGTCGTAGATCTTCGAGTTGGTCAGGTTGGTGCCGCTGACCTTGGCGCCCGTGTCGTCGATGTAGTCGTACGACGCGTCGCCCTTCTTGTAGTAGTCGACCCTCAGGGACTGACGGGAGGCCGGGTCGGTGATGTACGTGAGGAACTTGGTCGGCTTGTTGTTGGACTTGCGCTCCTCGTACGTGTAGGTCTGCGTGTTGCCGTTCTTGTCGACCGTGGACGTCAGATAGCCGTCGCAGCCGAAGAGGAAACGGGTGCCGTCGGGACGCAGGAGCGTCCAGGCGTCCGGGACCGGGTCCTTGTCCGGCGTGCAGTCCAGGCCCGCCTTCATCGTGACCTTGTAGTGCACGCCCGCCGGCGCCTTCCACGATCCGTCCGCCTGCTTGCGGAAGACGTGCGTGGTGCCGTCACCGTCCGGGAGACGGATCTCCGTCGGATTCGGGTTCGGGTGGAAGTCCAGCGGCGCGCCGAGGCGTATCGGCCCTGCCGCCTGGCCGGACCAGCCCGCGCCGAGCACCGTGTCGGAGGTGTCGAGCGAGTTGTACGAGAAGCGGGCGAAGGTGGTCAGTCCCCGGCCGGGGTTCGTGAACGCGTTGTACGACCAGACGCTGTTGCCCGAGGCCAGGTTGTTCATCACCGTCGAACCGGCGCCGGTGTTCTTGCCGGTGTACGAGTAGAACTTCTCCAGGCCCAGGGTGTTGGAGGTGGGGTCCTCGACCGCCACGTTCTGCTTCAGGGACGGGATGCCGCCGGTTCCGGCGGACAGCCAGCTGCCGTCGGAGACCTTCTTGACGTCCCAGCCCAGCACGTAGTCGGTGCGCTTGCTGCCCGAGTCCGAGTTGATCGGCGTGTTGACCGTGGCCCTGATGGTCGCCGACTGGCCCGGCGAGAGCGCCGGGATGGCCGTGGAGGCCTGGTTGCCGCCGGTCGTCACGTCCGTGCCGTCGGGGAGCTTCCAGGTGTACGACATCACGCGCTCGCCGGACGCCCAGGCGCTGGACGTGGTGTTGGTGACGGTCATGTCCACCGTGTAGGTGGAGTTGGGGGTCATCCGGGCCGGGGTCTGCGGCGCGTAGTACGTGTCGTCGGTCGTCGAGTCCACGTAGATGACGCGCAGCAGCGGGCCGAGCTGCGGGTCGGGCGCCTCCGAGGACAGGAACAGGGTGCGTTCCTGCGGGCCGGTGGTGGTCTCGTCCTTCAGCTTGACCAGGGCGCCCTTGTTGCTGGACGGCGTCTTGGTCCAGCCCTGGGTGAGGCTGGTGGCGTCCCACCAGTGCCGGCCGACCTCGGAGACCGTGCCGACCGTGTCCGAGACGGTGCCCGAGTAGTCGCCGCCCGCCGCCGTCCACGCCGTGGTCGACGTGGCGTTGTTCCACGTCGCCGTCGTCTCGGCGAAGTCCTTGGTCAGGCCATGGAGTTCATAGATCGCCCCGTCGGTGCCGGTCGTGGTCTCCGCGCCCCACATGAACAGGCGCGACTCCAGCACCGTGGCCGTGGTCGGGATGCTCGACGTGGTGAACTTCATGGCCGCGCGGGTCTTGCCGTACGTCGAGGAGTTGTTGCCGACGCTCAGCCACTTCTGGCCGACACCGAAGGAGGCGATGGTGTCCTCGTTGGTGGTCGGCTGCGCGGACGACAGGGTCGTGTCGGTCACCCCGGACGTGCCCTGGATCAGCCGCATGGTGCGGCCCGCCTTCGGCACGCCGACGATCCGGGTCGGTGAGCCGAGCAGCTGGCCGTTCTTGGTCTTCACCGCGAGCTGGTAGTAGTACGACCGCCCGATCTCCACCGAGGAGGAGTCCGGCGTCGGGGTCGCGGTGGTGTCCGTGTACGCCGTGACCGCCTTGTCGACCGGAGCGACCAGGGTCGCCGCGGACGGTGTGAACGCCTGCTGCGTGGAACGGTGCAGCTGGTACTCGGCGATGTCCAGGCCGGTGTCGCCGGTGGTGTTCGTGTACGCCTTCCACGACAGCTCGGGACCTGTGCCGTGCACGACGGTCGGTGAGTTGAGCGTCGTGCCGACCTTGCCGTAGGTGACGGTCAGGCGGGGAATGGTCGCGGTCTCGCCGCCGTAGTCGCCGTCGCCGGACTCGTAGCGCGGGCCGCCGGTCGGGGCGGTGGCCGACTCGTCGGTGGCCTTGAGCACGAACCCGTTGTTGGCCGTGCCGTTCAGCCACTGCTGCACGGTGTCGGTGACCGGGAACTTGTGCCACTGGTTGTACTCGCCGGTGTTCTTCACGATCGACGCCGGGTTGGTGAACCGCACCGCGTCCGCGATCACCGCCGTCGACGCGGAGGCCGGGCCGTCGCCGAGGACGACCTTGCCCGCCGTGCCCTTGGCGAAGTTGATCTGCGAGCCGCCGTTGAGCGCGGCCCACACACCGTTGGTACCGGTCTGCTGGTTGACCGTGTAGGTGGCGGTGCCGTCCTGGGACGTCACCGTGTACGGCGCGTTGGTGGCCCGGTCGGTCGCCGCCACATAGTGGGCCTCGACCTTGTAGCTGGCCGCTTCCTTGATGTCCGGCTGCCAGGTGTAGGTGTCCCCGGCGACGGCGTCCTTGTTGGACCGGTAGTCGGCGCCGATGCCGTACTGGGCCAGCGACGAGGTCGAGGCGGGCCAGGCGCCGACGGCCGCCGTGGTGCCCGCGTCACCGTCGTCCACCTGGACGCTGGTGCCGGACAGCTCACCCACCAGGGAGCTCGTGTTGGACCAGGTCGCTGTCGACTCGGTCCACGCACCCGTCGCCCGGTAGGCGCCGATGGTGACATCGTTGGCATTGGTGGTGTGCGCCTGGTCGAAGTACATCTCCAGACGCGCCGAGTCGATCGTCGTACCCGCCGGGATCTCGCTCAGCGGGAACTTGATCAGCGAGCGGGCGGTACCCGTGTCCGTCTTGCCCGCCGCCAGCTTCCAACTGGTGTTGAAGTTCGTCGACGCCTGGTCGGAGAGGACCATCGTGTCCTGGGAGTCGGACGGCGACGGCGCGATTGTGATCGTCGGATCGATGACGACCGGGTACTGCCGCTCCTTGGCCGCCAGCCACTTCGTGTCCGGAGTGACGGTCAGCTTCCAGGAGTCACCGTCCTTGCTGAGTTTCTGGGTGACCTTGGTGCTGTAGGTCTTCCCGAAGACGGACTTGTCCGCCTTCTTCGCGTCCGTCATGTACGGCGCCGGGATCACCAGCTCCGGCGTGTGCGGCAGCTCCCCGTACAGGGCGATCGAGCCGTCCTCGCGCGCCTTCGGCACCAGCCCGTCGGTGTCCAGCGTGAAGCTGAACTTCAGCGGCCCGGCGGGGCGTTCGGCGAGGGTGATGTTCTCCTTCACCCGGCCCGGGCCCACCGCGTACTCCAGGTCCGCGCCGTGCAGCGCGTTCTTGTACGTGACCGTGGAGCCCTTGGCCGTTGGCTTCAGGCCGCTGTCCGCGCCTTCGGCGCCGAGGGTGACCGAGCGGCCGTCGGGCGTCTCGAAGCGCACCAGCCGGTCCGCGTCCGCACCGAACCAACTCCGGCCCTCATTCGTCGTGTTGGCGAACTCGAAACCCTTCGCCCCGCTCTCGCGGACCCTCGTGTCGATCGCCCTCCAGGCCGCCTTTCCGCCCGACCGGTAGGAGGTCGGCACCGCAGACAACTCCGCCTGGACACGGCCGTCCGACAGCTGCCAGAACCGCGCATTCGCCGTCCGCCGCCCCGTCAGCTCCCGAACTCGCGTAGCCTTCGGATCGGCCTTGCCCTTCGGTAGCTTCTGCCGGTCGGCAATCCCCAATTCGTCATGCGACGGCGGCTTTTCGTTTCTTTCGCCGTCATCCGCGAACCAGCCCCTGACGGCATCGACAATTCCCTTGTCGTCACCGTCCGAGGCGGACGTGGCATAAGCGACCTGGGGCAGCGCGGTACTCGTCACCGCGGCCACCACCAGGCAGGCTGTGAGCCTGCCCAATCTGGGTCTCACGCCAAACCTCTTCTCATGCGTCGTGAACCAAACGTGCCGCCGAGAACTGGCCTCTTTCTGCATGGGCCAGAGGTCATGGACGGCGGCGCCGGATTTCTAGTCATTCCGGTGACGCCAAGTCAAGTGAGGAGACATCAGAGACAGTTGGCGCCAAACAAGACAGCCGGTGTCCGATATTTCCGCCCGCTGGCAATCGGGTCGCGACATCGTGTATAACCGCCCGGTCCGAATCCCGAGCATCCGAATTCCGAGGGGGATCATTCATGGGCGGCAAAACCCGGGAATCCGCACTGTCCGAACCGGAGCCCGAAGAACCGGACACGCGAACCGCCCCGGAACCGGGTGACGCGAACAAGGAGACGAAGCTCGTCGACTCCGGAAAAGACGCGCAGCCGTACGGCACCGAACGGGCAGCCGGCACGCCGTCACGCCTCCGGCGCGCGGACCGTGCGGGTCTGGCCGTGATCGGCGCGGCGCTGGCCGCCTGCGGCGGCCTCGTCCTGTACGGCGTGCTCGACACCGGCCAGGGCGGCGGCGGGCCCCAACACCGGACCCCCACCGCCGCGGTGACCTATGAGGTGACCGGCCAGGGCACCGCCGACATCACCTACCAGGCCCGCAGCGAAGCCGGAAAGGCCACCGTTGTCAGAGCGGCCCGGCTGCCGTGGCGCACGAGCGTCGAGGTGCCCCTCGGCCGGGACCCGATCGTCAGCATCGTCCTCGGCGACCAGGGCGGGCAGGCCCGCTGCACCCTCGCCGTCCGCGGACACCACGTACAAAGCGCCACCGCCACCGGCACCTTCGGCCGCGCCACCTGCGCCGGCCCCCTGCCCAGCCCGGACACCACCACTCGCTGACCACACACCTCGAAGCCGGTACCACGGCCGGCAGGCCACACCGTATGCACGAAAGACGACAGGGAAGAGCGACGAGCCCCGGAAGACCCCGCGCCCGCCGCCCGCCCGCCACCAAGCCCGGGGCCCGGCTGACCCGGCTGACCGCCGGCGGCGCCGCTGTGTTCGGCGGGGCGGGCCCGGCACCGCCGTCGTCACCACCGCACCCGACCACACCGCAGCCGCCGAGGAGGCACGCCCCGCCCGTGCGCACATGCCCGCACCGGCCGGCTCCGGCACCTCTCGGCGCCCCCTGCCGTGCAGGGAGGGCCGTCGACGCCGACGGCACGCATCGTGTCTGGTTCCAGTACGAGCTCAGCGGAACCGCCTGAGGGACGCGGCGCCTACGCCCGAACCGCCTGCCGCACCTCGGGAGACTCCAGCTGCTCGGCCGTCCGCTTCGCGGTTCCCCGAGCCCAGGCACCACTGGTCACCGCACCCAGCACCAGTACCGCGAGCCCGCACCCGGCGAGGATCCACCACCCCGGCGCGGCGGCGGAGACGAAGGTCTCCCGGTACGACGACGCGCCGACCCCCGCCGCCAGCACCGCTCCGATCACCGCGACGCCCAGGGTCTGCCCCAGCTGCCGGCTGGTGGAGGCGACGGCCGCGGCCACCCCGGCCTGACTGCGCGGCATCCCCGAGACCGCCGTATTGGTGATCGGCGCGTTGACGAACCCGAAGCCGATCCCGAACAGCGCGTACCCCGCGAACAACGTGATGTTGGACGTCTCGGCGTCGAACGCCGCGAACAACACCCCGCTCGCGGTCATCATGACCCCGGCGATCAGCAGCGGCACCCGCGGCCCGACACTCCCGACCAGCCGCCCGGACAGCGGTGCGCACAGGAACGTCGGAACGGCCATCGGCAGCATCCACAGCCCCGCGTGCATCGCGTCCAGGCCGCGCACGTTCTGCAGGTACAGCGTCGACAGGAAGAGGAACCCGCCCAGACTCGCGAACCCGCACACCGCGATGGCGGTCGCCCCGCTGAACGGCGCCGACCGGAAGAACCGCAGATCGATCAGCGGCTCGTCCCGCCGGGGCTCGTACCGGACCAGCCCCGCCAACGCGGCCAGCGCCACGGCGAAGAACGGCAGTACGGCGACCAGGCCCGCGTTCGGCGCCTCGATGATCCCGTACGTCAGCGCCCCGAACAGCACGATCACCAGCACCTGGCCGATTGGATCGGGCCGACGGGCCTTGGGCGCCCGGGACTCGGGCACGTACCGCAGGGTGAGCAGCAGCGCGGCCAGGCCCACCGGCAGGTTGAGCCAGAAGATCGAACGCCAGCCGACCGACTCCACGAGCAGTCCGCCGACCAGCGGCCCGGCGGCCATGGAGATGCCGACCACCGCACCCCACGCACCGATCGCCCGCGCCCGCTCGCGCGGGTCCGTGAAGGTGTTGGTGATGATCGACATGGCGACCGGGTTCAGCATCGAACCGCCCACCGCCTGCACCATTCGGAAGGCGATCAGCGCCTGAAGGTTCGGCGCGAGGGAGCACAGCGCCGAGCCGAGGGTGAAGACGACCAGCCCCGCCATGAACACCCGCTTGCGGCCGAGCCGGTCGGCGGTGGAGCCGGCGAGCATCAGCAGCGAGGCCAGGACCAGGGTGTACGCGTCGATCGTCCACTGCAGGCCGGCCGTACTCGCGTCCAGTTCTCTCTGCATGGAGGGCAGCGCGACGTTCAGGACGGTGTTGTCGAGGCTCACGATCAGCAGGCTCATACAGCAGATCGCGAGCACCAGCATGCGACGACGGGGGCTGAGATCGGGCATGCGGTTCAGCGTACGCCGACTTCGATAGTGTGTCTAACTAATGACTCTGTCACGGTCATCGTCGGCACGGCTCGGCGTGCGTGACAATGGGGGAATGCCCACGACCGCGCCCACGAACAGCACGCCCCTGACCGGCACGACCGGTACGGCCCTGCGGATCGGCCCGCACGCCGTCCAGCCGCCCGTCGTCCTCGCCCCCATGGCAGGGATCACCAACGCGCCCTTCCGCACCCTGTGCAGGGAGTTCAGCGGCGGCAAGGGGCTGTTCGTGAGCGAGATGATCACGACCCGGGCGCTGGTCGAGCGCAACGAGAAGACCATGCAGCTGATCCACTTCGACGCGACGGAGAAGCCGCGCTCGATCCAGCTGTACGGTGTCGACCCGGCCACCGTCGGCAAGGCCGTCCGCATGATCGCGGAGGAGGACCTCGCCGACCACATCGACCTGAACTTCGGCTGCCCGGTCCCCAAGGTGACCCGGAAGGGCGGCGGCTCCGCGCTGCCGTACAAGCGCAACCTGCTGCGGGCGATCCTGCGCGAGGCGGTCAGCGGCGCCGGTGACCTGCCGGTGACGATGAAGATGCGCAAGGGCATCGACGACGACCACATCACCTACCTCGACGCCGGCCGCATCGCCGTCGAGGAGGGTGTGACGGCCATCGCCCTGCACGGCCGCACCGCCGCCCAGCACTACGGCGGCACCGCCGACTGGGACGCCATCGCCCGCCTGAAGGAGCATGTGCCGGAGATCCCCGTGCTCGGCAACGGCGACATCTGGTCGGCACAGGACGCGCTGCGGATGGTGCGGGAGACCGGATGTGACGGCGTGGTCGTGGGGCGCGGCTGCCTCGGGCGGCCGTGGCTGTTCGCGGACCTGGTGGCGGCCTTCGAGGGACGGGACGACTACCGGCGACCGGTGTTGCGCGAGGTCGCCGACGTCATGGTCCGGCACGCCACCCTGCTCGGCGAGTGGATCGGCGACGAGGCCCGCGGGGTCATCGACTTCCGCAAGCACGTGGCCTGGTACCTGAAGGGCTTCGCGGTCGGCTCCGAGATGCGCAAGCGGCTCGCGATCACCTCCTCGCTGGACGGACTGCGGTCCGGTCTGGACGAGTTGGACCTCGACCAGGCCTGGCCGTCCGGCGCCGACGGGCCGCGCGGCCGTACGTCGGGCAACAACCGGGTGGTGCTGCCGGACGGCTGGCTGAAGGACCCGTACGACTGCGCGGGGATCGGCGAGGACGCGGAGCTGGACACCTCCGGGGGCTGATCGGTCCTTTCCGCTCCGGAGGTGTCCGGCGCGGACGGGATCAGTCCTTGGACGGGTGGGGTGTCGAGCCGTACGCCGTCAGGAAGCGGTCGCGGAACGAGCTCATCTTCCACACCGGGGCGTTCTTGGCGGGCCTCAGACCCTCCGACCAGTTCCAACCGGCGATCTTGTCGAGTACCTTCGGGTCCTTCGCGACGATCGAGACGGGCACGTCACGGCTGGCGTGGTTGCCGCTGACCCGGGCGATCGGCTGGTGGTCGCCGAGGAAGACGAGGACGGTGTCGTCGTTGCCGTAGCGCTCCAGCCACTGGGTGAGGCTGGTGACGGAGTACTGGACGGACTTGCCGTACTCCTGCTTGGAGCGGGTGCTGTCGGTGATGATGTCGGAGGGGTGGGTGCCGGCCTTCTGGATCGGCCCGAAGAGCGAACCGTCGCCGAGCTGGTCCCAGCCCACCATCTTCGGGATCGGGGACCAGGGCTGGTGACTGGAGGTCAGGATGATCTCCGACATGAGCGGCTTGTCGCGCTTCTTGCCGTGCTCCAGCCGCTGGAAGGCCTCCAGGGTGTACTGGTCCGGCATGGTCGACCAGCTGAACTTCGGGCCCTTGTAGCCCATCTGGAAGGCGTTGTAGACCTTGTCGAGGCCGTAGAAGCTCTGCTCCGGCCAGCCCTTCTGGACACCGGGCATCACACCGACCGTGTCCCAGGCGCCGGTCTTCTTGAAGGCCTTGGTGAGGCTGAGATGGTCGCTCGACATGACGGTCCGGTAGCGCTGCTGGTTGTCGATCCACAGGCCGGACATGGTGGTGGAGTGGCCGAGCCAGCTGCTGCCGCCGTAGGTCGCCGAGGTCAGCCAGCCGCTCTTGGCGCGGAACCCGGCCTTCTTCAGCGCGGCGGTGCTGCGGTCGAGCGTCCTGTCGACGCCGGGTGCGATGCCCGGGTCCTCGATGGCGCTGCGGCCGTAGCTCTCGATGAAGGTGAAGATCATGTCCTTGCCGCGCAGATCGGGCACGAGCTGGTCGCCGGGTGTGTCTCCGAACTGGTCGGCCTTGGCCTCCTTCTGGAACGCCGCCTCGTCCCGCAGCGTGGTCTTCACCCGCCAGGCCTGCGTCTTCAGGGCACCGGCGGCCCGGTCGGAGGCGATCGGCATGCCGTTGAACTGAAGGCCGAGGGTGGAGCAGGTGATCCAGACCGTGCCGGCGATCAGGGTGGCGCGGGTCGCGGTCCGGGTGTCGCGCACCAGCAGGTTGCTCAGCCGCACCGTCGCCAGCGCCATGAGCACCAGCGTCAGCACGACGAGGACCACCGCGCCGACCGCGGCGGCGACGGCGGTCGTCCGGCCCATCGAGTCCGCGACGTACGACTGCGCGTCGTCCAGCAGGCTCCAGTCCAGGATGAGGTTGAAGCTCCGGCCGAGGTACTCCCTGAACCCCATGTCGAGGAAGTTCACGATCGTCAGCGCACCGAGGACCGCGCCGGAGAACGCCGCCAGGATCATCCGCGGCCGGCGCGGCAACGCGAGCATCGCCGCAGCCCCGATGATCGCCTCCGCCGGCAGCCGCGTGAACCGGTTGGGCTGGAGGGTGGCGACCGTGTTCGGCATCAGCATCGCCCCGAGCACCAGGACGGCGGCCAGCGCGGTGATCGTCCAGTAGAGGACACGGGCGGCGGTGGGGTGACGGGTGCGCCAGGAACGCCAGTGGGCCAGGCGGGTTATGAGGCGGGCCTTGGCGGTGGTGGGGGCGTCGCCCTCGGATGCACCGGGCGCGGCCTCGGCGGTGTCGGCGGTGTCGGACGTGGCCTTGTCGGCTACGGCGGATTCGGGCGCGGCCTCGGCGGTCACGGCCGTGTCGGATGCCGCCGTGTCGGTCACCGCCCTCTCCAGTACCGCCTCGGCGGCTCCCTCCGGGGTCTCCTCACTCGCCGGAGGGACAGCGGCGGTGCCGTCGGCGGCCGTGTCCGGCGGTCGGCGAAAGCGCGTGAAGACAGGCACCCGGAGGTCCTTCCGTACGAAGCCCGGTGGAGCGGCGGGCCCGGCCTCTGGGGGGCCGGGATCCACCGCATTCCCGTACGGTTCGGCTCCGTCCGCTGTTCAGCCCTTTTGCCCAGTGCTCGGCAAACACCGCGCAAACGACTGCCCAACCGGCGCCGGGAGCGGGCCGGGCTCCTGGGGCAGGCCCGGTGCCAGACGCGGTGTCAGGCGCCCCCGACCGCCGTGAGCAGCGCCAAGGGTGCCGCCGCCGAGCGGGACTCCCGTACGCAGGCGTGCGGGTAGGGGACCGGCTCCGCGTGGGTGTCGCGGCCGTAGCCCGCGAGGACCTCCGGGAGGCGGTGGCCGGTCGCCGTCGCCGCGTCGACCAGGGCGTGGGCGACCGTGCGGGCCTCGTCGTGCAGGCCGTAGCGGGCGAGCCCCAGGCTGATCAGCGCGTTGTCGTGCGGCCAGACGGAACCGCGGTGGTAGGAGAGCGGGTGGTACGCCGACTGCCCCGAGGCGAGGGTGCGCACGCCCCAGCCGGAGAAGAAGTCCGGTGCCAGCAGCCGCCGGCCCACCTCCTCGCCGTACTCCTTGTCCAGCAGGCCCGACCAGAGCAGATGGCCGGCGTCCGAGGCGAGCGCGTCCACCTGGCGGCCCTCGCCGTCCAGGGCCAGCGCGGGGAAGGAGCGGTCCGGCATCCAGAAGTCCCGCTGGAAACGGTCGCGCAGATCACCGGCGGCCTGTTCGAGGAGCGCCGCGTAGGTCGCGTCCTCCCACACCGTGCGCGCCACCCACGCCGTGCGGCGCAGCGCGTCGTACGCGTATCCCTGGGCGCCCGCCGCCATCACCGGGCCGCCGGCGCGGGTGCCGTCGGCCGAGCAGATGGCGCCGGGGGAGTCCTTCCAGTTCTGGTTGGCGAGGCCGCCCTGGTCGGCGCGGTAGACCAGGTAGCCGCGGGAGGTGAGGCCGCCGTGGTCCAGCATCCAGCCGATCGCCGCGCGGGCGTGTGGTTCCAGGCGGCGGGCGAGTTCGGTGTCCCCGGTGTGTTCGACGTACGCGCCGAGCAGGACGAGGAACAGCGGGGTGGCGTCCACCGAGCCGTAGTACCGGCCGAACGGCACCTGGCCGAAGTGCGCCAGTTCGCCGTGCCGCACCTCGTGCACGATCTTGCCGGGCTGGGCGACCGACTCGGGGTCGGTCTCCGTGGCCTGGGTCGCGGCGAGCGCGGGCAGGGTGGCGGCGGCCAGCTGCGGGCGGTAGGGGAGCGCGAACAGGGAGGTCAGCAGGGCGTCACGGCCCAGCATGGTGAGGAACCAGGGGGCTCCCGCCGCCGGGACACGCAGGTCCTCGCCGTCCGGGCCGGTCGCCGGGACCTGGAGCGAGGCGAGGTCCGCCAGCCCGCGCGCACAGGCCGCGGCCAGCTCCGGCCAGCCGGTCGGGAAGGCCACGCCCTCCACGAACTCGCCTTCCAGCGCGAGGAGTTGCTCGTTCACTGCCGCAGGGGAGCGCGGGACGCGCAGGGCCCGCCGGTCGCCGTGCGGGCGGGCCATCACCCGCAGGGTCAGCTCCGCCGAACCGTGCGGCTCCAGGTCCAGCGTCCACACCAGGCGACGGGCTCCGGTGCCGGTCTCCTCGACGCCGTCCGGGGCGGGCTCGGCCGTCACCGTCGTACAGGACCGCCATGGACCGCGCTGGTAGGTGAACTCCACGCCGTCGTCCATGACTCGGCGGGAGCGGGTGGCTCCTATTTTCGCGTAGGTGCGGTGGTCGGAGCGCAGTTCGAACTGGTCGGTGAAGTCGGCGTCCGCGGTGACCGCGAGGCGGACCGTCGTCGGCACCGGCCGGTTGCTGGTCACCCGCAACGACTCGACGAACGCGCCGTCCGAGACGGCCTGTTCACGGAAGAGGGTGTACGCGGGCGGCTCCAGCCGTCCGCCGCGCGGCACCAGCACACAGCGTGCGGTGTCCCCGTCGGCGACCGGCGACAGTTCCTCGGGCACCGCGCCGTCGACGGTCAGCTGCCACCGGCTGAGGTGCCGGGCGTCGCGCACGAACAAGCCGTCCGGAAAGCTGCCGTTCCGGACGCCGCTGATGTCCCCTCCGTCGCCGACGGCGGCGAACGTCCCGCCGTGCACGAGCAGATGATGCCGGTCCGTCATCCCCGGTCCCCTCCCTTGACTCCCTGGTCACCCACGCCATCCATGCCGTCCACGCCACGCACGCCGTCCATGTCACCCACGTCGTCCCTGCCGTCCATGCCACCCACGCCCTCCATGCCACTCGCGTCGCTTGTCACTTGGGTGACTGAAGTCATGAATTTCACTGATGTAACCGATATCGCTGATGTCACTGGTGTCACTCAAGTCGCTTGTGCGAACGTGCGGAGGGCCGTCGGGGACACGACGTCTCCGGGGCCCGTGTGCAGCAGGTCGAGGGTGAGCGCGGCGGTCCAGCTGAAGCCGGTCGCCCCGCAGGCCTCACCGGTGTACGGGTCGACGTACTCCGCGAAGTCGGTGGCGGCGGCCAGCTCCAGGGCCTCCGTCCGCAGCGCGTCGGCGCGATCCCGCTCGCCGTGGGTGCGCAGCCCGCGCTCCACCAGCCAGCTCGTGTTGAACCAGGCCGGCCCGCGCCAGTACCGGTGCGGGTCGAAGGCCTCGCCGAGCAGGTCGTAGCTCGGGACCAGCCGGGTGCTGTCGCCGAGGCCGAAGTGCGCTCCGCCCAGGGTGCGCAGCAGCCCGGCCGTGACCTCCCGCGGCAGGTCCGGCAGCAGCAGGGGGACCAGCCCGGAGACCCCGCGCTCGGGGATGAGCTCCCCGGTCGTGACGTCCCGGCACAGGAACAGGCCCGCCGCCGGGTCCCACAGCCGCTCCACGAGCGCCGCCGTCAGGCGCTCCGCGCGCGCGTGCCGGGCGGTACCGGCCGCGCCCAGCTCCTCCGCGATCTGCGCGAGAGCGTGCTCGGAGGCGATGAGCAGGGCGTTGAAGGAGGGGTCCTCGACGGCGAACGAGCTCGCACCGTCCGCGTATCCGCGGTCCCGGTAGTCCGTCGCCAGCCGTACGTACCGTCCGTAGTCCAGGTCCGTCGGCCGGTCCTCGGCCGCCCCGTGGTCGAGGTCGGCGCGGCGGAAGGAGCGGGCCGGGGCGGGCGTGATGCGCGCGAGCGGGGCGTCCCAGCAGGGGCTGTTGTCCATACCCTGTTCCCAGGGGTGCACGACGGACGCCAGGGAGCCCCCGCCCAGGTCGCGCCGGTGCAGCAGATACCGGTGCCAGGCCGCGAGCCGGGGGTACACCCGGGCGAGGAAGCCGCGCGACCGGGACAGCCCCGGGTCGGCGCGGTGCACCAGCCAGGCCGCCAGCGCGTGCACCGGTGGCTGCACGATGCCGGACGTCTGTACGGTGCGCGGGGCGCCCGCGGCGCGCCCCGCGGTCGAGGAGCGCCAGAAGTCGGGGCTCGGGAAGTACGCGTCGAGCGGCACGGAGGGGTTGAAGACGATGTGCGGGATCCGGCCGTCGTCCCACTGGGCGTCGAGCAGCGTCTCCAGCTCCGTCTGGGCCCGCAGCGGCGAGAGGTGGCGCAGGCCGATCGCGATGAACGCGGAGTCCCAGGACCACTGGTGCGGATACAGGCCGTGGGACGGCACCGTGGAGGTGCCGGTCCAGTTGCGCTCCAGCACCCGGGCCGCCCTGACGTGCAGCGAATGTGTCCGCGTGGCTGGACCGTATACAACGCTCCCGGAAGCCGTCACCTCACCATGGCCGGAAAAGGGGGGTGAGGAAATGGTGCGTACGGGATCCAAGGGTCCCGTGTTGCGGGCGGTGAGCTGCGTTGCGCGATCCACTGAGGACTCCCCGAAGACGTACGGCCAACCGGTTCGGCGATGACTGCCGTAGGGTTACGTCTATTTAACACGCAAAACTCAATATGTAATGCAAGCTTGGGAAACACAAGGGGGTGTGCACATGAGCGCGCGAGGTCAGGTCGGTGCAGGAGATCTGCTCGAACTGGTGCGCAGCGGCCGTGCCACGACCCGTGGCGCGCTCCAGCAGGCCACCGGCCTCTCCCGCGCGACCGTGGGCCAGCGTCTCGACCGTCTCTTCCGCGCGGGCTGGCTGCGCGAGGGCGCCGGCGGCCCGGTCGACTCGCCCCTCGGCGGGCGTCCGTCCATCACGCTCGAGTTCGACGACGCCCACGCCGTGGTCCTCGCCGCCGACCTCGACACCCGGCACGCCCGCGCCGCCGTCCTCTCCCTGACCGGCGAGATCCTGGCCGAGCACGCCGGCACCCTGGTCATCGGGGACGGCCCCGACGCCGTACTCGGCGAACTCGGCCACTGGTTCGCCGAGCTCCTGGAGAAGGCGGGCCACCGCGCGGACGAGGTCTGCGGAATCGGCCTCGCGGTACCGGGCCCCGTCGACACCGGAACCGGCAGGGTCGTCCAGCCGCCGATCATGCCCGGCTGGGACGGCTACGACATACGGGGCCGCCTGGCGAGAGCGTTCGGCGAGCACACGGGGGCGGGCCCGGTGCCGGTCCTCGTCGACAACGACGCCAACCTCATGGCGTACGGCGAACAGCGCACGACGTACCCCGAGTGCTCGGCGTTCGTGCTGGTCAAGGTGTCGACCGGGATCGGCGCCGGGGTCGTCGTCGACGGCTCGGTCTACCGGGGCATCGACGGCGGCGCGGGCGACCTCGGCCACATCCGGGTCCCGGCGGGCGCGCAGGCGCTGTGCCGGTGCGGTTCCTACGGCTGTCTGGCCGCTGTCGCCAGTGGCGGCGCCGTGGCCCGGCGGCTGGCGGAGGCCGGGGTGCCGGCGGCGTCCGGTTCGGACGTACGGGACCTGCTGGCGGCCGGGCATCCGGAGGCGGCGGCGCTCGCGCGGGAGGCGGGGCGGCAGGTCGGGGACGTTCTGGCGACGGTGGTGACACTGCTCAACCCCGGCGTGCTGATGATCGCCGGGGACCTGGCCGGCACCCCGTTCCTCACTGGCGTACGGGAGCTGCTGTACCAGCGGGCGCTGCCCCGCTCCACGGCCCACCTGGAGGTGGTGACCTCGCGGCTCGGTGACCGGGCCGGGCTGGTCGGGGGCGGCGCGATGGTCGTGGAGCACCTGTACGCGCCGGAGCGGGTGGAGGAGCGGTTGGCGGCGTTGGGCGTGTGAGGTGAGTGTCCCTCTCGAGACCCGTCCGCATGGTGAAATCCCGGCGCCTGTGGCAGCGTGATTCTCGCCACCCTTGATAAGGGCAGCGCTCACATGAGCGGATCATGAGCGACTGCACTTCTCCAAAGGGTGGCACTGAGTGCCACGCCTTGATCGTTCATCGATCGAAATCATTCGTGCCGAGAGCCGCTCAGGTGAGCGGAATCCGAGATCTATGGATGCCGTTGCGTTCAAGAAGTGAAAACATCCGCCCGTCTCTGCTTGCCAAGCTTTGACTTTTGATCCGCTGGCGGACGAGTGGTTACAGGCGCATGACGCGCAAGTGGACGTACCCAGACGCCTTTGATCTGGGTATGTTCCTGGCCGTCAGGGCAGCCACCGCGGCGTCAAGGAGTCGAGACCCGTGTCGGAAAACAAAGATCCTCAGGTAGCTGAGCACAGCGAGAGCGTTGAGGGCGTGAAGTTCGTCTACGACTTCACCGAGGGCAACAAGGACCTCAAGGACCTCCTCGGCGGCAAGGGCGCCAACCTCGCCGAGATGACCAACCTCGGCCTCCCGGTCCCTCCGGGCTTCACGATCACCACGGAGGCCTGCAAGGTCTACCTGGACAGCGGCGAGGAGCCGGCCGCACTGCGGGACGAGGTGAGTGCGCACCTCGACGCGCTGGAGCAGCGCATGGGCAAGAAGCTCGGCCAGGCCGACGACCCGCTCCTGGTGTCCGTCCGCTCGGGCGCGAAGTTCTCGATGCCCGGAATGATGGACACGGTCCTCAACATCGGCCTGTCGGACAAGTCGGTGCAGGGCCTGGCCAAGCAGGCCGGCGACGAGCGCTTCGCGTGGGACTCCTACCGCCGCCTCATCCAGATGTTCGGCAAGACGGTCCTCGGCGTCGACGGTGACCTCTTCGAGGACGCGCTGGAGGAGGCGAAGGCGGCCAAGAAGGTCCTGGTCGACACCGAGCTGGAGGCCGCCGACCTCAAGAAGCTGGTCACCAGGTTCAAGAAGATCGTCAAGACCCAGGCCGACCGGGACTTCCCGCAGGACCCGCGCGAGCAGATGGACCTCGCCATCCACGCGGTCTTCGACTCCTGGAACACCGACCGTGCCAAGCTGTACCGCCGCCAGGAACGCATCCCGCATGACCTCGGCACCGCGGTCAACGTCTGCTCGATGGTCTTCGGCAACCTCGGCCCCGACTCGGGCACGGGCGTCGCCTTCACCCGCGACCCCGCCTCCGGCCACCAGGGCGTCTACGGCGACTACCTGCAGAACGCCCAGGGCGAGGACGTGGTCGCGGGCATCCGCAACACGGTCCCGCTGGCGGAGCTGGAGACGATCGACAAGAAGTCGTACGACCAGCTGATGCAGATCATGGAGACCCTGGAGAACCACTACAAGGACCTCTGCGACATCGAGTTCACGATCGAGCGCGGTCAGCTGTGGATGCTCCAGACGCGCGTCGGCAAGCGCACGGCGGGCGCGGCGTTCCGTATCGCCACGCAGCTCGTCGACCAGGGCCTGATCGACGAGGCGGAGGCGCTCCAGCGCGTCACGGGCGCCCAGCTCGCCCAGCTGATGTTCCCCCGCTTCGACGAGGACGCCAAGGTCGCGCAGGTCGGCCGGGGCATCGCGGCGTCGCCGGGCGCGGCGGTCGGCAAGGCGGTCTTCGACTCGTACACCGCCGTGAAGTGGTCGCGCTCCGGCGAGAAGGTCATCCTGGTCCGCCGCGAGACCAACCCCGACGACCTCGACGGCATGATCGCGGCGGAGGGCATCCTCACCTCGCGCGGCGGCAAGACCTCCCACGCGGCCGTGGTCGCGCGCGGCATGGGCAAGACCTGCGTCTGCGGCGCGGAGGAGCTCGAGGTCGACACCAAGCGCCGCCGGATGACGGTGCCGGGCGGCCATGTGGTCGAGGAGGGCGACGTCATCTCCATCGACGGCTCGTCCGGCAAGGTCTACCTGGGCGAGGTCCCGGTCGTCCCGTCCCCCGTGGTGGAGTACTTCGAGGGCCGGATGCACGCGGGCGCCCACGACGCCGACGAACTGGTCGAGGCCGTGCACCGGATCATGGCCTTCGCCGACCGCAAGCGCCGCCTCAGGGTGCGCGCGAACGCGGACAACGCGGAGGACGCGATGCGCGCCCGTCGCTTCGGCGCCCAGGGCATCGGCCTGTGCCGTACGGAGCACATGTTCCTGGGTGACCGCCGTGAACTGGTCGAGCGCCTGATCCTGGCGGACACCGAGACCGAGCGCGAGGAGTCGCTCAAGGCGCTGCTCCCGCTCCAGAAGCAGGACTTCGTGGAGCTGTTCTCGGCGATGGACGGCCTCCCGGTGACGGTCCGTCTCCTGGACCCGCCGCTGCACGAGTTCCTCCCGGACATCACGGAACTGTCGGTCCGGGTCGCCCTGGCGGAGTCCCGCCAGGAGCCGCACGAGAACGAACTGCGCCTGCTCCAGGCCGTCCACCGCCTGCACGAGCAGAACCCGATGCTGGGCCTGCGGGGCGTACGCCTCGGCCTGGTCATCCCGGGCCTGTTCACCATGCAGGTCCGCGCCATCGCCGAGGCGGCGGCCGAACGCAAGGCGGCGAAGGGCGACCCGCGCGCCGAGATCATGATCCCGCTGGTGGGCACGGTCCAGGAACTGGAGATCGTCCGCGAGGAGGCCGACCAGGTCGTCGCCGAGGTCCAGGCGGCGACGGGCACGGACCTGAAGCTGGCGATCGGCACGATGATCGAACTCCCGCGGGCCGCGCTGACCGCCGGCCAGATCGCGGAGGCGGCGGAGTTCTTCTCCTTCGGCACGAACGACCTGACCCAGACGGTATGGGGCTTCAGCCGGGACGACGTGGAGGCCTCCTTCTTCACGGCGTACCTGGAGAAGGGCATCTTCGGCGTCAGCCCCTTCGAGACGATCGACAAGGACGGCGTCGGCTCCCTGGTGAAGCTGGCCGCCGAGGCGGGCCGCGCCACCCGCCCCGACCTGAAACTCGGCGTCTGCGGCGAACACGGCGGCGACCCGGAGTCCGTCCACTTCTTCCATGAGGTGGGGCTGGACTACGTCTCCTGCTCGCCGTTCCGGATTCCGGTGGCGCGGCTGGAGGCCGGCCGGGCGGCGTCGTCCTCGAACGGGAGCGACCACCGGTAAGCACCGGGGCCTCGGCTAGCGGCAAGCCCTGCGGGCCTCGGCCTGCCGAACCCCGGAACCGCCTACCGTCCCCGACCCTCACTGATGGGCGGCGGTTCCGGAGCACGAAGAGAGGGCGGCACCCTGTGCGGGGGTGCCGCCTTCTCGTGCGTCATCTGCGGAGACTCTCAAGCTACGCCGCTGACCTGGCGAGTTGTCGTCTGCTGACGTCGGTTGCCCGTTGGACCCGTGCCAAGCCATTGCAAGTCGGGCCCGCGCAGCCTCACATCCGGGATCTCAGTACGTCGACCTCACAGCCCGGCGCGAACGGGTCGAAGCCGTGCTCGATCAGCCAGCGGACTATCAGCAGGCTTCGCAACGACCACCACGCGTGGATCACGTCGAGGTCGATGCCGGTGCCATAACCGGCGAGGACGTCGTCGAGGTGCTCCTCGTGTCCGAGCGTGAAGGTGGCGAGGTCGTACAGGGCATCACCCTGGCCCGCCTCGGACCAGTCGATGATGCCCGTGACCTCGTCGCCGTCGACGAAGACGTGATCGATCTGCAGGTCGCCGTGCGTGAACGCCGGAGTCCACGGCCGGAGCGCGGCCTCGGCGACCTGGCGGTTGCGGGTGACCAGGTCGGCGGGCAGGACGCCGTTCGTCACGAGCGACTCGCACTCGTCGTCGAGTTCCGCCGCCAGCGCGACGATGCTCCGGCCGGCCTGACCCGGCCGGGACGGCAGCGGCGCGTCGTGCAGCTTCCGGATGGCGGCGCCCGCCGCGGCCCACGCCGCCGGCGACCCGGTCGACGGCCCGCCGAGGCGCCCGAGCGTCGTCCCCGGGAGTGCGGCGGTCGCGAGCACGGACGGCTTGCGCCACAGGACCTCCGGGGTCGGGACCGGCGCCAGGGCCATCGCCTCGACCTCGGCATCGATGCGCGCCTGATCGGCGTCCACCTTCAGGAACACGTCACCGACGCGCAAAGTCGCGCGCTCGGAATGGGCGACGACGACTTCGACCTCATCCATGGGCGACCAGTATCCCGGGGCTGATCGCCGACGTCGCCGGGTTTGTCGCGTGCGATGACGCGACCGACCGCGTCCCGCCACCCGGAGAACCCGGCAGCACAGAACTGCTCCTCGACGCCGTCGAACTGGTCGACACCATGCGTGCCGCCGACTCGATCGGCAACAGCTGGTTCGGCTCACCCGGCAAAGCTATGCGAACGCCCAGCCGGTCCACTGCTCGACCCGGACGGCGACCACGGGGCCCTGGGGAGGGGACTCCCCGTACTGGTCGGCCTGGTTGTACTTGCCGCACAGCAACTCCACCGCGCGGTGTCGCTCCTGTCGGTCCGTCAGCACTTCCCCTCGGCCGTCGGCGCGCGCCCACCACAGCGCTGACCAGTCCTCGTCGTAGTGGTCGACCAGCACCGTCACCGAGGGATTCTCCCGGATGTTGCGCAGTCGCCGCAGATTCCACGTGTCCTTGGGTTTGTGGTCGATCGCGAAGTACAGGACGTCGTTCAGGACGGCGAAGGTCACCGGCACCGCGTGGGGCACCCCGTGGGCGTCGGCTGTCGCCAGCCGGGCGACCGGCGACGCGACGAAGCGTTCCCGGGCGACGTGCGGCGAGAGTTTCATGCGTCCCACCGTAGCGAGGCCCTGCCGCGGGGAGGGGCGGTACTCGGTCGAGGTGCCGCCCCGCCGGAGTGGTTCGCTGGGCAGCGGTGACGCCGTCCCTGGTCGTCAACGCCCGCGGTCTCCGCCGCCGGTCGCAAGACGGGTCGGTCCGGACCCGGTCCGGCGGGGCTGAGGGCGGCTCAGGTGTCGCAGGCGATGCCGTCGTTGTCGCGGTCCAGGTGGGAGGCGTAGCCGGGTTCGCCCCGGTAGATCGGCGCGGCGCCGGCCGCGCGGACCTCGCTGCAGTTCGCGTAGGAGACGTTCGCGTCCGACGAGCCGCTGTCGTCGGACCCGCTGCCCGCCGCGGGTCGGGCGGTGACCGTTCTCGTCACCTTGACCGTCTTGGTGGCGGTCACCGTGGGTGCCGGCTCGGGTGCCTTCGCGGGCGCCGTCACGGTCGCCGTCGCGGTCGCGGTGACGGTGACCGTCGGCTGCGGCTTGGCGGCTGCCGGCTTCGCGTCGGTCGTCTTCACGTCGGTCGTCTTCGGGTCCTCGCCGGAGGCCCCCGCGCCGATGCCCAGGAAGAACGCCAGCCCGAGGGCGGGGAACAGGTACCGCTTCCGGGCCCACTTGGGCGCGGGCCTGGAAACGGTCGGCGGCACGGGCGCAGGCGTGTACGGGTTGGTCATGGCGGTCCCCCAGAGGTGTCACGTGAGGGGATGACCGTAATCCTGAGCCCGCCGCTTGTGGAGAAGTAGTGTTCATTTCGTGATGTTCGTGCGGCCTTACGGGCGGAACGGTCACCTCGGGTGGGCCACCTGGCTTCCCGTCAGTGACGGCTTCCGCTCCCGGCCCCGATCCGCGTCGGTGCCTCGCGGCGCCGCGGGCCCGGTCGGGCCGGGGGACGGGTGCCCGGTGCGGGGTGGGCCGACGGTAGGCGGATCACCGCGTCCAGGCCGCCCGTGCCCGCGGAGCGCAGGCTCGCCTCGCCGCCGCTCGCGTGGGCGAGGCGCTGCACCAGGGCGAGGCCGAGGCCGGTGCCGCCCTTCGGGGCGCCGGGAGCGCGCCAGAAGCGGTCGAAGGCGCGGGCGCGCTGGTCCGCCGTCATGCCCGGGCCCTCGTCGGTGACGTGCAGGTCGACCCAGCCGGGGCGGACGTCGCGCAGGGCGCGGCGGGACGGGCCGTGCAGGCGCAGCTCGATGGTCACCGTGGTGCCGGGCGGGGAGACGCGCAGCGCGTTGGAGAGCAGGTTGTCCAGGATCTGCTCGATCGCTCCGGGCACGGCGAGCACCGGGCCGACGCCGCCCGCGAGCAGGGCCAGGGAAACACCCTGCCGGGCGAAGAGCGGCGTCCACGTGTGGTGGCGTTCCGCGCAGACCGCGCCGACGTCGACCGGGCCGGGGGTCGCCGCGTGCTCCTCCAGCCGGGCCATCGCCAGCAGGCCCTCGACCATGCGGGCCAGCCGGTCCGTCTCGGTGACGGCGGCGGTGAGGCTGGACCGGCCGCGGGCCGAGACGTTCGGCTCCAGATTCTCCAGGCGCAGTCGCAGCGCCGCCAGCGGGGTCTTGAGCTGGTGCGAGGCCTCGCCCGCGAACGCGTGCTGGGATTCGAGGAGATGGGCGAGCCGGGCCGACGTACGGTTGAACGCGGCGGCCAGGCTGCGGACCTCGGGCGGGCCCTCGGTCACCGTGACCGTGACCGGTGCCGCGCGGCTGCCGGCCGCCAACTCCTGGGTGGCCAGCTCCAGTTCACGGATGGGGCGGCCGGTCCAGCGGGCGATCGCGAACGCGGCGAAGGTGACCGCGGTGAGGACGCCCAGACCGCCGAGCGCGAGCAGCAGCCAGACGTGATGGACGCGTTCGTGCACCATCTGGGTCGGCACCGTGAGCCATACGGCACCCTCCGGCCGGGCACCGTGCCCGACGGGTGCCGCGACCGACAGGTACTGGACGCCGCCGATGGTGGACGTACGCACGTCCACCGTGGACGCGCCGCGCAGCGCCGCCGCGATGCCGGGGCGGGACGCCAGCGCCCCGGACACCTCCGGGGCCAGCGGGTGCGAGGTGGCGAGCGGCGCTCCCGCACCGTCGACGACCACCACCTGGCCGCCGATCCGGGCGGCACAGTGGGCCACCCGGCCGGGCAGGTCCCGCTCGGCCCGGCCGGCGGCGAGGGACAGCGCCGCGTACGCCGAGACCGACTCGGCCTCGTCCTTCGCCAGGGTGATCACCCGCTCCCGCTCGCCCCGCGAGTACACGAAGCCCAGCGGGATCTCCAGACAGAGCAGGACCAGCGCGGCCAGGCTGAGATAGCTGAGCAGCAGCCGGCGGGTCATGGCCGGCCGACCGGACCGGTGTGCACCGCCAGCCGGAAGCCGACCCCGCGCAGGGTCTGGATCCAGCCCGGGTGCCCCAACTTCCGCCTCAACGAGGCCACATGGACGTCCAGCGTCTTCGTCGGCCCCTCGTAGTGCGGGTCCCAGACCCGGTCCAGGATCTGCTGCCGCGAGCACACGGCGCCCGGGTCCTCGGTGAGCAGCGCGAGCAGATCGAACTCCTTGGGGGTGAGCGAGACCGGTATCTCACCGACCCAGACCTGCCGGGTACGGCGGTCGACGACCAGCGGGCCCGGTTCGTACGACGGCGGTTCGGGGACCGTGGCGTACGACGGGGTCGGTGCCGTCTCGTACCGGGGGGAAGACATGGGCGTGGCGGACATGGGCGTGGATGTGGAGGTGGACACGGGGGTGGATGCGGGGGTGGGCATCGGCTCCGCCGGCGGCTGCTCCGGCATCGCCCGCGTCCGCTGGGTCCGGCGGGTCACCGCCCGTACCCGGGCCACCAACTCCCGTACGCTGAACGGCTTCGCCAGATAGTCGTCGGCGCCCAGCTCCAGACCCAGCACGCGGTCGGTCTCCTCGCCGCGCGCGCTGAGGATGAGGATCGGAACGTCGGAGACCCGGCGGATGCCCCGGCAGACATCGATGCCGTCCATGTCCGGCAACCCCAGGTCGAGCAGGACGACATCGCCGTACGGACCTCTCAGGCCGTCGGTGCCGGTGGCCACGTGGTCGACCGTCAGGCCGAAGTGGCCGAGCCCCTCGGCGAGCGGTTCGGCGATCGTCTCGTCGTCCTCGATGAGCAGCACTCGTAGGCCCATACGCCCCGTCTCTCCGTGAACCGTGAATTCCAAGCAGCCCGAATTCACGTTCGGTCTATTGGCGTTTACACGTTACAAGACAATCGCACCTGGGCGCCTCCCGCCAAAGAATGTTCCATTCCTGGCCGGGCCCTGGTGTTCGCTTAACCTTCCTCTGGTGCGGGCCCCTCTACGGTGTGGTGACCAGGACGAACACCCTGTCAAGGAGGCAGAGTTGAAGGCATTGCTGGATCGTGCCCGCACGTTCACGCAGCGGGTCGAAGGTGAGATCGGCGCATACCAGAAACTGGCCGAGGGGCAATATCCCGAGGCGCTCTTCATTACCTGCTCGGACTCGCGGGTCATCCCCGCACTCATTACCGACGCCCGGCCCGGCGAGATATTCGAGCTGCGGAACGCGGGCAATATCGTGCCGCCGTACGGGCAGCACGGGGCGTCGGGTGAAGCAGCCACCCTGGAGTACGCACTCGAGGTGCTCGGGGTTCAGGACGTGGTGGTGTGCGGTCACTCACACTGCGGGGCGATGGGCGCGCTGAAGTCCGGCGACGACCTGACCCGCCTGCCGGGCGTCGACGCGTGGCTCGCCCTGGCCCGCCCGGAACTGGCCCCGGTCCTGACCGGCACCTCCGGCACCTCCGACGGCTCTGAGGGCTCCGACGGTTCGTACGATCCGTCCCTGGCGGACGTGGCGCAGCGCAACGTCGTCAACCAGCTGGCCGCGGTGCGCAGTTACCCGAGCGTGCGGCAGCGGCTGGAGGAGGGCCGGCTGCGGCTGCACGGCTGGTACTACGAGGTCGACACCGGCCGGGTGTACGAACTCGACGACGACGGCCACTTCCGGGTGCACGCCGGATGAGCGGGGCGCATGCGCGGGGCCGGACCCGGGGCGGGGGACGGGACGGGGCGCGCGGTGAGTCGGCCACCGGGCCCCGGACCGCCCCCGGGGCGGCGATGCGGGGGGCTCCCGAGACCGCCTTGCAGGAAGAGGCATCCGGCGCGGTGCGCACGGGCCGGCAGGAGGGGCCGCAGGCCGCGACGCATACTGCCTGGCAGGACGAGCCGCATACTGCCTGGCAGGACGAGCCGCATACTGCCTGGCAGGGCGAACCGCATACTGCCTGGCAGGGCGAACCGCATACTGCCTGGCAGGGCGAGCCGCCCGCCTCCACCCCCCATCCCCCGCGCCCGGCTCCGCCGTCGTCCTCCACTCCCGCGAACGGCCTCAAGGGCCTCAATGATCCCAAGGGCCCCAAGGGCCCCAAGGGCCTCAAGGGCCTCAAGGGCCTCAAGGGCCTCAAGGGCCCAAAGGCCGGCCTGGCCACCGACATCACCGCCTCCCTCGTCGTCTTCCTCGTCGCGCTGCCGCTGTGCATCGGCGTGGCCGTCGCGTCCGGGGTGCCGGCCGAGCTCGGGATCATCTCCGGGGTGATCGGGGGGCTGGTGGTCGGGGCGGCGCGGGGAAGCACGCTGCAGGTCAGCGGGCCCGCGGCCGGGCTCGCCGCGCTGGTCGCGGAGACCGTCGCCGAGCACGGCGTGGCGATGCTCGGGGTGATCGTGCTGTGCTCGGGGATCCTGCAGATCGTCCTCGGGGTCGTGAAACTCGGCCGGATGTTCCAGGCGATCTCCCTCGCCGTGGTCCAGGGCATGCTGGCCGGCATCGGACTGCCGCTGATGTTCAGCCAGGTCTACCCGATGGCCGACTCCAAGGCACCCGGAGTCCCGATCGAGAACATGGCCGGCATCCCCGCTCTGGTCGCCGACATCCTCACCGACCGGCAGGCGATGATCGCCACGCTGCTCGGTGTCGTCACCGTCGTGCTGAGCTTCCTGTGGAAGAAGGTTCCGGGGCCGGTCAAGAAGGTCCCGGCCGCGCTGGTCGCCGTGGGGATCGGCATCGCGGTGGCCGCGCTGCCCGGCGTGGACGTGAAGACGCTCCAGGTCGGTGACCTGCTGGCCGCGGTGAGCGTGCCGGGCGGGGAGCAGTTCGCGGGGCTCGCCGACGTGGCGATCATCACCTCCATCCTCACCTTCACGGTCATCGCCTCCGCGGAGAGCCTGTTCACGGCGGCCGCGGTGGACCGTATGCACAGCGGTCCGCGCACCCGCTACAACACGGAGCTCATCGCCCAGGGCGCCGGGAACACCGTCGCCGGCATCCTCGGCGCGCTGCCCATCACGGCCGTCGTCGCCCGTAGTTCGGCCAACGTCCAGGCGGGCGCGAAGACCCGGCTCTCCCGGACCCTGCACGGGCTGTGGCTGCTCGCCTTCGCCCTCCTGCTTCCGCAGGTCCTGGCGCTGATCCCGATCTCGGTGCTCGCCGGGGTCCTGGTGCACAGCGGCTGGAAGCTGTTCGGGCCGGAGGAGTTCCCGAAGATGTGGCGGCAGGACCGGGGCGAGTTCGTGGTGATGACCCTCACCACGCTGGTCATCGTGGCGACCGCGCTGCTCGAAGGCGTGCTGATCGGACTCGCCGCCGGGATCGTGCTGGCCGCGCTGCGCATGTCGCAGACCGTGATCCGGCAGCACGTCGAGGACGACGCCGCCAAGGTCGTCATGGCCGGCAACGCCACCTTCCTGCGGCTGCCGAAGGTCATCGAGGCCCTGGAGGCCGCTGTGGCCTCCGGCAAACAGCGGATCCGCCTCGACCTGACCGGCGTCACCCATCTGGACCACGCCTGCCGCAACCAGATCGAGGAGTTCACGGTCCAGCAGCGGGGGAGGGGACTCAGGGTGGAGCTGCTGATGCCGGGCCCGGCCGCCCCGACCGCACCCGCCGCCGCTACGGAACCGACGCCCACCTCTGGCCCCGCCCGGAGTCCCGGCCCGGACGCCGAGTGGTTCTACCTGGACACCCGCCCGCTTCCGGACGATTACGCCGGGCGTTCCCCGCTCGTAGGCTGAGACCACCCGTCAGCCGAGGGAGGCCGCCATGTCCGGCTGGACCGAGAAGGACATCCCCGACCAGAACGGCCGTGTCGCCGTCGTCACCGGAGCCAACAGCGGCATCGGGTACGTCACCGCGCGGGAGCTGACGCGGCGGGGTGCCCGGGTGGTGCTCGCGTGCCGGAGTGAGACGCGGGGTACGGAGGCGGCGGGCCGGCTCGCCGCCGAAGTGCCGGACGCGAAGGCGGAGGTCGTGCGCCTGGACCTCGGGGACCTGGCTTGCGTACGGCGGTTCGCGGACGGCTTCTCCTACGACCGGCTCGATCTGCTCGTCAACAACGCGGGCGTGATGGCGCTGCCGTACGGGACGACGGCCGACGGTTTCGAGACGCAGTTCGGCGTCAACCATCTCGGACACTTCGCGCTCACCGGGCTGCTGTTGCCGACGATCCTCGGCACACCCGGTGCGCGCGTCGTGACCGTCTCCAGCATGGCGCACGTGATGGCCAACATCGACATCAACGACCTCAACAGCGATCGTCACTACCGTCGTTGGATCGCCTACGCCCGCTCCAAGACCGCCAACCTCCTCTTCACGCACGAGCTGTCACGCCGGCTGGCGGCACACGGCTCGGACGTGGTCGCGGCGGCCGCCCACCCCGGCTACGCGGCCACCAACCTGCAGACCGCGGGCCCCCTGATGGCCGGCCGCAAGACCAGCGAACGCCTCATGCGACTCGGCAACCGCTACGCCGCCCAGTCCGCCGACACCGGCGCCCTGCCCACCCTCTACGCCGCCACCGCGCCCGACGTACCACCCGACTCGTTCACCGGCCCGTCCTTCGCCATGTTGCGCGGGGCGCCGGGCCCGTCCTGGCGGGCTCCGTGGACTTTCGACGACCGGGCGGGGGAGCGGCTCTGGGCTGCCTCGGAGGAGCTGACGGGCGTGACGTACGACGCGCTGAAGGCCTGACCGGCCGGACTCCCCGGACCCGGCCACATGGCGCGACCTCGGTCCAGGGAGTACGAGCGGTCAGGAAACCCCGCCGTCGGCTGCCGGGGCATGTCGGATCACGAAGCCCGCACCTCGTACGTCGCCACCCGCACCACGTCGTCGTCCAGGCACACCCCGGTCTCCAGGTCGAACCGCTGCTTCAGCAGGGGCGAGGCGACGAACGGGCGGCCCTGGTGGGTGCCGGTCAGGCCGCGGGAGAGGACCGCCGCGCCGCCGAACGGGTCGCGGTTGTCGATGGCGTACAGCTTGCCGGAGCGGTCGCGGAAGAGGGCGACCTGGCGGCCGTCGGGCAGCAGCGCCGCCACCCCGCGGCCCGGCAGCAGCGCGCTCAGGTCGCAGACGGTGAACCAGGTGTCCTCGCCGTCGTTCAGCTGGAGCTGGACCTTCAGGTCGGTGGTCTCGGGTGCCAGGGTCATCGCTGGGCGCTTCCTTCCAGGGGACGGTGGCCGATGGTCAGCAGCGGCAGGTCGGGCTTGATCTGGTCGCGCTCGGGGACGAAGCCGACGACCGGGTCGGGGGTGTCGGGGGCGTTCACGAAGGACACGAACCGGGAGAGCTTCTCGGGGTCGTTGATGGTCTCGGCCCACTCGTCGCGGTAGCCCGCCACGTGCGCCGCCATCAGGGACTCCAGCTCCTCGCAGATGCCGAGGGAGTCCTCGACCACCACGTCGCGGACGTGGTCCAGGCCGCCGGGGATGCGCTCCAGCCAGGTCGAGGTGCGCTCCAGACGGTCCGCCGTGCGGATGTAGAACATCAGGAACCGGTCGATCAGACGGACCAGTTCGGCGTCGGACAGGTCCTGGGCCAGCAGGTCCGCGTGGCGCGGGGTGGCGCCGCCGTTGCCGCCGACGTACAGGTTCCATCCGTTGGCGGTGGCGATGACGCCGAAGTCCTTGGACTGGGCTTCCGCGCACTCGCGGGCGCAGCCGGAGACCGCCGACTTGAGCTTGTGCGGGGAGCGCAGGCCGCGGTAGCGCAGCTCCAGGTCGATCGCCATGCGGACCGAGTCCTGGACGCCGTAGCGGCACCAGGTCTGGCCCACGCAGGACTTCACCGTGCGCAGCGCCTTGCCGTACGCGTGCCCGGACTCGAAGCCGGCGTCCACCAGACGGGCCCAGATGAGGGGGAGTTGCTCGACCCGCGCGCCGAACATGTCGATGCGCTGGCCACCGGTGATCTTCGTGTAGAGGCCGAAGTCGCGGGCGATCTCGCCGATCACGATCAGCTTCTCCGGGGTGATCTCACCGCCGGGGATGCGCGGGACGACGGAGTACGAGCCGTTCTTCTGCAGGTTGGCCAGGAAGTGGTCGTTGCTGTCCTGCAGGGCCGCCTGCTCGCCGTCGAGGACGTAGCCGCTCGCGCCGATCGTCGGGGCGAGGGAGGCGATGATCGAGCCGACGGCCGGCTTGCAGATCTCGCAGCCGTCGCCGCCCCGGGCGTCCTCGCGGCCGTAGCGGTCGAGGAGGTCCTGGTAGGTGTTGATGCGCAGGGCGAGGACGATCTCGTAGAGCTCCTCGCGGGTCTGCGAGAAGCAGCCGCACAGGCCCTTGTCGACCTCGATGCCGCCGGCCTCCAGTTCGGCGGTGACCAGCTGGCCGAGGACCTTGACGCAACTGCCGCAGCCGGTACCGGCCTTGGTGCACTTCTTGACCTCGGGCACGGTCGTGCACTGGTGGTCGGTGACCGCGCCGCGGATCGTGCCCTTGGTGACGTTGTGGCAGGAGCAGATGATCGCCTCGTCCGGGAGGGCGGAGGGGCCGAGCTGGACGGACTCCCCGGCGCCGGCCGGCAGGACCAGCGACTCGGGGGAGACGGGCGGTACGGACCCCGTGAAGGCGCGCAGGGTGCCGTACGCCTCCGCGTCGCCGACCAGGATCCCGCCGAGCAGCGTGCCGTCGCGGCCGATGACCAGCTTCTTGTACAGACCGGCGCGGGAGTCGGAGTAGACGACGTCCAGGCAGTCCTCGGCCGTGCCGTGCGCGTCGCCGAAGGAGGCCACGTCCACGCCGAGCAGCTTCAGCTTGGTGGAGAGGTCGGCGCCGGTGAACGTCAACTGATCGGTGTCGTCCCGGGCGATGGTCGCGGCGGCCGTCTCGGCCTGCTCGTAACCGGGGGCCACCAGGCCGTACACGCGGCCGTCGGAGGCCAGCGCGCACTCGCCGATCGCGAAGACATCCGGGTCGGAGACGGTCCGGCACTGCTCGTCCACCGCGATGCCGCCGCGCTCGCCGACCGTCAGGCCGCTCTCACGGGCCAGCTGGTCGCGGGGGCGGACACCGGCGGAGAACACCACCATGTCGGTGGCGAGTTCGGAGCCGTCGGACAGCTTCATGCCGGTGACCGCGCCGTCCTCGCCGACCACGATCTCCTGCGTGCCCACGCCCGTGTGCACGGACAGGCCCATGTCGGAGATGGTGCGCAGCAGCGCGGCGCCGCCACCCTCGTCGACCTGGACGGGCATCAGCCGGGGCGCGAACTCCACGATGTGGGCGGCCAGTCCGAGGCCCTTCAGGGCGCCGGCCGCCTCGAGTCCGAGCAGACCGCCGCCGACCACCGCACCGGTGGTCGCCTTCGACTTGGCGTACTCCTCGATCGCGAGGAGGTCCTCGATCGTGCGGTAGACGAAGCAGCCCTCGGCGTCCTTGTTCGGGACGGGCGGTACGAAGGGGTAGGAGCCGGTGGCCAGGACCAGGGTGTCGTAGTCGACGACCAGTCCGGAACGGGCGGTGACCTTCTTCGCCTCGCGGTCGATCGTCTCCGCCGGGTCGCCGACGTACAGCTCGATGCCGTGGTCCTTGATGAACTCCATGTCGGTCATGGAGAGGTTCTCGGGCGTCTTGCCCGAGAAGTACGAGGTGAGCTGCACACGGTCGTACGCGGGACGCGGCTCCTCGCACAGCACGACCACGCGGTGCGTGGCGGTCAGGCCGCGCTCGGCAAGCGCTTCGAGGAAGCGTTGGCCGACCATGCCGTGGCCGACGAGCACGATCGTGGGGCGGGGGCCGTTCCCCACAAGTGCGGTCGTGGACATCAGGAGCCTCCATCGTTGGTGAGCAGGTGGAGCAGGGGGCCGCCGTCGGAGGGGAGCGGCTCTGCTCCCTCCCAGGCGCGCGCGAGCGCTCCGACAGTGCCGAGTTCGCCGACGAGGACCCCGCCGACCAGGCGGTCGTCGCGGACGACGACCTTGCGGTAGGTGCCTCGAGTGGCGTCGGCCAGCTGGACCACGTCGTCGCCGGGCAGGGCCTCCGTCTCGCCGAACGCGGCGAGGTCGAACGGCCCGTGGGGGGCGGCCTGCCCGGCGAGCGTGAGCCGGGTCAGGGAACGGGTGCCGGTGTAGCGGGCGTCGGTCCGGCCGGACAGCGACTCGGCCAGGACGTCCGCCTGTTCGAGCGCCGGGGTGGCGAGCCCGTACACCGTGCCGTCGTGCTGGACACAGTCGCCGATCGCCCGGATGTGCGGGTCGGAGGTACGGAGTTCGTCGTCGACGACGATCCCCTTGCGCACCTCGAGACCCGCGACCTGGGCGAGACCCACGCGCGGGTGGACCCCGCAGGCCAGGACCACCAGGTCGGCGTCGAGGGCGTAGCCGTCGGCCATCTCGACCGAGCGGACCGCGCCGCCGACGCAGCGCACGTCACGCACCCGGCACTCGGTGTGGATCTCCACGCCGAGGTCCAGCAGGTGCCGGCGGACCAGCTTGGAGGCGGCCGGGTCGAGCTGGCGCTCCATGAGCCGTTCCGACTGCTGGGCGAGCATGACCTGGGCGCCGCGCAGGGCGAGCGCCCGGGCCGCCGAGACCCCGAGGAGTCCGCCGCCGATGACGACCGCCTTCACACCCGGCCGGACCGCCTTGGACAGGCCCAGGCAGTCGTCCATCGTGCGGAAGGCGTGAACGCCCTCCGGCAGCACGTGGTCGGGGGTGAACAGGCCGCGCAGCGGCGGGAGTACGGGGTTGGATCCGGTGGCCAGGACCAGCGTGTCGTATGCGATCTTCGAGCCGTCCGCGCACTCGACGGTCCGGCTGTCCCGGTCGATGCCGGTGACGCGGGCGCGGGTCAGCGAGGCGGGCGCCGGGAGGGCGATCACCTCGGGGTTGTACCGTCCGGCCAGCACCTCGGCCAGGAGGACCCTGTTGTACGGGCGGTGCTCCTCCTCGCCGACGAGTGTCACGGGAGTGCCGAGCTCGCCGAGCCGCCGGGCGAGACGGACGCCCGCGAGGCCGGCGCCGATCACCACCACACGCGTATTCGAGGTCATGTCTAGGAGCGTGCGGTGCCGGTGTTACCCAGTCGCATCACGTCTGTTTCCCGCGGGGAACGCTGCGCTCAGCGGTGGCGCGGGGCGGGTGTGAGGGTTCCGAGGGGGCGGCGGGGCAGCGCTGTGAGGTGCGGCTTACCCCGGCCCCGCGCGCCGAACCTCTGAAGAGGCTCACGCTTTCCGGCACCCATGGCACCTGCACGTATCTCACGCCCGGAGCCCGCCAGGGTCGATCATGCCGCGGTCTCGCGGCGCTCCCGTGCTCCTCGGCCGGGGCGTTCCGCGGCCGGGACGAGTAACGGAGACGCTCAAGCCGGTGGTCAAGCCGTGGGAGTCGACGAGGAGTTGTGGGCGGTGATCGAGCCGCTGCTACCCAAGGCCGAGCGTAGGACCCGGCACCCGGGACGCAAGCGGCATCCGGACCGGCTGGTCTTCCAGGGCATTCTGTTCGTCCCGCACACCGGGATCTCGTGGGAGCTTCTGCCGCGGGCACGGAGCAGTACGCGTTTCTCGCGGAGGACGTTGCCCCGCGGTACTGCGGTGCCCTCACTCCTTCGCAGACGAGTGTGCCGGGGTCGGTGTGGATGTCGTGGCCGGTTGACGCAGCAGTTGTTCGATGAGGCGTGCCTTGGCCAGGGCAAGGTGGCGCCGGTAGGTGCCGTAGGGCACCCCCAGTCGCCGGGCGGCGGCCTTGTGGGTGCGCAAGGCCGTGATGTAGGTGGCGGTGAGAGCCTCGTGGGCTTTGACGCCCGCCGGGTCGATCTGTATCGCGTCCAGGGCGGCGGTGATGGCACCGCGCAAGTCCGAGGTCGGGTCGGGTGAGCCTGGCGGCACGAGATGGGAGTGCAGCAGGACGCTGGTCGCGAATTCGCGTGGGGTGTGCCACGTGCGCAGCGCCTCCAGCACGCCTTCCTCGAACACGGCGCGCGGCAGGGATTCTTCCCACTGGCCCCACGTTGATGAGCGGGACGTGTCGTTGTCCCTTCCGCGTGGCCTGGGCCGGATCCTTATGCTCCGCCTTTGCGGCGGCGCGGCGCGGCCGAGCGAGACGGCATCGAGCGCATGTGGTCGCGCACCGGCGCCAGCAGGCCGGCGAGAGCCTTGGCGTCGTCGCGCGAAAGCGGCTCGAACAGCAGGCCGCTGACCACCTCGACGTGCCCCGGCAGCACCTTCGCAAGCAGCTCGCGCCCGGCATCGGTGATGGTGACGGTGATGCTCCGCTCGTCGTCCGGCGAGGGAGCGCGGACGACCAGGCCCTCCCTTTCGAGCAGATCCACCTGGTACGTCAGACCGCTGCGGCTGTAGACGACGCCGTCGGCCAGGTCGGTCATGCGGTGGCTGCCCGTCGGCGAGTCTCCGAGGCGGGCCAGCAACTGGAACTGCACATAGCTGAGACCGCCGGTCTCGCGCAGCTGCTGCTCGACGGCGTGCCGGAGCCGGCTGGTCACCTCGATGAGGTCGAAGTAAGCGCCGAGCTGCACGGGGTCGAGCGACGGCGGTGAATCAGGCATGACCGAAGTCTACTGCTTCGAATTCGAAGGGTGTGGGGTGCCGGCTTCCAGTTACCGCGGGCGGCGCCGGAACCGGACTTCTCCGCGTGTTCCGATGCCATCCCGGCCGGGTGAATCGAGCCGGACGCGAGGGTCTCACGGGTCTGATGTCGTGACCTCGTGCGCACGGTGTGGGCAGTGTTGGGCCCGGCTGAGCACCGCAGAACATGGAGATCGGGCAGTGGTGCGGCGCAGGGTTGCGAGCAGAAGGACGGCGCCGCCGCCCACGGATCTCGAGGACCGGCCATGACCATCCCCTGCCTCGCGCAACCTCGTCCTCGGCCCTCCCCGGTGACGGCGCGACCGCCCGGCCGCGAGGAGGAAGCCATGCACACGATGCCGGGATGAGCACCGCCGCGTGGAGCCCGGTGTCCTTGGCCGTCCTGTGCGCCGGCGTCGGCTACGGGCACCCGACCCGCTTGCTCGCGGACTGGGTCGCGGAGGCCGTGTGCCGGTCACTTGCGGCCGGTGGTGCACGCGCCGAGGTGGAGGTGCTGGAGCTGCACCGGCTGGCGGTCGACCTCGCCCAGCACTCCGCCCACGACCGCGTCAGCCTCGACCTGCGGGAGGCGATCGCGGCGGTCGCGGCGGCCGACGGGCTCGTAGTGGCGACCCCGGTGCTCGCCGCCTCCCTGAGCGAGGTGTTCGACTTGTTCTTCGCCGCCCTCGGGGACGAAGCCCTCTCCGGCATGCCGGTGCTGCTGGCACTCGACAGCGGCCGCCGGACCTCGCGCAGGTGCTACGCGGGCGCCTGGCCGGCGTGCACGCCGACCCCGTGCCTACGGTCGTCGTCGCCGACCCCGCCGACTGGCAGGCCACGGCTCACAGCGACGCGGCACGGCTGCGCGCCTGCATCGACCGAGCCGCCGCCGAACTCGCCGTGGCGATGCGCTCGCACCGGCAGTGACCGACAACACTTGCTTCGAATTCGAAGCAGAGGTACCGTCATCGCAGGTACTTCGAATTCGAAGCACATTGGATCGCAGTGAAGGTGAGAACCGAAATGAAGGCAGTGCGTTTCCACGAGTACGGCGACCCCGACGTCCTGCGCTACGAGGACGTGGAGCAGCCCGTCCCCGGGGCCGGCGAGGTCCGCGTCCGCGTCGCCGCGACGTCGTTCAACTCCGTCGACGGCAACATCCGCGGCGGCTTCATGCGCGGCCCCATCCCGGTGGTGCTGCCGCACACTCCCGGCACAGACGTCGCCGGCACCGTCGACGCGCTGGGCGACGGCGTGGACGGCATCGCGGTCGGCGACGACGTCATCGGCTTCCTGCCGATGGACAAGCCCGGCGCCGCCGCGCAGTACGTCCTCGCGCCGGCCGAGGTCCTGACACCGGCACCCAAGAGCATCCCCCTGCCCGACGCCGCCGCGCTGCCGCTGGTGGCCCTGACCGCGTACCAGGCGCTGTTCGACCACGGCAAGCTGACGGCCGGGCAGCGCGTGCTGATCAACGGCGCCGGCGGCGCGGTCGGCGGCTACGCCGTGCAGCTGGCCAAGGGAGCCGAGGCCCACGTGATCGCCACGGCCGGCCCGCGCAGCACCGAGGCGGTCACGTCGGCCGGCGCCGACGAGGTCATCGACCACACCACCACCAGCGTGAGCGCGGCAGTGACCGAACCGGTGGATCTCGCACTCAACCTCGCACCGGTCGACCCGGCCGAACTCGCCGCGCTCGTCACGCTGATCCGTCCGGGCGGAATCCTGGTCAACACCACGGTGTGGATGCCCGCCCCTTCCGACGAGGAGCGCGGCGTGCGGGGCATCGACCTGTTCGTCCGCAGCGACGCCGAGCAGTTGGCGCGGCTGGTGGCGCTGGTCGACCGCGGCGAGCTGCGCGTCGCTGTCGCCGAGCGGGTGCCGCTGGCCGAGCTGCCGGCGCTGCACGCCCGGGCCGCCGAAAACGCGGTGCACGGCAAGGTCATCGTCGTCCCGCCCGGCACCTGATCCTCACCTGACTGACCATTCAAGGAGACGATTCCGATGATCCCCGACGACGACCCGTCCCGCTCGCTGACCGTGGCGAACCCCGACGACCCCGGCACGACGTACATCTCTCTGGTGGGCAACACGTACGCGATGCTGGTCACCGGCGAGCAGACCAACGGCCGGTACTGCCTGATCGACATGCGCGTCCCCGACGGCGGTGGCCCGCCGCCGCACCGGCACGACTTCGAGGAGATGTTCACGATCCTCGAGGGCGAGATCGAGTTCACCTTCCGCGGCGAGAAGCACACCGTAGGGGCAGGGTCCACGGTCAACATCCCGGCCAACGCGCCCCACAACTTCCGCAACGCTTCGGGTGCGCCGGCCCGCATGCTGTGCATGTGCACCCCCGCCGGCCAGGACGAGTACTTCACGCGCATCGGCGATGTCGTCGCGGGCAAGGACGCGCCGCCGCCCCAACTGTCGCAGGACGAGCTCGCGGAGCGCCGCCGCCGCGCGGCCGAGTTGGCCTCGGCCTACCGGAGCGAGTTCCTGTGACTCACGGGGCCGGCACGCCCGGCACCGGTCGACAGGGTGAAGGTGGCGGAACAATGAAGTCCGGCCGACCGCGTCTACGGGTGCGTGTCCGTGATCGCGATGACCTCGTCGAGGTGGTCCAGGGCGGCCTGCATGTCGTCGATCTTGGCCTGGAGGCGCTCGCGCTCGGCTCGCAGCATGGCTCGTTGCTCGGCGTCGGTGTGCCCGGAGTCCCAGCACGGAAGGAGTTCGGAGATCCTTCGGCTGGTGAGGCCGGCGGCGAACATCTGCTGGAAGAAGCGGACCAGGGGGATGGCGTCCTGCCGGTACAGGCGCTGGCCGGACGGACTGCGCTCCGCGGTGAGCAGCCCTTGCTGCTCGTAGTAGCGCACGGCGCGCACCGAGACGCCGGCACCCCGTGCCACCTCGCCGATGCGGATCAACCGCTCGGCCGCGGCCACTGTGACAGTCATGGTGATTCCTCTCACCCCTGGCCCTGACGATCAGCCCTTGCCTCTGACGCTAGCGTCAGGTTTTAGCGTACCGGCCATGGATATCAACAACTCCGTCGCCCTTGTCACCGGAGCCAACCGCGGCCTGGGCCGCGCCTTCGCCCAGCGCCTGCTCGAAAGGGGCGCCCGCAAGATCTACGCGACGGCCCGCCGACCGGAGACCGTGGACCTGCCCGGGGTCGAGGTGCTGCCCCTCGACATCACCGATCCCGCATCCGTGAGGGCCGCCGCCGAGGCCGCCCCGGACGTCTCGCTACTCATCAACAACGCGGGAATCAGTACGGGGACCGACCTGGTGACCGGTTCGCTGGACGCGGTGCGGCACGAGCTGGAGACCAACATGTTCGGCCACCTGGGAATGATCCGGGAGTTCGCGCCGGCGCTCGCCGGGAACGGCGGGGGCGCGATCGTCAACGTCCTCTCCGCCATGTCGTGGTTCGGGGTCAAGGGCGCCAACGCCTACCACCTGACCAAGGCCGCCGCCTGGGCCATGACCAACGGCGTCCGCCTGGAGCTCGCCGAGCAGGGCACGCTCGTCACAGCGGTACATCTCGGCCTGGCCGACACCGACATGACGGCGGGCTGGCCCGTGGACAAGATCGCTCCGTCGGACCTGGCCGACGCGGCGCTCGACGGTGTCGAGGCGGGCTCCGCCGAGGTCCTCGCCGACCAGTGGAGTCGGGACGTCAAGTCCCGTCTGCCGCTGACGCCGGAAGAGTTCAACGCCGCGATGGACCGCGCCCTGGCGGCGCTGATGGCGGGCTGAGAGGCATGAGGTGACCGCGGTACTGGATGAGGCGTAAGGAGCCCTGAGACGCCATCCGCTTTCCGAACGTGATCGTTTAGTTCGGGTGGGTGGGCATGAACTCCGGTCGGCAGCGGGAGAGATGGGCGTGGTTCGTC